>NZ_RQVV01000009.1 GCF_009295515.1 Erwinia endophytica | reverse complement strand
TAAAAAAACGGCATCACGATTTCTGCTGACCTGTCGGCGTTAATGCGACAGAGCCAACAATGGAGCTTTGTCGGCAATAAAGCCCGGCAACACTGGTTATGGTATGGCTATAACACAAAAAATGGCGGCGTTCTGGCTTATACATTTGGCCCGCGAACCGATGAAACCTGCCGGGAGCTGCTGCCGTTACTGGCTCCCTTTACTGTCGGTATGTTTACCAGTGATGACTGGGGCAGTTTCGGCGCTTTTATTGAAAAATACATGTTCAACTAATTGGAGGCATCACCGTTTTTTGAACAGCCTTTCGTTATTTATGGGCAAATGATTAGTGTCGAAAGTATCGATGGGATTTAACCATCTGAAAGATCAGGGTGTACCATTCTGATTTCTTCTATGCGCCTTATCCCCATGTTTATCTGGCAACTTAACGCTATTGCACCATAACCATCAATTCCCTCAGCCCCGGCGCTGGCTGCCTTACAGTAGTCCTGACGATATTTCAACCATAGCTCCTGACTTCGGATAAAAGCTTCTTTCATCTCTTCCCTTTGTTTTTTTTCTCCCATCCACCACTGGCTGTAATCGTAATTTGAAATCTCTTTTAATTTATCCTGATATGCAGTATTTAATTTTTTTTCTGTTAGTTTACTTACAGCAGCAAAACACTCACTGTCATTATCTCCATTTTTTTCTGCACAGGCGGAAACTTCTTTGTTTTTGACGATACTGCCTAGATTTGATTCAGCATAAGAATTAACAGCGAAAGCTGAAAGTATCGTCCCAAGTATATAAACACCAAAAAACCTGATCATTTATTCAGACTCCCTATCCTTATTTCATTTCTTCGTCTATCACCACTTAAAATCGGATCGTTTTTAAGGTATGTTATTATTTCATTTCTGCTTCCACCTCGCGCCATTATTTTCACCATGTCTGGTGCAGTCCTGTTTCCCTGGTATATGGTATCTACAAAAACATCACGTATTCCTTTATCGATTTTGTACCAGGTGAGAGCATTAGTCACATGGCGTGAATTTCTTGAATATACACCTTGCGCATAATTGAGTTTTTCTCTGTATACAATTTCAAAAAGTCTGATTTGCTGAGTGTGAGTGATCTCACCAATAAGGGGACCATAAACTTTCACAAACTGTCCAGCCTGACGGCCTCTAAGGTGTGATGCTTTCGAACATATAACAGCTTTATATTCCTCAATACCAGCCTGCCTGAGTGTTGAGAATATCTCGCCACTACTGCGACTCCCCATATCGTACCCTCGTCCCAGCGTTACACCAGATGAGAATTTTGGAGGCCAGTGTAATATTCGGGAAAAACTAGGATAACGTTGCTGCCTGAAAGGCTCCACTGCGGTGATATAATCAATTCCTTCTGAATCAAATGTCACTTGTCCCTCACTTACCCGGAGAGAGCCTGATGTATGTTGTGGTCTCCATCCTGGAGAGTTCGCATTTTCCATAGCCTGAATAAAGAAACTGTCCGTGGGATGAATAAGTCCGGTAGGGGAAAGAGTCAAAAGACGTTGATACCATATTATCGCCTGATCGGTTTCTGAACCGCATACGCCATTTGCTCTGATGGTTCTTCCCGTAGACAATTGGTATCCTGCGCCAATTATCATTTGCTGTATTTCTTTTACGTCATCAGGATTATTGGTTCCACAACTACCAACTGTTCCTTTCAGTCGGTATATTCGCGGTTTATGATATGACATTTATTTTTCCTTTCCGATTGAATTTCAATTCCATGAGCCGGGTGGCAAAAGTTGGTAAATCGCAACCTGCAATAGCCATGTCCATTCACTCCGAGAAGATGATTTAGGGGCTATTATACTGATTTCCTGAAAGCGAGTGCATAAAAGTGTGGTTTGCTGGAAGGGGGTAGCGTCTGAATGGCATATGAAACGGTAGATGCTTTCTCCTGCCTATACAACTCGCTGGTCTGAACTGCCAATAGCGAAATTATGAGTCACGAAGAGGTTGAAAAGCGTGGTGATTTCAGTGTGAAATAATTTTCAATTTTTCTTTATAATCAAACAAATAACAATGAAATTGGCGTGGTGAAAAACATACAAAAAAGGATGCTCTTCGGCATCCTTGTCCCTTACTCACCTGACTCTGGAAGTCTTTCCAGAATACGTTTTATTGCCTCATCAATCTCCGACTGTGCCTCAGCGGAAATACGGGAAAACTCATAAACAACAAGTCGCTTCTTTGGATCAGTTTTCTTTCTGGCAAACTGATTACGATCTGAAAATTCTCTCAGCTTCTCTGTTTGAACCATTCTAGTTGGGAGGGCTGTCAGCAATTTGCTCTCCGACCGGATAACCGCAAGAATTTTGCTTTTATCAATTGCCGGATAATCTGGCATGGCCTTCAACCGATACTGAACTTTTTCCATCAGTTCTGTTACCGATGTTTGCTTGTTGTTTGCTTCTTCAGCCAGTTTCAGTAGAAACTGATAATCCGACAACGAAATATCATTTATCACCGGGAATACTGTAACCATTTCATCGGGCACTGCTGCGGCCTGGAACGCACGTGTCACTTTCGCCGGAGAGAGATTTTCTTTCAACGCAATCTCTTCTTTCGTCATGCTAGTTCCATAGGTGACTTCTAGTCGTTTTCCCAGTTCGCGAAGACTATGTTCTCTTGCTGTCTGGATATCTTTCGCCAGCTGCCGTGCATCGGAGAGTGAGATATCATCTTTGGTTACCAGAATTTCGAATTTAACGTTATTAAAGATGCATGCGGCACGACGTCGGGTCCCATCTAATATCTCAATTCGTCCATTTACTTCGCGTCCAATAGCCGGGAAGAATTGCTGCAGCCTTATCGTCCGGGAAATATCACTTACGGACTCGCGCGTAAGCATCGCCTGATCCCGTCCATTGACCGATGCATCAACGAACGTCTTTGATTCAATCTCACCGCTTAATACAACCGTTTTGACAAATTTGGCCTGCTTGCCAGATTTGAGTGTGAACGTTTTGACATCTCCGTCACCTTCAAGCATACGGGCGAACTCTGAATTGCTATTACCGAGAACTCGGCCACGAGCTAAAACCTTTTTCACTTAGATACTCCCCGGATGTATTCAATGCGATCAAAAACAGCTTTCGTAAACCGTTCTGCTTCAGTACGTGCCTTTTTCAGCGCTTCAGCACTACCTGGGTATGAAACAGGGTTAGCACTAATGATAGTGTCAAAAGATTCACCACATCGTTCGAATCCATCCAAACGTGGCAGCGACGAGTCAAGAATATTACTTGCATACACTTCGCGGGCCAGGCTATGCGAAGTTTCGTGATCGCGTTTATTAGTCATTTTGGACATGAAACCGATACTCGCGCTCAGGCGCGGTTCTACACCTTCTTCTTCAAGACGCTCCAGCATTTCAGGCAAACGCGTCAGGTATTTAAGGGTTGAATGGAAGTCAACCTGCGCCGGTGGGGTAGGGGTCAGAAGCAAATCACTCGCCGCCAGGCCATTCAAAAGGAACGGATCAAGATGGGGGCCGGTATCAATGAATACAAAATCATAGTCCCCTGCGATACGGTCGATGATTGTTTTCCTGAGCACTTCTGAAGGTTTAAGACCCGGCAAATGTTCTGCAACCAGAGACTCCCACTGACTCGCCACGAAGCCGTCATCAATAGAAGCAGGGATGACATCAACGCCAGGAATAATGGTGGGGCGAATAACAGCTTCTCGCAATGTTTCGGTATCGAGGTCATTCAGCATTGCCTGAGCAGCTGTTTCAAGGACCGTACCAATGCTATGGGTGTGATCTAGGAACATGGTACTGGAGGCCTGTGGGTCGAGGTCTATTACAAGGATGCGAAGATCATGCCGCAGCAGGTCCTGATGTACACGCAACGCATGTGCAAGCGTAACTGTACTGACTGTTTTTGATACACCACCTTTAAGGTTTACAACAAAAATCACGTAGGGTTCTTTATGGATATCGCGATATTTAGGTATGTGTCGGTGGGCGTAGATATCGATAACATTCTTTATCGTCAGAGCATATTGTTCGACGTTACCAATCTGCTTTTTATTAAATATATAGCCGTTTTCTTCCATTTCTTTCATGGCCAGCTCTACGATACGCCGGCTCAGCTTTGGCAGTTTTGCGACAGCGTTACGAGTATATGTCTGATGATACTCTGTAAGATTAAATTCTTTCCTTTGTTCCTCAATATCCCTACTCATAGCCTGAAGTAAAGCGCTTGCTCTGAGAGCTATAGTACCCACACTACCGTAATCGCGTTTCATTATTGTCCCCTCAAGATGGAATCCTTGCACATTGATGGCGTAAAGGCTCACGCTATTGTACACAACAAATAAAAACGTACAACATATAATGATACGACATTAAATTATTGTACATCAGCACCCACCTATAACGTAGATCAAAAAGACGACTGAGACTGTACTAAAGAACAACCGTGACTCTGTTGGGCTCCGTTTGGGAAACGGAAAATTTTGTACTATAAGGGCTTCCCCGGCATGTCAACGCCGGTGTTTACGGTTTCTTATCTGCGCTTCAGTAAAAATAAAGGGGAGAGACTGCGGTACTATAAACGGCCATGATGAATCGTTATCGATTCGGGCCCTGATGAAAGACGCGCGTGAGGCTCTTGTTCGTTAAACGGATACGTATATCCTGTACAATATTCAGATATACCTCACGGGGCCTAACCCTTTATCATCAACGAGTTGCAGGTAAGATGGTTATTCTTTTTCGTGCTTTAGCTGGCTGAGTACAGCCTGAAATCATCCCCGTAATGCAATGATGCCCAGCACAACCTCGCGTTTTTGGCGGCAATGGCCACAACAGCACGCCAGTATCCTCTGCGCTCAACCAACGTACAAACCCAACGGCTGAATGAGTCAGTCCTTTTCTCTGCGCCAATCAGAACCGAACGGGCACCCTGAACCAGAAGCGTTCGCAGATATGAATCGCCCGCTTTCGTTATCCTGCCAAGCTTTGATTTTCCGCCACTGCTGTACTGCGATGGTGTAAGCCCCAGCCAGGCGGCCAGTTGGCGCCCATTTTTAAAATCATGTGCATTACCGATACTGGCGACCAGCGCACAGGCCGTTGTGGGACCAATCCCTTTCAGTTCCATCAGTTGCTGGCTGCGGTGATCGGATTTTGCCATACGGGACAGAATTCGGTCATATTCAGTAATGTTATCTTCAATGTGATCAATGTGTTCCAGCAAATCATCAACACATTGCTGAACCTGAAGCGGCAAAGAATTCTTCTGTTCAGCAACCATGTGGCGCAGGGCATCTGTACTTTGTGGGGCAATGACGCCGAATTCAGATATCAGGCCTCTTAATCGGTTATATGTTGCTGTTTTCTCTTCGATAAAACCCTGTCGGGTACGGTGAAGACATTGCATCGCCTGCTGGCTCTCATCCTTTACTGGCACAAACCGCATATGCGGACGACGGACAGCTTCACAGATAGCCTGGGCATCAGCTGCATCATTTTTCCCTGATTTACCGGCCATGCGATAAGGAGATACAAACTTTGCAGCCATCAGACGGGGTTCATGGCCATACTGCCGGGTTCTGTCGCATTAAGACGTCGTCAGGTAACATGTTTTTTTTGTAATGTTTCCTGACTATGTCTCTGATCCGAAAATCGTTTAAACGCC
>NZ_RQVV01000008.1 GCF_009295515.1 Erwinia endophytica | reverse complement strand
TCCTGAACATCCACTGAACCCTTGATGTCCGCGCCGCCGTCGTCTTTCAGCCACAGATAGACTGGAATTGCCATGGTTTATTTCTCCATTTCTTGAGTTGGTGCGTCGCTTTCATCCGGCGACGCTGTTTTTGTATCCGGTAACTGACAGGCGTCCGCCTGCGGTACCAGACTGATTTCGACCCGCCGGTTAAGCGCACGGCCTGCCGGGGTGTCATTGGCGGCAACAGGGCGGCTTTCGCCATAGCCCTGCACTGCAAAACAGCTTTCCGGCACGTCGCCGGTGTCGCGCATCCAGTCCCGCACCGCCGCGGCGCGTTTCAGGGAGAGCGTCTGGTTCTGTTGCGGACTGCCGGTGTTGTCGGTATGTCCGCTGACCACTATCAGCCAGCCGGGACGGGCTTTGATATCCACCAGGGAATTCACCAGCATTTTTGTCGAGCCCGCCTTCAGGACCGCCTTCCCGGAATCGAACAGCGACAGGCTGTCGAGACGGACCGTCTTCGGCACCGGTACGGCCCTGGGTTCCGGCTTCGGCGGCGGGGGCGGCGGCGCCCAGTCACTGATCGCTGTTTCCACCGGGACGACCAGACGCCCCCCCTGATACAGACCCATACGGTAACGCAACGGTTCGCCACCGCGCTGCCAGTCATCCAGCAGACGTCCGTCAGCACGCAGGTATTGTTGTGCCTGCAACTTCGGTGCAGGCAGCTCGCCACTGAGGCGATGGTAGAGTGCAAGATGATCGCCCACACTACGGACAAGACGCTGATTGTTGATAAAGGAGGTCATCATCGCCAGCGTAAGGAAAATCCCGCCCAGCAGCCCGACCTGCCGCCAGAACAGCATCTTTCGGCTGATCCCGCGGCGACGCGGCAGCCCCGGCAGCAACAGTTCCGGCAGGGGCAGCGCATCAGTCTGGCGGGCGGTTTCCGGCGACAGGGCCGTAATGTCAGCAATATGTTGCTGCCAGAGGTTGTCGTGCTGGCCGCCGACCGGCACCATGCAAAAGCCCTGTGCGCAGGGCGTCAGTACGGGTAATTCCCCCTGACGTACGGTCAGCACACTGTCCACCGCGCTCCCCTGCCAGCCCAGCAGGCTATTGAGCCACAGCACCTGACTCAGGCGGGTAAAGCGCCCTGATGCATCACTTTCTTCAACCCAGTCCGTGAGGGGCTGGTTCCCCAGTCCGGGCTGATGAACCTGCAGGCCGGTGCCATGACCGCCAGCGATGAACCAGACCGGCACCTGCTCCGGACAGGTTCCCGGCGGCGAAATCCAGGTGACGGTCCAGACGGGAGGCAACCCGCTGAGCCACGCCCTGCACTGTGTCACTGCACGCTGCCATCCCCGCAGGTTCTGCGTAAAATCAGCCGGGGAGACGTGGCATTCAGGCAGTATCGCCAGTAATACGGAAATCTGTGAAACCAGCGCAGGTCGTACACGACTCAGGCGCTGCGCCAGCAGGGGAAGCTGTTCCGCATCCTTCACCTGCAGGTACCAGCCCTGGCGGCTTTCACGATGTCGGGCGGTGGAGGCAAACAGGGGCGCGTTGTCACCGCACACCAGCACCACCGCCCCCTGAAAATCCTCCGGCGGCAAACTGGCGTCGGTGAAATCGTCAGTCGCCCCATGACCGATGCGTACTCCCCGCCACTGGCGCCACAGCGCCACAGCACAAACCAGTACCACCAGCAGACTGAGCCCCACCCGACTGCCGGTGGATAATGACCAGAATCCCAGGATTAACCACAGTCCCAAAATGGCAGCCAGTACCGTCAACAGTCCCCGGTAAACATCACGCATCGCTTACCTCAGCCCGACGGTCTGACTCACCAGGTCGGTGAGGGAAGACGAGAGGAAAAACCACAGCACCGCCAGCACCACGCCCCCGGCAATCCAGGAAAACCAGTACAGACGGCGACCACTGCGCAGACGCGACGCCCGGACCACCACCGGTGCATCCTGTGCCAGGGCAAACGGGGGAACCCGTTCGCCAAGTGCCCTGACCACATCCTCACGACGTTCGTCATCCTGTGCGCGATACTGACCGACAAATCCCAGTTGCAGGGTGCGGTACAGACAGGCCAGCACGGCCGTATCCGCCGTATTGTCCTTCAGAAGAGTACGGATCCGTTCCCACAGTTCTTCACCCGCATTCAGGGTGCCAAAGAAACGCGCCTGCAACGGATCCCGCCGCCAGGTCAGGTAACCATCATCAGAGGTGCCACGATTGAGCACGCTCTCATCCAGCAGGGCGCACAGGGCATACACCATATGATCACGGCTGACATCGCTGTAATCCGCCTCTGTCAGCGCCGTCCTGGCATCCTGAACCAGGTGACAGGCCCGGCGATACAGACTTTCACCATCACGGACTTCCTGGCCACCACGCAGCTGGCTGGCCATCAGCCAGCCCGGACAGAAAATACGTTCGATTTGCCTGAGTTCGGCTCTGTTCATGTCCGCAGTACCGCATAAAGTTCCAGTTTCACCTCACCCAGCGAACGGGGGGTGTAGAAGGTACAGCTGCCCGCTTCCAGCATGGCTCTGGCCGCATCCGTCGTCAGATCCAGCGAAAAATACTGATTCTCCAGACGCAGGGGGATGGCAGCAGGTACATGGCTGAGTGGCTTGATAACCATACCGCTCAGGGCGACGTTCACCACATCAGAAACGTCATCAAAACTGCCCGCCTTACACAACTGCGGGAACCTGACCTGCAACGCGTGATTCGGCATTGAAGAGCGTACCGAGAGATAAAAATCAGCGCCCTCACGCAACCGTGCATCGTGCAGTGCGCCTTTCCACATCTGCTCCTCATGCTCAAGCTGAATACTGATCACCCGGGACGGCAGGCTGGCTTCCAGCAACCGGTCAAGCAGGGTGAGCAGCGGCGGAAACACCTGCTCCGGGGCATGATGTCGCCAGGCTGGAATATCTCCCGCGTCATGCTCAAGTGAAAAAGTCAGCAGGCTGCCGGCCAGACGCGCCAGCTCCCGGTACAGCAACTCGGGATGACGGGCTGGCTCCTGTAAAAGCTCTGTCAGTACCGGCTCTGCGCTGTTCAGGGCATTCAGCAGCCAGAACAGGGACACATCCGCCACCGCAAAATCCGCCATCCGCTCATTACTTTCGCGGCGCATGGCCATCAGACGCTGGCGTCGTGCCTGCAGACGTTGCAGCAGGTCACCCAGCGCCATCACCAGTGCAGGGCTTGCGGACAGCGAGAGTAACGGGGGAATAAAGGACGGGTCCCGACTCCACACGCCCTGTGCATTGCGCGCCAGTCGTGTGACCGGACAGGTCAGATACGCCGTGTTTTCCTGGCTGGCAAGGCGCAGCGTCAGGGCATAACGGAGCACCGCCAGCTCACCCCGTTCGGTACCGGCCAGTTCCTGCACCTGTGCCCGTTCGGCTTTCCAGCGGCGGGGACGGTCACTGTCCTGGCCGTTATCCAGATTGCCGCCATTGGCGCTGAGCAGTGGCAGGGCCAGCAACACCTCCACCGTATCCTGACCGCTGGCGGCCGACAGATCACAGACCGGGGGAAGGTTGTCGGCCAGATCGGTATTAACCAGCGTGCCATCCGGGAAACGGACCACGATACGGGTCGCGTTAAGGCGGGACAGCGCCAGACCGGCATCATCGAATTCAGCGGCAATCACTCCCCACGGATGGGCAAGCCCCATTCGCGCGACGGTGTCAGTGACATACGCATCCCACTGTGTCTGCTGTTGAAACTGTTGCGGGGCCAGAAAGGCCCCGTCTTCCCATAACGGACGATAAATTTTCATCCCTGCCTGACTCCTGCCTTATGCTTTCGCC
>NZ_RQVV01000007.1 GCF_009295515.1 Erwinia endophytica | reverse complement strand
GCTCCCACCGTGGTGGAACTTGCCCCTCCCACAGCCAGACTATGCGCCCCCCCCACATTGGTAGCAAATACCCCACCAACATTTATTCCTTTTGCGCCTGCGACAATATCAGACTGAGGCCCGCCAACCTGAATGTTCACTCCTCCGCCAACGAGCAGACTATTGTTGCCGACCACGTTAGTCGACTGATTTACGCCGACCAGCAAGCTTTGGCTACCGACCACATTTGTAGTGTCATCAGTCCCGACGTAAGTACTTCTGGTAAGCCCGATCGTTGTGGATAAATTTGCCCCAATAACTTGATCTTCATTACGTTTGGTCAAACGTGACATGTCGCGCTCGGCCTGTTCCCAGTAATATTCCTGACCCGGCTTATCTTCAAACTGAATACCGTTAAAGTTGGTGCGTCCACCGCCTACAGTACGGCTGACCAGACCACTTTGCGTTGCATTCTCTGGCAGATCCCACGGAGGCATAGTGACATTATTATACAAACTGCCCAGTACCAACGGACGATCAGGGTCGCCATTGATAAAATCAACGATGACCTCATGGCCAACACGAGGAATACAAATACCCCCAAAATTATTCCCTGCCCACGGCTGGCTGACACGGATCCAACAGGAGTCCGTTTCGCGGTTAACACCATAGCGGTCCCACAGGAAACGTACTTTTATTCTGCCATAGGTATCTGTCCAGATGTCTTCGCCTGGAGGCCCAACCACCACCGCGGTTTGCGGACCACTGGTTTTAGGACGCACGGCCAACTGCGGGTGACGGTAAATTTTAGTGGTGGGCTGCACCGTGAATTCGCATTTATAGCTAAACTCACCGGCTCCGGTCAGTTGGCTGATCTCAATAATTTCCAGACGGCTGGAGATCACCATGTATTCCCGGTTAGCTTTCTCCAGAGGATAACCTTGCAGCTCAAAGTTGATGCCACACGCGATACCTCGCAATTCACCAAACCCCATAGCCCGTGAACCTACTGCACCGCGTTCTTCAATCCGGATTTTAGCCAGTTGTTCTCCGATATCAGGCTGATCATAGTCGCCTGGCCAATGGTAGAGTTCCATCTCATTGAAACTGGTCTGCCGGGGCTTACTGTCGATCGCCGAAATATCAGCACGTGATTTAGTAAAATCATAATCATTGGTGTACCACTTACCGGAAGTGATCGTTTCCTGGAACTCAAAACGACTGATATATTCCTGATCGGCTTTTGGCGTCTCAGGCATATACTGGATAACATGATAGGCCTCACTGGCAGACTGCTTATGTGCGCCGACATGATCGACCAGCACCAGCTTATGCTTCTGATCTTCATGCTCGTAAAACCAGTAAATGCCCCATTCCTCCATCAGACGTTCGATGAAGTTAAAATCGGTCTCACCATACTGCACCTGGAAATCCAGGGAGGGATAGGTGGCCGTCAGCCGTTTTTCAACCGGGAAATTATACTCTGAGAGTACCTCTTCAATAATTTCCACCACTGTCTTTTGCTGGAAAATTTTAAAGTCTGATGTTAAATCAGTAAGATACAACCAAGGTCTTAGGATAATTTCGAAAATAGCCTGATTCGCATCCCGCCCAAGGAAACGGGCACGTTGTACCAGTCCAGAGATTTCACGTGTTCCCTGCCCGACACCCAGTAGCTCATCAAATCCGTTACCATCGAGTTCTATCTCTACGGTCATTTCCTTACCGATCAACGCCTTAATATCGATATTAGACGCCGACTGCCAGGGGATCAGATAATTAGCTGGAGTCTTTACAGTAAGGGTATAGGTATATAAAGATGAATAGGCTTCTTCACCTTCAAGTTTTGTTAGTACTAAGGCTGGCTCGCCCAATAAAAGAGGCATTGCCGAACTGCTTAAAGTAATCGTCCTTGACATATCAATACCTGATAAATGATTAATGTTCTGAGTGGCAGGGAAAGGCTATTTCCTTCCTGCTTACCGTGAAATTCTTTGTGAATCGATTATTTTTCCATACCGGGTTTGCCTCCACAGCCATACATTCCTGTCCATTTGAATACAGCCAGGCCATCCCTTCCATGGCATGATTTCAGTCCCATTATCGCTATGTATTTTTTCTTCACTCGGACTCAATTCAGAAAGCAGTAATACCGAGCGGTTTCTGAATTTATGTTGCTCATTTATCACCAGGGCTTCCCAAAAAGGCGAACAAGAGCGTTGTAACGATTTTATCCAGTCTTTTAAGGCCACCTTGTCACTGACAACCCCATCCTGTCTCTGAATACCAATCAGCATCCTTGACAACCAAAAGGCGACATGGAATTCCGACTGTAAATTTGCACAAAGCCATTTGTATGAAACCCGTGTATAAAGAGCAAATACGGGTTTTTCTTCAGAGGGATTAATCCCTTTAACAAAGGAACCAAAATAGAAATATTTTTTACCCCCTATATCCCCAGGCATAACAAAGCACCACGGATGAGTCGTACACAAACTCTTTCCAGGTAAGGTTACTACCATGTTGGGGATAACATCACGCAATAGGATATCCCCAATTTTCAGCCATCTTTTTGAAAAAGAGAAGGACAACGGGCGAGAACCTTTTCCAATTTCAGCGATGAAAACATCCATATTTCTCTTCCCTGGCATTAAAACGCTTACCCACTGTTTTCTCAAAAAACATCAGGACAGGAATAATTCTTCAGTAAATCGATGATCAATTCATCTTTATAAGTCAGTCCTGTGACCTCGACCTTGATTTGACGATCACCCATGTTAAACAATAATATCGGCTGTCCGGTGGCGGACGTTTCAATATCTTCAACCATATCTAACCATCGCATCAAAGCCCATGGCCCTGTTTGGGTCACACCGTTGTCTTTTAGCGTAATGCGAGGCTTAGTACTCATATTCACAACCGATTCAGAACGACTTCCAGGCCATGCGAAAGATTTTGGCACTACCGGTCCGTGAGAATAACTCATCGTATTGCCATCAAAATTCAGACTCACCTGAGTAATAGAGGGTGACATGTAAGGAATGGTTACCGTGTAATTCACGCCCAGTTTAGTACCATTACTCTGGAAAAATGCTTTGCGAATTACCTCTGCCTGCTCAAAAATATCAAGTGCTTTAGAATCTTGCGTATCAATATCACCTTTATAACGCCAGGGGCGGGTTGAGGTATCTACTTTATCCATCAAATTTTTCTTAAAATAATCATCAACCACCCCATTTGCAGCAAAGAACTGCTCAAAATCACGGAGGTTCACCTCTTCAGAAACATCAGCGAAAGGGTAACGTCCCTGTAACGTATTACGGCATATCTCACCCAGGCTGGCCGCGATAGTCTTATTGCTGCTGCTGACAACCTGGTGGTTAACCCGTTTATAAGCACCATTCAGCAACGGTGCGATAATATATTTGAACGGATCGGGCCAGACCCCAGACTCTGCACTCAATCGTTGACCAGCATCGGAAACGACAGGTAGATTGCCATTTTTGATTGCGCTATCGGAGAGCACCAGAAGCGTATACTGATCGTTTAACACACCCATGATGGTACTCAGCTTGCTCCCTGAAGCCAGCCCATCAGTAGAACCACTCCCACCGACAAAGTCACGAAGTGGAGTGAAATAGTTATCGACATCCTGCCGGAGCATTTTTTTTTCGTGTGCCGCTAATGCCAGATTCAGTTTTGACGTCGCATCAAGAAGCTGGCTATTTATTCCCATACTACGCTGCCCTTTGAGCAGATTATCCGGAAGATCCGCTGCCAGCGTTGTCTCTTTTACCGCCCTCTTCGCCAGATTGATTAAGGGAGAATTGGTGGAGACCAGGGTACGCATCATATAGATATCAAATGACAGCCCCATGCTGTTGTTATCCAGTCCCTCAGTTTTCAGGCGAATATTTTGTAAAAAATGCTGCCACTGCCGGGTGTACTCTTGCAGATAAAGCTTCATCAGAGCATCTTTTGTCGGATCAACGATCCCAGCTGCCGGATCTACTTTCAGCGTCCTTAACGGCACCAGAGGCTGCGAATTTCCCATTACCCAACGATCTTCCTGGTCAAGCTCCCGTAAAATACCGCTGAGCTTTTTTTTAAATACCTGGTGATAACCGTCATAAGTGAACAGACCGGGAATACCTTTGTCAGCCATATCTGAATCAGTAACAGTAAAAATCTGGCCGAATTCCTCATTAGTCATTTTGCTTAACGTCAGATTTTCTGGCGCATCGGGCTGTATTGTAGACTTAACACGCTCGTACAGACGAGCGCTGAGCGGATTACGATTAAGTATCTCTCTGGCATCTATAACTAAATCTTTATCCATCGGCTGACCATATTGCCGCCAGTCTGGATGACTGAATAGTTTGTTGAGATGAGCCATGAAAATACTTCGTTCTTCATACAGCTGAATTTTGCCCGAATTATCCCAGGCTTTAGTGATCCCGGCAATAAGATAGTCCTGGTTGAATACGCCCTGACCTGAAATCATCAAATACAACTTGAGGGTGTTATAAATTTCCGTCGTATCACGATTAAATACCGCGTTTTTCAGCGCGAGATGTGACTGCTCCTCAATCATAGGGAAAAGCAGTTTTCTGAGGAAAAAGTGATATAAACTGTCGGAATCCCGATCCAGATCTTTACCAACGTAAAGCCCGTAGCGGTACGCCATCTCCGGATTAAGCACGTCAAGACCATCGAACTCCGGCAGAAACTGAGCCAGATGTAATAATGTCGGCAACATATTCTGGTTGGTGGTTTTCTGAAAGGTCTTAACTTCACCTTCCAATTCGCCCACCTTAACCGCTATCGCCTCCAGGTAAGCCCAATTATTGTGGTAACTGTGGTAGAGTCCACTGAGCAGTAAAATGCCGGTAACAGCACATAAACAGTGACCAAAGAAGTTCTGGAAACGGTATTTTGACTCAACACGAAGGTTGTGACGAACCAGATCCGCGTCTTTAATAATGATTTCAGAAAATAACTGCTTGAGAAAATACTGACGCCCATAAGCCACATCTTTCACCAGAAAGTCTGCATCTTGCTGCAATGAAGCAGAATAGGCCATGACATCCGGGCTTCGGTTACTAATGAAGTTCCGCCATTTTTGCATCAACGTATTATTATTGACCATCACACTGTTTTCTGGCTGATGGCTACTACTAAAATAGATACCACGCAGGGGGGTACAATTGTGAGTTTCATCGTAACGCGAAGCAAAGAAAATATTCTGTAGAATATCCGTCACACTCTGCGCCAGCATTCTGAAATCCTGAGGCAATGCATACATTTTCTTTCTATCGGCATTGTCGTACTCTTCCTGTTGGCGCCGGGTCATGTTTATTTCAATGCGATTTTCCAGCAAAGAAAGTTCTGACTCGACCAGCGCATGCAGTTCGGTTACAGAGGTTTTCATCTCATCGCCATAAGGAAACGTTACCCCCCAGAGTTGCTCTCGTTCCTGTTCAGTCAGGATACGGAAGTACTCTGCAAAACCGGTGAGCTGATCCAGTTTGGTGACCAGAACATAGACCGGAAGACGGACCCCCAGTAGCTTGCGCGTATCATCCAGACGCGAACGAATTTTTGCCGACAGGTCATAGAGTTCAGTTTTGCTGCGCCCCATCACATCTGAGACAGAAACGGTCACAATCACGCCATTCAGAGCCTTAACGGGACGATATTTTTTAATCGCTTTTAAGATCCCGTTCCACTCTGGCATGTTGCTGTGCGCTTCATCGACATACTTACCGGCCGTATCAATAAATAATGCTTCATTAGCAAACCAGCACTCACAATTTTTCGTTGGCACACTCTCTTTACAGACCCGGTTCAGCTGTTCTGGCCGCGGAAAACTCTGCCCTGAAGATAAAATAACCGACGTTTTACCGGCGCCTTCAGTGCCTAATATCATGTACCAGGGAAGATCGTTAAGGGACTTTTTCGGCAGGAAAAAACGCTGCAACAATGACACGTTTTTACGGTTTTTTTTAATATAATTAACCGCATCACGAATTACTGCGTTAACTTCTGTAACATGACTATCGTCTTTGACTTCTTTACTGCTAAATAATGTATCCAGTAACTTTGGATTATTTTTTAATGCCAGCAGTAATTTCCATGTGCCGTAAATCAACGCCAAAAATAGGATAACGCCGATGACGGTAAACCTGGCCCCCATACTCGTCAGCGGATAACCATTACCAATGAAAAAATAAGGACCAATGACCCAGACAATCACGCAGGCCGTAGCGACCATAATCATGAAAAATGGGATATTAAACCAGAGGCCAATAAGACACAGCAATGCCAGCACAATAAAGATGAGACGGGCTTCTATGCTTTCAAGAGG
Source organism: Erwinia endophytica (assembly GCF_009295515.1). Taxonomy (GTDB): domain Bacteria; phylum Pseudomonadota; class Gammaproteobacteria; order Enterobacterales; family Enterobacteriaceae; genus Erwinia; species Erwinia endophytica. Next base: position 71,822 of record NZ_RQVV01000007.1, on the reverse strand, counting down.
GCGTGTCTCTCCGAACCCCAGAAAAGGTCCCAGGAACCAGATTGCAACGATCAACAACGCGAAGAAGGCGATGATCATCATGATCCGTGTCACGCGCCGCGAGAAAATTCTATTCAAATAAAACATTAGTTAACTCATCAATAAGTCACAAAAAATTCCACACGCCGATTCTGCGCACGCCCTTGCTGATCTTTATTGCTGCTGACAGGTTGACTATCTCCCGCTCCCTGAACAGTTATTTTCGCTGGTTCAATACCCTCAGCAATAAAATAACGGGCAACATCTGCAGCGCGTTTTTCTGACAGTACTTTGTTATTCGGGAACATTTTCGTTCTGACAGGAATTGAGTCGGTATGACCAACAATGACCACCTTGCCATTGACGCGATGGACTTCTTTCGCGACACGCTGAAGAATCGGCTCCATATCAGGAATAATTTTGTCCGATCCCGAAAGGAAAATAGAATCTCCGCGAAAGACAACTTTACTCTGAATGGAGGTCTCATCCACACTCACCAGCTGTTTGCTGATTTCTTCTTTTAGCAACACAGCCAGGCGCAGACGGGCAACCACTGGCGGCTTATTCACATTGATACGTTGAATGGCATACAGGCGTTGCTGCAGGTCAACCCCATGCACAGAGAGCCAGTACTTGCACCAGATATAGGTCGAAGCCACCAAAATAGCGGCAAACAAGAATGTCACGCGTACCGGGACAATCAGCCGTTCTCTTTTCTTCTTGTCCCGAACAACCAACCCGTGAGGAGAGAGGGTCGATGGCATTGAATCCCTGGTACTCTGGATGATAGTGAGCAGACGCTGGCGGATCTTAGTCAACTGACGATCACCGTCTTCCAGAATGCTGTAACGGCCTTCAAATCCCAACCCCAGAATACGCAACAGCACTTCCAGCACGTCAACGTACTCATGGGGATTCATCGAGAGGCGGCCAATCAGCAGAAAAAATTTGTTCCCACCATCGTTATCACCTTCAAAATGGTTAAGAATGTTGCTTTGCGACCAACCCGACTGTAATCCCCACGCTGTGGTGTGAGCCGCCTCATCCAGGGCGGTGCAAATGCAATAGCGCACAATAGCCATTTTCTTCCATGGGATATCCACCTCATCACACACGATGCTGAACAAATTAATTTCGTGTTTAAAGCTCCGTTTCAACACCTCAGCATGATCAGGCGACAGCATATTTTCCGGCATATCACTCAACGCACGCAGCAAAGGCTGAACAGCCTCCAGCAGAGGATTTTCAGCCTTTTTAACTTTTAATACGCGCTGCTGCACCCCTTCGCTTTTTAAAGAAGCGTCATTTTTATTGCTGCGTCCGGCCAGCGCGAAATCGTCAGAACTGTCGGTATCTGTCGCGCCTGGAGCATCAAACCCCGTCCGGTCATCCAACAAAAACTTACCCAGAGCCTGAGGCGTTAACGTTTCATCGGGCATTTGCGTCGGATTCGGAATGTCCATATCCCCAGGCTGGTCTACTTTACTCATCAGTTTCTGACTCCCCAAAGCTCCATTTTCAGCCCCGGAAAATCACCCGCAACATGAAGAGCCAGTGCACCCGTTCCGGCGATCTTCTCCCAGAAAGGACCACTTTTAAGCAGGTCAAAATAAACATATCCAGAGTGATATGGAATTTGACGCGGCGGCACGGGCAATGCTTGCAATACCAACCCTGGCAAATGCGAACGGACTAACTCATGCAGTTGCTGAGGTGCACTGATTTTGGCCTGGGCTGAAAATTGCTGTTGCAGAACATCCATGGGAAGTTGAGCGTTAACCGCAAGAACCAGATTCGAGAAAGAACGCAGTTCTCCTGGCAATACAGAAGCAGACCAGACACCATTGCCCTTAGCATGCAGAACGATCATTTGTCCGGCACGGATCAAGATCTGATTCAGTAAATCATGTAGCTCTTCAACCAATGGTCGGATCGACTGATAAAGCCGTGCATGGTCATAACCCGGCGCACTTTTAGGTCGACGCGTTTTGGTGCGAATAAAAGTCGATAACTCGCCGGAAAATGTCGCCAGTTCCTGGTACAACATGATGGGCGGCAGCTCAGGAATGTTCCTTAAATGGTCCAGCACTGGCTCATATTTGTTGAAAATTTGCAGCAGTAAATAGTCAACGACTTCTGCACTACCGCTGGCTTTGCCATCACTGTTTGATAAACGCTCAGCCAGCATCTCCGCTCGCATTTTTACCAAACCATTGAGATGAGTAAGCCATTCAGTCAGTAAATGATTAGCGGCATACCCGGTAACAGGAGGGATATGGTCCTCAACATGCAACAACACACTTCCATCCGGCTGAATGGCCCTGATTTTGGTTAACTGCAGACCGATCCAGGATTCAGTCATCTCGCTTTCAGCCACTAATTTAAGGCGTAGCTTCGCCAGTTGCACCGGCTTGGGCCCCTGACGAATCGAATTGGTATCGCTAAGGTCCGTTTCAAATGCAGAAAAACGCGCCAGAGAACCATAATCATTGGAATCAAAAATGGTTTCATCACTGTTATCAAGCCGCAGTGGAACCGCCAGATAAATCATCTTACCCAAATGGTCAGGGCTGATGGTCAGCGGTTCAGGTAATTCAGCATGGCCGGGAATATCAAACGGAGTGCCATCGGGTAACACGCCCCCTCCTGAACGCAGGACAAGTTTGCCGTAGGAGAGTGCTTCCAGATCAATATCATAGTGTGCGAATCCCCAAAAGAATGGCGTGATAGTCGCGGCACGTTTGTGTGCGTAATATTCTAAATACCGTTCCTGCTGTTGAAAAAGCTGAGGGCGCAGAAAGAGTCCTTCACTCCAAACGACTTTATTTGTTCTCATCGGTCAGTCCGTTTTATCGATTGAGATTGCTAATGTGTTAAAATGCACGCTAAATGTGACGGAATCTCCCGACACGATCTTTCGCCACCAGGATTTCTTTTTGTGCTTTTCATAAAGCTCGACAATTCCGCTCCAACTTGCCTTATCAATCTCCCGATAGGCTGCAGTCACCCCAAGAGCAATCGCATCGTTACTCGGTGTAAGTGTAATTGTTCTGGTCTCGCCGGGCTTCAATATCCCCTCATAAATCTTTGAGGCCTCTTCTTTTAACGCTGGATTTGTATTATCAGCAATAGAGAAAAAATCGCTATTCTCAAAAATATCTAACGACTTCAAATCATAGATAACAATACTTAAAGGCGCAGGTTCCCCTTCTGTATTAAGGTTAACATCATCTGCTGCATTCAGACTGACACTAATAGCTTCGGACTTCTTCTGCTTTGGAGCGGAAAAACCACAACCAACCAAAAAAAATGACAAGATTAAAATAATACAATAGCGAATAATATTCTCAGTACATTTAGTTATTTTTTTTTCGTGCTGCATCTTGCGGTACCTCAGGCAACCAGATTAGAGATTAAAAATCGCTTTCTCCATAATATCTTGTTACCAGAACTGATAGGCTCGCTGGGTGAAAAGCTTGCCATCCGCAGAGATTGGCAAGCTTTATCACAAACATGAAAGCCGATTAGCTTATCAGGTTAGCTTTAACGTCATAGCTTGCTGAAATGACACCAGACTTGCTACCGTCAGAATTCTGCATGACATAATCCTGAGTCACTGCAGAGAAGGAAAATCTCACCTGCTCGCATGGACGAGATTCATCTTCAGAAGAACCGGTCATATCAACACTCGTAATAATGACATCAGTAAAAGTGATCGTCAGGTATTCCAGCGGATCACCACCAGCTTTACGAACAACGAAAACAATTTTAGCGATGTGCTTACCAGACAAACAATAGGTCAGCAGGTTAGGGCTGGCTTTATCGGTATAGTGAGTGAAGCAAAAATCATCTACCGTTGCTTTACCAGAACCGCCACCTGAACCACTATGCATATTAGAATGCTGAGCAACATCCCACCGCCAATTGAGGACTTCAATTTCATTAGTATGTGAAGAATCCAGTGATTCACCTTCGATACCATCTATTTTAATAAACATATCTTGTGCCATGATAATTTCCTTATTAGACACTAATTGAAGACGTTACACGTTGTGTAACGATCGGGTAAAACAGAGACATTCACTAAAATGTAAAATTAGCAAAACCCTGTTAATCACTATTATAAAAACAATATTCGGTCAGTCTGTTGCCTGTTAATAAAGCTAACTGGCCTTATTTTACGCAACGCCTTTTAGTGAAGGCAGCTTGGCAACCATTCGCAGTGAAACAGTCAGACCTTCCAACTGGAAATGTGGACGCAGGAAGAATTTCGCCTGATAGTAACCCGGGTTGCCCTCTACCTCTTCCACCACCACTTCAGCCGCGGCCAGAGGACGACGAGCTTTCGTTTCAAAAGAAGAGTTAGCCGGATCACCATCCACATAGTTCATCACCCAGTTGTTCAACCAGCGCTGCATTTCGTCACGCTCTTTAAACGTACCGATTTTGTCACGCACGATACACTTCAAATAATGAGCAAAGCGTGAACAGGCAAACATATACGGCAGGCGAGCGGACAGATTGGCGTTAGCTGTTGCATCCGGATCATAGTATTCAGCCGGTTTCTGCAGTGACTGAGCACCAATGAAGGCCGCATAGTCGGTGTTTTTGCGATGGATAAGCGGAATGAAACCATTCTTAGCCAGCTCAGCTTCACGACGGTCAGAAATCGCAATTTCTGTCGGACATTTCATATCAATGCCACCATCATCCGTCGGGAAGGTGTGACATGGCAGCCCTTCGACCACTCCCCCACTTTCCACACCACGAATCAGCGTACACCAGCCATAATGTTTGAATGAACGGTTGATGTTTACTGCCATCGCATAGGCCGCATTCGACCAGACATATTTGCTGTGATCGGCGCCATCAGTCGTCTCTTCAAAGTTAAAGTGATCAACCGGATTAGTACGAATGCCATAAGGCAAACGAGCCAGGAAACGCGGCATCGCAAGACCGATATAACGTGAATCCTCTGACTGACGTAGTGAATTCCATGCGGCATATTCCAGGTTCTGCGTGAAGATTTTGGTCAGATCACGCGGATTGGCCAGTTCCTGCCAGGAATCCATCTGTAGCACTGAGGGTGATGCGCCGGTAATAAATGGCACATGTGCGGAAGCGGCGACCTTGCCAATTGACGACAGCAAATCAACATCAGGCGCAGTATGGTCAAAGAAGTAGTCAGCCACCAGACAACCGTAAGGTTCGCCACCGAGCTGACCATACTCCTCTTCGTAAATTTGCTTGAATAAAGGGCTCTGATCCCATGCGATCCCTTTATACCGCTTCATGTTACGTCTTAAATCGTCCTTCGAGATATCCATGAAACGCAGTTTCAGTTTCTCATCGGTTTCCGTGTTGTAGACCAGATAATGCAAACCACGCCAGGCGCTTTCCAGTGCCTGAAACTCGGGATGATGCAGGATCAGGTTAATTTGCTCTGACAGTTTACGATCAATTTCAGCGATAAATTTCGCGATATTTTTGTAAGCATCATCGGCAATGGAAATAGAACTGGCGAGCGCCTGCTCTGCCAGTGTTTTTACGGCATTTTCTACCGCAACTTTAGCCTGATCGGATTTCGGTTTAAACTCTTTATTTAATAAAGAATTAAAATCACTATAAGTGGTAGTTGCGGCAACCGCGGACTTATTATTTTCTACTTTAGTAGACATGATTCCCTTCTTCTGGTTCAGTCTTTCCGTGGTACGTTACTGGCTTCACCTTTAGGCTTTGGTTCTGCAGCCAGAGTGTTGAGCAGCGTTTTATCGTTCAATACTTTCATTACCAGACTTTCGGCACCAGCCTTACCGTCCATATAAGTCTGTAAATTAGCCAGCTGTGTACGAGCTTCCAGCAGCTGAGAAAGTGAATCAACTTTTTTGGCAATCTCGTCAGGGGAGAAATCATTGATACTTTCAAACGTCATATCAATCATCAACTGACCTTCGCCCGTCAGCGTATTCGCCACGGAAAAAGCGACTCGTGGTTTCATCGCTTTCATACGTTCATCGAAATTATCGATATCAATACTCAGGAACTTTCGGTCAGCTACCGGCGGTAATGGCTCCAGTGCTTTACCCGACAGATCGGCCAATACGCCCATAACAAACGGAAGCTCTATTTTCTTCTCGCTACCGTAAATTTCCACATCATATTCAATTTGAACACGAGGAGCTCTGTTTCTTGCAATAAACTTTTGAGAACTATTATTAATAGCTGCCATGATGTCCCTTCACTGTGCACTTTAAAGGATTAAACTTTTATTGCCATGCGACAATAAATTACAAGGATTATTTTATGAAAATAACTTTCACACTGCCCAATATACAGGCAGTCAATTTCCCCTCCACCCCTACTCTATTTATAAACCAGCTCAACGCCAGCAAGTGACTTCAATGTTCCTGCCGTAACGGCATCATTACCGTTGGCATAATAGCTTGCTGTATATTGATGTGTAACATCTCCGCCGGCAGAAGGAATAGCATACTCTTGCCCACTGCTCTCATCATCAATGACTACTTGCGTTCCGTTTTCCTTCCGAATTCTGACCTGAACATTTTCACTATAATCATTACCAGAGGTATTCTTTAAATTACCTGTCGTTGTATCGGCTTCACTCAAATTACTGACAAACGTTACGGCCACTGTACGATCGGCGGGACAGTCCTTCAATGTAATATTAAAGTTTTTATTCCCAGCCTCAGCACCATTAACTTGCAAGGATGAAATGCTGATTGTAGGCAATAAAACTGTCTCTGAATAATTTCCACTATTGATGCTAACATTGCAAGTTTCATCGGTATAAACGCCCTGAAAAAGCACATCTATATTACAGCTATTGTTACAGCTTGTTTCAGACTTTAACTGTAAGGAAACTATCATCCCCGAAAAAAAAACCGCAGTAAGTATATATCGCGTATATTTATTTAATGAGAACATGTGACCTCCAGCTGTACCATTTGATTATCCTTATCCTCTGGTATTTTACTGCCCCCTGCGACGCGACAGACAATTGACTCGTTACCCATCACATATAACATATTGCTGGCAAAGTCCCATCCGCGAATAAAGGCCTGTCCCCCCTGGCCCACAATACTCTGATTCGAGCCGTTCTTATCAGCCAGTTCAGTACCGATCGGCATATATGCCCCTTTATCGTCTCTCACCGTCAGGATAGCTGGCACACCAATAATACTTTTCATGCGGATAAGCGCTGCAGAGCCAGCTCGGGGCACCACAATACTTTCGCTCTCCAGCACATCAACCGTATCAGGTAGCCCTTTCGCATCTATCGAAACCGTGTTTTGGCGATAGGCGGTAAGAGAAGGCATGATGGCATAACCATTACTGTCAATCGTCGACCCATACCCATTCAATAGTTTCGCCCCTTCGCCACCCGGTACATCAATAATGGCAAAAGGCAAATCACTCAACTGCGGTCCAAGCGTAACTCCGCCCTGGTGAGCAACCATGCTGCCATTCATCGATAACGAAAGCTGTTTAGACGAATTGCTGTCCATTGATGCCGTCATACCAATCTGTCCATAAGGTGAACGATAATTAACATTACCTGTCACCCCTTGTTGGTTTGAACCCGTGCTATAGCGGCCTGCTGACGTACCAATACCGTAATTCAGTTCATTTCTGTCGCCCTGGCTGCCATTAGCATTCGCCTGCAGCATCGAATTACCCGCATTATCATGGGAATACGTCGAATAAATTGAACTGAACACCGGCTTGGTATTGACGTTACTTTGTCCTAACGGCACGTTAAAGGATAATGAGAAGCTGTTCACATCTTTGCTGTTTCCCGAACGTAAACGAGAAGCCGAAAGCGCCCAGGAAAAATAACGTTCCGATTTGTTATAGCTTAACGAATACTGTTTTGCCGATGGACGATTATCCCAGTAATTATAAATGCTACCGGATGCATTAATATATGCATTGTTCCACAAGCGCTGCCCCAGCGTTAACGTCAGCCTTTCCCGAGTGCGATAATCCGCCTCATAATTCTTGTAGCGGGTCCCATATCGCGCAATGCTTGCCTCTCTGAAGGTATAAAAACCTTTTGTTGAGTAGCGGTAGGCGGCTAGCGTGAAATTTGTATTCGTTGGCTCAATATATTTGCTGTAACCCATTTTGAAACTGTTACCGGAATCCTTCTCATCATCACGGAGATCACTTTGTGCATACATACCGTCCAGAGAAAAACCGCCAATAGGCGTATTGTAAGAATTACCGATCGCCAGCGCACGGTAGTGTTCAGAACCCTGAATACCACCATAAAGGGTATACATACTGGTCAGACCATACTGGTAGACACCCTGTAGCACTTTAGGGCTACTGCGTAAAACGTTGTCCTTTAACTGCCCAACGGACAAACCAAACTGAGAAATGCCTTCATGTAACATCATGGGCGGAGCAGAAAAAGGGATGTTTTGACTCCGTTCTCTACCGTCAGCCTCTATGATGGTCAGCAACAAATCGCCACCATACCCCATGGCCCCGACATCAGTCAGCTCAAAAGGGCCTGGAGGGACAGTCGTTTCATAGACCGTTTGTCCACGTTGTGTCACCTTAACTTTGGCATTGGTTTCAGCGTTCCCACGTAGGACAGGAACATAGTTGCGGACGCCTTCAGGTAACATACGGTCGTCGGATTGTAGCTGTACACCGCGTAGCGTAAAGCTGTCAAATACATCACCGCGGGTGTTGCTGTCTCCCAACGTAAGCTGGCTTTTTAATCGTGTAATATCGGTTTGTGCATAACCCAGTAAGTTTTGCGTATGCATCCCACTCTGGTTCGACCAATTGACATTCAGCCGTTTTCTTAAACGCCATCCAGCAAGATTAAATCCTGCCTGCAAACCAATATTATTCGTGTAGGTAGTACTGTGGCGTTCGCTGTACTTACCTGTCCCTGAATTCAGAGTATAAATGTTCGTGTTATAATCCAGGAAACCCGCCGTTACCCCTGAATCCCAGGTATTAGGATCGATATAGCCTCGTGGTAAATGGGCAACATTAATCTGCGGTACAACAACCGCAAGCAGAAAGTCACCACTGTCATAATTTACGGTGCTCCCGGCAACCAGGCTTTCTAATCTATGACAGTCTTCGGTTTTCCCGGGAGTCTGTTGATCCAGTTCCTTTTGCACCACGGCATCCAGTTTGATCCCCAGACGCTCAATCTCCCCCAGGGTAAAGCAGGGATATGCACTTGACTCACCGGTAGGTGCCGTAAAACGGATGGTATATTTCCCACGACTTTCATTATTCACAATAACAGTGACGAGATAGCTGCCTGGTGCAACATAGTTTCCTCTGTCAAAACGGGAAACATCGATGGCAGCACCATGCATAAATGATGAATTAAATTGGATAATAGCAGGCTCAGTAGCTACATTTTTCTCGGTCGATGTGGCCAGTGCAGCCCATCCCACGGGTACCATCGCTGCCCAAATAACACCTACCGCGACTATCATTTTTCTGGGTGAAAAATCGCACAGCAGTGTGCCTTTCGGTTTATGGTGTAGACTCATTTCTGATTGATGCACCTGGTAAACTCCTTTTCCCAGTTGGCTGCTGCCGCCTTTTTACAGGCTGAGCATTCCCTCTCCAATATTGCACATTTATCCGCACGATTTAATTCTGCTGCTTAAAACCGATCCTTTACTTTTTATGCTGTAAAACCAATTCTTTTCCATTGCTGAAATTCAGTTGACCTTTATAGGCAGAGCCAAAGTCATTCAATAACCGGAAGGTCACTCCCGTCAGGCCTGCAACACTGCCTTTATTTTTTAACAGGAAATCTTTGCTGGAAAAAGGTGCCACCATCTCCGTATTCAGTGCAACCGCCTTACCACCAAGTTGTACATCAGCACTATCGAAAGACAAATAATAAGGCGTCGGATTAGTTACCCGAATTCCTGTATTATCTCCCAGCATTTCCCACTTAATTTTATCCACTTCACCCACTCCGGAACTGGAGAGCGATTTTGGCCGATAAAATATTTTAATTCTGGTTCTGAACGCCAATTCAAGGCGATCAACTTTTTCCGCATTTTGCATAACTGGTGGTACTTCCAGCATATTGAACCAGAATACAGATTCCCGGTCCTGAGGAAGCGCCATGCCGTTATAGATTACCCTGACACTCTGGCCTTTCCCGGGTTCAACCCGATACACAGGCGGCGTAACCATAAACGGTGTTTTTATTGAGTTAACATCAGCATTAGCATTGCCATCATCCACCCAGACCTGGACTAATGACGGATTAGCGCCTTTATTGTTTGTCCGGACATTCACTTCTTTTTCATTACCCGGAAAAATGATACGCGTTCCGCTAATTGTCATCGCCGCCTGGCTACTGGCCACCAGACAGAAAGTCAAAAGAGCTGAAGAAGCCATTTTAAAAAACATATAATTACCCAATAAAATATTGACTCTTAATTAAATACAACACGAATAGCCTGGATTTATTTCCCCATAACACCAAGTCATTATATTATTCAACAAGAGCGGCCCTCAGGCCGCTCTTACTGTCTAGTGTATTGAGCGACTATTATGGGTAGGCCAGTGTGTACTGAGCTTTAGCATGTACATTACCGGCAGTAGTGGTGCCTGTAGCATAGTACCCACCGTAGTAACGCATTGTGGCGGTTTGGCTAGTGGTATCGACCTCAGATGCTGTACCGGTATTACCCAAGGCCAGTGGCGCCTCATCAGTATCATACAGACGGACCTGGACGTTTGTGGCTGGGTCAGTCGTCTCATCATTAATCAGATTGCCGGTAGCTGCATCGGTGCCAGTACCGCCAATTGCTTCAAAATGGGCTGCAACCTGGGTGATTGCCGCAGGACAATCAGTCACCTTGATATCAAATGATGTTGAACCACCAGTAGCGCCTGCTTCAGCCAGGGTCTGGACAGAAAGAGTTGGCAGAGTCACAACGATGTTCTCGCTTTCTGGATCAATCACACACGTATCGTTGATTAACTTACCATTGAACTCTACAGTCCCCTGAGTTGCAGCCTGTACGAAAGAAGCTGAAACCATACCCAGAGCCAGTGCACATACCGTCATTTTAAAGTTACGCATAAAAATTTTCCTATTTACAAATACAAATTGATTACATTCGGCGCACACACCCTGTGTTTGCCCTTTCCATTGCTGATCATCTGATTTTTATTTGCTTTCCTCCCCCATATTCTATTGTTGAAAAATGATCTCAATTCCATTTTCTTTATTCATTTCAAGACGGATAGTCTGCCCTGTAATAACCACTTCACTGCTCAATATGCGACGCCCCATTTCCGGCACGATATTTTGCTCAATGAAACGGATCAACATCCTCGCGCCAGTCTCAGACACCGGACACTGTTCAACAATAAATTGCACCAGGTCATCGTGGTAATGGAGATTAGCACCGTGCTGTTCCAACAGCCGCGCTCCCAGTCGGTCAAGATGCAGTCGAACAATTTTCTGCAGAGATTCGGGCAGTAACGGTAAATAGGGGACAACGCCCAGTCGCCCCAAAAACGCGGCCGGGAAGGTTTTCAACAATGCTGGATGCAACAGCTTTTTCAGGCTTTCAGCATCAGGTGCTGTGTCCGGGTCGGTAAACAGGCTGCTGATCATTTCACTACCGACATTACTGGTCAGCAATATAATGGTATTTTTGAAGTCGATCTGACGACCTTCTCCATCTTCCATGCTGCCTTTATCGAAGACCTGAAAGAACAGTTCATGCACGTCCGGGTGCGCTTTCTCGATTTCGTCCAACAGGACCACGCTGTAAGGCTTACGACGAACCGCTTCGGTCAAAACACCGCCTTCTCCATAGCCGACATAGCCTGGTGGCGACCCCTTCAATGATGAGACTGTATGAGCTTCCTGATACTCACTCATATTGATAGTAATAAGATTCTGCTCACCACCATAAAGCTGCTCAGCAATGGCTAATGCTGTTTCAGTTTTACCAACCCCAGAGGGACCTACCAGCATGAAGACGCCGATCGGTTTTTTCGGATCGGCCAGACCGGCACGTGCCGTCTGAATACTTTCGCTCACCTGATTCAGGGCAAATTCCTGACCAATCACACGTTCTGCCAGCCGCTGTGGCAACGCCAGCACAGCACGAATGTCGTCTTTCATCATTTGCCCCACAGGAATACCCGTCCAGTCGGCAACAATACTGGCGATGACACTCGCATTGACTTCTGCCTGCACCATCGGCTGCTCCTGACGCATGCTTTCCAGACTGACTTCCAGCACAGAAAGCTGGTTTTGCTGCTGGCGAATCTGATCGTTATCCGGTGAGTCTTGTGCAACCAGCACCTGAAGCTCCTGTCGGACAGCGATCATGGAGGACACCAGCTCTTTCTCCTGCAGCCACCGCTGCTCAAGCCGTTGGGATTCTTCAACCTGCCCGGCAATATGTTCGCGCAAAGATGCCGCACGGCTGCTATCGCCTTTACCAAAGTGCAACGCTTTTTCAACCAGCGATAATTCAGTCTCAGCCGTTTCAGTCTGGAATTTAAGGATCTGTAGTTCTGTCGGTGGCACATGTTGAGCAACAGCCACTCGAGCACAGGCGGTATCCAGCAGACTGATCGCCTTATCAGGCAACTGACGGGCGGGAATATAACGGTGAGATAAGCGAACAGCAGCCTGCAAAGCTTCATCCATGATCCAGACACCGTGGTGTTTTTCCAACATGGGGAGCAGGCCGCGAAGCATTGAGGTTGCCGTCTCTTCATCCGGTTCGCCAATCTGCAGTACCTGAAAGCGACGGGTAAGTGCCGGATCTTTTTCGATATGACGCTTAAATTCACGCCAGGTGGTCGCACCGATGGTGCGAAGCTGCCCCCTCGCCAACGCGGGCTTAAGAAGGTTAGCTGCATCTCCCGTTCCCGCCGTACCGCCAGCACCAACCAACGTGTGAACTTCATCAATAAACAAAATCACAGGTTGTGGAGAAGCTATCGCCTCCTCCAACACCGATTTCAGCCGCGCCTCAAATTCGCCCTTCATACTGGCGCCAGCAGAAAGCGCCACAACATCCAGGGTCAGCAGACGTACCTGAGAAAGCACGGGGGGGACATTGCCCGCGACAATAGCCAGAGCCAACCCTTCAACCACGGCGGTTTTTCCAACGCCAGCCTCCCCCGTCAACAACGGATTGTTTTGACGACGACGTAGCAGGATATCCACCATGGTATTAATTTCATGGTCACGCCCCAGCACAGGATCGATTTTTCCTTCGCGCGCCAACGCGGTGAAATCGGTGGTGTATTGCGCCAGACCACCGCTGTTTTTATGGCTCATCAGCGCATTACTGGCCTCGCCAGGCATTGCCCCTTCATTCAATACGCTGCCGTCATTTGCGGCTTCGCTCGCTTCAACAGAAGACTGAGTGATATAACCAAAATCATTGGTTAAATGCTCAAGAGAAACATGTTCAAGTGCAGGAGATATATCAAATAAAGCACGGCGTAGCTCCATAGTTGTCAGCATTGCAATCAGCAAATGGCCACTACGGATCCGGTTATCGGAACATTCCAGACTGGCATAAATCCAGGCGCGTTCAATAGCCAGTTCAATATGATAGGAAAAATCAGAAATACTACTCGCACCGGAAGGCAAACGAGTCAATGCCTGAGCAAAACCTCGCTCCATTGCATCCACATCCACTTCGAAGTGACGGGCAATCAGACGAAAATCACTCTCATCCTGTTGCCAGAGTTGATTGAGCCAGTGGACCAGTTCGACGTATGGATTACCACGCAACTTACAAATCGTCGTCGCACTTTCGATACTTCTGAATAGCGTTGCATCTAGTTTTCCAAATAAATTTTTCCTGGTAATCGCCATAATTATAGTTCAATCCCTTTGGGCTTTTTATTTACAGACATATCCGTCCTTTGGCGCTATTCTAGATTTGGTGATATAGAAACACAAAGCACAGAACACATTCAGACCTAATTTTAGGATTACAGACCGGGACAAATTCCTAATTTCATCATCGCGCCATACTTAAATCGTTATTATCAAAGATTTTTTAATAGAGTATAGAGATAAGATGCCAAAAAAAACATAAATATATAAACCTTCAGATTTGAGTCATCAGAATCATCATGATATAAGGATAAAATACAAATTAAGGGAGGGATGAACATGATTCAGTGGAAATGTCGGATGCAATGTACATCACTGTTTTATTCCCATCAGACACTTTCCATGATGAAATAAGCACCGATGGCTTACCCACCAGGATACTTTCAGGGAAGGACATTTTACGGCCATTGGATGATTTGTCCTACTGTTCTGGCTATCGAAGGAATCGTTTTATTCTGAACTGAAAATCCCAAAAAAATTTAAGAGTGATAAAAATGGAATTAATGGGGTATACAGGTGGATCATAAATTTCTTGATTATTATAATCATGAACTCACCTTTATGAAAGAAATGTCACGTGAGTTCGCTGATAAACATCCTAAAATTGCCGCCCGTTTGGGTATGCATGGAATCGAAGTTGCCGATCCCTATGTCGAGCGTCTGATTGAGGCATTTTGCTTTTTATCCGCCAGGACGCAGATAAAACTGGATGCTGAATTCCCTAAATTCACCCAGCGACTGCTAGATATCGTCTATCCAAATTATAATTCACCGACGCCATCAATGGGTGTGGTTCAGCTAACACCCAACCTGAAAGAAGGCGATCTGACTCAAGGCTATCGGGTTCCCAAAGGCAGTGCGTTTCACACCCAAATTTTACCCGGTGAAAACTCTCGCTGCGAATTTCGTAATGGTCAGGACGTCACACTTTGGCCGATAGAAATAACCGAAGCCCGTTTGACTTCGATTCCTCCCGATCTGCCGAACCTGGAAAAGTATCGTATTCCGTCAGCAAAACTTAAAGGCGCACTGCGTATAAAACTGAAGTTGCAGGGTGACAAAATATTTTCTCAACTAAATGGCCTTGATGACTTACCGCTTTATATTGATGGCGATGAAAGTGTTGTCTCCCATATTTTCGAGTTAATGCATACCAGCAACGTAGCAATGATCGTACGCGCGGGTGGGTCGGAAGCACAGGATGTGGTCATCAGTCAGCAACCTCTGGCCTTTGAGGGGCTGAAACCCGACCAGACACTGCTTCCCCTGGCATGGAACATGTTCCATGGACACAATTTAATCCATGAATATTTTGCCTGCCGCCAACGTTTTTATTTCTTTACGCTAACCCAATTGGCACAAGGACTGCGGCACAATCACACTAATGAAGCCGAGCTCATTGTTCTGTTAGAACGCCTGCCACAAGAGCTGATTGGCCATGTCGATTCATCGAAATTTCTATTGTTTTGCACCCCGGTAATTAATCTCTTTCCTAAGGTGGTTGACAGGATAGAAGTTAACAGAGCGCTTAATGCTTTCCATGTTGTTCCTGAGCGCAGCAAGCCTATGGATTTTGAAATATTCTCGGTTAATAAAGTCCTGGGTCAGCAGGCAGAAAAAAGCGAAGAAGTTACCTTTAATCCGCTTTATCAGACACGATACTGCGACTACAGCAATTTTGGCCGCTACTTCTCCATCCAGCGTGAGGCAAGGATCAAAGAAGAAACCAAAAGAAAGTACGATACCAGGACGCCCTATCTGGGTACTGAAGTATTCATCTCATTGGTTGACCAACAGGAAGCGCCGTATGCCGATCACATCAGATATCTTTCTGTCGAAGCCATGGTCACAAACAGGGACCTTCCTCGTCTGATCACAAGAAGCGGCAGCTTTGATCTCTCCATGGCCGACGCGGTTCCAATTCTGGGGGCCGCCTTTATTTGCCAGCCCAGTGCGCCACGAGCGCCATTCGCTCTTGGTGAATCCGCCTGGCGTCTGATCCGTCAGCTAAGTTTTAACTATTTGCCGCTGTCAGATATGGAACACGGATTAGGCGGAGAATCCCTGCGCAACATGCTTCGTCTGTTTTTGAACAGTTCGGACCATGAGTCAAACGCCCAGGTTAACAGTCTTATTGGTTGCAAAAGCGAACCAATCACCCGCCGCCTGCCTGGCGATGGACTGCTGGTCTATGGCCGGGGAGTCCGCTGTACGTTGACCGTAGACGAAGACGGTTTTTCAGGTATCAGTCCCTATTTGTTCGGATTGATCATGGAAAACTATTTATCTCGTCACGCAGCCATCAATATCTTTACTGAAACCGAACTGCACTCAATGCAAAGAGGGCCAATAGCAAGCTGGCAGGGACGTCCAGGTAAAAGAGGGGCGCTGTGATGTCTGAAAAATCGGTGGATATGGCGCATTCATTATCAACATTGGATGCCTGGTTTAATGAAGATCGCCCCTGGGATGCGGGTTTTATCAGCGTCATGCGGGCTATTGCTGCCAAACATCAGTCGACGCCCCACCCCGGTATGGCAGCGTTGCCTTCTCAGGAAAAATATCGTATCGGCCAGGCTGCCACAATGGCGTTTTCACCCCGCGAGATTGCGCGTATTGGCATTGAGGATGGCAGAGCCAGGCTGCAACTTTTTGGTCTTGGTGTCTGGGGACCTCAGGGCGCGATGCCACTGAATCTGTCGGAGCTGATCTACTCACGTTCAGAACTGAATGACCATACAATGGTTGATTTTCTGGATATTTTTCATCATCGAGCCCTCTCTTTATTTTATCGGGCATGGTTTGTCGCACAGGATACTGCATCACTGGATCGCGCAGATGATGAGCGATTCTCTTTTTACATCGCCAGCCTGGTCGGCATGGATCCGCAGGAGCTGGATAGTAAGATTTTGCCAACACATGCCCGCCTCGCTTCTTCCGCCCATTTGATTCGTGAAGCACGTAATCCGGAAGGCCTACTCGGTGCATTGCAATACTACTTTGAAGTTCCGGCACGAATGGAGGAATTCGCCAGCCAGTGGATTTTTCTCTCTCCTAAAGATCAATCCATCCTTGGCGCGGCTGACTGTGCCATGTTACTGGGCGATGGCGCAATACTGGGTGATACGGTTAAAGACCGGCAGCATAAATTTAAACTTATTCTTGGCCCTCTGACGCTGCAGCAATATATCCGTTTCAGCCCGTGGGGGCAGGATCTACCGGTATTACGGGAATGGGTGCGAAACTTTATTGGCTTTGAATATGCCTGGGATACTCAGTTGGTGCTGGCGGCCAGTGAGGTGCCACATGCCACGTTAAGTGGCGAGCATCAACTAGGATATGCCACCTGGCTGGAAAGAGCTGAAACCGATATTCCCATCTACGGGATGAGCTTTGAGCCTGAATTGTACCAGGGAGCACTGCAGTAAATACGTTCACGCGTTGAGTGAGCAGGGAAAGGCCGTTAACAGCCAAATTTTCAGGAAAAGGGATATTACCGTGGCTGAAATACATACCACGAAACTCAGTAGTTATTATCAACACCTGCTCGATCCTATTCCAGGAGAGTGGCCTTGCGGGGAGAACCTGGAATACGACGCCGGGTTTATTATGCTGCAATCAAAGTTACAGCCCAGACTGGATGTGGAATATGGCAACTTTGTTGAGGCAGCTGAACCTGTGAACTGGGCCGAGATAGAACGGGAATGTCTGGCACTGCTGCAAAAAAGCAAGGATATCCGTCTGGTCATCGCTCTGATACGCTGTCGCACCAGGCAAATAGGCCTGATGGCGATCAATGAAGGCCTGCAGGCCCTGCACCATTTGCTTATCGCTTTCCCGGTTGATATACATCCTCAGTTACTGGAGGATGGTGAATTTGACCCGTTAATGCGAGCCAATGCGCTATCGGAGATGGAAGATGTTAGCGGTCTGCTCACCGATATCAGAAATCAGACACTGCCAAAGGCGGCAGGCTTACAAATCACCATTAAAGAATTTGAAAAAGCCAATGCTTCCCCGCGTGAAGAAGGTGCACTACCCGAAGCCACCGTCACCGCACTATTATATGAATGGGATGAGCGCGAAGACAAAACTATTCATTCTCTGCGGGAAGCCTGGGCCTGTCTTGCGGAGATAAAGGATCATCTCAGAGACTCATTAGGCCATGATACGCCTGACTTCTCACGGCTGACGTCTCTGCTGAACTTATTTGTCACCACATCATATCAGTCCTCTGCACCACAGGATATTGTGCCAGTGGAAAGTGGATCGGAACCAGAAACAGAAACAGAACCAGCAGAAACCTCACCTGTTAACGCTATTGTGAGCCATGACGCTCCGGTCACTTCTCCTCAGCGAATTGAGGTACAAAAAACAATAGAGAATCGCTCTGATGCATTATCAAAGCTCAGAGAGATTCGTACATGGTTCACAAAAATGGAACCCAGTAGCCCGGTAATCCCTCTATTAGCGTTTGCGGAATCAACTGTAGGTAAGCGTTTTTCAGAATTATTGAAAATATTACCACCCGATATGATAGAAAAAATAGATCCAGACAAGGAATAATATACATGCTAAGGAAGGTTATATTCTTATCACTGAGCGGATTAATCGCAAGCAATGCAGCGGCAGATTGTACCCTGGCAAGGGGAACACCAACAATATTAAGCCTTCCTGCTCAGACCATTACTATTAGTGCTGATGCCGTTACTGATTTATCAAACCCTATTGCTACCTTCACTACTTCATCACTGGGTAGTGCCATCGGATATGATGAGTGTGTTAGTGGTCTGGCCGCAGGCAGAGCACTGATCGGCTTGGGAGAGGAAGTAGCGACAAGATTATACAAAACTAATATTCCTGGTATCGGAGTAAAATTACATATTTATGTTCCGGATAGCGCCACTTTCGGCTATTACCCTATTAATTACACATTGACATTTTCCAATGGTGAAAACAAAGGGACATGGGACTGGGTAGCAGGAAGTTATTATCGAATACGGTTCTATAAAGTGGACGATACCCTGACGCTTTCCGATCCAACAGGGGATATTGTGCTTGATTCCGGCACCCTGGGTTATGAATGGTTAGGGGCTGACTCAGTTCGTCCAGTGTCACTTTTTATTAACCAGATAAAGATAATCAGCACGCCAGCATGTACTGTCGAAAATACCAAAATCATCGATTTTAATACCGTGACACCCGCCATGGTGGATGCAGGCGTGGAACGCAATCTGGACTTCAGCCTGACCTGTAAAACAGATTATGGCTCCTATTCTACTACCGCAAGCATTACCACCACTACGCCGTCTTCAGATGCAACCTACATAAAAGTAACAGATGCAGATGGTAATACGGATAATCTTGGCATTCAGATACTAAGCAACAGTGGCAGCGTCATTAACGTTGATGGTTCTATTCTGGAAAAAATAGCGTCAACTAGCACCAATAGTGCCGCAAAATTCAACTGGAGAGCGAAGTTAATTAATACCAGCACTGGCTCTTCTCGTCCACAAAATGGGACATTTACTGCTAAGGCTGAAATTGTTTTAGATATTAATTGACAGGCCAATTACGCTATGTCAATTCAGATATAAGGGTTAGTATATGGACATAAAACCTGGAATATTTGTGAGTATTGCCAGCTATCGGGACGCTGAACTCATTCCGACGTTGAATGATATTATCAAACACTCTTCGGGTTTGTACTCACTCAACATTGCCGTATGCTGGCAGGATGATGGGGATATAGCGCTTTTTCTGAAGGAAGGGATGCTATTGAATGAGCAGCAGCAGCAGGGTGATCATGATTTATATATTTTCAACTATCATGGTGCCCACATTCAGATCCTGAATGTACATTACTTCCTCAGCCAGGGGGTTTGCTGGGCAAGGAGTCTTTGCGAAAAACTCTATAACGAAGAAGACTATTTCCTGCAGATTGACTCTCATTGTCGGTTTATTAAAAACTGGGATAAAGAGATGGTCTCGATGCTAACTCAATTAAAAAAGCAAAGCAGTAAACCCGTCCTCTCCTCTTACCCGCCAGGATACGAACCGGGTGATGACAGCACGAAAAAGAACGTCGTCAACCGCCTGGTATTTCGTCGTTTTTCCAGAGATAACATATTGCAACTGACCTCGATTTATTTCAAAGATAGTGCCCCATTAAGAGGAAGTTATCTGGCCGGAGGGTTTATTTTTGCCGAGGGGTCATTTGTCACCGACGTCCCAAACGATCCACAGATATTCTTCGAAGGTGAAGAGATAGCCATGGCTGTGCGTTCATTTACCCACGGTTATGACATCTGGTACCCACATAAAGTTTTACTATGGCATTTTTACGGCAGAAAAAACCATACTAAGGTCTGGTCAGATCATAATAGTGAAGCCAAAAAATCCGGTTCGATTGATAAAGCATGGTGGGAGAGGGATAGAAACTCCAAGCAACAAGTCAGAAGATTACTCGGTTATGAGGAAGATAGCCGTGATATTGACCCACGGTATGCTCTGGGTGACAAGCGGTCTCTGGAAGAATTCGAAAGTATGATTGGCATCGACTTTAAACGTTGTTGTGTACTTCCTGAAGTGGTTAATAAACAGCGTTGCTCTTATTTCCCTCATCACAATGGCGAGGACTGGCGGAAAAGGTTGATCAGCGCCAATAAGAAAACGCTGACCATTGCCAAATCTGAACTCGACTATCCCATGCAAAACATTTCCTGGCTGCATATTGGTGTTTACAGCAAAAATAATGAGCTTCTTGAAAAGAAAGTGCTGTGCACAGATGAGATAAAAGACATCCTGGAAGATGAAGATCAATCTGGGCTGGATGTCGAACTGGATTTCATTACCTCATCGTTGTTGAAACCCAGCGTTATCAGGGTGAGTCCTTATATTCATAATGAAGGATGGGGAAAAATTTTGGAGCAGGACTGGTGAGAAGCGAAAAATACTATAACAAAATAATGTGTATTGATACGCTGTTGTCATTTAATGGTGTAATTCCTTCGCTGGCCGAGTTCCAGCTAAAAGTGGTCAATCTGATTGAACAATTCAGCAAAGCACTTATTTCAGAGGGGGAATGTGAGCAACTAAGTGATGATTTATGCCATATCATCTGTAGCTATCTCGATAAGCATATTTCACTACACTTGAATGCCAGTAACATTTCATGGGAAAGAAATTTGCTGACTCGTCATTTCTATGGCTATGACAAGGAGTTTGGCTCATTAACTGACAGACTTGATATTTTTTTGAAAAAAAGTGAGGAGAATATTTTTCATTATGCTTATCAATTACTTCCATTGATCCTCCAATCTCTTGGGCACGACGAGAAAATCATTGCCCTGATATCACACTACGCACCGGAGCCTGTTACAGAAATAACTCAGGACATTGGCGTTGCAGAGGAAAAAAGAGAAGAACTCACTCTTTTTGTTCCAGAAAAATCACGTAACCGCTGGAGAAACCCATTCTATTGGCAGGCCGGAACCATGCTCTTCCTGTTACTGGCTCTCTGGATTTATTGCAGAAAATACCTGGATGGTTTGTATTAAATGTCTGCTTCAATCGACTCAAATAAGACGCCACATTCTCTTTTAATGCATCAGGAAGAGGAAAGAATCGTCGCCATTTTCATTATTGGTCCATACGCCAGAAAGTGGTTTTCTCATCGTCAGCCTCTCGACGATCAGGCTGAGAATGGGAACATTCGCTGGATTCTGGCTCCGAATGTTGAGGATCTGCACAAATATTTGCCACGGGTCCATGCAACTAACCAGCATACAAAAATCATGGCGTTCTTCCCTTTTCTTCCCGATGGGCAGGAAAGTCGCGAGCTGACTCTGGCGCAAATCGCCGACTGCCAGGCATCGTTTAGCGCACTTCCGCTGTCTGAATCCCTCCCCTGCATCTTGGGTCTATATACGCAACTGAGCCGGGAGCGTTCTGTTGAAGATCCCGACCGTGCAATATGGCTCGGAGAATTTGACATAACCACCCGTAAAGAGACCACGCTCAACAGTGAATTTACCAGATTGAGCGCAATGCTGGAACGGCACAGCCAGTCTGGCGGTCATCACGCTATTCAGCGCTTTGCCATGATCGATGCCTTGCAATTATGGCTGTATGACACCGGGGTAATGAAGTCATTACAGACACTGTTTAGCCAGACATCCCTGAAGCTGACCGGGATGCTTATTTCTGACTACGGTGAGGGATTTGTACGGCATGGAGCCTGGGCAAACTGGATGGGCAGTAGATTTGCAATATATCCCGGTCTTGCTTCATCGCTGGCCTTACCTCAGCTACCTGACCTTCTTTACCGACCGGCAGTGAAGACGGTTATCCGGGTAACAGAAAAGCCCCAACGGGGACGTCTCTGGTTACCGGCTGCAATTGCGGTATTGCTGGCGCTTACCCTGGCAGGAACAACCTGGATGGAAGGGCAGCGTCTGATTAAAGCGAAAAAAGCGCTCGAAACCTTCAATCAGATCGATGATATTTATCTACAGAAAAAACGCAATACTTTCAGTTCATTAACTAAATTCAGCGATAACTTATCTGGCTGTATGGCCAACCCGTTTCTACAAATTTTGGGGCTTTCAAGGTGCAGTAAGATGTTGGCTGATATCAATAACGCTATCAGCCGTTATAAGGCTTCACCCATATTGTTCTCTTCAGGTCCTGTGGCTTTATTTGCTCAGGGCCGTGCTGAGCTCAATGAGGGCAGTGATAAAATATTACAGGCGTTGCTGCCTGCCGTGACCCATAACCGCCAGACTACCTTTCTGATTGTTGGTCACTCGGATAATACTGGTACGCCTCAGCTAAATATGCAGCTATCAGAGCAAAGAGCAAAAGTTGTGCGCGACTGGCTGGTAGAGCATGGAGACGTCCCGCTAACAAACTTTTTGGTTAAGGGCGTTGGTGCCAGCGATCCTGTTGCCAGTAATGAGACTGAAGAAGGTCGACAACAAAACAGGCGAGTGGATCTTATCCCTGTACCTGCACATCAACACGACAATAATGAGTAAAGGACTATGAGTAAAAATAAATCAACCTATATCATTTATGAAGGAACACTATTAACCTCTGCCCCGTTGTTTGACCAATCGGTCAACGTATTACGGTTTCGTGACCCTGAAGAGAATGAATACACCATTCTGATCAACCGCGCTTTTTTGGCAGAAGATCAAAAGCTGGAAGAGTTCTGTGATGCGCAAATGGCATTTATGACCAATACTATGCCTGCATTTGCCGTAGAAGGGATACAGCTGAAAAGCGAAATTGGTCCCGCTAAACTCCCGGTAGTGCAAATCGCAAACCGGTTTCATCTTGACGGTAAACAGATGAAGCAGGTCCAGACGATGGTCGCTCTTCCTTTTCACCCAGTAATAAATAGTGAACGAAGAAATATCATTATTTTCACCCTAAATGCGGAAGAAAAGTTTACAGAGCATCAGCGAAAACATTATGTTCAATTGATTAATAGCTTTGATCCTGAAACTTCACCAATGAAGCTGAAATCATAATAGAGCCACACCAGAATAACGAGGACACCCAGGCTCGTATGTTGTATTGGCCTGAGTGTCTGCAACTAAATATGGCTCTTTTAAAGGCATAACGTATTACAATCTTTGCTAGCGCCGTGAGCAATGAAAGAGGCATATTTATAGAATTCAGCCCGATTAAGCATACCCAATTTTCTGATGGTATTGCGATAATGTGTATTGATGGTTTTCTCTGAGCGGTTTAACATCCTGGAGATATGGCCGATATTATAGCCTTTACCAATTAATAGCAAAACTTTACATTCTGTTAATGACAACTGTCTAAAATCTTTCAACCCAATTGATTTGTGGTTTTCCGGACGAATAAAAGAAGAGTAATCCATATGGGCTATCAACAGGATTTTTTCAAGTTTACCCATGATTTCTGATAAACTATTCTGCCGACATCCAAAAGGAATATGATATATCTCCTTACAAGGTGAGATGTTGTCATTTTTCCATCGTCGGTTCTCTTTTTTCAGGTGAACGCTAACCATCATATCCCGGAAGATAATGTTTTTTTCATTACTGTCACTCGACGATTCTCCTACCAAAAAATACAAAGGTGACTTACTCAACACGCTGTTAACTTCATTAACGAGAAGGCTAAGACCGAAAGTATAATATAAATTATCACTTTGTAATGATACCTTCATAACTCCATTACATTTCATGTTATTACTGTCACACATAACCATTAAATCTCCTTTTACCTGATGATCCCAGCCTGGGCAACCATGATGGTAGTTTCTCATGGCGGTAAGCGACTACATTGGTCTAAGAATAACTATCACCTTATTGTAGTAATTGACTGTGTTGATCTGGCAACTAATCATAAAAAATTAACGAATATACCATATTACCTTTACAACAGATTGATTTGATTAATCTCCTTTTCAAAAAAAGGTATTCCCATCCAATATTAGAATGGACCTAAAAAATTAGACAAGGCGAGTTGGGATATTAACCATTAATCGAAATAAAAACAAATCGATCATATCATTTTATATGTATCAAATGACTCTAATCGGTTCTGCCAGGGACATTCCGTCCCCATACGGATGCTGATATTTCCCCTTTGCGCATCATCTACACAAGCTCAATACCAACCAGAATTTCCTGTGCCCATCTGAATGATTTAAATCCCTGTCTCAGACATATTCGTCGTTCTATATCCCGCTGTTCCTGCGCCATAATATTATTAAGGTAACTTACTCTGCCTGATGTAAGTTTCATCCATTCTCCACCAGAGATTTGTTCGACGTTTATACCGGCGGAATGCCTTATTCAATAGAAAAACCAGACAAATAACCCAGCGATGAGGTGTGGAATAGTCAACGATAATGCCAAACTCTACCATCATCTCTTCGAGATTGCACTGGCTGATTGAGTACGCCAAAGGACAGTTAACACATTGAGCAATAACATCAATGGAATGATTCAGACGTTTAAAATCATTTAGGATCAAAGATATGGTCAGGTAATTTCAAGAAATCATGTTATCTGATCCAGACGCTTAATGCGACAAAACAGATAATTCTCTCATCCATATTCTCTGCTATAGATCTAGAAAAATAACGAACAGCAACACATTAAACTAACATCAACTCAATAATTCAGTTACAAAATTAATATTATCACCGCCTATAAAATCAATGAAAATATATTCTCAAAAATAATTAATCTGTATATATATAACACGATCACTATCACATCAAAAATTAAATTCAATGATAAAAGGCATGTTAATTTCATTTTCAATAACAAACCAAGTGCGATACGGATAAATTCACAAACTGAAATTTCCATTTATTTTCACGTTATTTGTCATTTTTTCATGTACCTTTTCCCTTAATAGGTTCGCGTAATAGCGCTCATAACCTAAATCTTAAGGGGGGACTCCAATCAGTAGAACATGTATTTTTCGCTAAATGCTCCGATGACTTTTTCATGAAACTCAACAGAGCGTGAGAAGCAGAGGGTTTTGCGGGCCAGTCTTTTGATTTGGGTTCTCAGTGTCAGATTGTTACGCTCAATACGTCGAGTAAAAATTCTTGCCGGTCAGATGCTTATTCTTCGGGACTTTTTCTGGCATCACTGCCCGCGTTGTCGCGGGTTATCATGCCGATGTTAAAAAGGGCGAGCAGTTCACGGCAGGTTTCATCGGTACGTGGGCCAAAAGTGCAGGCCAGTACGCCTCCGGTTTTCGTATTGTATGCGTACCAGATCCAGTGTTGCCGGGCCTTGCTACCAACAACGCTCCATTGTCCATCCCATTCGCAGATCCAGGGCAACATCGGCATGGGCGACTGGCGAAGATGTCGCCTGTTTTGGTGCGCGTTTTTGAAGGCCCGGAGACAGTGTGGATACCCACTTTCAGTGTCCTTGCGGGATCACGGACGCCCGCCCCGTTGAAGGACATCTCAACGATCTGCTCCTTAACACCGGGTTTCGGGCTTCACAGGTACAGGACAACTGGAAAACGCGGGCACATGACCGGCAACGAAAACGTTCGTGTTGGGAAGAGCGACAACCATGGCGATAACGTCGTCTGAATGGCAGCGAGAACAATGAACAGGGAAGCATCAATGGTGCGACGTTATTTTGAACTGTCGCTCACTGCCCGACATGAATTTGCACCTCACATTGCCGTGCCAGTTCCCATAGCCGGGTGCGGATAACCTGCTTAAGTTGTAGCGTGGACTGCGATTGTGGACGATCGCGCCGGCTGATTAACATCACTTCAAACGGCAGCGGTTGCGCCACCGGCACGACCCGCAGTTGATCGGCATAGCGCCTGGCGGTAAACAGGTCGACAATTCCCACGCCGCCACCGGCCAGCACCATATCAGCAATCACAGAATAGGTTTTGATATACAACGAGTTGGCGGGTTGCAAACCTTTATCACGCAGCGCCCGATGCAGTACATGGCCCAGCGGATCTTCCTGCTGCATCATCAGCAAATTATTCTGACACAGCCAGTCGAGAGACACCGGGCCGCTGACCGCAGTCTGCGCAGGCAACAGCGCCACCATCGACGAGTGGAAAAGCGGTTCGGAAACCAGTTCCCCTGATACCTGTTGACCAAATACCAGCGCGAAATCCAGCTGATCCGCCAGTAAATTCTGGCATAAGGTCTGGAAGTGCTCCGTGACCAGTTCAACGTTCACATAGCGATATTGCTGCCGGTATTCGACCAACGCAGGCGCGAGGATCATCTGCCCGAACGCATGAGCGGCCCCCACCCTTACCGTTTGCCCTTCCCCTTTACGCAGTTGTTCGGTTAGCGCGCTGATCGCCTGTAATCGGTTGTACAACTCGCGAATTTCCGGGATCAACCGCTGTGCTTCCAGTGTCGGACTCATCCCCTGACTACGGCGTTCAAACAGCGCGAAACCAAGTTGCTGCTCGGCGTGGTTGAGCACCCGGCTCACATTAGGCTGCGAGACATTGAGCTGACGCGCCGCGCCGCTGATACTGCCCGTATCGATAATCGCCTGAAAAACTTCAATATGCCGCAGCCGCATCATTATTCGCCCCAGGTTGCTTCCAGCACGCGGATCCAGTTGCCGTGGCAAATTTTTTCCAGCAGCGCTTTATCGTAACCGTGCTCTGCCAGCGCGCTGACTAACAGCGGCAATCCAGCCACGTCTTTCAGGTCCGGCGGCAACGTGGTGCCGTCAAAATCCGAGCCGAAGCCGACATGGTCTTCGCCCAGTTTTTCCAGCAAATAATCCACATGACGCACAATTTCCAACACCGTGGCGTCCGGCGCTTTTTGGCCGTCGCTGCGCAGGAAGCTGGTACCAAAATTTACCCCAACAAAACCATTGGTTTCAGCGATAGCAGCCAGTTGACGATCAGTCAGATTGCGCGACTGAGGGCAAAGCGCATGCGCGTTGGAATGACTGGCCACCAGCGGCGCATTGGAAATTTCCGCCGTCTGCCAGAATCCTTTCTCATCCATGTGCGACAAATCGACCATGATGCGCTTCTCATTACACGCGCGTATCAGTCGCCGCCCCGCTTCCGTCAATCCGTTGCCTGTATCCGGGGAAGAAGGAAAGCGGAACGGCACGCCATCGCCAAAGAGGTTAGGACGGCTCCAGAGCGGGCCCAGCGTACGCAGCCCCGCCGCATACAACACCTCCAGCAGTTGCAGCTCCGCATCCAGCGCCTCGGCCCCTTCAATATGCATCACCATCGCCACCCGGTTATCCCGCATACACTGACGAATGTCTGCGGCGGTCCGGCAAATCTTCACCGCGCCCGCCGACTGCTGTTCTATCCGCAGCAACGTGGCAATCATCGACAATGTGATGTCCCGCGCCTCTTCCCTGCCAGGCGTGGGTTCAATCTGGTCATAGCCCAGCTGCCCCCGGTTTTTTTTCATAGCTGGCGCGGTTCTTGCTTTCAATCCTGCCGACGGTACATAGGCCGCAAACAGGCCGCCAGCAAAACCGCCCTGACGCATTCTGGGCAAATCCATCTGTCCGACCGCGGGACCGTTGAGAAATGCTGTAGCCGGGTTGTCCTGATGAGACAGCCAGAGACGCATCAGCACATCGTTGTGACCGTCAAAAACTGGCACGGTAATCGGTTCAGAACACGGGTGTGGGGACATGAAAGTACGCTCTCGATCATTAGATCTGGCTTGCCGCCTGATGGTGCGTAACGCACCAGGAAAGAGCGGGCTGATTGACCAGATGAAAAAAGGATTCGTTCTTCACACTAGTAGCCGAGTACGCGATAAGTTGTCAAGGCAAATAATTTAAAAAGTATCGGAATTATTCTTTTATTTCAATATATTGGAGAAGTCATGGTTACCAGAAGACGTTTTCTTGCAGGATGCAGCGCCGTCCCTTTCCTTTCTTACCTCTCTCTGAATACCGCCTTTGCCGCCACGCCACCTTCAATGTTAGTGATGGCCATGCAGCTCGACAATATGACCAGTCTGGACCCGGCGGAAAGTTTTGAAGCCATTGGTTCCGAAATCTGTGGCAATCTCTATCAGCGTCTGGTCATGGCGAACCCGGATAAACCGAATGAAGTTATCGGCCAACTGGCGAAAAGCTGGGAAGTGAGCAGCGACAATAAAACCTTTACCTTCCACCTTGATCCGACAGTGAAATTTGCCGATGGCAGCCCGTTGACGGCTGACGACGCCGCGTTTTCATTACAGCGCGTGGTGAAACTGGATAAATCCCCGGCCTTTATCGTCAATCAGTTTGGCTTTACCAAAGATAATGTCGCGCAAATGATCGTGGCGAAAGATGCCCACACCCTGGTGCTAAACCTCGCGGAACCGGCCACCGAAACCTTTCTGCTTTACTGCCTGTCCGCGCCAGTCGGCAGTATCGTGCAGAAGAAAACCGCACTCGCCAATCAGGTGGGAGATGATCTGGGCAACGCCTGGATCAAGCAACACAGTGCGGGGAGCGGTCCGTTCACCTTGCGCGCCTGGAAAGCCAGCGAGAGCGTTATCCTGGAGAAAAATGACCAGCATCCATCGCAAAGCGCCATCAAACGCGTGATTGCCAAACACATTCTCGATCCTGCTGCCCAGTTGTTGATGTTGCAAAAAGGTGATGTGGATATCGCCCGTGATTTAACCACCGAGCAATTGCAACCACTGCTCGGCAACAGCAATTTCCACGTGGTGCAGCAGTTAGTGGGCACAATTATGCTGATGTCCTGCAACACCAAAAATGAGCATCTGCAAAAACCGCAGGTCTGGCAGGCACTGAAATGGGCTATCGATTACGACAGCATCCAAAAAAATATCATTCCACTCACCTGGAAAGTCCATCAGAGCCTGCTACCTGCCGGGTTCCCTGCGGCCCTGAACGATCAGCCGTTTAAAATCGATGTGGCAAAGGCCAAAGCCCTGCTGGCGGAAGCGGGCTATCCGGACGGCTTTGAGCTGACACTCGATCACTATTCCGCGCAACCCTTCCCGGATATCGCCCAGGCCATCCAGACCCAACTCGGCGCGATTGGCATTAAAGTGCAATTGATTGCGGCGGAGAATCGGCAAGTCCTCACCAAAATGCGCGCCCGGCAGCACCAGTTGGCCATCACCGCCTGGGGGGCAGATTATTTTGATCCGAATTCCAACACTGAAGCTTTCAGCGTTAATACCGATAACAGCGACAATGCCCGCGTGCGTTCACTGGCCTGGCGTTGTAGCTGGGCGGATGAAACCTTCAATAAGATGACCACCGCAGCCCTGCATGAGAAAGACCCCGCTAAGCGGATCGCGCTGTATGAGCAGATCCAGACCCTGCACCGTGAGAAAAGCCCGTTTATTTTCATGTTCCAGAAACTGAATACCTACGCCAGTACCAAAGGCGTCACCGGCATGCGTATCACCGTGTTGAACGACAACGCGTATGAGCAGGTGAAAAAAGCCTGATGCAATGGTTAAAAAGTTTTATCAGCACGCTGGGCAGTCTGCTGCTGACGTTGTTTGGTCTGTCGGTATTAACGTTTTTTATTGGCCGGGTCATGCCGACCGATCCGGTGTTGGCAGCCGTCGGCGACAACGCGCCACAGGCGGTGGTGGAGCGAGTGCGCCAGGAGATGGGGCTGGATCAGCCGTTATACGTTCAGTTCTGGCACTATCTGACGCAGATCCTGCACGGCGATTTTGGTCGTTCCATTTTGACCTCAAATCCGGTCAGCCAGGATATTGCCCGCTTCTTTCCCGCCACGCTGGAACTGGCGACGGCGGCGATTATCGTGGCAGCGATCATCGGCATTCCCCTCGGGGTCTGGGCGGCGGTACGCCAGGGTAAATGGATCGATCAGGTGATCCGCGTCGTCTGCCTGGCTGGGCATTCATTGCCGGTCTTTGTGTTGGCGCTGCTCAGCTTGCTGGTGTTCTATGCCGTGCTGGGGATTGCCCCTGGCCCAGGCCGACAGGACATTATTTATCAGGATATGGTGCCGCAGGTCACCGGCCTGCTGACGGTGGATTCCCTGCTGGCAAAAGATTATGACGCGTTCTGGGATGCGCTGGCACATATGGCCCAGCCAGTGCTGATCCTCGCTTACTTCAGCATGGCGTATATCACCCGCATGACCCGCACGTTTATGCTCAATGCCCTGAGTGGCGAGTTTATTATCACCGCCCGTGCAAAAGGCTTATCGTCGCGTCGGGTCATCTGGCGTCATGCCTTCCCTACCGTCGCGGTACAACTGGTTACGGTACTGGCGCTGACCTATGCGGGTCTGTTGGAAGGCGCGGTTGTGACAGAGAACGTCTTCTCCTGGCCTGGCCTTGGGCAGTACCTCACCACCTCACTGATGAACGCCGATATGAATCCAGTCATTGGCGCCACCTTGTTGGTCGGCACGGTCTATGTCCTGCTCAACCTGGGCGCTGATCTTCTCTACCGATTGTGGGATCCACGAGTAAAATGAGTATTTTATCAAGAGCCTGGTTGCTCGATGAAACCCCCGCTACCCGCCGTCAGGCGATATGGGGACGCCGTTATCGGCTGTGGCTGGCGCTGAAGCGTCACCCACTGGCCATGAGCGGACTGTTAGTGGTGGCGCTGATGTTGCTGCTCTCCCTGGCCGCGCCCGGGTTAACACCGTACCATCCCGGTTATCAGGATCTGGCTAACCGCCTGGCCCGCCCTTCTGCCCTACACTGGCTCGGCACGGATGAGCTGGGCCGCGATATCTGGACGCGCATTCTGTTCGGCGGCCGGACCACGCTGGGCATGGTGATTGCCGTGGTGCTGATTACCGCGCCGCTCGGACTATTTATCGGCTGTATCGCCGGTTATGCCGGTGGCCTGCTGGATAAAGCGCTGATGCGCCTCACCGATATTTTCCTCGCCTTTCCACGGCTGATTCTGGCACTGGCCTTTGTCGCCGCGCTGAAGCCCGGTGTCGAAAGCGCCATCCTGGCGATCGCGCTGACAGCCTGGCCGCCCTATGCCCGTCTGGCGCGGGCAGAGACGCTACAGTTCCGCCACAGCGATTTTATCGCGGCCAGTCGTCTGAGTGGGGCGTCGCCGCTACGTATTATTCTGCATCATGTGATGCCGCTGTGCGTACCCAGCCTGATTGTGCGCGTGACGCTGGATATGAGCGCCATCATCATCACCGCCGCCAGTCTTGGTTTTCTCGGCATGGGCGCCCAGCCGCCGTCGCCGGAATGGGGCACGATGATCGCCACCGCGCGGCGCTTCCTGTTCAGTGAATGGTGGGTACCGCTGATGCCTTGCATCGCGATTTTTTTAACCTCGCTGGCATTTAACTTTCTTGGCGATGGCCTGCGCGACGTACTGGATCCTAAGGAGACGTAAATGCTGGTGGATATTCAAAATTTACGCGTCAGCTTCACCAACGGCACAGAGACCTTTGAAGCGGTACGCGGTGTTTCCTTCAGCATCGGCAAGGAGAAATTCGCCATCGTCGGTGAAAGCGGTTCCGGTAAATCACTGACCGCCCGTAGTCTGATGCAGTTGCTGCCGGGTAGCGCCAAAGTGCAGGCTGACGCATTGAGCTTTGACGGTATTGATTTGCGCGGCGCCAGTGAAAAAACGCTGCGCCAGGTGCGCGGCAAACGTGTCGGCTTCATTTTACAAGACCCGAAATATTCACTGAACCCGGTGATGACGATCGGCCAGCAGATTGCCGAGGCCTGGCGTGAGCATAAAGGCGGCAGCAAACGTGCAGCAATGCACGCCGCGATTGAACTGCTGGCGCAGGTAAAAATCCGCGAACCGCACCAGGTGGCGCAACGCTACCCACACCAGGTTTCCGGCGGTATGGGGCAACGGGTGATGATTGCGATGATGCTGGCACCCGATCCAGAACTGCTGATTGCCGACGAACCGACCAGCGCGCTTGATGCGACAGTGCAGGCGGAGATCCTGCGGCTGATTGATGAACTGGTTTCACAACGTGGCATGGGGTTGTTGCTGATCAGTCACGATCTGCCGCTGGTGGCGCACTTTTGTGATCGCGTCGCGGTGATGTATGCCGGCAGGATCGTCGAAATGCTGAATGCCAGTGAACTACATCAGGCGCAGCATCCTTATACCAAAGGGCTACTGGCCTGCCTGCCTTCACTGCGCCATCCACGAGCACGCTTACCGGTGATGCAACGCGAGGCGGCATGGCGGGATGAATAATCGGGTCTTCTTATCGCCAGGCGATACGGGCGACGACAATACCGCCCCGATAACCGTGCCTTTCTCACCGCCAGGGGAAATTGATGATCCCCACAAGGAATGTTAATGATCGAGATTAACGACTTACGTATCACCTTCGGCGCCCTGGACGTGGTAAAGGGCGTGTCATTTAGCGTCGCTAACGGTGCCAGCTTCGGCATCGTCGGCGAAAGCGGTTCCGGCAAATCCACAATCCTGCGAGCACTGGCCGGGCTTAATCACCACTGGCACGGCGAGATAAAATTTGGCGGCATGACGCTTGCCGCCCACCGTAGCCGTAACTTCTTTCGTCAGGTACAGATGGTCTTTCAGGACCCCTATGGCTCGCTGCATCCGCGACAGACCATCGATCGCATCCTGCATGAGCCGCTGTTGATCCACCGCATCGATCGTGCGGAACAACGCATTACGCAGGCGCTGTCAGAAGTGGGGCTGCCTGCCGCCGTGCGCTTTCGCTTTCCTCATCAGCTTTCTGGCGGTCAGCGCCAGCGTGTGGCGATTGCCCGGGCGCTGATCGCCGAGCCGGAAGTGTTATTGCTGGATGAACCGACCTCGGCACTGGACGTTTCAGTACAGGCGGAAATTCTGAATCTGCTCAGCGACCTGCGCGAAGAGCGTAAACTGACTTACATTATGGTGAGCCATAATCTGGCCGTGGTGACCCATTTGTGCCGACAAATTGGCGTGATGCAACAGGGTAAAATGGTTGAGCTACTCAGTTCTGAGGATCTACGCGCCCGGAGGATCCAGCATCCACACACGGCTGAACTCTTTGATTTAAGTCTCACGCTGGAGGAACCGACATGACGCTGAACTGGCAGCACGCCCGGCAGGTCGCGGAGGAGATTACCGCAGGCTGGGGTAAAGATGGCGCGCCGGGCGGGGCCATTGCCCTGTTCGATGCCGATAACATGTTCAGTATCAGTTGCGGCGGACTGGCTGACCTGGCGCAGGGCACAGTGTTTGATGCGAATACCGTGGTGCGCTTTGCCTCAATCACCAAGCATATTTTCGCCGCCCTGGTGACTGGCTACTGCCAGCAGACGATCGGGCTGGAAGATAAACTGGCGCAACATCTGCCACAGTTGCAGGGTGAAAATGGTCAGGTCACGGTAGGGCAGGCGCTGGACATGACATCCGGTCTGCCGGATGTGCGTGAAACTCTGTCGCTACTTGGTCTGTCGGTGTATAACGCCACCAGCGCCGCCTCACTGCTGACCTTGCTCAGCGACCTGGGCGACCTCAACTACCCGCCCGGCAGCGAAGTTTCCTATTCCAACACCGGCTACCGGCTGGTGGAAGAAGCGCTGAAAGCCAAAGGCATTCTGTTTGACGATCTGATCCAGCAACATATTAATCAGCCGCTGGGCCTGCGCTTCAGCGCGCCCGAAACCTGGTTTGATATCGTGCCAGGGCTGGCGCCGGGCTACTGGCTGCAACATAATCAGTGGCGTCTGGCCAGCGCGGGCCTGCATCTTTCCGCTTCCGGCTGTCTCACTGGCAGCGTGACCGCGCTCAGTCAGTGGCTGCAACATTTACTGCAAGAGAAAACGACGCTGGCCCGTCTGAGCGCCCCCCGTAAGCTGGCCGATGGCCGCCCTACCGGCTACGGCCTGGGCATCTCACAGACCCAGGTAGGCAACGTGACATTGGTGGGGCACGGTGGTTCTCATGCTGGCTATAAGAGTTATTTCTTGCTTGAGCCACAACAAAAAGTCGGACTGGCGCTGGTCGCCAACCGTGAGGATGTCGCCAGCGCGGATTCCGCTCTGGCGGTGATCAGCGCGCTACTGGGACAGCCGCTGCCGCAACGCGGCCACGACCTGACTCCGGGCCTGTATGTGGCGGAAGACGGTTATGACTGGCTGGAAGTCAATGCGCAGAGCATTAACTGGCTGGGCAACGCCGAAAATCTGTATCACAGCCAGCACCCCGGCGAAGCGATATCGCTCTCCAGTACCTTCCCGGTACGCTTAACCCAGCAAGGCACGACCCTATCCGGTGAAATCGGCCTGGCGGCCAGACGCTTTGTCCCGGCCAACGCGGACAGCGCCTCGCTGGATGCCGTGCAGGGCCGCTGGAGCCAGGTGGCAATGCGCAGCGAGCTGCTGATTGAGGGCAATAAAATGACCATCGGCATCGGACCGGCCGCTATTACGGCCAGTCTGGTTTCATTAGGCAACGGGCGGCTACTGGCAACCGCGCAGGATGGCCCGTGGCAAAAACGCTTTGCCGTACAGTCAGAGGGAGATCAGTTGCTGTTAGCGCTTAATCGCAGCCGGATAATACGCTATACCCCACGTTCCCAATCAGGCGAATGCCGGCCAAAAACGCCAGCGCCGGTCCTGAAGGGGTGAGACCATCAGACCGAATCGTCAACTCTGCTCAGCGATCAGGGACGCTGGCGCAGTCAATGCGCCGGCAGCTTGCGGTATGACGGCGACTCTCCGTTTGCGGCTTAATTCTGCGTCGTCGCCAGATAAGAGAAAGCGCTCAGCAGACTGACCAGAGTCGCCATATCCGCGGTACTATAGCGCACGGTGACCGCATCCAGCCGTTCGACGCCGGGGATCAAACAGAACAGATCGCCAAGTACTGGCCGGGCCACCATCAGCTCCAGCGTATAGGGTGAGCAGAGACGCGAGGTTTGTACCTTACGCCCCCGCTTAACGGCCTGTTCCGCGGCCAGGCGAATCGCAGCACAGGCGGCTGTCGGGCTGAGGGATTCGGCAGTGGTCTGCGAGATAGCCCGCTTCACGCGAACATAGTCCACGGACGGATAGTAGTGTGCAATCCACTTTTCCAACGTATCGTCGCCGGTCACCAACCAGAGTGGGGTATCCCGTTCAGCCCCCATCGCGGCATAGATGTCGCTCTCACCCATCACTTCACCGTTGATCTTCACCCGATAAAATGCCCGACCGTTGATGGTGTGCGCCAGCACGCCAGACTCGCCGGCAGCACTGTGATAACCGACAAAAATCATCCCGTCGTACCGCAGTTGTTGCAGCCCTTCCACCATCGACAGACCGCGAGGTTTGCCCTGTACCAGACGCGCCCGGGGATCCATGTTCTCTGCCCGCAAATTAGTCATCTGCGCATGGCTGTCGGCCACCACCACTTCACTGGCGCCGCCGGCAAACGCACCGTCAATCGCCGCATTGACTTCCTGCTCCATCAGACCGCGTGCCAACTGATATTCCGCATGGCCTGGGCTGCACTGCTCCGGACGCATCACACCGGCAATGCCTTCGATATCCGCAGAGATAAAGATTTTCATCAGGGTATTTCCTTGAGCAATAAGTCAGGCGCCGGGTACGGCGCTGAGATAAATTAATGGCCTGAACAGGCCGACAGGATAACCAGTCGATCCAACACCTCACTCAACGCAGGGCGATGGTGCCCACGAAAACCGGTCACGGCCGTCGCGGTTAACAATGCATCGACTACCGCATGTTCGGTAGCATCCGCCGCCGCCGCCAACAGCGGTTCCAGCTCGGGCTCGTCCGGTGGTTGTGGCGTAGCCGTCGTGGAAAATGCCACGGCAATATCGCCGGAACCATGCCCCCAGTAACTGCCAAGCCGCCCCAATCCGGCACCGGCACGCCTGGCGATACGCTTCAGTTGTCGCGCATCCAGCGGCGCGTCGGTCGCCATAATGATAATAATTGAACCGGCATCGCGCTGTGGCGTCAGCTCTGGCAATAACGGCGCGATCGCCTCCCCCATCCGCACACCATCCAGCGTCAGTGCGTTCAGGGCACCAAAGTTAGCCAGCACCAGTACGCCCAGCGTCGCGTTGAGGGTCGGGATCAACCGTGATGCGGTGCCAATTCCCCCCTTCAGGCTGAAACAACTCATGCCCCGTCCGGCGCCCACGCTGCCACGGGCAAAACCCGTACTCGCTGTCGCCAGCGCATGCCGCGCCATCTGCTCCGTCACCGCCAGCGCCTGGATATCATTCAGCCAGCCATCATTACATTCCAGCACCAGTGGATTAACCGTTGGCAGCGAGCGACCCAGTTCAGGATTGCGCTCAATCGCCTCACGCACCAACGCGGTAAACAACGTTCCGACCGCCAGCGTGTTGCTCAGCAGGATGGGGGTGTGCAGTACGCCCAGTTCCTCAATTTGCACCAACCCGACCGGTTTGGCGAAACCGTTCAGTACCGCGGCGCCGCAGGGCAGTGGCTGCATGAACAGGTTATCTCCGGGCGGCACGATGGCCGTTACCCCGGTCTGTCGTTCACCCGCCGCCTGGGTACTGTGACCGACGCGCACCCCCGCCACATCGCAAAGACTGTTGGTGGCGCCTGGTGTACCGCGTGGATTGCCCAGCTGACGTGTGGTTTGCCAGCGTTGCAGTAACAACTCCACCGCCGCCTGTTGGTAATCCATTCTTTTCTATCCTTTCAGTTTCGGATCTAAGGTATCGCGCAAAGCATCACCCAGCAGATTGAAAGCCAGCACGGTGATAAAAATCGCCAGGCCGGGGAAAACACTGACATGCCACTGTCCGGCCATCATCATATTCCGACTCATTGCCAGAATATTGCCCCATTCCGGCACATCCGGCTCGGGCCCGAGGCCGATAAAGCTCAGCCCTGCTGCAGTCAGAATACTGGTACCGATACGCATGGTGAAATAGACAATCACGTTAGAGAGCGTGCCCGGCAGGATATGGCGAAGTAAAATCACCCGGTCCGGCGCACCAGCACAGCGCACCGCTTCGACATACGCCGCCTGCTTCAGTGATAACGTCGCCGCCCGCACGATACGGGCAAATACCGGTACGCTGAATACCGCCACCGCGATGATCACATTGTTAAGGCCCGGCCCGAGGATCGCCACCACCGCAATCGCCAGCAGCATGCCCGGAAAGGCAAATAACACATCGGAGCCCCGCATGATCAGCATATCGACCCAGCGACCATAATAACCGGCCAGCAGACCGAGAATAATCCCCACTACCATGCCAAGCGTCACCGACAGCACACCGAGGTACAGAGAAATGCGCGCACCATAAATAATGCGACTCAATACGTCTCTCCCCAGATCGTCCGTCCCCATCCAGTGTGCCGCCGAAGGTGGCGACGACAACGCCATCCAGTCCGGCGCCATCGGGTCCCAGGGCGCAATCCACGGCGCCAATATCGCCACCATCACCAGCAGCAGGATAAAACCACCCGATATCAACGCTAAGGGGTTACGGATTAAGTGATGCAGGAAATCACGCCATGGCGAACGTAAGCGGCTGTGGCCCTGTACATTGCCAGCCAGCGTGGCATCAGGTGTGGGCTTCATGCAGGCTCCTGTCGCAAACGAATCGCTGGATTAATCACCGCATACAGCAGATCCACCAACAAATTAATCAGTATAAATTCAAAGACAAACAGCATCACTAACGCCTGGATCACTGGCTGATCCTGACTTTTGATCGACTCGATCAGCAACCAGCCGAGCCCTGGCCAGTTGAAGACGGTTTCCACCACAATCGATCCCCCCAACAAAAAGCCGAACTGCAACCCCAGCATGGTGATCACCGGGATCAACGCGTTACGCATAATGTGTTTCCATGTCACCAGTCGGTTACGCAATCCTTTAGCGTTGGCGGTACGCACGTAGTCTTCCTGCGCCACGTCCAGAAAGGCGGAACGAGTGAAGCGCGCCATGACCGCGGCCACCGACGACCCCAGGGTCAGTGCGGGTAAAATAATATCGCTGGGTTTATTGAAACCACTGACCGAAAACACCCCAAACGGCATCGCCACAAACTGGATAAGTAACAGACCCAACCAGAAAGGCGGCATCGAAATCCCGCCGACCGCCATACTCATCAGCATCCAGTCCTGCCATTTACCCCGTTTCAGGGCCGAAACCACGCCAATAATCAACCCGAGCAGCACCGACCAGGCAAACCCCGCCAGCGCCAGCCACATCGTCGGCATAAAGCCCTGGGCAATCACCGCTGCCACCGGTTGCTGTGTGCGATAAGTGACCCCCAGATCGCCTTTTAACAATCCGCCCAGCCAGTGCAAATACTGCTGCGGCAGCGGGTCGTTAAGCCCCAGATGTTGCCGTGCCGCCTCGATTGCTTCAACCGGCGCATCCGGGCCGGCATAGATACGCGCCGGATCGCCCGGTAGTAATTTGATAAAACCAAATACCAACAGCGAGACCACCAGCAACACCGGGATCATTTCCAGCAAACGTCGGAGTAAATAAGCAAACATGGGTGATTTCCCGCTAATACCAGCGGGATCGCTCCCGCCACCGTTGGATTTATTTAAACTCAGCCTGATCGAACAACAGCGAGCCGTCTGCCAGCAGCGAAACCCCACTCAGATTCTTCTTCCTGCCAACCAGATTATCCGGTGAACCAAGGAAAGCGATCGGTGCGTCTTGCCAGATAATTTTCTGCGCCTCGGCGTAGGCTGCCGCGCGTTTGGCTGGGTCGGCCGTTTTCAGCGCGGCGGCAATCGCGTTATCCGCGTTCGGATTGCTGTAATAGGAAACATTGTAAGCGGTCGGAACCCAAGACCCGGAGGCAAACAACGGACGTATCGCCCAGTCTGCGTCACCGGTCGAGGTCGACCAGCCGCCGTAGTAAAGATCGAACTCAGCCTGTTTCGGGTCTTTCACGCCCCAGAGTTTAGCGTTACGCGCGCCGGAATCCATCGGCGTCACCGTCACCGTAATCCCCACCGCCCCTAACTGCTGTTTGAGGAACTGTCCGGCCCGCACGCTGGTCGTGGCATCGGTCACCCACAACTTCAGCACCAATCCATTGCCATAACCGGCGGCTTGCAAGAGCGCTTTCGCCTTTTCCGGGTTGTAGTGGTAATCCGGATCACGTTGTTTGGCATAGAATTGCACCGCAGGTGGAATAGCGGAGGTCGCTGGCTGCCCCATGCCGGCATACGCCACTTTCAGCCAGATATCACGGTTGATCGCGTAATTGATCGCCTGGCGTACGCGCACGTCGGCCAGCGGTTTGTGCAAGGTGTTAATCGCCATGTAATACAGATAGATACTTTCATCGCGCTGTACTGCCAGCTTGCTGTCGCTCTGTACGGCGTTGACCAGATCAGAAGGCAACGGATAGATAGCATCCACCTGGCCGGATTTCAGCGCAGCCACACGGGTGGCGTCTTCCGGGCTCGGTGAAATAATCACGTTATCCACCTTCGGCCAGCCTTTACGCCAGTAGCCGGCAAATTTCGTCAGTTTGACCGCTTTGCCGGGTTGCCAACTGACAAAACGGAACGGGCCTGTTCCGGTAGGGTGCAGGCGCAGTTGCGCTTCATCCGGGTACTGTTTGAGTACTGCCGGACTCCACATCACCGCCGACGGATGCGCCAGGGTATTGATCAACGCCCCGAAAGACTGGTTTAGTGTGATTTTCACCTGAGTTGGCGATACCACCGTCACCGTTTTAATCATCTTGTACAGGCTGTTGCGCTTCAACCCTTTGCTCTGATCCGCCAGGCGATCCAGGTTGGCTTTCACCGCGTCGGCATTAAACGGCGTACCGTCCTGGAATGTCACATCACTGCGCAGGTTCAGGGTGAACTCAGTCGCATCCTCGTTACTGGTGTAATCCGTCGCCAGCCAGGGCACCAACTTCATCTTGTTGTCGAACTGGAACAACCGCTCAAAAATACCGCTCTGCACCGAATAACTGGCGTTGTCCGAAGTATCGTGCGGATCGAGACCGGTAATATCGACATAGGCGGAAATCCGCAGGTCCTGCGCCTGGACGAATCCAGCCAGACACAGTGACAGCCCAAGGGCTGTAGCAGTACGGCGTACAAACGGCTTCATGGTGTCTCTCCTGATGGGGTAGTAAAGGCAGCACCTTCTGCCACCCAGTGTTGTGGGGCAACCTGCCGGTAGCGAAGTTTCGCCACGTCTTCGCCAACTTTGCGCAGCGGCGAAGGGATTTCACTGTCGTCCAGCACGCGCACCGTACGTCGGGCTGGGTCGGCCACGGGTACTGAAGCAAGCAGACGGCGGGTATAGGAATGTTGGGGATTATTGAATACCGCGTGACGCGGACCGATTTCGACAATCTGCCCGAGATACATCACCGCGACACGGTTGGCGATACGCTCAACCACCGCCATATCGTGGGAGATGAAAATCCACGCGACGCCGGTTTCTTGTTGCAGATCCATCATCAGGTTAACCACCTGTGCCTGAATCGATACGTCCAGCGCCGACACCGCCTCATCGGCGATGATGATTTGTGGTTTCAGCGCCATTGCGCGGGCAATGGCAATACGCTGGCGCTGACCGCCGGAAAATTCATGTGGGTAACGGCGGGCATGTTCCGGCAACAGTCCCACGCTTTTCAGCAACGCCTGCACGTGCGGCGTGGCGTCTTCCA
The DNA here is from genome assembly GCF_009295515.1 of Erwinia endophytica. GTDB lineage: Bacteria > Pseudomonadota > Gammaproteobacteria > Enterobacterales > Enterobacteriaceae > Erwinia > Erwinia endophytica. The sequence goes on along the minus strand of NZ_RQVV01000007.1, from coordinate 30,763 downwards.
GTGATTTCACCAAACCATGTAACAACAGCGGTTCCGCAATGGAAAAACCCACCGTCAAACGTGGGTTGAGCGAGGCATAAGGATCCTGAAACACCATCTGCATCTCGCGCCGTAGCCGCTTGAACGCCGGTTCCTTCATCAGGGTGATTTCTTCCCCCTGAAACAGGATGCTCTCCGCCTCGCTGTTGACCAGCCGGAGTAACGCGCGTCCGGTAGTGGATTTGCCACAACCGCTTTCACCGACAATCGCCAGCGTTTCGCCAGGCCAGACACAGAAATCAATCTGCTCTACCGCATGCACTCGGTGGGTCAGCGCGGAGAACAACCCGCTGCGCACCGGGTAGTAAACCTTCAGTCCCCGGACATCCAGCAGCGGCTTTTCCTCATAACGCGCGGTTTTCTGCCCCCCGACCTCTTTAACTTGCCCTTCGCCCAGTAGCGAAAAACGCTGCGGCCAGTGGCTGGCTTGCATGTCACCAAGGCGCGGGACGGCAGCCAGCAGTGCTTTGGTATAACGGTGCTCAGGCGCGCTAAAAATCTGCTGTACGCTGCCCTGCTCCACCACCTCACCTTGATACATCACCACGACGCGGTCAGCGATTTCTGCCACCACGCCCATATCATGAGTGATAAACAGCACCGCCATATCACTTTGCTGTTGCAGGTCGCGGAGAATTTGCAAAATGCGGGCCTGTACGGTGACATCCAGTGCGGTGGTCGGCTCATCGGCAATCAGCAACTGTGGATCGCAGGCCAGCGCCTGGGCAATCATTACCCGTTGGCGCATGCCTCCGGAGAGTGAGTGTGGATGGCTTTTCATCACCCGATCGACATCAGCAATGCGCACTTTACGCAACAGTTCCCGGGCTTTCAGTTGAGCCGTTTTGTTGTCGCACAGTTGATGATCTTTCAGCGCCTCAGTCAGTTGATCGCCCACCCGTAACACCGGATTGAGCGAGGTCATCGGCTCCTGAAAAATCATCGCCATATCGCGTCCACGCAACTTACGGCGTTCATCAGCGGCCATGTTCAGTAAAGGATGGCGAACGCCGCTGCGGGGACTGAAATGAATCGCTCCGCGTTCAATGGTGGCAGAAGGGGCCAACAGCCCCATGATCGCCAGCGAGGTGACAGACTTCCCCGAACCGCTTTCCCCCACTACCGCGACAATTTCGCCTTTGTTGATAGTGAACGAGACGCCTTTCAGCGCCAGATTCCGGCCGGACCGACCGCTGAAACTGACGCTAAGATCGTCCACCTGCAACACTGGAGACGTCTGACCGGATCGCGAGGTCGCGGATTCAGAGAGGAGAATATCAGTCATAGTGGCTCCGCTGGCTAACTGGCTCAGGGCCAGACACGTCCCTGATGGTAGGAAAGATAAGGCGCACTGTCGGCCGCCAGCCAGATGGGACCATCCAGATCGACATATTCAGCCGAGACGGTGACCGGCAGCGCTGCCTCCATCGCCAACGAGGAACCGAGCATACATCCCACCATCACTCGCAACTGATGACGCTGTGCCTCTTTCACCATCGCCAGCGCTTCGCTCAGGCCACCACATTTATCGAGTTTGATGTTGATCATCTCGTAGCGGTTACGCAGGGCGGCAATATCGCCGACGTGGTGGCAGCTTTCATCCGCACAGATCGGAATAGGATGCTCGAAGCGTTGTAGATCCGCGTCTTTCCCGGCGGGCAACGGTTGCTCGATCATCGCGATGTTGTAGTGGGTCAGCGCGTTGAACAGGCTGTAGAGATCCAACCCGCTCCAGCCTTCGTTAGCATCAATAATTAACGTGGCATCCGGCGCGGCGGCGCGAATTGCCGCGACTTTTTCCAGCACTAAATCGCGATCCAGCTTGATTTTCAGTAGTATTGCCCCGCGTGAAACCGCATCGGCAGCCGCGGCGGCCATCTGCTCAACACGGTCCAGGCTCAGCGTTTCTGCGGTAATGACTGACACTGGCGGCCTGGCATTCAGGCGCTGCCACAACGTTTGCTTGTGGCATGCCGCTTCCAGTCGCCACAGTGCGCAATCCAGCGCATTACGTGCAGACCCCGGCAGCAGTCGCTCTTGCAACTCAGTCAGTGACAGACCGTTTTCCACTTCTTCCTGCACCGCCGCCAATTGGGCGGTCACACTTTCAGCACTTTCGTGATAATGGGCGGTCGGTGTACATTCGCCGCGTCCGATAAACCCCTGCTGTTCCAGCGTGACTCGCACCACCGTCACCGCCGTACGCGTCTCGCGGGAAATGGCAAAAGGCCGTGCCAATGGCAGTTCAACAACTTCAACCTGCATCCGACGCATCATCACCCCCGCACCTTCAGCAGTGCCGCGATCTCGCCAATACCAAAGCGCACCGGATCAGTGGCGGGTACACCAAACTCATCACTCACTTGCCGACAGTAATCACGGGCTTCCTGTTCGCTAAAATTGGAGGTATTGATGGCGAAACCCGCCAGTTGCACCTTATCGCTGGTGACCTGTGCGGCTCGCAGGTTGGCTTCGACACAGTCAGCAAGGCTGACCATTGGCTGGTGCGGCAAATGACGCATATGCGGACGGTGCATTTCATGGCACATCACCAGCCAGTGAGGTTGTGCGCCGTGGATAAGCCCCATACTGACCCCGGCATAAGACGGGTGAAACAATGAGCCCTGCCCTTCAATAATGTCCCAGTGATCCGCCTCATTCTCCGGGGAAAGGGCTTCTGCCGCCCCGGCGATAAAGTCGGCGATCACCGCATCAATGGCAATACCTTCACCGGCGACCAGAATACCGGTTTGACCGGTGGCCCTAAAATCTGCCTTCAGGCCAATCGCACGCATTGCCGCTTCCAACGCCAGCGAGGTATACATTTTGCCGACAGAGCAGTCAGTCCCCACCGTCAGCACACGTTTACCACTGCGCTTTTTACCGCTGCCGACCTTCAGTTGCGGGCGCATATGGCGGATATCGAACAACGTGACATGGTGTGTCTGCGCCAGCGCGACCAGCTCTGCATTATCCACCAAACGATAGTGCAGACCGCTGGCGACGTTCATGCCCGCCTTAATCGCACGACGCACTGTCTCCAGCCAGTGCTCCGGCAAATAACCTCCGGCATTGGCGGTACCCAACACCAACGTTTTCGCCCCTGCGGCAACAGCGGCATCAATCGTCAGGTCATCCAACCCCAGCGAAACAGAACATCCTGGCAGGCGAATCTGTCCGACGCACTGTTCAGGCCGCCAGACCTGGATCCCGCGCGCCGTTTTGGCCGCCAAAGGATCGGTAACATCACCAAGGAATAACAGATAGGGTTGCGGGATCAACATGGGTAACGTCTCTTATCAGGTTGCAAAGTTGCCTGATAACACTATTTCACCTATCTCCTGGGCGGGATAATGCTTGTTTATTGCCAGGGCATAACCTCAGGTTATCGCTTACCACGCGATAATGTGATGAAAATCACATTTTAAACCTTCATATCCTTGGTGAATACGGTGCTGATCAGCAGTTTTCACCGAAGTCGTGGCAAGAGAATTCGCTGTATACAATATTACATAACGTTATGTTAACCTTTACGCTCTTTTTAAAGCCGTTCCCATCCCGATGGCGATCAGACCATTTGCAAGGCATCACAACAAAATGACCGTAGTAACCCCGTCTTTATGGGCTAAGAAAAGTGCGCTCAGCATGCTGGTTTTGCTGACCCTACAGGCCCAGGCCGCCTCTCAGGAAAAAACACTGACCGTTGACGCTGCCGCCGCCGACAGTGACGTGGCCGCACCGGATAAACAGGCGACATTAGGTAACCTGGGAAAACGCGAGATCCGCAATACACCTTATTCCGTACAGGTCGTCTCCCCTACGTTAATGAAACGTCAGCAGTTAAAAAGCATCAGCGATATTTATCGCTATATGCCTTCAGTACAGGGTGACGGTGCTCGTCCGCAAACCCGCGGTATGCAGGGTAGCGTGGTACAAAACACCCTGATCGATGGGCTGAATGTGGTTTCCACCACCGATTATGCCGCCGAACAGTTTGACCATATCGAGGTGCTGAATGGCCTGGCTGGATCGCTCTATGGCCCTGCCAATCCGGCCGGTCTGTTTAATTTTGTGGCGAAACGTCCGACCGATATCGCGCAACACAGCCTGACGTTTGGCGCGGGTACTGGCCTCAGCCATCTGGTCGCCGGTGACTTCAGCGGCCCATTGGATGACCACGATCGCCTGCGCTATCGCGCCAATTTCCTTGACGACGAGGGGAATGGCTACGTCAGCGGCAGCAAAAAACGCCGTCAATTATTCAGCCTGGCGTTAGATGCCAACCTGAGTGATAAAACCGTGCTGGAGACTAACTTCAGCTATTATCACTTCTACGCCAAAGGCCTGCCCGGCAAATTCGCGCTCGGTAGCGGTCTGTCTTTCCCCTCCGCGCCTAATCCGAAAACGGCGAATCTGGGGCAGTATTACGCTGGCGATGATAACCACACGCTGACCGCCAGCCTGCATCTGAAGCATGATTTTGATGGTAACTGGCAAGGTGAAGTGGGCGTCCTGCGACAAATCGCCGACCGTGAATCTACGGCGGTCACCAATACCTTTACCGATAACCTCGGTCACTACAAAACCACCACCTCTTCCGCCACCGCCAGCCGTTTCACCATCAACAGTTATCTGGCCAATCTGAACGGCGAAGTGGATACCGGCTGGCTGCATCACCAGATTTCCACAGGCATCCGCGGCTTTGTCTGGAAAAACTACAATCCGGTCCACGGTGGTACCTCGACACTGGGCAGCGCTTCACTGGATAATCCACAGGCGTTTGCCGAGCCGGACTACCCTGACTTTACCCATCGTTACCATTCCGCCTCCGCGACTCAACAGGCATTTTTACTCAGCGATACACTGACGTTTACCCCACAGTGGAGCCTGCTGCTGGCCGGGAGCGAAAACCTGCTCAGTTCGGCTAATTATGCCAAAACCAACAAGCGTACCAGCGACTCCAGCAATAGCGGATTCAGTGGTTCGGCCAGCCTGATGTATAAGCCGGTCGATCCGCTGATGCTGTACGTCACCTATGCCGATAGCCTGCAACAGGGGGATACCGCGCCGACCGGCGCCAACAACGCCGGGAATATTCTGTCGCCTTACCGCAGTAAACAAGTCGAAGTCGGTAGCAAACTGGCGGTGAATAAAATGCTGCTGACCGCCGCCCTGTTTCAGATCGAGCGCCCATTTGCCTGGACCACCGCCAGCGGCGACTATGCTACCGATGGTACCCAGCGCAATCGTGGTCTGGAACTGATGGCCGATGGCAGCCTCACTGAAAACCTGCATCTGTATGGTGGGATGACCTGGCTGGATCCGCGTCTGCACGATACCGCCAGCGCCAGTACCGACAATAAACAAATAGTTGGCCTGGCGCGCTATACTGCCAGTCTGTTTGCCGCCTATGATTTGCCGTTTCTGAGCGGAACCGATATTCATGGCGGTATGCACTATGTTGGTCGCCGCAGTACCGATAACGCCAATAACGGCTGGGTGGGCAGCTATACCACCGTCGATATAGGCAGCAGTTACAAAACACCGCTGTTTAATACCGCAACCACCTTCCGCCTGGATATCACCAACCTCACCAACCGCCACTACTGGAGCAATATTGTGCCTGGTGGTCTGAACGGCTACAGCGGTGCAGGTTATGCCAGCGCCCAGTTAGGGGAACCGCGAATGGTGCAGGTCTCTATGCAATTGAACTTTTAATGAGGCGCTCATGAACAAGTTTCTGTTCCTGCCGCTCCTGGCGGCGTTAAGCCTGACTGCCGCCAGCCACCCGGCCTTTGCCCGCATCGTGACCGACGATCTCGGCAATAAAGTGGCGGTTCCGCCGCAAGCGAAACGTATTGCCGATGGCTGGTATGCCCACCACTCGTTGTTAATGACGCTGGGAGCGGGCGACAGAATAGTGGCGACGGTCAATCACGTGAAAGACCGCCCCTGGATGTTTAAAATCCAGCCATCGCTGAATCAGGCGCTGTCGGTTCATGGTCGCAGCTTTTCAAGTGAGGCGCTGCTGGCGCGTAAAGTGGATACGGTGTTTGTTCCGGCGGATGATGCGGATACCGCCGCCTATCGCCGCGCAGGTTTACCCACGCTGGTGATGCGTTTTGATGATTTCCCCTCGATGAAGCGTTCCCTGCTGACCACCGCCGAGGTGATCGGCACCGATCAGGCACGACAACGGGCGCAAGATTATAACGCCTGGCTGGATCGACAGATTGCCGTCGTTCAGGCAAAAACGGGCGGCCTGAGTGCGGCCCAGCGTCCGCGCGTACTGCATATCGCCTCGCTGCACCCACTAAAGGTGGATGGTCGCAATACGCTGATCGATACCTGGATCAAACTGGCGGGTGGCCGCAACGCGGCAGCAGATGTCGACGGAAATATGAAGGAGATCTCGCCGGAGAACGTGTTGTCCTGGCAACCGGATATCATCATTATCGGCGCGGGCGCGGGGACGCTGGCTGATTCGGATTACGCCTCGCTGTTCAGCAGCCTGAAGGCGGTGAAAAACCATCAGCTATGGCAAAATCCAGCAGGGGTGTTCCCGTGGGATCGCTACGGAACCGAAGCCGGACTGCAAATCCTGTGGGCCGCGAAGACGCTGCACCCAGAGTTGTTTCCAGGGTTGGATATGGTCAAAGCCACCCAGGATTTCTACCGGCGATTCTTTAACTATCCACTGACAGCGGATGAAGCGGCACGCATTTTACGGGCTGAAGGGCCGGAGTGAAGGCTGTTCGTTTTATGCCAGGAAAAAGCAGGCCATGATCGGATCGGCCTGCGCGATACAAATTTAAAGCTGACTAATATTCTTAATCAGCGCCTGATTAAACCTTGCGGGATCTTCCATCTGCGGAGCGTGGCCCATGCCTGGGAATTCGATCAACGTTGAATGCGGGATCAACTTCGCCACCTGTTTGCCTAACTCATTGTAGTGGCCAATCCGGGCTTTCACCGCTGGCGGTGCAATATCACTGCCAATGGCGGTGGTATCCGAGGTGCCAATCATTAACGTCGTCGGCATGGTTAAATCTTTAAACTCGTAGTACACCGGCTGGGTGAAAATCATGTCGTACAATAACGCAGAGTTCCAGGCGACGAGTTTATGTCCCGGCCCGTTGTTCAGCCCTGCCAGCATGGTGACCCAGCGGTCATATTCCGCTTTCCACTTGCCGACGTAATAGGTGTTCAATTCATACTTTTTAATACTGGCCGCCGAGGTTTTCAGTTCACGCTGATACCAGGCATCAACGCTACGCCACGGTACGCCCTTCGCCTTCCAGTCCTCAAGACCTATTGGGTTGACCAGCACCAGTTTCTCCACCTGCTGTGGATACATCAGCGCATAGCGGGTTGCCAGCATACCGCCGGTCGAATGTCCCACCAGGGTGATATGGTCAATATGCAGACTGTCGAGCAACTGATGCGTATTGAACGCCAACTGCTGGAAACTGTACTGATAGTGAGCCGGTTTGGTCGAGGTACAGAAACCTATCTGATCCGGCGCAATAACCCGGTAACCCGCCTGGCTCAGTGCGTCAATAGAATCCTGCCAGGTCACACCACAGAAATTTTTACCGTGCATCAACACCACCGTACGACCATTTGCTTTTTTTCCCTGCGGTTTGATGTCGATAAAGCCCATGGACAGGGGCTGCCCCTGTGAAGAAAAATTAAACTTCTCAATAGGGTAAGGGAAGTTAAAACCTTGCAGTTCAGCACCATACTGCGGTGTGGCGCTATCAGCAGCACCAGCGGTGAACGCCGCCAGGATGCCCAGCGACAGCAGACAGCGAAAAATATTTAACACGCGAATAATCCTCAACAGGATCCCTGTTCAGGGATAGAAAAGTGAAAAGGGTCATGCTAAACAATGATGTCACTAATTGATCAACGGGTAGAATGAGGGCTGCACCAAACTCCATCGTAAAAAAGAGTGATTCAGCATGGCGGTTTCTCATTTTCAGGGTACATTTATTTTGTAAATGAAGATTAAAAGGAAAGGGTCATGCTGAACAATATCGGTTGGTTGCTCTCATTATTGTGGCAGAGCCTTTGCTGCCTGCTGGAGCAAGAAGCTCCCGAGCGTTCAAGCTTCTTTATGAATGCCTGAAAACGCTCAACATCCTCAGCGAAACAGGCGCCAGCTTAATACAAGGCGCCTGTTTTTTTACAAAGAAGAGATTTTCTCTCCGTAAACGGCCTGACCGGTTACTTACTTGGTGAAGTCGATAACCATCCGGCCTTTGATTTTACCTTCCTGCATCTCAGTGAAAATTGCGTTGATGTCTTCAAGTGGTCGTCTGGTCACTTTGGGGACCACTTTTCCTTCTGCGGCAAACTGAAACGCCTCTGCCAGGTCTTCCCGGGTCCCGACCAGCGATCCAACCACCTGAATGCCATCCAGCACCAGACGAGGAATATTCAGGCTCATTGATTCAGGCGGTAAGCCAACAGCGACAATACGCCCACCCGCCCGCATCGCATCCACCGCGGAATTGAACGCGGCTTTCGCCACCGCAGTCACCACCGCCGCATGCGCGCCACCGGTTTTTTCCTGAATAACTTTAGCCGCGTCCTCTTTCATCGAGTTCACCACTAAATCGGCCCCCATTTCAGCAGCAAACTGCAATTGAGCCTCATTAACATCAATGGCGATGACTTTGGCATTGAACACATTTTTTGCGTACTGTAGCGCCAGATTCCCCAAGCCGCCCAGACCATAAATCGCTATCCACTTACCGGGCTGAATAGCAGAAACTTTTACCGCTTTATACGTCGTGACACCGGCGCAGGTTACGCTACTGGCCGCGGCGGAATCCAGACCATCCGGCACTTTTACCGCATAATCCGCCACCACAATGCACTCTTCAGCCATCCCCCCATCAACGGTGAAGCCCGCGTTTTGTACATCACGACATAGCGTCTCATTACCGGTGGTACAGTATTCACAATGTCCGCAACCTTTATAAAACCAGGCCACACTGGCCCGATCCCCCACCTTCAGCGAGGTGACGCCCGGCCCGACTTCCTTCACCACGCCGATCCCTTCGTGGCCAAGAATAACGCCCGTACGGTCACCAAAGTCACCATTTTTAACGTGTAAATCAGTGTGACACACGCCACAACAATCCATTTTCAGCAGCGCCTCACCATGCGCCAGCGCCCGTAGTTTTTTTTCCACTACATCAACGGAATGATCTTGATTAACCACAGCAGCTTTCATTGTCCTTTTCCTCTCTGAGTGTTAAATCCCCTTGTATATTGGAGGATTTCATCGGAAAAATTTGCGTTAAAACACACAATACATTGATGCCATGACACAACCAGGAAAAATCAGTATTGCCAAAATGTTAATTCAATAAAAATGAAACGCTATTTTATTAAATTAGTGAAGCTGCCCGGTATTTTCTTCCCCTGACCGCCATCAACCTTTCTCTATTGGCAAAATCGCAAAGGTTTTCTGATTAGCATAATTCTACTTTAGCCCCATCCCCCGACATTGGGCCGGGCGTGTAAGTAGGCTTATCAGGATGGACACTATGACAACACGTAAACCTGGAACGTTAAATTATCTCGCATATGGATCGGGAGACTTTCTTGGCGCTGGCACGATGGCGTTAACCTCTTCCTGGCTGCTCTATTTCTATACCACGTTTTGTGGTCTCAGTCCGATTGAAGCTACTTCTATTTTCGCGATGGCCCGTGTTGTGGATGGCATAGCCAGCCCACTGATGGGTTATCTGACCGATCACTTCGGCGTCACCTGGTTAGGCAAACGCTTTGGCCGCCGCAAATTCTTTATCCTCACGGGCATCCCGTTGGTGTTCACTTATAGCCTGATGTGGCTGGGAGATATGAATTATCTCTATTATCTCCTGACTTATCTGATATTCGAAGTGGTGTATACCTCGATCCTGGTACCTTACGAAACGCTGGTGCCGGAGATGACCGACGACTTTAAAGAGAAGACCAAATTCTCCGGTGCGCGTATCGCACTGGCCCAGCTTTCCGCCATTCTGGCAGCATTTTTACCCGGTATCCTGCTCAATTATTTTGGCAAAGATAACCCGCTCTCTTTCTTCTATTCCAGCCTGGTATTCTCGCTGCTGTGCTCGCTGGTACTGGTCATGGTCTATCTGTTTACCTGGGAACGACCCGCGGAGAAAAAGTCTGCCGCCGCGCTGGCTGATGAGCAACAAAAAATGACCCTGGGTCAGAGTCTGAACCGTCTGAAAATCGATCTGCTCTCCACATTACGTATCCGTATCTTCCGCCAGCATCTGGGCATGTATCTCGGCGGCTATATCGCTCAGGACGTGTTTAACGCGGTTTTCACCTATTACGTGGTGTTTGTTCTGATGCAGAGCGCCACCGTCGCCTCTACTCTGATGGGCACCATGGCGATTCTGCAGTTCGTGGCCGTCATCGGCATGATCCCGCTGTGTATCCGCTTTGGGCCGGCGCCCTCTTACCGCATGGTGGCCGTGCTTTTTGGCCTTAGCACCCTGTCCTACGGCGTACTCTATTACACGGGAATGAGCGATGTGTTCTCCCTGTTGCTGTTAGTTTCCGCCATCGCAGGCCTTGGCCGTGGTGGGATCAACTATGTTCCATGGAATATCTATACCTACATTTCAGATGTTGACGAAGTGATTACCGGACAGCGGCGCGAAGGGATTTTTGCCGGGATAATGACCCTGACCCGCAAAGCATCTCAGGCTGGCGCGGTAATGCTGGTGGGGATTCTGATGCAATTCTCTGGTTTTGTCGCAGGCAGTAACGAGCAGCCGCCAGTGGTCATTCACACCATCCTCGGCATTCTTTGCGGTGGTACCGTTCTGGTACTGATAGTGGGCTTCGCCATCTCTCTGAGTTTCAAGCTGAATCTCAAAACACACCAGATCCTGCGCGAAGAAACAGAAAAAATGCGTGCTGCGGGCGATATCGTTCCTGACAGCATCACACCACAAGCACGGGCTACGGTAGAGATGCTGGCTGGTATGCCTTACGAATCGCTGTGGGGAAACAACAATATTGGGTATCTCAACCGTCACAAGCCAGCGGCAAAGTCGCTGTCTGCCAGGGCGGATGAGACAACTGTAGATAATGCCAGCGACAATTTACCCCGTCCTGGCCAACTTTAGTCGTTTCCAGAGGATAGTGCATTATGGTGGTATATCCGGTAAAACACAGCCCGCTGCTGCGGCAGCCTGCGCGGTTTATCGAAAGAAAGGAACTTCATCAGTTAATCAACAAACTGGTCGATAATCTGGTCAACATTACCGACGAAACCGGTGAGTTTTTATTGCGTCTTGATGATGGCCGGGTTATCGATACTAAAGGTTGGGCTGGTTGGGAATGGACGCACGGCGTCGGTCTGTATGGTATCTATCAGTATTACCAGCACACGGGCGATGACCGCCTGAAGCAAATTATTGACGACTGGTTCACCGATAGATTTGCCGAAGGTTCAACCACCCGTAACGTCAATACCGTTTGCCCGTTCCTGACGTTAGCGTATCGTTATGAAGAAACACGAGATCCGCGCTGGTTACCTTACCTGGAAAGCTGGGCGGACTGGATAATGCACACCATGCCGCGGACTGAGCTGGGGGGATTGCAGCACATTACCCTGGCGGAAGAGAACCATCAGCAACTCTGGGATGACACGCTGATGATGACCGTACTGCCGCTGGCCAAGATTGGTAAATTGCTGAATCATCCGGAATATATCGAAGAAGCTAAATACCAGTTCATGCTGCATACCCAGCATCTGATGGATAAAGAAAGCGGTCTGTGGTTCCACGGCTGGACTTTCGACGGTCACCATAACTTTGCCAAGGCCCGCTGGGCGCGCGGTAACAGCTGGCTGACAATTGTTATCCCAGAATTTCTCGACCTGCTCAATCTGCCGGAAAACGATGCAACACGCCGTTTTCTGCAGCAGGTGCTGGATTGCCAACTGGCAGCGCTGGAAAAATGTCAGGATGAAAGCGGCCTGTGGCACACATTGCTTGATGATCCGAACTCATATCTTGAAGCCTCAGCAACCGCAGGTTTCGCCTTCGGCATGCTGAAAGCCGCCCGTCGTCACTATGCCGATTCTCGCTATATCGCGGTGGCGGAAAAAGCGCTGAAGGGGATCATCGCCCGGATTAATCCGGACGGCGAACTGACCCAGGTCTCCTTCGGTACCGGGATGGGGAAAGACCTTGATTTCTACCGCCAGATACCACTCACCTCCATGCCTTATGGTCAGGCCATGGCGATACTGTGTTTGGTGGAATACCTGCACGTCTATTTATAACTAAGGGTACGGCATGATCCTGAACGATTTTTCCCTACACGGGAAGGTGGCTATCGTCACCGGATGTAATACCGGCTTAGGGAAAAGCATGGCATCAGGTCTGGCGCGGGCGGGCTGTGACATTGTGGCTATCAACCGCAGCGACCCGCTGGAAACGGCCGCTGAAGTGAAAGCCCAGGGACGTCGTTTCCTCAGCCTGAAGGCCGACCTGGCCAGGCAGGATCGGCTGCCATCATTGTTGGAACGTGCAGTCCTGGAAATGGGGCGCATTGATATTCTGGTCAATAACGCGGGCATTATTCGCCGTGACGACGCGGTGAATTTCAGCGAACAGGATTGGGACGCGGTGATGGACGTCAATATCAAGACGCTGTTTTTTTTATCACAACAGGTGGCTCGTCAGTTTATTGCCCAGGGGAGCGGAGGCAAAATTATCAATATTGCCTCAATGCTCTCTTTTCAGGGCGGCATCCGAGTGCCGTCCTATACGGCATCCAAAAGCGCGGTGATGGGACTGACCCGTGCCCTGGCTAATGAATGGGCGAAACATGGCATCAACGTTAATGCGCTGGCGCCGGGTTACATCGCCACCAATAACACCGAGCAATTGCGCAAGGATGAGGTGCGCAGCGAGGAAATTCTGTCCCGCATCCCAGCCGGACGCTGGGGACGCCCTGAGGATCTGATGGGACCCGTAGTGTTCCTGGCGTCAAAAGCCTCCGACTATATTAACGGCTATACCCTTGCGGTGGACGGCGGCTGGTTGGCGCGCTGATCCTCGCGGTACCTTTTAACACACTCAATGCTTACAGCAGGAGAGAACATGAATATTGCACTGATGATGGAAAACAGCCAGGCGGGGAAAAATGCGCTGGTATTGCAACAGCTTCAGGCCGTTGCCGCCGATAACCGCGATACGGTGTTTAATGTGGGCATGAGTGACGAACAGGATCACCATCTGACCTATATCCATTTGGGGATTATGGCCAGCATTCTGCTCAACGCGAAAGCGGTGGACTTTGTGGTAACCGGTTGTGGTACCGGACAGGGCGCGTTGATGTCGCTGAATATCCACCCGGGCGTGGTCTGCGGTTACTGTATCGATCCAGCGGATGCCTTCCTGTTTGCGCAGATCAATAATGGCAACGCGCTGTCTTTGCCTTTTGCGAAAGGATTTGGCTGGGGCGCGGAACTGAACGTACGCTACATCTTTGAGAAAGCGTTCACAGGGCGCAAAGGAGAAGGCTACCCACCTGAACGTAAAGAACCGCAGGTACGCAATGCGGGTTTGTTGAATCAGGTTAAACGCGCCGTTATCAAAGACAACTATCTGGATACCTTACGCGCCATCGACCCTGAATTGGTAAAAACAGCGGTGGGCGGCAAACGCTTCCAGCAATGCCTGTTTGAACACGGCAAAGATGCGGAAATCATTGCCTGGGTCAAACAGCTTATTCAGCATTAATTATCCCGTCAGGCCGTGGTCAGATAAAGAAGACCATGGCCTGGCTTCCTTTATAGCGCCTGTCCACAAGCCCAGGCTGAACTCCAGGCCCACTGGAAATTGTACCCGCCAAGCCAGCCAGTGACGTCGACGACTTCGCCGATAAAGTACAGGCCGGGAACATCCTGCGCCTCCATCGTTTTAGAAGAAAGCCCGTGGGTATCCACCCCCCCCAGCGTCACTTCCGCCGTACGATAACCTTCAGTGCCATTCGGCTGCACACGCCAGTGGTGTAACAACGCCACCAATTCGCTCTGCTGGCGGCTGTTAAGCTGCTTTAGCGTACATTCCGGTACATGTCCCAGCAGTTGCAGACACTCCACCAGCCGACGCGGCAACACCTTTGCCAGGGTGTTTCTCAGGCTTTGGTTAGCATGGGCTTCTCGCTGTTCATTGATCAAAGCATTCAGATCACACTCGGGCGACAGGTTGATGGTGACAAATTCACCGGGTCGCCAGTAACTGGAAATCTGCAGAACCGCCGGGCCGGACAGACCGCGATGGGTAAATAACAGCGCTTCTTTGAACACCGTGCCATCCTCCGCAGTCATCACCGCAGGCACAGACACCCCGGACAGGGTTTGTAACTGCGCCAACAGCGGCCTGTGCAGCGTAAACGGCACCAGCCCGGCGCGAGTAGGGAAAACCTTCAGACCAAACTGTTGCGCAATTTTATAGCCAAATGGCGAAGCGCCCAGTCCCGGCATGGAAAGGCCGCCAGTCGCGATAACTAATTTTTCCGCCTGCACCGCGCTACCGTTCAGGTCGAGCGTGTAGCCTGCTGCATCACGTTTGACCGCCAGTACTTCACTCCGCAGCCGCAGCGTCACCTTTCCTGCCTCACACTCCTTCAGCAACAAATCGACAATCTGCTGCGCGGAGTCGTCGCAAAACAGCTGGCCCAGCGCTTTCTCATGCCAGGGAATGCCATGGCGATTAACCAGATCAATAAAGTCCCACTGGGTGTAACGTGCGAGGGCGGATTTGCAGAAATGGGGATTATGCGAAAGATAGGCGGCAGGATCAGTATAAAGATTGGTGAAATTACAGCGGCCACCGCCGGACATCAAAATTTTTCGTCCCGCTTTTTTGCCATTATCAAGCAGCAAAACACGGCGGCCCCGCTGCCCTGCCTGAGCGGCACAGAACAAACCTGCCGCACCGGCGCCAATAATGACAACATCAAACTTTTCCACACTTCGCTCCGCGCCACAGCTCAAAGCGGTGATTGTAGTGACTCCCCCGCACGGACACCAGCACCACAAAAACATCAGCGCTGAAACATTTAGTAATGTAATGATCTTTAAGGTAAATAAGGACCTATATTCCTCTTTCTGACACATTAATGTCAAAAAAAGTCTATATTTCACTTTCCCCTGAGAGGGTTTCTCGCGGATAATGCGCCGCGTTCATGTCCTCCAAAATGGCGTAACGCTTATGCTACATCTGTTTACTGGTCTTGATTATCATACTGGCCTGTTACTCATCCTTGCCCTGCTCTTTGTTCTGTTCTATGAAGCCATCAATGGTTTCCACGACACGGCAAATGCGGTAGCGACCGTGATTTATACCCGCGCAATGCGATCGCAGTTAGCGGTAGCGATGGCAGGAATATTTAACTTTTTCGGTGTACTGCTGGGTGGACTAAGCGTTGCTTACGCTATCGTCCATTTATTACCCACCGATCTACTGCTCAATGTCGGATCGACCCACGGGCTGGCGATGGTCTTTTCGATGCTGCTGGCGGCGATCATCTGGAATCTTGGCACCTGGTATTTCGGTCTGCCCGCATCCAGTTCTCATACCCTCATTGGGGCTATCATTGGCATTGGCCTGACCAACGCGCTGCTGACCGGAACGTCAGTGGTGGACGCGCTGAATATCCCGAAAATGATCGGGGTCTTTTTATCGCTGATTATTTCACCCATCGTGGGCCTGACACTGGCTGGCGGCCTGGTGTTTCTCTTGCGTCGTTACTGGAGCGGCAGCAAAAAACGTCGCCGCATTCATATGACGCCTGCGGAACGTGAAAAGAAAGTCGGCAAGAAAAAACCCCCGTTCTGGACCCGTATCGCCCTGATCGTGTCGGCTATCGGTGTGAGCTACTCGCATGGCGCTAACGATGGCCAGAAAGGTATAGGCCTGATTATGTTGGTGCTGATTGGCGTCGCGCCAGCGGGATTCGTCGTGAACATGAATGCCTCCGGTTATGACATTACCCGTACTCGCGATGCCGTGAATCATATGGAACAGTATTTCCAGCAGCATGCTGATTCACTGCCCCATATCGTGCAGATGACACCGCCTGTCGCCCCGACATCGGGAGAAAATGCCGCCACGCCACAGGAGTTCCATTGCGATGTGAGCCGCGCGATGCAGGCTATTCAACATGCTCAGAGCCTGCTGAATAACCTGCAAAGCTACAACGCATTGAGTGTTGAACAGCGTAGCCAGTTGCGTCGGCTGATGATGTGCATCTCCGATACGGCCGACAAAGCAGCCAAACTGCCGGGAGCGTCCAGTGATGACCAGCGCTATCTCAATAAACTGAAAGGCGATTTGTTGAATACGATTGAATACGCGCCAGTGTGGATTATCGTGGCGGTTGCGTTAGCCCTGTCTCTGGGCACCATGGTTGGCTGGCGCCGTGTCGCCACCACCATCGGTGAAAAAATCGGTAAAAAAGGCATGACCTACGCACAGGGAATGTCCGCGCAGATGACCGCCGCAGTATCCATCGGCGTGGCCAGCTATACGGGAATGCCCGTGTCCACTACGCACGTACTGTCCTCTTCCGTCGCCGGCACGATGCTGGTAGACGGCGGGGGTGTACAGAGCCGCACCATCAAAAACATCCTGCTGGCCTGGGTGTTGACCCTGCCTGTTTCGATAGTGCTGTCTGGCGTGCTGTACTGGATGGCCCTCAGATTCATTTAACAATGCGTTGTAATGACAAAAGGGTGAGCATTAGCTTACCCTTTTTAGCTTTCTTGCCTCAGCGTCAATGCCAGATGAGCAGCGCCACCAGACTAACCAACACCAAACCACACAACGCGCTGGTCAGGATAAATTGACCGCGAACCCGCTCACAACGACGAATAAACTCTTCATCATGATGATCACGGTAGCGCTGTAACCAAATATAACGGACCAACCGCACCTGCTTGCCCGGCTGTCCACGTGAAGTAAAGAATCCTGCGCCATCAACGTACTGATACAGTAAGGGATCGCATCCTCGCAGTACCACCAATAACGCGCGTAAAGAGGAAAAGTAACGCGCCATATTTATCACACAAACTACACACAGAGCCCAAAACAGCGCAATAATGCTGATCATGATCCCCTCCAGACAACGCAAAGGCCACTAACGCAAGGCTTATCGTCCTCTTTAGTGTAGGAGATTTACTTAAAATTTTTCCAGCGTTGTTGGTCGCAACAGTCGGATGGAGTGAAAAATTCATTTTGATCCCGCTCGCAAAGGCAACGTATCGCCACCTCATTTGTTAACGAGTAAGGCTATACTGAGAGCGGCAAGAACAGCACTTGCGGTCTTTTCCGTTGAGTTCATGGCGAAAAGTCCTGCATAGCATCAGACATTACAACGGATTTCAATGTGTTATGATGCTGGAAAGACAACATTGTCTGGCGGATTCACAGCCACCACAAATGGAAGGAGTATCGTTATGTCTTACAAACACATTCTGATTGCAGTCGATCTTTCGCCGGAAAGTGAACTACTGGTCGCCAAAGCAGTTTCCATCGCGCGTCCTTACGATGCAAAAATTTCTCTGATCCATGTGGATGTGAATTATTCCGACCTCTATACCGGATTGATCGACGTTAATCTGGGTGACATGCAGAAACGTATTTCTGAAGAGACGCACTCGGCGCTGACCGAGCTATCCACCAACGCGGACTACCCGGTTTCTGAAACGCTGAGCGGCAGTGGCGATCTGGGCCAGGTACTGGTTGATGCCATCAAAAAATATGACGTGGATTTGGTGGTTTGTGGTCACCATCAGGACTTCTGGAGCAAGTTGATGTCCTCTGCCCGCCAACTGATCAACACCGTACATATCGATATGCTGATTGTGCCATTGCGCGATGAGGAAGACGAATAACGAAACGTCTCTGCGTGGGAAAAACCGCGCCCCGCCAGGCGACAGTGCCGATATCCAGCAACGCGGGAAAACGATTCCGCCCCTGTATTTATTGGGTCGCCAGTGGCGGGTAAATATCAAAACGATGGCTTCGGGTCACGACGGCGGACTGGGTTGCCATACCCGCCAATGGCGGTGCGTAATCCGGCCTTTTTACCACCACCCGTTTCTTCGCCAACTGACGTGCCGGCACCAGCAAGCCATCTGCATCATCATCGGCCCCCACCAACGACTGGAATACCCGCATCTCCTTCTTCACCAGCGCACTCTTCTGCTTATGGGGATACATCGGATCGAGATAAACCACATCAGGCTTTTCACGCATTTCATGTAACGCCGCCAGGCTTGAAGCATGCGTCAACGTCAGTCTTTCGCGCAACCAGTCGCCAATTTCCGCATTCTGATAGCCACGCTGCAAACCATCGTCAAGCAACGCCGCTACCACCGGGTGACGTTCCAGCATTTGCACCCGACAACCTAGCGAGGCAAGCACAAACGCATCCCGCCCAAGGCCTGCCGTTGCATCGACCACCACCGGCAGATAAGCGCCTTTGATACCGACGGCCTTAGCCACCGCCTCGCCCCGGCCGCCACCAAAACGGCGGCGGTGAGCCATTGCGCCTTCGACGAAATCCACAAAGATACCGCCCAACTTCGGTTCATCCCGCTTACGCAACTCCAGATGCGTCGCTGTCATCACTAACGCCATCTGCGCCAGATAATCATGCTGTAACTGCCAGCGTCCGGCCAAAACAGATAAGGCGCCGTCTCCGGCGCCTGATTCGTCAACCAAACAAATCTTCACTTACTGCTGTTCCTGTATTCCATAATGCTTCAACATGGCATCCAACTGCGGCTCACGACCACGGAAACGTTTGAACAACACCATGGGTTCTTCCGATCCACCGCGAGTCAGTATGTTATCCAGGAAAGACTGCCCCGTTTGGCGATTAAAAATGCCTTCTTCTTTGAAGCGGGAGTAAGCATCCGCCGCCAGAACATCGGCCCACAAATAGCTGTAGTAACCAGCCGCATAACCACCGGCAAAGATATGGCTGAAAGCATGAGGGAAGCGGCCCCATGATGGACTTGGCACCACCGACACCTGCTTTTTAATCTCTTGAAGCATCTCAAGGATCTGCGCACCTTTAGCCGGATCAAACTCGGCGTGTAGACGAAAATCAAACAGACCGAATTCCAACTGACGCAGAATGAACAACGCGGCCTGGTAGTTTTTTGCCGCCAACATCTTGTCCAGCAATTCCTGCGGCAACGGCTCACCCGTTTCATAATGGCCAGAGATAAACGCCAGCGCTTCCGGCTCCCAGCACCAGTTTTCCATAAACTGACTGGGCAACTCTACCGCATCCCACGGCACCCCACTGATACCTGATACGCCTGGGGTTTCAATGCGAGTCAGCATATGATGCAAACCATGACCGAATTCGTGGAACAAGGTGGTCACTTCATTGTGGGTGAACAGTGCTGGTTTACCCGCCAGTGGACGATTGAAGTTACAGGTCAGATAGGCAACCGGTTTTTGCAGAGAACCATCGGCTTTACGCATCTGGCCCACGCAATCATCCATCCACGCGCCACCGCGCTTGTGCTCACGGGCGTATAAATCCAGATAGAAACTGCCGCGCAGCTCGCCGCTTTCATCAAACAAGTCGAAGAAACGCACCTCGGAGTGATAGACATCGACATCTTTGCGTTCTTTCGCTGTAATGCCGTAAATGCGTTTCACCACTTCGAACAAGCCGTTAACCACCCGCTCTTCCGGAAAGTAAGGTCGCAGTTGCTCGTCGCTGATGGCATACAGGTGCTGCTTCTGTTTTTCGCCGTAGTAAGTCATATCCCACGGGTTCAGTTGATCAATACCGTGCTCTTGCTTCGCGAAAGCTCGCAACTGTTCCAGCTCTTTCTCCGCCTGGGGGCGGGCACGTTTCGCCAGATCAGTCAGGAAATCGATGACCTGAGCTGGGCTCTCAGCCATTTTGGTCGCCAGAGATTTATCCGCGTAAGATTTGAAACCCAGCAGTTGAGCCAGTTCGTGGCGCAACGCCAATTCTTCCGCCATAACATCGCTGTTATCCCACTGACCAGCGTTTGGTCCCTGATCGGACGCGCGGGTCGAATAGGCGCGATACATCTCTTCACGCAGCGCCTGATTGTCGCAATAGGTCATTACCGGGAGGTAACTTGGAATATCCAGCGTCAGCAACCATCCCTGTTGTCCTTTCGCTTCAGCCTGCGCTTTAGCGGCCGCCAGCGCGCTGTCCGGCATGCCGGACAGATCACTTTCATCGGTAATCAACTTGCTCCAGCCCATAGTCGCATCCAGCACGTTGTTGCTGTACTTTGAACCCAACTCAGACAGGCGAGCGGCAATCTCACCGTAACGATTCTGCTTCTCTTTCGACAGACCGATACCGGAAAGCTCAAAATCACGCAGCGAATCATCTACCGCTTTCTTCTGCGGGGCGCTCAGATCGTGGTAGCTATGCTCTT
The DNA here is from genome assembly GCF_009295515.1 of Erwinia endophytica. Lineage (GTDB taxonomy): Bacteria > Pseudomonadota > Gammaproteobacteria > Enterobacterales > Enterobacteriaceae > Erwinia > Erwinia endophytica. The sequence continues at coordinate 10,221 of NZ_RQVV01000007.1, read as the reverse complement.
TCAGATTGCGATAAGCCTGATACAGGCCTTCATGCTGACCAACCCAGGTGCTGTACTCAGACAACAGCGGCAATGTCTGCTCATAGGCTTCTCGCAGTTCCGGACTGTTTTTTACCGAATTCAGATGGCTGACCGGGGAGAACAGACGTCCCAGACGGTCATCCACCTCAGCCAACGGCTGAACGAGATTTTCCCACGTATAAGGCGCGCTCTGGGCCACCGCTTTTTCCACCGCCGCGCGGCAATCGTCCAGTGCCTGGGTCACCGCTGGCACAACGTGTTCCGGCTTGATGGCGGAGAAAGGGGGAAGCGTAAAAGATGTGAGTAACGGATTGGTCATAGCGCAGTCCTTGTTCATGATATGTTTGAAACGCAATTTAGCACGCGATTAGGCTAACATGAGGCTAAGTGTAGCGAAAATCAATGGCAGGGCCGAATCGGTTGTACATGGCACTAATGTATTTGCCTATGAATCAAGCTGGTAGCATACTTTTATCACCGCCATACTGGCAGCTGGTCATAACACAGGGAGCGTCTTACTATGTGGTATCTGTTAGCCGCATCGTTATTCTTTTTACCTTTTTATTTGCGGGCTTCGTTAAGTCTGCTGGCAATTACGCTGGTGTTCGCGGTGGCGAACCACACGCTGCAACTACCGGGGATCATCGCGCTGACGCTGATGGGTGTCGTGGCGGTATACTGTCACCGTCAGCAAACTCAGTCTGTGCTTTCTCTGTCCGGGGAAATTATCCTGCTCGCCAGTGCGGGCGCGCTAATGCTGCATCTGATCCCAGGGTTCAACAATCAGCTGGTCGTTTCCGGCGTGAAGGCCGGACCAGAGAGCGCGCCCTTTTCCTTTTGGTACAACTTAGATAAAGCGTTGATCCCCTTCTTGCTGCTGGGCGGCTTGCCAACACTGCTGAAGCGCCCTGCCGTACCACCAACCAATAAGCTGTGGTGGCTGGTGCTTATCCTGGCAATGCCGATCTTATTGCTGATCGCTACGCTGGCAGGCGGATTGCGTGTGGAACTGCACCAGCCCGCCTGGCTTGGCTCGTTTATGCTCGCCAACCTGTTCTTCGTCTCACTGGCGGAAGAGGCGTTGTTCCGCGGCTATATTCAGCAGCGGTTAAGCCAACGGGTAGGTAACACCTGGGGGTTGTTGATTGCAGCGATACTGTTTGGATTGGTGCATTACGCTGGCGGGCCATTACTGGTGTTCTTTGCTGTCCTGGCCGGCATTATCTACGGTCTGGCCTGGCTGTGGAGTGGCCGGGTTTGGGTTTCCACGCTGGTGCATTTTGCCTTTAACCTGCTGCAGTTGCTGTTTTTTACCTACCCTGTTTGGCAACACCATTCAGGATAACCTGAACAATTTCCCTTGTGCGTGGTGATGATAACGTCGGCAATCTGTGCCGCTCTGGCGGCACAATATTGTGCCTTACGTCACCCGCCTGAACGTGTTGGCTAACGACGTCTGGCCCCCCCTGACCCAGATATTTTGGGATGCTGCTGCCCGTCTATCGACAGGCATAACGTCTACTTTCCGCTGTGAGTTCAACAGGTCGGTTTTCGTGTACTGCCAGAGAATATTGTCAGGTTAAGCCTGAGCTACGTTCGGCCAGCAGCAAGCACATTCCAGGGTCTCAACCCGTCAGTCTTCACCGCCGATAAAGTGGTTCAGGTAAAGCCGCAAAACCACTAAAAGCGGCGACTTTGTTCTCCTGTTTGCCGTCCATCCGGCCACCATCCCTGATATAATCCCCCGCTTCAAAAGGTTCTCATGCTTTTTCCTGCATCTGTTGCTGTGCGCCATTCTGTGGGGTAATCCGTGAGGTAATAATTGTAACTATTTGATTTAATGCAAATTAAAACCTTATAAATTCAACAGGATAAATAAAATGCTCAGCTATCGCCACAGTTTCCATGCCGGCAACCATGCCGACGTTCTCAAACATACCGTTCAGAGCCTGATCATCGATGCGCTTAACGAAAAAGATAAGCCTTACCTGTACCTCGACACCCATGCCGGGGCCGGGCGCTATCAATTGAGCGGTGAGCACGCCGGGCGCACTGGGGAATATCTGTCTGGAATTGCCCGTATCTGGCAGCAGGATGATTTACCCGCGGAGCTGGCCAGTTATATTTCCTGCATCAAAGCGCTGAACCCGAACGGCATGCTGCGTTATTATCCTGGCTCCCCCCTGATTGCGCGCCACCTGCTGCGTGCCGATGACAGTCTGAATCTGACCGAGTTGCACCCCAGCGACTATCCATTGCTGCGTAACGAATTCCAGAAAGATGCCCGCGCCCGCACCGAACGCGCGGATGGCTATCAGCAGTTGAAATCAAAGCTACCGCCGCCTTCCCGGCGCGGTCTGATCCTTATCGACCCACCGTATGAGATCAAAAGCGATTATCAGGCAGTGGTGAAAGGCATTCAGGAAGGTTATAAGCGCTTCAGTACCGGTATTTATGCGTTATGGTATCCGGTGGTGCTACGCCAGCAAATCAAACGTATGTTCTCAGACCTGGAAGCGACCGGTATTCGTCGTATATTGCAGATTGAACTGGCGGTACGTCCGGACAATGATCAACGCGGCATGACGGCTTCCGGCATGGTGGTGATCAACCCACCGTGGAAACTGGAGCAGCAGATGAATCATGTACTGCCGTGGCTGCACCAGCATCTGGTGCCCACCGGAACGGGCCACACTAAAGTGAGCTGGATTGTGCCGGAGTAATAACAAAAGGCGCGTTGCCCGAGCGCAGGATAAATTCGTTCCCTACTGGCTCACATGCACCCCATGTATCCCGCCACATGGGGTAAATCCCCGTATTCAGAAGCGAAATACGGCAAAGTCATGCGCCATCTCGGTGTCCGGGAAAATCGCCCGGCATTCCGCCACTAAACGCTCCGTATCTTCCCGCAAATAACGCGAGCTAAGATGCGTCACAATCAGCTTTTTCGCTCCCGCTTCTTTCGCTACTGTGGCAGCCTGGACGGTGGAAGAGTGTCCCCGTCCGTTGGCTTTCTCTTCCAGAGCCACTTCCAGCGTGGCTTCATGTACCATCACATCGACATTCGCCGCCAACTCAAGTGCGGCGGGTGTCGGGCTGGTATCGCCAAAAATCGCCAGTTTCAGCCCCGGTATTGACGGTCCGAGGTAGTGACGACCATCAACAATACGACCATCTTCCATGGTCACCGTTTTCCCCAGTTTCAACTGCTGGAATAAATGGCCCGGCTGGATACCGTCTGCCAGCAGGCGCCCGGCATCCAGTGGACCGGGTTTATCGTGTTCTTCAATCCGGTAGCCATAACATTCAACCGGATGCGTTAACGGATAAGCCGTTACACGAAAATGATCGTCATTCAGCACTTCTCCGGCGGTAAGCTCAATAATGTCTAACGGGAAGGTCAGCCACGACCCGCTGAGACTGAGCGCGGTTTCCACAAACGTTCTAATCCCCCGCGGACCATACACTGTGAGCGGATCTTTTATGCTGTTCATCGAGCGACTGGTCAGTAACCCCGGCAAGCCAAAAATATGGTCGCCATGCAGGTGAGTAATAAAAATTTTCTCAATTTTTGCCGTCTTTACCGGGCTGTGCAGCATCTGATGCTGAGTCCCCTCGCCGCAATCGAACAACCAGCAACCACTACGGGCGCCCTGTAAATTTAATGCTATGCTGGTCACATTACGCAGGCGACTGGGCATTCCCGCGCCAGTCCCTAAAAATAACAGTTCCATCCAACCTCTCTGCCCGTTAATAAGCGCGCTGTCACAGTAAATCCTGATTATTACCGATTTTAGCGCGCCGGCCCTATCACAATCATAGACGCAAACTTTGCGGCATTCGGCCGAGTGGCGTTACACTCTATGGCAGCTTACTTCACTCACTTATGGAACACTCTCGATGACCAGACATTATGACTACCTTGCCATCGGTGGCGGCAGCGGCGGTATCGCCTCTATTAACCGCGCGGCCATGTATGGGCAAAAATGCGCGCTGATCGAAGCAAAAGAGCTGGGCGGCACCTGCGTAAATGTCGGGTGTGTGCCCAAAAAAGTGATGTGGCATGCGGCACAAATCGCTGAAGCCATCCACCTGTACGGACCGGACTACGGCTTTAATACCACGGTGAACCGTTTCGACTGGGCCACACTGGTTAAAAATCGCAGCGCCTATATCGATCGTATCCATACCTCTTACAACAACGTACTGGGTAAAAACAACGTTGACGTGATCAAAGGTTATGCCCGTTTTGTTGATGCGCATACCGTGGAAGTGAACGGTGAGAAAATTACTGCGGACCATATCCTGATTGCCACCGGCGGTCGTCCAGTCCATCCGTCAGTGCCTGGCGCAGAATACGGTATTGATTCTGACGGTTTCTTCGCGTTGGATGCCCTGCCCAAACGTACTGCGGTTGTGGGGGCGGGTTATATTGCTGTCGAAATCGCCGGCGTAGTCAACGCATTAGGTTCAGAAACTCATCTGTTTGTGCGTAAACATGCCCCACTACGTACTTTCGATCCGCTGATTGTGAATACGCTGGTAGAAGTCATGAACACCGAAGGCCCGGTGTTGCATACCGAATCCATTCCAAAAGCGGTGATAAAAAACGCTGACGGCAGCCTGACGCTGCAGTTGGAGAATGGCAAAGAGCAAACAGTGGACTGTCTGGTGTGGGCGATTGGCCGTGAACCCGCGACCGATGGCCTGAATCTGGACGTTACTGGCGTTAAGCTGAACGAAAAAGGCTACATTATTGTCGATAAATACCAGAACACCAGTGTGCCTGGCGTCTATGCTGTCGGTGATAACACCGGCGCTGTTGAACTGACACCAGTGGCTGTTGCGGCAGGTCGTCGTCTGTCCGAACGTCTGTTTAACAACAAACCGCAAGAGCATCTGGACTACAGCAATGTGCCAACCGTGGTTTTCAGCCACCCGCCAATTGGCACCGTTGGCTTGAGCGAGCCGGAAGCCCGTAAGAAATATGGCGATGAGCAAGTGAAAGTATATCAATCGGCCTTTACCGCGATGTATACCGCCGTGACTCAGCACCGCCAGCCATGTCGCATGAAGCTGGTTTGTATCGGTAAAGAAGAGAAGATCGTGGGGATCCATGGCATCGGTTACGGCATGGACGAAATGTTACAGGGCTTCGCGGTGGCTCTGAAGATGGGCGCAACCAAGGAAGATTTCGACAACACCGTCGCTATCCACCCAACCGGCGCCGAAGAGTTTGTGACCATGCGTTAACGGTCTCCAAAACTGGCCCGATTGTTTTGGGCCATATTCAGGTAATAAAGAAGCTCATTCAGGGCTTCTTTTTATACCGCTCAAATGGTCGGATAAACACGCTTTTTAAACATCGCCGGCTCAGACCTCAACGGCGTGAGGCTGCCGGACCCGAACTATCCTGCCCGTGAACCAGCTGCCCCCCCCACGCGCTCATGCCGCCAGTACTCCTGCAACATAAAGCCGTATGAAGGAGATAAATTCCTTCCCCGTGAGCCCGTATCAATATAAAACCTTTCACTTTGTCCTATTATTCTTTACAGCGTGAGCAACAGTACGTCTGTCAGGTCATCGTTCCCTTGAGAATGTAGATTTAAATAAAAGGAATTAACTATCAAATCTGTAGGTTTATTCAGATATGACTTATCAGATAAGGCGTATATCGTAATAAAAAGTCAGAATATCAGAAAACGGAGCCTACCAACCCATGAGTACACCAGCCAATTCACACGATACCTTAGCCGCTGGCAAATGCCCTTTCCATCAGGGCAAACAGGATCAACATGCCGGAGGCGGTACCAACAACCGCGACTGGTGGCCTAATCAGTTACACGTTGACCTGCTTAACCAACACTCCAACCGTTCCAATCCACTGTCCGCCGATTTCAACTACCGCAAGGAATTCAGCAAATTAGATTACTATGCACTGAAAGGCGATCTCAAAGCATTGTTAACGGACTCTCAACCGTGGTGGCCCGCCGACTGGGGTAGCTATATCGGCCTCTTTATTCGCATGGCGTGGCATAGCGCAGGCACCTACCGCGCAACTGATGGCCGCGGAGGAGCCGGACGTGGCCAGCAACGTTTCGCACCGTTAAATTCCTGGCCCGATAACGTCAGCCTCGATAAGGCGCGTCGCCTACTGTGGCCAGTCAAACAAAAGTATGGACAGAAAATTTCCTGGGCCGACCTGTATATTCTGGCGGGTAATGTCGCGCTGGAGAACGCCAGTTTCCGGACATTTGGTTTTGGCGCCGGACGCGAGGATGTCTGGGAACCGGATCAGGATGTGGACTGGGGTAACGAAAAGACCTGGCTGGCACACCGTCATCCTGAGTCCCTGGCACAATCATCGTTAGGCGCCACCGAAATGGGCCTGATTTATGTTAATCCGGAGGGCCCCGATAACAGTGGCGATCCCGCATCGGCTGCACCGGCGATTCGGGCGACCTTCGGTAATATGGGCATGAACGATGAAGAAACGGTCGCTCTGATTGCAGGGGGGCATACTTTAGGCAAGACTCACGGCGCGGGCCCGGCCAGCCATGTCGGCGCCGACCCTGAATCTGCGCCGATTGAAGCCCAAGGGTTAGGATGGGCAAACAGCTACGGCAGTGGCTCAGGTGCGGATGCCATTACCTCCGGTCTGGAAGTCGCATGGACGCAAACACCCACCCAGTGGAGTCATTACTTCTTTGAGAACCTGTTTAAATTCGAGTGGGTACAGACACGCAGCCCTGCTGGCGCTATTCAGTTTGAAGCCGTCGACGCGCCGGAAATTATTCCCGATCCGTTCGACGCAACTAAAAAACGCAAGCCCACCATGCTGGTTACTGATCTGACACTGCGCTTCGATCCTGAATTTGAGAAAATTTCGCGCCGTTTCCTCAACGATCCACAGGCCTTTAACGAGGCATTCGCCCGCGCCTGGTACAAACTGACCCACAGAGATATGGGTCCATTAGCGCGTTATATTGGCCCGGAAGTACCGAAAGAGGCCATGATCTGGCAAGACCCACTGCCACTGCCACGCCACCATCCTGACACGGCAGATATTGACAATCTGAAGGCTGAGATCGCACAGTCGGGTCTGTCGGCCAGTGAACTGGTGTCTGTTGCCTGGGCTTCCGCCTCCACGTTTCGCGGTGGCGATAAGCGGGGTGGTGCGAATGGTGCCCGACTGGCGCTGGCACCGCAGCGCGAATGGCAGGTTAACGCCCACGTTTCACACACGCTTTCTATACTGGAAAACATTCAACAGGCATCCGACAAAGCGTCTTTGGCTGATGTCATCGTGTTGGCTGGCGTGGTCGGTATTGAGAAAGCGGCGCACGCAGCGGGGGTGAGTATTCATGTTCCGTTTATACCGGGGCGGGTGGATGCGCGTCAGGATCAGACCGATATCGCTTCCTTCGAGCGGCTTAATCCCATTGCTGATGGCTTTCGTAATTACCGCCGTGTACGCAATGGTGCCTCGACAGAAGAGCTGCTGATCGATAAAGCGCAGCAACTTACGTTAACAGTACCCGAGTTGACGGTATTAATCGGCGGCCTGCGAGTACTGAACATTAACTTCGACGGCAGTCAGTATGGTGTGCTCACTCAGCGCGCAGGCATACTCAGTAACGACTTTTTCGTCAATCTGCTGGATATGAGCAACGAGTGGAAGGCCACCGACAGTACTTCCGAGTTTTTTACCGGCCATGACCGTCTCAATGATGACGTGAAATTCACCGCAACACGGGCCGATCTAATCTTTGGCTCTAATGCTATTCTGCGTGCAGTGGCTGAGGTTTATGCCTGCGATGATGCTAAAGAGAAGTTCGTCATTGACTTCGTAGCTGCCTGGAACAAGGTGATGAACCTGGATCGTTTCGACCTGCAGTAAGCAATGATCAGGAAGGGCTGGCTCCCTTCCTGTTTTTTCGCAAACATACGCCAACAGTCCCGTCTGGCCTCAGAAAAACAGACTATCCTTCCTGTGCCAGACATGCTTTTGCTCACTGTGGTGTTATTTTTCCAGCGGACGCAACGAGATTTCGCCACCCACCCAGGATTTTACTTTACCATCCTGTTCCAGCAATAATCCGCCCTGCGGGTCGATTCCTCTGGCAATACCGGGGATTTCGCGGTCGCCTATCAGCAACTTTACCGGACGATTGATAAAGTTATCCAGCTTGCTCCAGCGGTCAATAAAAGGCGCCAGCCCTTCGCGTTCAAACAGTTCCAACGATTCGCGCATTTTATTCACCAGGCTGGCCGCAAGGGTGTTGCGATCGATTTTAACACCGGCTTCTTGCAAGTTTATCCATCCCTGATTCACGATACTGGTATCCGGTGAATTCATTGCCAGGTTGATGCCGATACCTATCACGATCTGTGCCGCATCCCCTGTTTTACCTGTTAATTCAACCAGAATGCCAGCAAGTTTGCGATCGTTCAGATAGAGATCGTTAGGCCATTTTACCCGTACATCACTGGCACCCAACGCCTGCAGAACTTCGGCGGTGACAACGCCAATCACCAGACTCAACCCCATAGCGGCAACGGGCCCTTGCTCCAGACGCCAGTACATCGAGAGATAAAGGTTGGAACCAAACGGTGAGAACCACTGTCTGCCACGTCGACCTCTCCCTGCCTGTTGATATTCCGCCACACAGGCATCACCTGACGCTAATTGATCCATTCTTTCCAGCAAATACTGGTTGGTGGAGTCAATCACCGGGATCACCGCAAGACGACCACGTTCCAACTGAGCATCAATCGTTTCTTCATTTAATAGCTGGACAGGCGCAGGCAAACTATAACCTTTACCGGTGACAGTAAAGACATCAATCCCCCAGTCTTTCAGGGTCTGAATATGCTTATTAATTGCGGCACGGCTCATGCCCAGTTGAGCGCCAAGTTGCTCGCCGGAATGAAACTCACCGTCAGCAAGAATACCGATCAACGTTAAAGGGACTGTATTTGCTTTCATCCGATGACTCCAACGGCATCCTTTTCGCCGCTGGCACCGATAAACCGTACCTCAGGCTCAAGCCAGACATTAAATTTTCTGCCAACACGCTGGCGCACTTCATGCGCTAACGCCACAATATCGCTGCTGGTTGCCTGCTCCTGATTGATTAAGACCAGTGCCTGCTGACGATGTACGGCAGCTCCTCCCACACTGAACCCTTTCAGATCGCAGCGATCAATAAGCCAGGCCGCGGCCAACTTGACCTTGTTATCTTCCTGAGGATAGAGCGGAATATCAGGATAATTTTTTGCCAGAGATCGTGCTCGTTCGGCGTCAACAAGCGGATTTTTGAAGAAGCTACCGGCGTTTCCAGTCACGTCGGGATTAGGCAATTTGCTACTACGCATATGGCAGACAGCATCAAAAATTTGCTGTGGCGTGACCGTTTCGGCATCTAATTGACTCAGATCACCATAGAGCGTTATTGGCACCCAGTGTTTTTTCAGTATCAGGCCAACGGCCACAATGGCATAGCCCGACTGATATTGATGCTTAAAGACGCTATCACGATAGCCAAACTGGCACTCTTCCGCCAACAGACGCCGCACCTCACCAGTAGCAAGGGCCAGCACATCGACATATTCACAAACGTTCTTCAATTCCACACCATAAGCACCGATGTTCTGAATTGGCGCGGAACCAACACAACCGGGGATCATCGCCAGATTCTCCAGCCCGAAGAACCCCTTTGTCAGCGTATACTGCACCAGTTCGTGCCAGTTTTCACCGGCTCCGATGTGCAAATGCCAGGCACTGCTGCTCTCCTCAACCTTAATATCTTTCAGTCGGTTAACGATCACTGTCCCCTGAAAATCCTCCAGGAACAGGATATTACTGCCTTCACCCAGCAAAAGAACCGGCTGTTGCTGCTGCTGACTGGTCTGCCATGCATCGATCAATTCGACCGCTGTTTCTGCCACGACAATATGCCGTGCATGAACATCAAGATTGAAGGTATTGAAAGGTTTTAAAGAACAAAACTGGTTGGACATTAGGCAGCCTTAACAAATTCAACTGCCGGTAGTTTACCCGATTGAGCGGATATGCAGGAGCATTTTTGACACCTACCGAGCCGGACTTATAACGCAAAAAACCCCGACCTTCCGGTCGGGGTTTCCGCTTGTTTGATGCCTGGCAGTTCCCTACTCTCGCATGGGGAGACCCCACAC
>NZ_RQVV01000061.1 GCF_009295515.1 Erwinia endophytica | reverse complement strand
ACATGGGCAGGTAACATCACAAAAAAAACAGCATGTTACCTGATAAGTCGCTTAATGCGACAGAACCTAACTCAGTCCGGTTGTGATGATTTGTGATGTTTGGCGATTGATCAGATCGCTCAAACCGGATTGAGTTCCCTTCAGTGATCTACTATTAAGCGCAGTTATTTAGATTGTCGATGTAGCACCCCACTTTACGCCAGAGTTTCTCTGGCGTTTTTTTATTTTCGGGAAATGAGTTGTTCTTTGAGGGGACCCACGAAGTTATCGTCCTACTGTGGCACAAGAGATGAGAGGCGACCATTCCATTAACAAAGTCGCTCTACCTGTCAAAACTGCCAGCTATACGAAAATGTGTAAGTTGTTATCCTAAACCTAGTTTCCAAAGTTATGACATCTACAGGCGATAATAACAATGTTAAATAAAAAAATAAATACCGACTTTGAACTATTTACTCACAAGACCAACCAGAATGAGACTTTCATTAAACATCTGGACATACTGAATGATAATCAATTTCTAGTTAAGCTTCATATTTATTACCAGCATGAAAATTACGATGATGTAACAACCACGCCTGATCTTATAAATCCTATGTTTCTTCTGGAGTGTTGTAGGCAAGCGGAGACTTACATTGCCCACCGAGTATTTAACTTACCGCTCTCCTTTAAGTTCATACTAAAGTCTTGGTGGCTATCAACTATTCAAGACGGTTATGAAAACATCAAAAAAGCGAACTGCAATGAGATTAGTATTTATATCAAATCAGACTGTTCCCTAATCAAGGGGGACAAGCTAAGAAATAATGGGTATCTATTTTCAATCAGGGCTGGGGATTGCGTAATCAGTGAGGCCTATTTCAACGTAGGCTACATGCGAGGTGAAAATTACCTAAAAGTCAGGGGGGGTATACTTCCTGTCAATCAAGTGATCTTGACCCGCTATATCCAGACAGCTTTTGTCTCTAAGTTAGTGTTATCCGTCGGCTCCGGTATTCCCTCGGCGAGAGGTATCCCAGTGCACTGTGTGGATGGTTTTCATTGTAATGCTCGAACGCTGCCGCCAGGTTTATCATCGCCGTGCGCACATTCGGTTTTGCCATGAAGATGATGTAGTCACTTTTCATCGTTTTTACGAACCGTTCAGCCATGCCATTACTCTGCGGACTGCTCACTGCTGTTGTGCACGGCTCCAGATTCAGTTCCCTCGCGAACCAGCGGGTTTTCATGCGCTACATAAGCTGAACCGTTGTCCGTCAGCCACTGGATGGATTTTGCCGGTAACTGATTACCGAACCGCTTTTCCACTGCACCCAACATCACATCCTGTACCGTGCTGCTGTCGTAACCACCTGTACTGGCAGCCCACTCTATGGCTTCTCTGTCGCAGCAGTCCAGTGCGAACGTTACCCGCAGCTTTTCGCCGTCATCACAGCCGAACTCGAAGCCATCTGAACACCATCGCAGATCGCTTTCTGCCACTGCAACTTTACCGTTATGCTCACGCTGCGGACGTTGTGGTTTGTCGTGCAACAGCAACAGGCTGTTCTCACTCATTACACGATAAACCCGTTTGGCATTCACGGGGGGAAGCCCTTCATTGCGCGACTGTTTTCGCAGTATCGCCCACACCCGTCGATAGCCATAGCCCGGCATATCGCTGATGATCGCGAGGATACGCGGCAGCAGTTCGGCATCTGCTTCCTCATTCCGTCTGTTACAACGCCCGTCCTGCCAGTCGGCAGGACGATTGACCCGAAGGGATAACTGCGCACGCGACACGCCTAAAGCCCGGCCGACCTGTGCTATTCCCTGTCCTTTGGCAACAAGGGCGCATGCGCTATCCATTTTCGCGACTGACCGTACTCCACCGCTTCTTTCAGGATCTCATTCTCCATCGTCTTCTTACCCAGAAGACGCTGAAGCTCACGGATTTGTTTCAGCGCGGCGGTGAGTTCTGAAGCCGGAACGACCTCTTCACCGGCAGCCACTGCGGCGAGGCTGCCTTCCTGATACTGCTTTTTCCACTTGAACAGCAGACTGGGCTGAATGCCATGAAGACGGGCGACATGGGATACCGACATTCCCGGCTCCATCGACTGCTGAATAATGGCGATCTTTTCCTGAGGCGTTTTACGCCGACGGGCTTCTTGCCCCAACAGTATTCCTGTCATCTCAAAATCAGAACCAGTGTTAGACATATGTTTAAGCCTATCTTTTATTTTAAGATACATCTACTGTCTGGTGTTTCTCGGGGCCGCCCCAGAACAACCGCCAGATAAGCCCAGCGTTTGCCCGTCCAGATGTAGGTCACGTCGCCGCACCAGGTCTGATTAGGTTCCGTTACTGCAAACTGGCGATCCAGATGATTAGGGATATCCACATGCTCTTTTGTGGCTTTTTTGTAGCGATGATCCGGTTGCTGGCAACTAACAATATTCAGCTCTTTCATTATCTTACTGGCCCGCCAGCGACTCAACGGAACACCTTTTGCGCTGACCATATCGGCAATGCTCCGGGCCCCCGCAGAGCCATTACTGGCATGATAAACTTCACGAACCAGGCTTAGTATAATGATGTGTTTTGCATCAGGTTTCTGCGGTCGGCTTAGCCAGTACCGATAGCTACTGCGATGGATCCCGAACACATTGCAAATAAAGGCAACAGGAAACCGCGTCCTGAGTTTCTCAACTAACGAGAATTGTTCAGGGAGTCTGACATCAAGAGCGCGGTAGCCTTTTTTAATATATCGTTTTCCATTTCAACACGTTGCAGTCGTTTTTCTAATTCACGAATGCGAAGTTGCTCAGGCGTCATCGGAGAGGCCTTTGGGGATTTCCCTGCGCGTTCTTCTTTAAGCTGGCGAACCCATTTATCCATCGTGGATTTACCGACATTCATTGCCGTTGCAGCGGCGGCAACGGTGTAGTGCTGATCGAGTACAAGCTGGGCAGCTTCGAGGCGAAACTCGGGGCTAAAATTACGTCTGTTACGTCCGGTCATAATGTCACCTGTTTTGACTATGAGGCGATGATATCACCTCTATTCAGGTGGCCAGATTTAGTATTCCACTACATCTGGCGGCGGCAAGTCCTGACTGAGATGAAATTATCGAGGCGTACCTGGAACAATAAAGTCGCACATATGAGAGCGATATTTAATCATGCCATAAAGAAGGGGATGATACCTGCCGGGGAAAATCCTTTTAATGGCGTCGTGACGCGACCAGACATTAAGCGTAAGAAAACGCTGACGCCTAATCAGATGAGCGCTATTTATCTCATCATGCAGTCCTTTGATGAAGCCGAGCGGCTGGGCACCGTACAACACCCAAGGCGATGTGCCTTACTGCCTGCCTGGTTTTGGCTGACGGTGCTCGATACCCTGAAATACACAGGAATGCGGCAAAACCAACTTCTTAATTTGAAGCTTGGTGATATAAACCTTGAGTCTGGGACCATTAATCTCCGGGCTGAATCGGCAAAAAACCATCGTGAGCACGCAGTCCCTATAGCGAAGGCTCTTCGTCCCGGGTTGCAGGCTCTGTATGACAGGTCTGTCGCTCTGGAAGCTAAGCCCGAAGATCCGCTTTTCAACGTGGCCCGGTTCTCTGGTAAACGCCGCGATACAGAAAGCAGTATGGATCCCCAACCCCTGAGAGCTTTTTTTCGTCGCTTGTCGAAAGAATGCCGTTCAGAAATTTCGCCTCACCGTTTCAGGCATACCATCGCAACGAATATGATGAAATCCCCTGATAGAAACCTGAGAACGGTGCAAGCCTTACTGGGACACTCGACAGTCAATGTCACACTGGAGTACGTGGAAGGTAATTTAGATGCCATGAGGACAGCAGTGGAAGAGGTTTTTGCGAGGTAAGAATAATCTTAAGCCAAATCTAAGTGACTGATAGCAAAAAAGTGAGGCTTTTCTTTACAGAAGATTGACACTGCCGGTGGGAAACTGTAAGAATTCTTATCGGATGGACGTGAGAAATCCGGAGTGCGCTTAGAACACACTCCGGATTCTTAAGTTCCTTTGTTCAACAACCCAAGTTGTGTGTCTTATCGCGACAACTAAGGTTCTGATTTCGGGAACTATTTTCATGCCCGTTAAGGATCTCAACTCTTAACGAACAGGCTCTGAAGATGGTGCCCGGACTCGGAATCGAACCAAGGACACGGGGATTTTCAATCCCCTGCTCTACCGACTGAGCTATCCGGGCAACGGGGCGCATTAAACCTTACAGGTTGCAAGGCGTCAATGGATTTGTAGTGAAATGTGAACCAATTGCACTATTTTCCAGCAATAGTCGCTGTAAATAACGCGTTAGTGGGGAAATTTCCTGTGTGTGTGAGGTATTCCGCCACCTGATTCAGGGGCAATGCGCTGGTTGTAAACCGTTGCCTTGAACCTGAATCAGAAAAATGCCATCATTGCGGCACTTCTGTCACCATTCAGTTAATCCGGGATCGCAGCCATGCAAGCTATTTTGCTGCCATACAGCCACTTTCACCCTTTTAATCCGGTGTTGGGTTGTCGATCCGTTTGTCATATCCTGTCGAAAAATTCTCTCATCATGCGGTGAGGTTTTCATACGCTTACTGTTGGGCATGAGTAAAAGCAGATTTGCTCTGATTTTACTGATGTCTATTGGTCGAAGCTGGATCCAACTGGTCTGAAACCATCCTGACACCTTTCGCCGGGTGAGGGCTGTCGCCTTTTCCCATTGCTGTGCCTTTGGCACTCACTCATCCTTGACGCCTGAGGATTTGTGTTATGACACCACTGAAGATTGCAGCCAGCACTGCTGTCGCTATTCATCTCCAGACCGGCCGCGAGGTCGTCACCCTGGAAAACACTGATTTTACCGATATCGCGGCGGTGGTCGTTTCCGTAGCGGACTCGCGTAGCGGCATGCTGACACTGTTGCGTCATACCGGCTTTAATCTGCCGGTGTTTATCTCGCTGGATGCGCCGGATCAGGCACATGATTTGCCGGAAGTCACTGGGTTGTTGACTGGGGCGGATGACGATGCGATTCGTCTGGAGGCCGCGGCCTCGGCCTATCAGGCTGCGCTGTTGCCGCCGTTTTTCAATACGCTGACCAAGTATGTGGCGATGGAAAATAGCACCTTTGCCTGTCCAGGGCACCAGGGGGGGGCGTTTTTTAAAAAGCATCCGGCGGGTCGCCAGTTTTATGACTTTTTTGGTGAAAATATTTTCCGCGCCGATATGTGTAATGCTGATGTGAAACTGGGAGACCTGTTGATCCACGAGGGATCGGCTAAGCATGCACAAAAATTCGCGGCGAAGGTCTTCAATGCCGACAAAACTTACTTTGTGCTTAACGGGACTTCCAGCGCCAATAAAGTGGTGACTAACGCGTTGCTGACGCGTGGCGATTTAGTGTTGTTCGATCGTAATAACCACAAATCCAACCACCACGGCGCGTTGATCCAGGCGGGGGCGACGCCTATTTATCTGGAAACAGCACGTAATCCATTTGGCTTTATTGGCGGCATTGATGCTCGCTGTTTTGATGAAGAGTACATACGTAAGCAGATTAAACAGGTTGCTCCTGAGCGTGCCAGTGATGCCCGTCCATTCCGTCTGGCGATAATCCAGCTCGGTACCTATGACGGGACCGTTTACAATGCACGTAAAGTGCTCGATAGCATCGGTCATTTGTGTGACTACATTCTGTTTGACTCGGCATGGGTGGGGTATGAGCAGTTTATTCCATTGATGGAAGACTGCTCGCCATTGCTGCTGGATCTGAACGAAAACGATCCGGGTATTTTTGTTACTCAGTCGGTTCATAAACAGCAGGCCGGATTCTCGCAGACTTCGCAGATCCATAAAAAAGATAATCACATTCGCGGACAGCAGCGTTTCTGTAGTCACAAACGCCTGAACAACGCCTTTATGCTGCATGCGTCGACCAGCCCATTCTATCCGTTATTCGCCGCGCTGGACGTTAATGCCAAAATGCACCAGGGTGAGGCGGGCCGCCGCTTGTGGCACGAATGTGTCACGCTGGGGATTGCCACGCGTAAGGCGATTATTGAAAAATGCGAGATGATCAAACCGTTCATCCCTGATGAGGTGGGCGGCAGGCCATGGCAGGAGACACCGACGGAAATGATCGCTGCCGATCCGCGTTATTTTAGCTTTGAGCCCAATGCGGCATGGCACGGTTTTGCTGGTTACGAAAAAGATCAGTATCGGGTCGATCCCTGTAAACTGCTGCTGACTACCCCCGGCATTGACGCGGCTAGCGGCCAGTATGCTTCATTCGGTATCCCGGCGACCATTCTGGCTAATTACTTGCGTGAAAATGGTGTGGTACCAGAGAAATGTGATCTGAACTCGATTCTGTTTCTGCTGACGCCTGCTGAAAGCAGTGAAAAAATGGCGTACCTGGTGGCGAAGCTGGCGCAGTTTGAGCAGCATGTCAGGGAAGATGCATTGCTAAGAGATGTCCTGCCGACGATTTACCGTAGAAACGCGGCGCGTTATGCCGGTTACACGCTGCGCCGATTGTGTCTGGAGATGCACCAGCTGTATGTCAGCTATGGGGTGAAAGATTTGCAGAAGGCGATGTTTCGTCAGGAGAGCCTGCCGAAAACGGTGATGAATCCGCAGGATGCTAATCGGGAGTTTATCCGGGGTAACGTTGAACTGGTACCGATTGCCAAAGCCGAGGGACGTATTGCTGCTGAGGGGGCGTTGCCTTATCCGCCTGGCGTGCTGTGTGTCGTGCCGGGTGAAATGTGGGGCGGGGCGGTGCAGCGCTATTTTCTCGCGCTGGAAGAGGGGCTCAATCTGTTGCCGGGTTTCTCGCCAGAGCTGCAGGGCGTCTATGCCGAAGCGGATGAACAAGGTGTTAAGCGTTTGTTTGGTTACATGATTAAGCAATAATACGATTGATCAATATCCGGCGGGGGGAGCGAAGGCGGTCGCTGACGCACCCCCTGCAATCAGGCTGTCAATGGCTCTCTATTTCCCTACTGTCTTCCCTGGCCTGACGCATGATGGCTTTGGCAATCCATTTCCCAATCTCTTGCAGTTGATCATTATCACAGCCCCAGATATCTTTCATCACCAAAAAAATCTCCGATCCATACACCAGCGATAGCGACTGGATGACGCGCTCCACCATCTTTGGCGGTAATTCATTGTTCAGCGGTTCTACCACGTGCTGCAACAATGCTTTCCTGTTCCCCCTGACCAGCCGTTCTTTTTCCGGCTGAGTGGCGGCTTTCGATTGTGCCCACTGGGTCAGTGACAGATGCAGTGCCGCGCGAAGGGTACCTTCATGTTCCAGCATACGGGGAAAGGCGAAAGTCAGCAGCTCGTCGATACGCTCTCCGGCTTCTTCGCGTGAAGGACGCCAGTTTTTAATCGGACTCAGTGTTTCCATCACGATAGCTGAGACCAGCGCACTCTGCGTTGGAAAATAACGGTATGCCGTTGCTCGGGAGAGTTGAGCCTCATTGGCAACTTCAGTGATGGACGGGAACGCGCCGCTATCGAACATTTTCATTGCAGTTTCAATCAGTAAGCGACGTGTTCTTGCTCGTGTGGCGGTTAATTTGCTAACCCCAGCGTAATCCCTTTGCTCCACAATAACCTCATTTTTACGGTTGAATCAGCTTGTTGCTCAAGCTATTGACGAAGACAGAACCAATAATAACTTGCGTTATCATTGGCCAGAACCCATGGCACAGGTTCTGTATTAAGCATAGTCAACATCCTGGCGATAGGGGTATTACATCCAATTGATTTATAATTAATGAAGGTGATACTGTTATCTCAGAACTCGGGATGTTGGAATGTCTCTGTGGTTATTTACGTTTTTATTGGTTTTTTATCAAGTCTTTATTGTGTCTGATAACAGGGTGTTGTGACGACTATGACTACAAATACCGGATATATCTATGCTGCAGCGACGGTAGATACTAAAGGAATGGAACTGTTTTATGTCAGTGAATGCATTGCCCGTGCGGGGGTTAACGTCCTGACGGTAGATTTGTCTACTCAGCCTGTTAGTGGTCCTTCGGTGGCAGATTTTCCACCGGAACTGGTCGCTGATTTTCATCCTCAGGGGCGCGATGCTGTGTTCTGTGACGACCGGGGGAAGGCCATTGATGCTATGGCGCTGGCATTTAAGATTTTCCTGAGCAAGCGTCAGGACTTGATCGGCGTCATTGGTCTGGGGGGATCTGGCGGCACGGCCCTGATTACGCCAGCCATGCAGGCGTTGCCTGTCGGGGTGCCGAAAGTGATGGTCTCGACCATGGCCTCGGGTGAGGTTTCCGGTTACGTCGGCGCCAGCGATATCAGCATGGTTTATTCGGTAACGGATATGGCTGGATTGAACCGTATCTCCCGCAAGGTGCTGAGTAATGCAGCGCACCAGATTGCCGGGGCGGTGTTCTTTGAAACCAGCAGCGAGGAAGAGGAAAAACCGGCGCTCGGTCTGACCATGTTTGGCGTCACTACGCCATGTATCCAGGCCGTCAGCGAGGGGCTGGAAGAGGACTACGATTGCCTGGTATTCCATGCGACTGGTAGCGGCGGCAGAGCGATGGAAAAGCTGACCGAGAGCGGTATGCTTTCTGGTTTGCTGGATCTCACTACGACGGAAGTGTGTGACCTGCTTTTCGACGGTGTGCTGGCCTGCGATCAGACTCGTTTTGATGCCGTCGCGCAGCATAAAATCCCTTGTGTTATCTCTTGTGGCGCGCTGGATATGGTGAATTTTGGCCATCCATCGACTATCCCAGCGAAGTATGCCGGACGATTGTTCTACCACCACAACGCGCAGGTAACGTTGATGCGCACCACGCCGGAAGAGAATGTGGTGGTGGCGAAGTGGATTGCAGATAAGCTGAATCGTTGCGCAGGCCACGTCTCGTTTTTGATCCCCGAAGGTGGATTCTCCGCGCTGGACGCGCCGGATCAGCCGTTCTGGTCACCCGAGGCGGACCGGGCTTTTATCACCACGTTGGAAGCGCATTTGCAGCAGACCAATCGGCGTAAAATCATCCGTCTGCCTTACAACATTAACAACCCTAAATTTGCTCAGGCGGCGGTGCAGCAGTTCCGTCAGCTTACAGAGAAGGAGTTCTGAATATGGCCTTTACCCGTCATGAAATACTGAAAAAATTCAAAGAGATGATTGCCAGGCGTGAGCCGATTGTCGGCGGTGGCGCCGGTACGGGGTTGTCGGCTAAATGTGAAGAAGCGGGCGGTATTGATCTGATAGTTATCTACAACTCTGGTCGTTATCGCATGGCCGGACGCGGCTCGCTGGCGGGGCTGCTGGCTTATGGCAACGCGAACGATATTGTGGTGGATATGGCGAAAGAGGTGTTGCCGGTAGTGAAAAAAACCCCAGTGCTCGCCGGGGTTAACGGTACCGATCCTTTTTGCCATTTCGATAAGTTTCTCGACGATCTGAAAGCCATGGGTTTTTCTGGTGTGCAAAATTTTCCGACCGTTGGGCTGATTGACGGTAACTTTCGCCGCAATCTGGAAGAAACTGGTATGGGATACGGGCTGGAAGTGGAGATGATCCGTCTGGCGCATCAGAAAGAGATGTTGACCACGCCGTACGTGTTCAGCGCAGAGGATGCGATTGCGATGACTGCCGCTGGCGCCGATATTATCGTGGCGCATATGGGATTGACTACCGGTGGCAATATTGGTGCTGAGACCGCACTTAAGTTATCGGATTGCGCGCCGCTTATTAATCAGTGGGCAGAGGCGGCAAAGAATATTCGCAAGGATGTGATTGTGTTGTGTCACGGTGGGCCGATTTCCAGCCCGAAAGATGCACAGTACATTCTTGACCACTGCCCGCAGTGTGACGGCTTTTACGGCGCAAGTTCGATGGAGCGTTTGCCTACCGAGGTCGCACTGACTGAAACCACAAAACAATTTAAAAATATAAAGCGTTAATTTTTTCCCAACACCAGGGAACCTCACCCTTAATCATCCAGCGGATCTGACGATCCGCTTTTTTTATGGGCGGTTCAATACAAATGATAGCTCTTTTGGGCCTTGCTCACTTTGTACAGATAGCGGCGTGATTCAGCCGAAGGATGGTTGGTGACCAGCCTTTGATACACTTCCGATGGCGATAAATTGTTAATATTCGCAAAAGCCTGATCCTTGTTGCTGGAGAAGACTCTCAATACGCTACCCGCTCCGCCATTGTAAGCGGTTATCACCGCGTAACGCCGCGAAGTTGGGTCCATAATCCCCGCCAGGTAGTTGTTCTGCAATAAGGCCAGATAAGCCGTACCCGCATCGATATTGTTTTGTGGATCGAGCAGGTAGCTACGACTTGGTTTGCCCCATTTTCCTTTCATCCGGAATACATCCACACCTGCGGTATGCTGAACCACCTGCATCAAACCCAGGGCATCAGAATGGCTGACCGCATACGGGTTAAAGCTCGATTCAATCTGCATAATCGCCAGGATTAACGACTGATCAACACCGTATTTCGTGGCAGCTTCACGCACCATCGGCAGGTATTTGTGCGCACGTTTGTCGAGGTGGTTCGGTACCATCGGAATGGTGACCGACCAGATAACATGCAGTCCAACCGTGCGGCGCTGTAGTTTGTTCTGGATCAGATAGTCGGCAAAGTTGGCCGCACGGCCCTGCCAGCGAATGGGTTGACCGGTATTATCCAGTACCTCGCCGTACAACAACGGTTCTTTACCAATCTCAATATCATTGGCATCGGAATAGAGATCGACGTTACCCGGATTATCACTGATCAGTAGCGTGGTGATAATGGCCTGACGCAGGCTGGCCATCGGATCAGTACCGGATATGGTCTCGATGGTGATGGTACCGGCATCAAAGTTGATGTGGCTACGGGTGTAATATTGATCGCTGTACTTAACGTAGTCCTTGGGACCGGCGATCAACACTTCATTGATGCCCCAGATATTTTCAATGTTGTGGGCAAATTGCCCCATCAAAATGTCAAATCCGTTGGTGTCTTTGACCCATTCTTCGTGGAAAACCGGTTTTTTATGGCTGGAACAGGAGATCAATAACGGTGCTATGACCAGCAAACTAATCAGCTTTTTATTCATTGTGTCGTGCTTCGCCCAAATTGAGAGAGCCTCATCTGTGAGGCCAACGATTATTCATCCGGCGGGGTATAACCTTCAATGTGAATGTCATGGCCTTCGAACAGGAACTTCACCATTTCCTGTTCCAGTTGTTTGCGGTCTTCCGGATTCATCATGCTCAGTTTTTTCTCATTGATAAGCATGGTCTGTTTGGTCATCCATTGCGCCCAGGCTTCTTTGGAGATTTCATTATAGATACGTTTGCCCAGCTCGCCCGGATACAACTGAAAATCCTGTCCCTCTGCGTCACGTTGCAGGAACGTGCAAAAAATAGTTCTGCTCATTACTTTTCCTCTTCTGCCGCGTGTATGTCCGGCGCAATGTGTTGTGGCTGGCGCAACTGCTGTAGCAGGCGTTCCACTGGGGCTGCCAACCCGACGGATGGCGGCTGCGCTAAGTTATACCAGAGACCCGCGCTTTCATCCATTGCCGCACCCGGCTGGGGCAGTTTCAGCCACATGGGTATGATATCCAGGTGGAAATGGCTGAAGGTGTGGCGAAAAGCGATGCCCTGTTGCAAGGTGTCGCTGCCGATTCGGCGCTCACGAAGCCAGTGTTGTAGTTCTGGTTTGGTGGCGAACTGCGGGAAGCAGAACAGGCCACCCCATAATCCGACAGGGGGGCGTTGTTCCAGCCAGATGTGTTCATCATGCTCGATCATCAGCATCCATCCGGTACGTTCCGGCAGGCGCTGTTTGGGTTTTTTGCCTGGGTAGTTGGCCCAGCTGTTGTTGGCGTAAGCGATACAGTCGGGATTCAGCGGGCAAATTTCACATTTTGGTTTTGTTCGGGTGCAGACCATCGCCCCCAGGTCCATCATGGCCTGGTTGAACTGGCTAACGCCTTCCGCAGGCGTGACGTCGTTGCTGATTTCCCACAGGCGTTTTTCGACTTCTTTCTTGCCCGGCCAGCCAGAGATGGCGTAGCAGCGAGCCAGCACGCGTTTGACGTTGCCGTCGAGAATGGGAAAATGCTTACCAAGCGCCAGGGAGAGGATCGCGCCGGCAGTGGAACGTCCAACGCCAGGTAACGCCGCCACGTCATCATAGTTTTCCGGAAATTTTCCGTGGTGTTTTTCCGTTACCTGAATGGCGGCTTTATGTAAATTGCGGGCTCGGGCATAGTATCCAAGGCCGGTCCACAGATGCAGTACCTCATCCAGCGGTGCGGCGGCCAGATCGGTCACGGTGGGGAAGTGGGCCATAAATCGTTCGAAGTAGGGAATAACCGTTGCGACCTGCGTTTGTTGCAGCATCACTTCTGAAAGCCAGACTTTATAAGGCGTTTTTTCCCGCTGCCAGGGCAGGGTTTTGCGGCCAAAGCGTTGATACCAGTCAATAACCTGTCTGGAAAACCACCGCGCTTGCATCATATCAGAGAAAACCCCGAATAATTAAAAATCAGGATGGGATTCCAGCACAGACCAACTATGCTGTAAACCGGAAGTTTCCAGGGCAGACTTGCTTAACCGCTGTAACTTTGCATAATGCCCGTTTTTCGGATATTGCAGACCAACAGGCAAAAACATGAAGAATGAGGTTATTTCACCGGAGTTTGATGAAAACGGTCGCCCGTTGCGTCGTATTCGCAGTTTCGTTCGTCGGCAGGGGCGTCTGACCAAAGGCCAGCAGTATGCGCTGGACCATCTTTGGCCAGTGATGGGGGTGGAATATCAGCCCGAACCTGTTGATCTGGCAAAAATATTTGGTCGTGAAGCACCAGTGGTCCTGGAGATCGGTTTTGGCATGGGTGCTTCGCTGGTCACTATGGCGCAGGCCAATCCACAGCAGAACTTTTTCGGTATTGAGGTACACTCACCTGGCGTGGGAGCCTGCCTGAGTGCAGCGGATGAAGCGGGCGTGGAAAATTTACGCGTTATGCGTCATGACGCGGTGGATGTACTGAATCATATGATCCCGGACAATTCGCTGCGTATGGTACAGCTGTTTTTCCCGGACCCGTGGCATAAAGCGCGCCACAATAAGCGTCGTATCGTGCAGGTACCGTTTGCCGAACTGGTGCTGCGCAAGCTGAAACTGGGGGGTGTTTTCCACATGGCGACGGACTGGGAACCCTACGCAGAACATATGCTGGAGGTGATGAACAGCATTGCAGGCTACAAAAACCAGTCGGCAACGCAGGATTATGTGCCGCGTCCGGCGTCACGCCCACTGACTAAATTTGAGCAACGCGGTCAGCGTTTGGGCCACGGTGTTTGGGATCTGATGTTTGAGAGGATTAAATAATGGCTACCCAACGCAGTCGTCGTTTGCGTAAGAAGATGCATATTGATGAATTCCAGGAAACAGGCTTTTCTATCGGTTTTGCTTTCCCGGCAGGCAGCAGCGAGGAGAAAATTGATAGTACGGTTGATGCGCTGATTGCAGAAGTCATCGAACCAAATGGTCTGGCCTTTGATGGCAGTGGTTATCTGCAGTGGGAAGGCTTGATTTGCCTACAGCAGACGGGTAAATGCACTGATGAGCATCGCGAGATAGTGCGTAAGTGGTTGTCTGATAACCAACTGGAAAACATTCAGGTTACCGAACTTTTTGATGTCTGGTGGGACTAATCAGACAGAACGGATGTCCGTCCGGGCCACGCGCAGGCATGGCCTTTTCACTCTCAGGAGAAAGCAAAATGCGTAAAGCGATGATGGTTGGCGCGTTGTTACTGGCGACGGGCCAGGCGCAGGCAGATTATCAGTGTAGCGTTAAGCCACAGGATGACATCGTTATCACGCCACAGACTGTGCAGGTGGTGGGGGCCAGTGGCAATCTGGTGATTACCCCAACAGGTGATGTGCAACGCAACGGACAGGCTGTGACGGTAGATAATGCCACCCGCCAGAAAGCTATCGATTATCAAACCGCGTTGCGCCAGGATTTGCCGTGGGTGGATCAGGGCGCGCGCCAGCGTCTGGAGAAAGGGCGGGTGGCGCTGGATAAGGTCGTGGTGGAGAAGCTGGGCAGCGACAGCAATGTACGTCATCGTCTGAGCAAGCTGGATTCGCAATTGAAAGATCAGATGAACCGCATTATTGAGCATCGCAGTGATGGACTGACTTTCCATCATCAGGCCATCGACCAGGTGCGTCAGGACGGCGAGAAACTGGTACAGAGCGCGATGGGTGGGGTCGTGCAGGATAGCCTGAACGAGATGGGCAGTAGCAAACAGGCTGGTGGTAGTAACCCGCTACAGGCGATTATGGGTAACCTGGGGGGCCTCCAGCAGTCGCTCCAGGCTGAGTGGCGCAATCAGGAGCAGGATTTCCAGAATTTTGGCCACGAGGTGTGTAATCGTGTGAGCAACCTGGAAGCCCAGCGCAAGGAACTGGTCGCCGGGTTGAAGTAGTTTTTAACACGCTGAAAGGGTTATCCAGGTACGTATTGGTGTGATACGGCCTTGCGGGCTTGTTTTACGCGTCCCTGTGAAAACATTCGTGTATCCGGATAACCTTCCCTGCTAATAGCCACAGATCTGCTGTGAAGCGGAGATTTGGCTTTTCTTCACCAACGACTCAAACGTGAGTGGGTAGCCGTAAGCTGCGTTCCTGTCGGATGTTTGTCGCAGAGACCCGTCAACCGGGCCTCCGGGTAAATATTTACGGCGTTCCGACAGCGGCGCGCTTTACTGATGACGATCTGAGCGATCCCCATTGCCCGTGTTGCGGTACTGATCATTACGCTGGTTTGATGCTCGTTCTTCGTGGCGATTCATTCCATCATTATTGCCATTATGACGTTGCGAGGAATTGTTCTTCATGCGGCTTCTGTCTTCGTGATGACGCGTTGATTTATTATGCTTTCTCTCTTGCTGCCTGGAGGAAGACTTCCCTCTGTTATCTCCCGTGGTGTATTTTTGGCCGCGATGATGGGCGTCTTTGGCGGAGGCGTTGAAGCAGAATGCGCTCAACAGCAGGGCAGAGAGAACCATTATTCCTAATCTTTTCATCGTTTCTTCCATAAATATTCAGATAAATAATCGGCTAAAGCCGTCCATGACAGATATCGTACAGGTTTTACTTTCTTCATATTGCGCCAGCTCTCCAATAGGATTTGTCCTGGAAAGAAGTGGCTGGCGAGAATATCAATCACCGGGGCAAAGTAGGAAAAAATCCGCTGTCTTTACCTGACGGGTGGGGATAATCGCGTTGTGCCGGCTATTTATTCCTCGGCTAAGAATAATTCCAGCAGCGAATTCAGAAACAGTTTTCCTTTCTCTGTCACTTGCCAGTTCTGTGTGGTTTCCGTCAGATAGCCTTGATTGAGTGCGGCATCCAGTTGCGGACGGATTACGCTTTCCGGCAAACGGGTATAACGCTGGAACTCTTCGCGTGGTGCGGCTTCCAGCAGGCGGAAACGGTTCATGAAGAATTCGAACGGCTTCTCGCTGTCGGCCACTTCATGTTGGCGGTCCAGATAATTCCCCGCCATGAAACCACGAGGATGGCGTGTTTTGCTGGTACGGATAATCCTGCCATCCGACTGGGTCAGTTTACCGTGGGCACCGCAGCCAATGCCCAGATAATCACCGAAACGCCAGTAGTTAAGGTTATGCTCACAGCGATAACCTGGTTTGGCATAGGCCGAGGTCTCGTATTGTTGATAACCTGCCGCCGTCAGTAACTGATGTCCCTGTTCGAAAATATCCCACAGCGCATCGTCATCCGGCAGTATCGGCGGACGGGAAGCGAACAGCGTGTTCGGCTCAATCGTTAATTGATACCACGAAAGATGCGGGGGATTCAGCGCGATCGCCTGACGCAGATCGTCCAGCGCCTCGGCCAGTGACTGGTCTGGCAGGCCGTGCATCAGATCGAGATTGAAACTGCGCAGGCCCAAATCCATCGCCAGAGCGGCCGCACGCTTCGCTTCAGCAGGGCCGTGGATACGTCCCAGACGCGTTAGCTTCTGCTGGTTGAAACTTTGTACGCCGATTGATATTCGGTTAATCCCGGCCCGCTGATAGCCGCTGAAGCGGGCTGCCTCAACAGTCCCCGGATTTGCTTCCATGGTGATTTCGGCCGTTGGCGATAATGGCAGACGGCCCCGTACGCCATCCAGCAGCATGTGCATTGCTTCACTGCTTAGCAGGCTTGGCGTACCGCCGCCAATAAAAATCGTACTGACTTCACGGCCTGAGGTCAGCGGCAGGTCCATCTCCAGGTCGGCCAGCAGATGATGTACATACTCTTCGTGCGGTACATCTCCCTTCAACGCGTGTGAGTTGAAATCGCAGTAAGGGCATTTTTGCACGCACCAGGGGATGTGAATATAAAGACTGAGGGGGGGAATATTAGGCATGACGCATCGCATCCAGCAGCAAGGCCAGCGCCTTTCCGCGATGGGATATGGCGCGTTTTTCATCCTTGCTCAGCTCAGCGGCGGTTTTCCCCAGTTCCGGGAGATAAAAAATCGGATCATAGCCAAAGCCGCCTTCACCCGTCGTGCGACGGGCAATTTCACCTTGCCAACTGCCGTGGAACACCAGCGGCGTCGGATCTTCTGCATGGCGCAGGTAAACCAGTACGCAGTGGAACTGTGCCTGACGTTCACCATCCGGCACCGCTTCCAGCGTTTTCAGCAGTTTTTCCAGGTTCTGCTGGTCGCTGGCGTTCTTGCCGGCATAGCGCGCAGAATAAATGCCTGGCGCGCCGCCCAGCGCATCCACCGCCAGCCCTGAATCATCGGCAATAGCCGGTAATCCGGTTACTGCCGCGGCATGCCGCGCTTTCAGGATAGCATTCTCAATAAATGTCAGACCGGTTTCCTCGGCTGACTCAACACCCAGTTCGGTTTGCGCCACGATGTTGAGGCCAAAGGCCACCAGCAAATCGGCCAGTTCACGAACTTTTCCAGGATTACCGGTGGCGAGCACGACTTTTTGCATATCAGACCCAGACTCTTTTTATAGCAACAGGACTACAGCTGTGACCAGCCAGGGATGAAGTCCATTCCCAGGTAGTTCAGCATATACAGGATCAGAATCACAGCCATCGCTGAGAAGTCGATGCCTCCCATGGCCGGAATGACTCTGCGGATCGGCGCCATCAGCGGTTCGGTTAACTGGATAAGCACATAATCGACCGGGTTACGTCCCTGGCTGACCCAGCTCAGCAATGAGCGGATGATGATGGCCCAGAATACCAGTACGCCTGCGGCTTTCACCAGCGATACCAGCCCGAAGTACAGGAACACCGGATCGAAAATTAGCACCCGGCTTTGCAGAGTGAACATGGCCGAAAACAGCAGTACATTCAGGACATAAGCCAGTAGCAGCGAGGCGCTATCCAATGGTCCGATGGACGGAATGATTCTCCGCAGTGGCTTAACCACCGGCTGGGTCACCTTGACCACAAACTGCGAGAACGGGTTGTAGAAATCACATCGGGCCCATTGCATCCAAATGCGCAGTAACAATACTTTGACGTACAGGTTAATCACCGTTGAAACAAGGAAAGTCAACGTCAGCATGGGGTTCCTCAATTATTGTTGTGAGTGGTGCCGTAATCTCGCGCACCAAAAATAGCGGTGCCAATGCGCACCATGGTACTGCCTGCCGCAATGGCGGCGGTCATGTCGTCGCTCATGCCCAGAGAAAGCGTATCGACAGATGGATAATGTTTTTTCAGTTCGCTGAATGCGCTTGCCATTTGCTGACACACCGCCAGCTGCCGCTGATAATCAGTCTCCGGCGCGGGGATGGCCATCAGTCCGCGCAGGGTTAAACGCGGTAGTTGGGCAACCTCTTTTGCCAGTTCAGGCAGGGCTTCCAGTATGATGCCAGATTTACTGTGTTCGTCACTGATGTTTATCTGGATAAGCACATTCAGCGGCGCTAAACACGTCGGACGCTGCTCGTTCAGTCGGGTGGCGATTTTTAACCGGTCCACGGTATGGCACCAGTCAAAATGTTCGGCAACCAGTCGGCTTTTGTTGGATTGCAGGGGGCCGATAAAGTGCCATACCAGCGAGGAATTTTTCAACTGCCCGATTTTATCCACGCCTTCCTGCACGTAGTTTTCACCAAAGCATCGCTGTCCGGCAATCACTGCTTCTGCTACCGCGCTCGCAGGTTTTGTTTTGCTTACTGCCAGCAGCGTAATTTCTGCTGGAGAACGGCCGCAACTCGCGGCTGCTGTAGCGATTCGTTCGCGGACTTGCTGTAAGTTGTGCTCAATCGAGGTCATAGTCAGGGAAAAATTATGGATATTGAGGACATAGTGGCGCTTAGTGTAAAGCATAATGCGGGGGATCTGCACCTTTGCTGTGGGCATTTGCCATTCTGGCGGCGTGACGGGCGGTTGCAAAAGATGGAGGAGGCACTGCCCGTTAGCGACGAAATGCTGCAAAACGTGACGCGGTCCTGGCTGGACCCGGCGCAACAGGCGCATTTTGCACAAGCAGGACAAGTTGATTTTGCCCTGACGTTAGCGGATGGGACGCGCCTGAGAGTTAACCTTTTTCGCCAGCGGCTGGGGATGTCGCTGGCAATGCGGGTGATCGCCAGCGACTGTCCTGAGCTGGATAGCCTGGGGCTACCCGCGATGGTCAGCCAACTGCTGCAATTACGTGATGGTCTGGTGTTGGTCACCGGGGCGACAGGCAGCGGCAAGTCCACTACGCTGGCCGCACTGACCGGGGCTATCAACCTGCAGCAGGCGCGGCATATTATTACTCTTGAGGATCCGATTGAGTTTATTCACTCGAGTCATCTTTCGCTGGTGCAGCAAAGGGAAGTCGGGGTGCACTGTGATAGTTTCAGCGAAGGATTGCGTGCCGCGTTACGGCAGGATCCGGATGTTATCCTGCTGGGCGAGCTGAGGGACCGTGAGACCATCCAACAGGCGTTGACCGCGGCAGAAACGGGGCATTTGGTGCTGGCTACGCTGCATACCCGCAGCGCAGCGCAGGCGGTTGATCGGCTGGTGGATGTGTTTCCTGGCGGGGAGAAAAATCTGATCCGCACACAACTGGCCGGCAGTCTGAAGGCCGTTATCGCGCAGCGGCTGGTTCCTGGGATTAACGCGGGCAGGGTGGCGTTGTTCGAGATATTGGTGAATACACCAGCAGTCGCTAATCTGATCCGCGAAGGGAAAACGCATCAATTGCCGGGATTATTGCAGACTGGCATACCGTCAGGGATGCAGTCGTTTGAGCAGAGTCTGGCCGGAAGGCGGCAGGCAGGATTGATCGAATGAGCAGAAGGGAGGTTACTGCCAGGCGCGTTCAAACCAGCTTTCGAGAATGACAACCGCAGAAAGTGAATCGATGCTGCCTTTGTTTAAGGCGCGAAAGCCACCGCGGGAGAATAAGTCAGCTCGGGCTTCAACGGTGCTTAGCCGTTCATCGTGCAGATCGACCTGGACACCAAATCGTCCATGCAGGCGGTTAGCGAATTTACGGGCGCGAG
This sequence comes from Erwinia endophytica, assembly GCF_009295515.1. Classification (GTDB taxonomy): domain Bacteria; phylum Pseudomonadota; class Gammaproteobacteria; order Enterobacterales; family Enterobacteriaceae; genus Erwinia; species Erwinia endophytica. Next base: position 179,248 of record NZ_RQVV01000061.1, on the reverse strand, counting down.
CGGTCAGTGGTTGTTCACTGCCATCCATGTTCAGGGGCAGGCCGACCACAATACGATCCGGTTGCCACTCTTTCAGCAATACTTCAATTTTGCTCCAGTCCGGCGTGCCGTCCTGTGCTTTGAGGGCGGGTAATGGGTTGGCGGTGCCGGTTAACTGCTGACCCACTGCCACACCAATACTTTTAGTACCAAAATCAAACGCTAACAGGGTCATGTGGCTCATCAGGCATGCCCTGCATCACTGGTGATATTGTGGATATCCACACCGATGCTTTTCGCCGCTTCACGCCAGCGCTGAGCAATCGGGGTTTTAAACAGGATATTGCTGTTGGCTGGCGTGGTGAGCCAGGCATTTTCCAGTAATTCGTTTTCCAACTGGTCCTTCTCCCACGCACAGTACCCTAAGGCGACCAGAACGCTGCTGGGCTGTTCCGGGGTCCCCAGTGTCTCCAGTACGTCGCGAGAGGTGGTAATCACCGTATTATCAGAAACCCGAATGCTGGAGGCAAAGGTGCGCTGTGCGGAATGCAGAATAAATCCACGGTCTTCCGCCAGCGGGCCTCCTGAGAATACCGGTTTGTCCAGCGTTATCTCTGGCTGGCGCGATTCTGGCATGATTTTTAGCTTATTGAGAATGCCGTCTACGGTCAGATTTTCCATGGGTTTATTCACAATAAGCCCCATGGCCCCGCTTTCATTATGCTCGCAGATATAGACGACTGAGCGTTTGAACAGCGGGTCTTGCAGTGCGGGCATGGCAATCAAAAAATGGTGTTGTAAATTCATATCAAGATTCTGTTTTTGGGTTAACCGCCCCTTCTAAAGGGAGGCGTAATTAACGGGGATAACAATGGGGCCCGTTGACCCCATTAAGCATGTCAGGTCAGGCGTTTTTCAATCGCGTCCATCAGCATACCAGTAATTGAGATCGGGAATGCGGCTTCTATCTCACGCACACAAGTTGGGCTGGTGACGTTTATTTCAGTCAGTTTATCGCCAATAATATCCAGACCAACAAAAATCAGCCCTTTCGCTTTCAGTGTCGGAGCGACGCGGCGGGCAATTTCCCAGTCGCTTTCACTCAATGGTCTTGCTTCGCCACGGCCACCGGCGGCCAGGTTCCCGCGGGTTTCACCTGATTTAGGAATACGCGCCAGACAGTATGGCACCGGCTCGCCGTCCACTACCAGTACGCGCTTGTCACCGTCCTTGATTGCTGGCAGATAGTTCTGTGCCATGCAGTAGAAATTACCGTGTCCAGTCAACGTTTCGATAATCACTGACAGGTTAGGATCTTCCCGCTTGATGCGGAAAATTGATGCGCCGCCCATGCCGTCCAGCGGTTTAAGGATGATGTCGCCGTAGTGTTGCCAGAATTCACGGATTTGTGCCGCGCTGCGGGTCACCAGGGTGTCCGGCGTCAGTTCTGCAAACCAGGCGGTGAACAGTTTTTCGTTACAGTCGCGCAGACTCTGTGGTTTGTTAACGATCAGCGTACCCTGTTCCTCTGCGCGCTCAAGAATATAGGTGGCGTAGATAAATTCGGTATCGAAGGGAGGATCCTTACGCATCAGCACCACGTTCAAGTCCGCCAGTGCGATATCCTGCTCACTACCGAATTCAAACCACTGGTCGTAGTTATATTCAACACGCAACTGACGCGTATGCGCACGTGCTATACCTCCGCGCAGATAAAGGTCTTTCATCTCCATGTAATGGATTTCGTAACCACGGCGCTGTGCTTCCTGTAGCATGGCGAAGCTGGTGTCTTTTTTAATATTGATGGAGGTAATCGGATCCATCACAATGCCAAGCTTAATCATTCAGTTTCTCCAGTGAGTGGTCTTATTGGTCATGTTGGCGCTGGCAGTGCTCAGAAGCTCCGTCTACTTAAGTGCGCTGGTCGCGTTCAAACTGAACCGACGATAATGTCAGGTTCAGTCAGCTTTATCCTAAATCTCCGAAGCGGACTTGCAGCGCGGTGATAGCGGTAAGCGCGGTGGTTTCGGTGCGCAGAACTCGCGGCCCTAGCAGGATGTCGATAAAGCCATAACGTGTCGTCATACTGATTTCATCTGCACTCAGTCCTCCCTCCGGACCAATTAATAATCGCACGCGTTCGACGGGTTGTGGGAGCGTATTAATGCTATGGCTGGCTCGGGGATGCAGATTGAGCTTTAAGCCGCTGTCCTCTTCCGCACACCAGTCTTCCAGTGTCATCGCCTGACGCACTTCTGGCACGCTGTTTCTGCCGCATTGCTCACAGGCGGCAATCACGATTTTTTGCCACTGTTGCCGTTTCTTCGCCAGCCTTTCCGCATCCAGCTTTACGCCGCAGCGTTCAGAAAACAAGGGGGTGATGGTATTGACTCCCAGTTCCACCGCCTTCTGAATGGTAAACTCCATTTTTTCACCGCGTGACATCACCTGGCCTAAATGTAGCCAGAGCGGGGATTCACGGTTGTCTGTGCGGTTCTCCATAATCGCGACACGGACGTTTTTTTTGTCGGCCTGTACAATCTCTGCGGCAAAAGTCAGATTACTGCCATCAAACAATTCCAGTGCCTGGCCGGGAGTCATACGCAGTACACGACCAACATGGTGGGCCGCGTCGTCGCTGAGGGCGATTTCACTGCCGGTTATCAATGGCTCGGGATGAAAGATGCGGGGTATACGCATGGGGATCCTGATAAAAGTAACGGTCCGCCCTTGCAGGCGCGGCCAAAATGATGGCCTCTAGTTTAGGTCAGTGATTTTACCGCTGGCAAGCTTGCTGTACATAGGGATTGTGGTTGCCCTGAACTTTGGCAATGCGTTTATCACGTTCACATTCCCACGGTGTGACCGGATAGCGCCTGTTCCAGGCCGTCATCAGTTGCGTCTGTTGTTTCGACATCCCAATCTGATAGCGGTCGCGCATATAGAACCAGGTCCGGGCAATGGCACCGCGTGCGCGGGCAGGTGGTTCCGCCTGTTTATGTTTGAAGTCGATTTTCATTTCACACCGGCCATATTGAGATTCACCGCCGTTCCACTGGCTATATATAAAGTTGCCACGGTCACCGTTGATCTCGCCGATGGCTGGCTGCAAGTTATGCAGATCCGTTTCAATCTGGCGATAACCTGCATCTTTGGCACATTGTTTTCTGCCGCCTTGTTGCCAGCACTGGCGCTGATGTCCAAAGGTCCAGGCCGGGACGACATGCTCCCACTCAATGCGTTTGGCCCGGTTAACGTTTTTCCGCACCTGATAACCACAGGAGGCGAGCTCTGGCAGACCTTTTTTGCCTTTCCAGGTGATTTTACAGCCACAATAAAATGTACCCGGTGCGTCGGCGTTGATTTTTGCCGCGTAGGCTTTGGCCTGTGAGAAGTTGTTCTGATGGTAGTGATTAAGGCTCAGTGCAGAGGAAAAGAAAGCAGGTAGCAACAGGAAAGGCGCAAAGATGTTGATAATTTTATGAAACATAATCCATGTGTTGGTCAATCAAACGAGGCGGCGAGAGTAACAGATGTTAGCGAACGGAGGAAATGAATAGCTTAAAATCAGAGGGTTAGTGTTTTATTTTTCGACATCAGGCCGATTTTTCATCTTGCTGGAAGTTTCCAGCTTGTAACCGTTCACCACAGTGGACACAGCGATATTCGCTCTCACCCCGTATCACACGATTATGACGACGGACCGTCAACTGGTGTTGCTGGCAGCCACAGTGATAGGGGAAAGAACGGCTGCGTACCGATTGTATCTCAAATTTATGGGTACGTTCCGCAGGAACCTCCAACACGTTTTCCATCATCCATTTCCATTCTTTGCCGTGCGGCGCCACGCGCCCAAAGGTTTTCCAGACCAGCAGATGTGCCAGCTCATGCGGTACCACTTCATCGATAAATGCCTGCTGGTTCTCGAGCAGCAACACGGGATTCAGACGAATTTCCCAGTGCTGCAGCCAGGCCGTGCCAGCGGCGGTGCCACGCTGCTGATAGACCAGTTTGGGTTCAGGATAGTCGCGCTCAAGTCGCTGGTTCGCCAGTTGCAGTTTTTGGCGCAGTGAACGCATCACCGCCTGTTGCAAGGCTATCGGGAGTCGGAGGGGTTTCATACGGCAGAGAATACGATCGGCGTGAGAGGATTTCAATCAATCAGGCCGGTTTTATCCGGCCTGATTCCAGATGAAGGATAGGGTTTAACGCTGACCGATATCGCGCAGTTTTTTGCCGCTTAACAGGTTACGTTCAATGTGCTCAAGGGAAACGTTTTTGGTTTCCGGGATAAGCGCCAGTGTCAGAATAATAAAGAACACATTCAGGCCAGCGTATAGCCAGAAGGTATCGGCGTTACCCAGCGAGTTCAGCAGGGTCAGGAAGGTCGCCCCGACGATCATATTGGCAATCCAGTTGGTCGCGGTGGAGATAGTGATACCGAAATCGCGGCCTTTCAGCGGCTGAATTTCAGAACACAGTACCCAAATCAACGGACCGGCACTCATGGCGAAGCCAATGATAAACATCAAGAGCATGGCAACGGCAAAGTACTGTGCGCCGACGGAGTGAATACCTATGTGCAGCATGGTACCGAGGGTACCCATACCCAGCGCCATCACCAGGAAGCCGAGGATTAATGTGGGTTTACGTCCCCAGCGGTCAACCAAACCGATAGCAATAAAGGTTGCCAGTACATTAATCAGACCGACGATGACCGTTCCCCACATTTGCTCGGTGGTATTGGTAAAGCCGGCAATTTCAAAAATCTTCGGCGCGTAATACATGATGACGTTCATACCGGTGAACTGCTGCATAACCTGCAACAGTACGCCAAGGTAAACTGCGCGACGGAAATGGCTGTTGTCTTTGAACAGGCTCCAACCAGACTGTTTAATCTTCAGGCTTTCACGAATTTCATCCAGTTCGCGTTTAGCCTGTTCGCTGGTATCGCGCAGGCGATCCAGCACCCGCTGAGCAGTACGGAAATCGCCTTTTGCTGCCAGCCATCGTGGACTGTTGGGCAGGAAGCAGACCCCAATTAATAGCAGTGCCGCAGGAATAGTGATCACGCCCAGCATCCAGCGCCATTCGCCGCTGTAACTTAAGGCGGTATCGGACAGGTAAGCACCGAGAATACCGATGGTTATCATTAACTGATACAGAGAGATCATACTGCCGCGAATTTTCTCTGGCGCGATTTCCGAAAGATAAAGCGGCGCGGTATAAGAGGCAACACCAACGGCGAGACCGAGCAGTACGCGAGCGGAAATGAGCATTTCAGGATTAGTGGAGAGCGCAGACCACAAGGAGCCGATAACAAACAGGACCGCCCCAATCATTAAGCTCTTTTTACGTCCCAGTCTGGATGACATCCAACCGCTACCGACTGCGCCGATGGCGGCACCGAACATCATGGAACTGACAATCCATTCTTGCTGATGCGAGGTGACGTTAAAGTCTTTAGCAATAAAGGGTAACGCACCGGCAATGACGCCGATATCCAGTCCGAATAGTAAACCGGCTAACGCCGCAAGGAAACATACAAAAAAGGTCATGGCCTTGTTCGATGTCCTGCTCTGTTTCTTATTATCAGGCATGAAGCCTCCATATGGGTGGTACTGCTTATTGTTGTTATGAATGTTAGAAAACCCGACGACGTAAGACTGTGCGGTAGATCACAGGGTGTAATCGGTTACATACCGGATATTTCTTAAAAACGAGATTTTCACCTACAGTTACGCTTTATAACCAAGGAGTTATAGCACCAGAGAGTGTCTCTTAATCCTTTGGTTGTGCTCTATCGGACAGTACTGAAAAATAGCGCGTTTTGCCGACATTAATTAAGAATATACATTCTTAAGCACCCGACAGATAAAATATTTCATCATGTAATCGTTAACACTGTTTCAATACAGCGGCAGAAACAGTGTCGTCAGATGCGGATAAGCCGCCAGTCAGTAGCCAGCAAAAAGGGCACCCAGGGGTGCCCTCGATTGTGTCTGTAGATTGGGGCTTACTTCAGGCCAGCTGCCTCACGGAGCTGTGCTGCTTTGTCTGTTTTTTCCCACGGGAAATGTTCACGACCAAAGTGGCCATAAGCCGCGGTTTCACGATAGATCGGGTGCAGCAGGTCCAGCATCTGAATCAGGCCGTATGGCCGCAGGTCGAAGAATTCACGCACCAGCAGGGTTAACTGTTCAGTAGAGACTTTCTCAGTACCAAATGTTTCAACCATGATGGAAGTTGGTTCGGCCACGCCAATCGCGTAAGAAACCTGGATTTCACAACGATCAGCCAGGCCAGCCGCAACGATATTTTTTGCCACGTAGCGGGCAGCATAGGCCGCAGAACGGTCGACTTTAGACGGGTCTTTACCAGAGAAAGCGCCGCCGCCGTGACGTGCCATACCGCCGTAGGTATCAACGATAATTTTACGCCCCGTCAGACCACAGTCACCCATTGGACCGCCGATAACAAAACGGCCGGTTGGGTTGATGTGATATTTGGTGCTGGCGTTGATCCAGTCAGCAGGCAAAACGGGTTTGATTATCTCTTCCATCACCGCTTCTTGTAGATCTTTTTGCGAGATGTCTTCAGCATGCTGAGTAGACAACACTACCGCATCAATACCGACGATTTTGCCATCGTTATACTGGAAGGTTATCTGGCTTTTCGCATCGGGACGCAGCCACGGCAGGGTACCGTTTTTACGTACTTCAGACTGACGCTGTACCAGTCGGTGCGCATAGGTCACTGGCGCAGGCATCAACACATCAGTTTCGTTAGTCGCGTAACCAAACATCAGGCCCTGGTCGCCCGCGCCCTGTTCCAGCGGGTTTGCACGGTCAACGCCCTGGTTGATATCCGGCGACTGTTTACCAATGGCATTCAGCACGGCGCAGGAGTTGGCATCAAAGCCCATATCGGAATGGACATAACCGATTTCACGCACGGTATTACGGGTGATTTCTTCGATATCTACCCATGCAGTCGTAGTAATCTCACCACCAACCAGCACCATACCGGTTTTCACATAGGTTTCACACGCGACGCGGGCTTTCGGATCCTGCCTGAGAATGGCGTCAAGCACAGCATCGGAAATCTGGTCAGCGATTTTATCAGGATGTCCTTCTGAGACGGACTCGGAAGTGAAAAGGTGTTTAGCCATTTATTCTTTACCTTACTGATACGGGTTGAATTCGACTGCATAACGCCAAAAACTGAACCTGGCGGTGGTTCTCAGCGCCCCCTCAGGCAAAGCCATGAGCAGTACATATACCCCTGCCATCCTTCAAGCAGCCGGTGCGTAGGCGGCTTCAATCGTCCGAATCGCTTATCAATGTAAACGCATCGGGTCCCTGCGCTTGCCGCCTGAATCGGCCTGATACTTTCCCCTTCGGGGCCAGTGACAACACGGTTCAAAACGCGTGGGCGTTTTTGTCCTGTAACTTGAATTAGTCAGGGTAATTATTAAGACGCTTAGAAGTTAACCAGTATAGATGGATTAACATCTGGACGGCTATTTTAGGTTACACGCTCAGTGGATTACCAGTTTTTTTTAATCAAATGGAATTTCAGCAGGGAATAACAGTGGAAAAAATTCCTGACACCAGAGCAATCCGCACAATTAGATTTTGCATTCCATGTACAGTGGTTGTATAAAACGCCGCTGCGTTTCAATTGATGATTTTCGCTCAGGGATCCAGCTTCGCGGTAGGCTGCCAGTGGTGCGCTTTTCTCGCTGGTTTTTCATCCTCATTTTTGTATTTTCCCCGATGTCATTTTGCAGTCGGTCATTTTTCCGACACTTGTGCCGGATAAACTTCGCTAACGCTGCTTTCAGGTGCTCTCAGACTTTCCTGAGAGAGATTTGCTATTGGCTCTCTGACCCGTTCCCCGGAGTCTGACGTGTTTAATGTTATACTTCTGCTACTGCCTGATGCTGCGTTTCAGCGTGTTGTGCTGAATTTAGCGCTAACGGATGGCTTTTATGCATATCCTTTCCCTGTGATAGTAGTTAACTGTTCCACATCATTATTGAAATTTGAGGCTCGCAATGTCTGACGACATCAAGATGGTTAAGGGTTCGTCAGCAGGCGAACATGGTGTACTCCGCTCAATGCAGGAGGTGGCGATGAGCGATCACGATGCCAGCAAAATGCTGCGCACCTACAATATTGCCTGGTGGGGCAATAACTACTACGACGTGAATGAGTTGGGGCATATCAGCGTGTGTCCCGACCCGGACGTACCGGAAGCGCGTGTCGATCTGGCTAAACTGGTTAAAGAACGTGAAGCCGAAGGTCAGCGTTTGCCTGCGTTGTTTTGTTTTCCGCAGATCCTCCAACACCGTCTGCGCTCGATTAACGCCGCGTTCAAGCGCGCGCGCGAATCCTATGGTTATCGTGGTGGCTATTTCCTGGTTTACCCGATAAAGGTCAACCAGCATAAACGCGTTATCGAATCATTGATTAATTCGGGCGAACCATTGGGACTGGAAGCCGGCTCAAAAGCGGAACTGATGGCGGTATTGGCGCATGCCGGGATGACTCGCTCGGTTATTGTGTGTAATGGCTATAAAGACCGTGAATACATTCGTCTGGCACTGATCGGCGAGAAGATGGGCCACAAGGTTTATCTGGTGCTGGAAAAAATGACCGAAGTGAAGCTGGTGCTGGAAGAAGCCGAACGTCTGAATGTTGTTCCGCGCCTGGGTATTCGTGCGCGTCTGGCATCTCAGGGATCCGGGAAATGGCAGTCCAGTGGTGGTGAAAAATCGAAATTTGGTCTGTCGGCCACCCAGGTTTTGCAGTTGGTCGACATCATGCGCGACGCGGGGCGTCTGGAAAGTCTGCAACTGTTGCATTTCCATCTGGGATCACAGATGGCGAATATTCGCGATATTGCCACCGGCGTGCGTGAATCCGCCCGTTTTTATGTCGAACTGGCTAAGCTCGGCGTCAATATTCAATGTTTCGACGTCGGTGGCGGTCTGGGCGTGGATTATGAAGGAACCCGTTCACAGTCTGACTGCTCGGTCAACTATGGCCTGAACGAATATGCCAACAACGTGATCTGGGCGATTGGCGACGCTTGTGAGGAGCATAATCTGCCGCACCCAACGGTGATCACTGAATCTGGCCGGGCCGTTACGGCTCACCACACCGTGCTGGTTTCCAATATCATCGGGGTTGAACGCAACGAATTCAGCACGCCGCAGGCGCCTTCCGCGGATTCTCCACGGCCGATTATCAGCATGTGGGATACCTGGCAGGAGATGCACCAGCCAAACAATCGTCGCTCGTTACGTGAGTGGTTGCACGACAGCCAGATGGATCTGTCCGATATTCATACTGGTTATTCACAGGGTACCTATGATCTGACCCAGCGCGCCTGGGCTGAGCAACTTTACCTGAGTATCTGCCACTATATTCAGCAGCATCTGGACCCGAGTAACCGGGCTCACCGGCCAATCATCGACGAGCTGCAGGAGCGCATGGCGGATAAGATTTACGTCAACTTCTCGCTATTCCAGTCCATGCCGGATGCCTGGGGCATCGATCAACTGTTCCCGGTAATGCCGCTGGAAGGGCTGAACCAGTCGCCAGAGCGCCGTGCGGTGCTGCTGGACATTACCTGTGACTCTGATGGCAGCATCGATCACTATGTGGACGGTGACGGAATTGCCACCACTATGCCGATGCCGCAGTACGATGTGGATAATCCACCGATGCTGGGCTTTTTTATGGTTGGTGCGTACCAGGAAATCCTCGGTAACATGCATAATCTGTTCGGCGATACGGAAGCAGTTGATGTATTCGCCTTTGCCGACGGCAGCGTGGAAGTGCAACTGTCTGATGAAGGCGATACCGTTGCCGACATGCTGGAGTATGTCCAACTGGATCCGCAAGAACTGTTGACGCACTTCCGTAACCAGATCAAAGAGAGCGATTTGGACGAAGATCTGCGTGTGTCGTTCATGCAAGAATTTGAGTCAGGCCTGTACGGTTACACGTATCTGGAAGATGAATAAGCTATGCGGGCAGCAATGAACGCTGCCCGAGGTCATTTAAAGAGGATTTGGTATGAATAACACCCTGGGCAATCAGTACGATAACTCACTGGTTTCTAACGCCTTTGGTTTTATGCGTTTTCCTGTTAATTTCCAGCCCTACGACAGTGATGCCGAGTGGGTGATAACCGGTATTCCTTTCGATGCGGCAACGTCTGGTCGTCCAGGCAGCCGTTTAGGGCCGGGAGCTATCCGTCAGATTTCGACTAATCTGGCGTGGGAAGGGTGTCGCTGGCCGTGGAATTTCGATCTGCGTCAGCGGCTGAAAGTGGTGGATTGTGGCGACCTGGTTTATGCGTTTGGCGATTCTCAGGATCTGACCGACAAATTACAGGCGCATGCCGAAAAGCTGCTGGCCAGCGGCAAGCGTATGCTGTCCTTCGGCGGCGACCACTACGTTACGTTGCCGCTGCTGCGTGCGCATGCCCGGTATTTTGGTAAAATGGCGCTGGTACACTTCGATGCCCATACTGATACCTATTCTAACGGCCCGAAATTCGACCATGGCACCATGTTCCACCATGCCCCGGCAGAAGGTCTGATTGATCCGCAGCACTCAGTGCAAATCGGCATCCGCACCGAGTTCGATGCCTCCCTGGGCTTTAATGTACTGGATGCGGCTCAAGTCAACGAACGCAGCGTGGATGACATCATCGCGCAGGTGAAACAGATCGTGGGTTCACTGCCGGTTTACCTGACTTTCGATATTGATTGTCTGGATCCGGCGCATGCCCCGGGCACCGGTACGCCAGTGATTGGCGGGTTGACCACCGATAAAGCCACCCGACTGGTTCGCGGCTTGCAGGGACTGAACATTGTCGGCATGGATCTGGTTGAAGTGGCCCCTGGCTATGATCAGTCTGACCTGACTTCTCTGGCGGCAGCGACGTTGGCGCTGGATATGCTGTACGTGCAGGCCGTGAATAAAGGCGAATAAGCCGCACAAAAGTGCAAGTCTGGCCGCAGTTTTTTGCACTTTTGACCATGTACATGACCCCTGTATTTCATGTACATTGGAGGGCAACCTTTATAACTTTGCCTGATAACTCATTGATTAAAATAGGTTAAGGACGGCGAAGCATTTAATCCGACCTGGAGTAAAACATGTCTTCTCGTAAAGAGCTTGCTAACGCCATTCGTGCTTTAAGTATGGATGCGGTGCAGAAAGCCAAATCTGGCCATCCGGGGGCGCCCATGGGTATGGCGGATATCGCCGAAGTCCTGTGGCGTGATTTCCTGAACCATAACCCGACCAACCCGCAGTGGGCCGATCGCGATCGTTTTGTGTTGTCCAATGGTCACGGCTCCATGCTGATCTACAGCCTGCTGCACCTCAGCGGCTATGATCTGCCGATTACTGAACTGGCTAATTTCCGCCAGCTGCACTCTAAAACGCCGGGTCACCCTGAATATGGCTATACCGTAGGGGTGGAAACCACCACCGGCCCATTAGGGCAGGGTATCGCCAATGCGGTAGGGATGGCGATGGCTGAGCGCACCCTGGCGGCTCAGTTCAACCGTCCGAATCATGATATTGTCGACCATCACACTTATGTGTTCATGGGCGACGGTTGCATGATGGAAGGCATTTCCCACGAAGTGTGCTCACTGGCGGGTACGCTGAAATTGGGCAAATTGATCGCCTTCTATGATGACAACGGCATCTCTATCGACGGTCATGTTGATGGCTGGTTCACTGATGATACCGCGAAACGCTTCGAATCTTACGGCTGGCATGTAGTGCGTGGCGTGGATGGTCATGATGCTGCCGCAATTAAAAAAGCGATTGAAGAAGCGCGGGCGGTCAGCGATAAGCCATCCTTGTTGATGTGTAAGACCGTTATCGGTTTCGGTTCACCTAACAAAGCGGGCACGCACGATTCACACGGCGCCCCACTGGGTGAAGAAGAAATCGCGCTGACCCGCAAACAACTGGGTTGGACGCATGCGCCATTCGAAATTCCACAGGACATCTATGAACAGTGGGATGCGAAAGCCGCCGGTAAGGCTAAAGAAGGCGCCTGGAACGAGAAGTTTGCCGCGTACGCCAGCGCTTATCCTGAGTTGGCGGCGGAATTCAAACGCCGTATGCGTGGCGCGCTGCCGGAAAACTGGCAGGCAGAGTCGCAGAAATTCATTGAACAGTTGCAGGCTAATCCAGCGAAAATCGCCAGCCGCAAAGCGTCTCAGAACACACTGGAAGCTTTCGGTAAATTGTTGCCAGAATATCTGGGCGGGTCTGCTGACCTGGCGCCAAGTAATCTGACTATGTGGTCCGGTTCTAAAGCTATCAATGAAGATGCGGCGGGTAATTACATTCACTACGGTGTACGTGAATTCGGCATGACCGCTATCGCCAACGGCATCACCTTGCACGGTGGTTTCCTGCCTTATACCGCGACCTTCCTGATGTTTGTGGAATACGCACGTAATGCTGTCCGTATGGCCGCACTGATGAAAATCCGTCAGGTGATGGTCTATACCCACGATTCTATTGGTCTCGGTGAAGATGGACCGACGCACCAGCCGGTTGAGCAGCTTGCCAGCCTGCGTGTCACGCCGAATATGAGCGTATGGCGTCCGTGTGATCAGGTTGAATCTGCGGTGGCGTGGAAATATGGTATTGAGCGTCATGACGGTCCAACCGCCCTGATTTTCTCCCGACAGAATCTGGCGCAACAGGAGCGTACCGCGGAGCAATTGACCAATGTGGCCCGTGGTGCCTACGTGCTGAAGGATTGTGACGGGCAGCCGGAAGTGATCCTGATAGCGACGGGATCTGAAGTGGAACTGGCTGTCGGCGCGTATGACAAACTGACTGCTGAAGGGCGTAAAGTTCGCGTGGTTTCCATGCCATCGACTGATGTCTTTGACAAGCAGGATGCGGCTTACCGTGAGTCGGTATTACCTAAAGCGGTCAGCGCGCGCGTGGCTATCGAAGCAGGTATCGCCGATTACTGGTTCAAATATACCGGCCTGAACGGCGCTATTGTTGGTATGACCACCTTTGGCGAATCTGCGCCAGCAGAGAAGTTGTTCGAAATCTTTGGCTTCACCGTGGATAACGTAGTTGCTAAAGCGAAAGCCTTGCTGTAGTAATACCGAGGTTCGCCTGCAGTATAAACGGGCGAACCTCTTTCTTATCCTGCTTACTGCGCCACCGTCTGTTCTCTCAGATGGAAATCCTGATTGAGCGTAACTACTGGCTCGGTGATTTTCTGCTTCACGGAAAGTTCTTCCGTCAGTTGCGACTGTTCATACGGTTTTGACTGGCCATAGAAGCGTCCGCTCTGGTGCACAGAAAGTGATTCGCACTCAATGGTTCCGTCCAGAAAACCGTTAGCGTTGATGGCCACTTCCCTGCTGCGGCATAATCCTTTTAGCTCCCCACTGACTTCAATGCGATTGGCAAATATTTCACCTTCCACCCGTCCGCTTTTTTGCACAAATACTGTTTTTTCTGAGTTAATTTTGCCGTTAACGGCACCATTGATATGAATATCGCCAAGCGCTTTGATTTCACCTTCGATAACGCAGGTTTCCGGGATAGTGGTGGTGTCTGACACTTTGGTGATAGTGACAGCGGATACCTCTTCCTGAAAGTCGCTGCCAGCCGACAGATGATCTTCATTATTCAGTGAGTAAGGGTCCCGACGAGGAGTGAGGGGGGATTCAGTTGGGATGGGGGTATTATTATCTTTGCGTTTAAACATAGTCATATCCTTATTGAACAATAAATTCCTTAAAATAACGCCAGCAATGATCGCCGAAAACAGTCCAGTCAGCTGGCCAGGGTACTGGCTGATTATCGCCAGCGACGCTTCCCAGCCCAAACCATAGACAATCAACGCTGCAGCCCAGATTAGCCAGATAAACCAAAGCAGGTTGTAGTTCATGTTGTGTAGGTTATGTTAACCTCCGGTAGCCAGAAGTCACGGTCAGAGTTGATACTTTACTCCCGCAGGGCCGGGCTCTATTCTTAATTTGTGCAACTCGATTGTTAAATGTGATCTCTGTCAGAATTTTAGCTTATTGATTGATCTTCCTCATTTCAATTATTCCGTATTGTCTTTATTGTGGCTGAACCGTTTCAGTTGGCGTTATCGCTGATGAAACCTCGGTTATATGCAGATGCAGTAGCGCAAGAATTCCCTGTACAAAAGCGAAGGTCTGGCTCAGGCTAACATTCCAGTTTTGTACTGAAATTCTGATGCAGGAGTGATATGACGGTTCACATTGCCATTAACGGGTTTGGTCGCATAGGGCGCAACGTATTACGAGCGCTTTATGAAACCGGGCGCCGCGCCGAGATTAGCGTCGTCGCCATTAATGAGCTGGCGGAAGCCTCCGGGATGGCGCATTTGCTGAAGTACGATACCAGCCACGGCCGTTTTGCCTGGGATGTCCGTCAGGAGCGCGATTTACTGTGGGTTGGCGAAGACACGATTCGTCTTCTCCACCGGGCAGAAATTAGCGATTTACCCTGGCGTGAACTGAACGTTGATGTGGTGCTTGATTGTACCGGGATTTATGGCAACCGCGCCGATGGCGAGGCCCACCTGGCCGCAGGGGCTAAAAAAGTGCTGTTTTCTCATCCTGGCGGTAATGATCTGGATGCCACGGTGGTCTACGGCGTGAATGAGAAAGATCTGCAACCCAGCGACCGGATCGTGTCCAATGCATCCTGTACTACCAACTGTATTATTCCGGTGATTAAACTGCTGGATGATGCATTCGGCATTGAATCGGGTACGGTGACCACAATTCATTCGGCAATGCATGACCAACAGGTGATTGACGCTTACCACACTGATTTACGTCGGACTCGAGCGGCCAGTCAGTCAATCATTCCGGTGGATACCCGACTTGCCGCGGGTATTTCGCGCATTTTTCCGAAATTCAGTGACTGTTTTGAAGCGATTGCCGTAAGGGTACCGACGATTAATGTGACGGCGATTGATTTGAGCGTCAGTGTCCGGGAGGCTGTTAACGCCGCGGAGGTCAATGCGCTGTTGCAAAAGGCGTCAGAAGGGGCATTTAGTGGTATAGTTGACTATACGGAATTACCGTTAGTCTCCATAGATTTTAACCATGATCCGCACAGTGCCATAGTGGACGGCACACAGACGCGGGTTAGCGGTCGACACTTGATCAAAACGCTGGTTTGGTGTGACAACGAATGGGGTTTTGCTAACCGGATGATTGATACCACGTTAGCAATGGCCGCAAGCGGTTTCAGGTAAGGTGCGGTTTGCGCCTGTCAAAACTTAGAGAATCAACGAGAGGATTCACCCATGTCTGTAATTAAGATGACCGATCTGGATCTTGCTGGGAAGCGTGTACTCATCCGCTCCGATTTGAATGTGCCCGTGAAGGAAGGGAAAGTGACGTCAGATGCACGTATCCGTGCTTCGTTGCCAACCATTGAAGCCGCACTGAAACAGGGTGCTAAAGTGATGGTTACTTCTCATCTGGGTCGCCCGACCGAAGGTGAATACAATGAAGAGTTTTCTCTGTTGCCTGTCGTTAACTATCTGAAAGAAAAAATTTCTTCTCCAGTTCGTCTGGCTAAAGACTATCTTGACGGTGTTGATGTCGCCGCAGGTGAACTGGTGGTTCTGGAAAACGTTCGCTTCAACAAAGGCGAGAAGAAAGACGACGAAACGCTGGCGAAAAAATATGCCGCGTTGTGTGATATCTACGTGATGGATGCTTTTGGTACGGCTCACCGTGCACAGGCTTCCACCCACGGCGTGGGCAAATTCGCGCCGGTTGCCTGTGCGGGTCCGCTGTTAGCGAATGAGCTGGAAGCATTGGGCAAAGCGTTGAAAACGCCAGCTCGCCCAATGATTGCCGTGGTGGGTGGGTCTAAAGTTTCCACTAAATTCGACGTGCTGAACTCATTGGTAAAAATTGCTGATACGGTCATCGTGGGGGGAGGTATCGCGAATACTTTCGTGGCGATTGATAACAACGTCGGTAAATCTCTCTACGAGCCAGATTTCGTTGATGCGGCGAAAAAACTGCGTGACGAATTTAAAATTCCGGTCCCTGTCGACTGCCGCGTTGGTACTGAATTTTCTGAAACTGCGCCTTCCCATGTGAAAAAAGTCAATGAAGTCAATGAGAATGAAGAAATCATGGACTTTGGTGATGAGACGGCCAATGCGATGGCTAAATTGTTGAAAGAAGCCAAAACTATCCTGTGGAATGGTCCGGTCGGCGTGTTTGAATTCCCTAACTTCCGTAAAGGCACTGAAATTGTGGCGAAAGCCATTGCAGACAGTGACGCATTCTCTATCGCTGGTGGTGGTGATACGCTGGCGGCTATCGATCTGTTCGGTATCGAAGATAAGATCTCTTATATTTCTACCGGTGGTGGTGCTTTCCTGGAGTTCGTGGAAGGAAAAACGTTGCCAGCAGTCGCTATGCTTGAAGAGCGTGCGAAACAGTAATCTTTAGGACGGGAGGTAACTCCCGTTGTAATGATTGACCTGGCTATTCGCAGGTGCAGAATCTCTTACATACGACCGACGAACAGGACAAAAAATATGTCTAAAATTTTTGATTTCGTAAAACCAGGCGTTGTCACCGGCGATGACGTACAGAAAATTTTTCAAGTTGCGAAAGAAAATAAATTCGCACTGCCTGCCGTGAACTGTGTGGGTACTGATTCTATCAATGCGGTTCTGGAAACGGCTGCGAAAGTAAAAGCGCCGGTAATCGTCCAGTTCTCTAACGGCGGTGCTGCATTTATCGCAGGCAAAGGCATGAAGTCTGATAAGCCACAGGCTGCCGCTATTCAGGGGGCAATCTCTGGCGCGCATCATGTCCACCAGATGGCGGAACACTACGGTGTGCCGGTTATCCTGCATACTGACCACTGTGCGAAGAAACTGCTGCCGTGGATCGACGGCCTGCTGGAGGCGGGAGAAGCCCACTTCAAGAAAACCGGTAAGCCGCTGTTCTCTTCTCACATGATCGACCTGTCAGAAGAGTCTCTGCAAGAAAACATTGAGATCAGTAGCAAGTATCTGGCCCGTATGGCCAAAATCAACATGACGCTGGAAATTGAGCTGGGCTGTACCGGTGGTGAAGAAGATGGTGTTGATAACAGCCATATGGACGCTTCGGCGCTATACACTCAGCCAGAAGATGTCGATTACGCTTACGAAAAACTGAACGCAATCAGCCCACGTTTCACCATTGCTGCCTCTTTCGGCAATGTGCACGGTGTTTATAAGCCAGGCAATGTTAAGCTGACGCCAACGATTCTGCGTAATTCCCAGGACTATGTGAGCAAGAAACACAATCTGCCGCATAATTCCCTGAACTTCGTATTCCACGGTGGTTCCGGTTCTTCTGCCGCTGAGATTGAAGAATCGATCAGCTACGGGGTTATCAAAATGAACATTGATACTGACACCCAGTGGGCGACCTGGGATGGTATTTTGCAGTACTACAAAAAGAACGAAGGCTACCTGCAGGCTCAGTTGGGCAACCCGGAAGGTGCCGATAAGCCAAACAAAAAATACTATGATCCGCGTGTATGGCTGCGTGCAGCTCAGACTTCAATGATTACCCGCCTGGAGCAGGCCTTCAAAGAACTGAACGCGGTAGACGTGTTGTGATTTTTTGAGTTCAGGCTCCTTAAAGGCCCCGAAAGGGGCTTTTTTTTTTAGTTTAAGTGGATAACAAATGATTAATTTCACAGGTTATTTGGCAGAGAGCACTGTTTTTGGTTACGCTTGAGGTTTGGGATGCCAGCTTCATCTGGCAATGATTAACTGCTTAATTCCCACTGAGAGCCACAACAGGATAACCAAATGGAAGATCTTAATGTAGTAAATGACATCAATAATGCAGGTAGTTGGTTAGTACGCAACCAGGAGTTGCTGCTGAGCTACGCCGTTAATATTATTGCGGCGATTGCCATCATCATTGTTGGGATGATTGTGGCGCGTATTATTTCTAACACGCTGAATAAATTAATGACTTCTCGCCATATCGATGTCACGGTCGCTGACTTCTTGTCTGCTCTGGTGCGCTATGGGGTGATTGCCTTTACGTTGATTGCTGCGTTGGGCCGGGTCGGTGTGCAAACGGCGTCGGTGATTGCGGTATTAGGTGCCGCGGGTTTGGCCGTTGGTCTGGCCTTGCAGGGGTCACTGGCGAACCTGGCGGCAGGGGTACTTCTGGTGACCTTCCGACCTTTCCGGGCGGGGGATTTTATTGATATCGGTGTAACGGGCACGGTGTTGAGCGTACAGATTTTCTCTACTACCTTGAAGTCTGCCGACGGTAAAATCGTGGTGGTGCCAAACGGCAAAATTATCGCCGGTAACATCGTTAACTTTTCCCGTGAGCCACTGCGTCGTAATGAGTTTATCGTCGGGGTGGCTTATGATGCCGACGTGGATCAGGTGATTAAACTGCTGCGTGAAGTCGTTGATGCCGACACCCGTGTGTTGCAGAATATGGGCGTGCAAGTTGGCCTGAATGAACTGGCCGCTTCGTCAATGAACTTCGTAGTGCGTTGCTGGAGTCAGTCGGGTGATTTGCAGGATGTGTACTGGGATCTGCTGAAGAACATTAAACGTGCGCTCGATGCTAATGGCATCGGTATTCCCTATCCGCAAATGGACGTTCATCTGCACCACGATAAGGCTGCTCAGGCGCCGCAGAGTGGGCAGAAAGTTCCGGAGAACGCTCAGCCGTAAGCGGAGTCATCAGTCAGTTAAAGGCGGTCGCTGAACCGCCTTTTCTTCGATCTTATTCATTAGTAAATGTGATTTATTATTATTTATTTTAATTTTATCTAATAATTAAGCGCCGCTACACTCGCCAGCATGGATTGCAGGGGGAGGAAATGGTGGTGTTATCTGTTTTTTTTCAGGGATTGCTGTTTGGCATGGCATTAATTTTGCCGTTGGGGCCGCAGAACGCGTTGGTGATGAACCTGGGCATGCGTCGTCATTATCATCTGATGGCCGCCGGACTCTGTACGCTGAGTGATGTTATTCTGATTTACGCTGGGATATTCGGTGGTAGCGCTCTACTGACGCAGTCTCCCTTGTTGCTGAATCTGGTTAGCTGGGGCGGAGTGTTGTTCCTGTTGTGGTATGGCTGGGGGAGATTCCGTATCGCGCTGAGCGGCAATGTCGATCTCGCCGCGAACGAGACGATGAAGCAAGGGCGCTGGCGTATTATTGCCACCATTCTGGCCGTGACCTGGCTTAACCCACATGTTTATATCGACACTTTTATGGTACTGGGTAGCCTGGGTGGGCAGTTACCGGTCGGGGCGCGCGGTTGGTTTGCTCTTGGCTCAGTCAGCGCATCGCTGCTGTGGTTTTTGGGTCTGGCGTTGTTGGCTTCCTGGCTCTCGCCATGGCTGAAAGCACCGGCGGTTCAGCGCATTATCAACTTGCTGGTGGGGATGGTGATGTGGGGGATTGCGGGTAAGTTGGCGATGCAGGCGGTGGGTTATCTGTAACAAGGAACTCACCAGAGGAAATGCGGTCATAGCGAGGCCGATGTAAACGCACGATATGGAGGATACGGGATGAAGCTGACAACCTTGACGCTGGTCGCCATGACGGGATTGGCAACGATACCTGCTTTAGCGCTGGCGGACGAAGTCCCTGATGGCCCGCATGTGGCGACCTCGGGCCAGGCCAGCGTGGATGCCACGCCGGATATCGCCAGTTTGGTGATTGAAGTGAATGTTTCTGCAAAAGAGGCCGCAGAGGCAAAAACGCAGGCGGATACTCGCCTTGCGCAGTATTTTGATTTTTTGCAAAAAAACGGTATTAAGAAGCAAGACATCAATGCCGCCAACCTGAGGACTCTGCCGGAATATAACTATCTGAAAGAGGGTAAATCGGAGCTGAAAGGCTACCGTGCCGTGCGTCAGGTGCAGGTTACCGTGCGTCAACTGGACAAACTGAATGCGTTACTGGATGGTGCGCTGAAGTCTGGCCTGAATGAGATCCGCTCGGTGGAGTTAGGCGTGGCGAATCCGGAGCAATATCGAGAAAAGGCCCGTCAGGCGGCGATAAATGATGCTATCCAGCAGGCTGGCGCATTGGCAAAGGGCTTTAATACCCGGCTGGGGCCAGTCTATAGCATTCGTTACCATGAGGATAATTATCATCCGGGGCCAATGGTAAGGATGTTCAAAACCGCTGATGCGGCACCGATGACCAGCGCAGAGCAGACTTATGAGCAGCAAAGCATTCATTTTGACGATCAAGTTGATGTGGTGTTTGAATTGCAGCGCAATCAGTAGTGATTGCATCGTGGATAAAGGGGCGAGATAGCCCCCTTTTTATGGCTATTCGCCCTGACGTAGTACGCGGTGACCATGGGCGATCAGCGCGTCAGTCACCTTACGCATCAGACGACTTTCCGGCGCGAAGCGGTGCCAGTACAGCATACGGCGTTGGTACAGCCCTGGCGTCAGGTCAATCAGTTCTCCCTCAGCCAGTTCCCGCTCAATCTGCAGATGTGGGATCATACAGCAGGTGGTACCCTGGCGAGCCAGTTGCACGAAGGCTTCTGACGAGTTAACAATATGGCAGGGGACGCTGCCTGGCGACAAATCAAAGTTCTGTTGTAAAAAAGCCTGATGCATATCATCAAGATGGTCAAAAGCGACAGCTGGGGCTTTCAGTAATGCTGAACGGGTTACGCCGTTAGGGAAATAGCGTGTGGCGAATTCCTTTGATCCGACGAACAGGTAATCCAGTGCGCCAAGTTGGTCTACCAGACAGCTTGGTAGCGGTTGAGGCTGAATACTGACGGCCCCCACGACTTCACCCCGACGCAGTCTTTCCTGGGTTCGGCTTTCATCTTCCACTTGTAAATTCAGGCGTACCGGCGAGTCGGTCAGCACGGTTTTCAGCGCGGGCAGTAACCAGGTTGCCAGACTGTCGGCGTTGACGGCCAGCGATAACAACAATGGGGTGGTGCCGCCGTTTTCATCGCCCAGCCATTCTTCTTCAAGCAGTTCGACCTGATGCAGTAACGCCAGAAGTTTTTGTCCTTGTTCAGTCGGACGAGGCGGAACAGTACGCACCAGCAGTGGCTGACCGAACATGTTTTCCAATTGTTTGATTCGTTGGGAAACAGCTGACTGGGTAATACAAAGCTTTTGTGCTGCGCGTTCAAAACCGCGTTCGCGGATCACGGCATCCAGCGCCTGAAGCGTTCGATAATCCGGGCGTTTCATGGGGTCGTTTAACTCTCTTTCAGGTGTGGAAATTGCACTATGCCATATTTTGGTCCGTTTGCCCTGTGCAACCTCACATTTATCCGCTGTTGCCTGGTGTTCTGCCCGGCAAACTGCCAGAAAATACTGCCCGGCAATACTGGGGTTGTTTTATACTGTCGCTACACTGTAGCTGCACGGATTGAGAATATACCATGACACAGGATGAACTGAAAAAAGCCGTTGGCTGGGCCGCGCTGGAATATGTTAAACCAGGCACCATTGTCGGGGTGGGAACGGGATCGACCGCCGCTCATTTTATTGATGCGCTGGGCTCAATCAAACAGCAGATCGACGGTGCGGTGTCCAGTTCGGAGGCCTCAACGCGCAAACTTAAAAGCCTGGGTATCCCGGTTTTCGATCTCAACGAGGTGGACTCACTCTCGGTGTATGTTGACGGTGCTGATGAAATCAATGGATTGATGCAGATGATCAAGGGCGGCGGCGGCGCGCTGACCCGTGAGAAAATCATTGCGGCAGTAGCGGATAAATTTGTCTGTATTGCCGATGAGTCCAAGCAAGTTGACGTACTGGGGAAATTCCCGTTACCGGTTGAAGTGATCCCGATGGCGCGTAGTTATGTCGCGCGGGAACTGGTGAAGTTGGGCGGTTTGCCAGAGTATCGCCAGCATGTGGTGACCGATAACGGCAACATTATCCTGGATGTTCATAACCTTGTGATTCTGGAGCCCATCGCGCTGGAAAAGGCGATCAATGCCTTGCCGGGTGTGGTGACCGTGGGGTTGTTTGCAACGCGTGCTGCCGATATCGCACTGATTGGCACCGCCTCTGGTGTGAAAACCATAGAAAAGTGATCTTACGGGTATCGTCCTGGTGCCGGTTAATTTCTGCAAAAAAACACCTTTTCGTTTAATCGCGAAATTCGGTGGCTTATGTCACATAAGCTTAATTGACAGGGCGATCCTTCTAACGATGTTCTGAGTACCCTGATTATCTGTTGATTTGTGCCTGGTGGCATTCCGCGCGTGTTATCCTGCTAGTCATTGTTTGTATTGCCGCTGGCGTAAATTTTGATATTTTGACAGAAGGCTGACTTATATCAGCCACATCTGAAGTCTGCTAAATAGGATCGGGAAATGGCAAAAGTATCACTGGAGAAAGACAAGATTAAGTTCCTGTTGGTGGAGGGCGTGCACCAGAAAGCAATTGATAACTTACGGGCGTCTGGTTACACCAACATTGAATATCATAAAGGCGCTCTGGACAGCGAAGCACTGAAAAAATCGATCCGTGACGCACACTTTATTGGCATCCGTTCGCGTACCCATCTCACCGAAGAGATTTTTGCTGCGGCTGAAAAATTGGTTGCCGTGGGCTGTTTTTGTATCGGCACTAATCAGGTTGACCTGAGCGCGGCAGAGAAGCGAGGGATCCCGGTATTTAACGCACCTTTCTCCAATACTCGATCCGTGGCTGAACTGGTTATCGGTGAACTGTTGCTGATGCTACGCGGCGTACCGGCGGCGAATGCGAAGGCACACCGTGGTGTGTGGAATAAAGTCGCGGTGGGTTCGTTTGAAGCGCGCGGCAAGAAACTGGGGATCATTGGTTACGGCCATATCGGTATGCAGTTGGGCGTGTTGGCGGAGAGCCTGGGCATGCATGTGTTCTTCTACGATATTGAGAACAAGCTGCCGCTGGGAAATGCCACTCAGGTTCGCCATCTGTCCGATTTGCTGAATATGAGCGACGTAGTCAGCCTGCACGTGCCGGAAACGCCGTCAACGCAGAATATGATGGGGGCGGAAGAGTTGGCGATGATGAAGCCGGGTTCGTTGTTGATCAATGCTTCGCGCGGTACGGTGGTTGATATCCCGGCGCTGTGCAAAGTGCTGGCGGATAACCATCTGGCTGGCGCGGCTATTGATGTGTTCCCGGAAGAACCCGCGAGCAACAGTGATCCATTCAATTCGCCATTGTGTGAGTTTGATAACGTGATCCTGACGCCGCATATTGGTGGCTCCACTCAGGAAGCGCAGGAGAACATTGGTATTGAAGTGGCTGATAAGCTGGCGAAATACTCTGATAACGGTTCCACGTTGTCTGCGGTTAATTTCCCGGAAGTTTCCCTGCCGATGCATGGTGACAAGAGCCGCCTGCTGCACATCCACGAGAACCGTCCGGGTGTGCTGACCGCCATTAACCATATCTTTGCCGGACAGGACATCAATATCTCTGCACAGTATCTGCAAACCAGTCCATCAATGGGCTATGTGGTGATTGATATCGATGCGCCGCAGGATGTGGCTTATACCGCGCTACAGATGATGAAGGCGATTCCTGGTACTATCCGCGCACGTCTGTTGTTCTAAGCCGACGACGGCCAGCGTTAAGGGAAAATTGCCCCTGAATAAAATCAGCGACCGTAATCAGGTCGCTTTTTTATCTTTAGCTGGCGGGTATGACCCCGCAATGTGCGGAGAGCCGCTGTTGGGAATAAAGCCTCTTGCGTTATGGACGATGTTTGGCGCTCAGCGTTTTACCATTGCCAGATTTTCGAGGGCGTGATTATTGCCGGTAACGGTATATCCCACTCAGCTACTGGCAGTGCTTCGACCCTCTGACAGTCATGGGCCAGTCCGATCGGGAGAACGCCGTGTTGTTGCCAGTTCTGTAACGTTCGGTCATAAAAGCCGCCCCCCATCCCCAGACGCTGCCCCTGAGAATCAAACGCCACCAATGGCACCATTAACACATCCAACTCGTTCAGTGTTGCCAGATGGCGGATATCCAGCGGAGGTTCAGGTATGGCAAGTCGGTTTGGCGTCAGCGGCGTTGCGGCATCATAGCGGATAAACAGCAGTTGTCCCTTCGCGAAGGGATGGAGGACGGGCAAATAGACTTCCTGCTCGTGTTGCCAGAGTTTAGCCATCAGGGGATGGGGATTCAGTTCACCATCAACAGAGAGGAACAGCGCGATTTTGCGGGCCTGCTGGACAGGAGAGAACTTGAGCGCATGTTCGGCGACTTGTATCGCGGCCAGTTGTTGCTGCTCAGGTGTTAAAGCCCGACGCAACTGACGAACACGAAGACGAATATCCTGGCGTTCAGGAAGGTTGAGAGACATCATTTCCACCGTATCAGGAGATCACGGTTAGTGATCCGGTGGCCGAAGCCGACAATATTACCCGGCCGACAATGGCGTATTTATGATCCGAAACCACAACACGTTGCCGGTAAAACTAAGAAAGGAATCTCCGAGATGCCGCCGCAGACTGTAACCCTTGAACCCTTGGTTCAAGGTGAATGTGCCGTCGCAACCATCAGGCTTCTCGGACGAACCGAGTATGCTCACAGGTTACAGAGCGCCACACTCTGTTGGTATGAAATATCGGCTCAGGGGACTGGCCCGCTTGCAAACATCTCAGAGAAATTTTTACTTCACCGCTACTGTATCACAGTCAGCGATAAGGTGTTATTCGAATTGAGGACCTGCCTGTTCCGTAATGCGACCTTGCTCAAGCAACGCCTGTTCAATGGTCTGTTGCAGCATACGGATACGTTGTTCCATGTTGCTGGCATAATCGCGGGTTTTACTTTTCTCCTGCGCCAGCTCATAGCAAATATTCAATGCAGCGATAAAAACCAGTTGCTCAGTATTTGTGACTCTAGTGCGAACTTTTAAATCTTGCAACCGCTGATTGAGGTCCTCGGCTGCCATATTCAGCGCATCTAGCTGTTCAGGCGGACAATTTACTCTTAAAGAACGGCCAAAAATTTGAATATCTACGGGTTGAGCTGACATGAAACCATCCTGACTGATTACTGCGCCGTCAATCCCCCATACCACTCAGTGGGCTGGGAATGGCGCATCGATAACTACCCCTTGAGAAGAAACAACCCCTTTCTGGAATCGTTGAGGCACCTGGTGGTAGCATAACACGAACTTAACCAGCCAACGACGACCAAAACGTATGTCACTATCAAACATCATGCCGGGCTATGAGGCGCTGGCTTCAATACTGACGCAGCAGGGAGTGGGAATGACGCCTGCTGAAATGCATGGTCTGATCAGCGGATTACTGTGCGGCGGCAATAAAGACAGTAGCTGGCAAGCACTGGTTCACGATCTGACTAACGAAGGGATGGCGTTCTCCCAGTCACTGGCCCAGCCATTGCAGCAACTGCATCAGGGCATCGGTGATTCACTGGAGGATGAAGGCTTTTTGTTCCAACTGTGGTTGCCGGAAGACGATGACGCCACGGTGTTCGAGCGCGCCGATGCATTGGCCGGCTGGGTGAATCACTTTTTGCTCGGCCTTGGCGTGTCACAGCCTAAACTGGACAAAGTGAAGGGTGAAACCGGAGAAGCTATTGATGACCTGCGTACGATTGCTCAGCTCGGTTATGATGAGGATGAAGATCAGGAAGAGCTGGAGCAGTCGCTGGAAGAGGTTATCGAATACGTGCGGGTAGCGGCACTGCTCTGCCATGACACCTTTACCCATTCCAGTCCTGATGTCGTCGTGGAAGTAAAAAAACCGACGCTGCATTAAGCTGGACGGATTCTAATATGGACTGCATTCAGGAGAAGCTGATGACACAACAAGAGTTTGTGCGTCGTCGCCAGGCATTGTTGGCAAAAATGGCGCCAGCCAGTGCGGCAGTGATTTTTGCCGCGCCCGAAGTGACCCGCAGCAACGACAGTGAGTATCCTTATCGTCAGAACAGTGATTTCTGGTACTTCACCGGCTTTAATGAGCCGGAAGCGGTACTGGTATTGATCAAAAGTGATGAAAGCCATCACCACAGTGTACTGTTCAATCGGGTTCGCGATCTGACGGCTGAGATCTGGTTTGGTCGTCGCCTGGGGCAGGATGCCGCACCGGAGAAACTGTCAGTTGACCGCGCTCTGCCTTTTGATGAGATCAGTGAACAACTGCCGCAGTTGCTGAATGGGCTGGCGGTGGTTTATCACGCTCAGGGGGGGTATGCCTACGCGGATACGCTGCTGTTTGCCGCGCTGGAAAAACTGCGTCGTGGTTCACGTCAGAATCTCATTGCGCCTGTCAGTGTGACCGACTGGCGGCCCTGGGTGCATGAAATGCGGCTGTTCAAATCGCCTGAGGAGCAGGCCATCCTGCGGGAAGCCGGACGGATTAGCGCACTGGCGCATACCCGGGCCATGCAACAGTGCCGTCCGGGGATGTATGAATATCAGCTTGAAGGCGAGATTCACCACGAGTTCAACCGTCATGGCGCCCGGTTCCCCTCATACAACACTATTGTTGGGGCGGGTGAGAATGGCTGTATCCTGCACTATACCGAAAACGAGCATCAGATGCGTGATGGCGAGTTGGTGTTGATCGATGCTGGTTGCGAGCTACAAGGGTATGCCGGCGATATCACCCGTACCTTCCCGGTGAACGGCAAATTCACCGCGCCCCAACGTGCCATTTACGACATTGTGCTGGCGTCTCTGTACAAAGCGCTGGAGCTGTATCGTCCGGGCACCAGCATTCGCGAGGTGACTGCGCAAGTTGTGCGTATCATGGTGACCGGACTGGTTGAGCTTGGTGTGATGCAGGGAGAGGTGGACACGCTGATTGCTGAGCAGGCTTATCGCCCGTTCTTTATGCATGGCCTCAGTCACTGGCTTGGGCTGGATGTTCACGATGTCGGTCACTATGGTCACGATCGTGACCGTGTGTTGGAAGTTGGCATGGCGCTTACCGTTGAACCGGGACTGTATATCGCCCCGGATGCGGATGTGCCTGCGGAATATCGCGGTATCGGTATTCGTATCGAAGAT
The DNA here is from genome assembly GCF_009295515.1 of Erwinia endophytica. Lineage (GTDB taxonomy): Bacteria > Pseudomonadota > Gammaproteobacteria > Enterobacterales > Enterobacteriaceae > Erwinia > Erwinia endophytica. The sequence goes on along the minus strand of NZ_RQVV01000061.1, from coordinate 152,149 downwards.
GACATCATTATTACTCAAGACGGTAACGAAAACCTGACGGATACCGTGGTGAAAGATGCGGATGAAATTGAAGCACTGATGGCGGCAGCGAAGACGCAATGAGCATAGTAATTGCAGGGGGCGGCATGGCCGGTGCCACGCTGGCGCTGGCTGTCTCGTTTCTTACCCAGGGAAAGGTACCGGTTACCCTGGTGGAAGCTTTCGAACCGGTCAGTCGGAGGCATCCGGGCTATGACGGTCGGGCGATTGCGCTGGCTGAAGGAACCTGCCGACAGTTGGCGGGGATTAATTTGTGGCCTGCATTACAGGCGTACGCTACGGCGATAACGCATGTTCATGTCAGTGATCGTGGTCATGCCAACTTTGTTTCTCTGGATGCTGATGATTATGCTATCCCGGCCCTGGGGCAGGTTGTTGAGCTACACGATGTCGGGCAGCGCCTGTTCGCTTTACTGAAAAAAGCGCCTGGCGTGCGTCTGTGCTGTCCGGCGAAAGTGTCGCAGGTGGCGCGTAGTCAACAGCAGGTGAGTGTCACGCTGGATAGTGGCGAAACGCTTACCGCGCAGTTGCTGGTGGCGGCGGATGGTTCACGTTCTGCGGTTGCCGCGTCTTGCGGCATTCAGTGGCAGACGCAGGATTATCAGCAGGTCGCGGTTATCGCCAATGTTTCTACCCAACAGCCACATCAGGGGCGGGCTTTCGAGCGCTTCACCGAACATGGCCCTCTGGCGCTGTTGCCAATGTCCGACGGACGTAGCTCGCTGGTCTGGTGCCATCCACTGGCTGATCAGGCGTTGTTGGATGGCTGGAGCGACCCGTATTTTCTGGACGAGTTGCAAAAAGCCTTCGGTTGGCGGCTGGGGCGTTTCACCCAGGTGGGACAACGCCACAGCTATCCGTTGCAGTTGCAGGTTTCGTCTCAGCGCGTATCTCACCGCCTGGCACTGGTCGGCAATGCTGCTCAGACGCTGCATCCCATTGCAGGGCAGGGGTTTAATCTGGGGATCCGCGATGTGATGTCGCTGGCGGAAACCGTTGCTGGCGCCTTCAGAAGTGGGCAGGATATGGGAAGCTATGCCGTTTTGCAGCAGTATCAGCAACGGCGACAGCCGGATGCGTCGGCGACTATTGGCATAACCGATAGTCTGGTCAGGGTGTTTGCTAACCGCTACACACCGCTGGTGGTAGGGCGTAATCTGGGCCTGATGGCGATGGATTCCCTGCCATTAGTGCGTAATTTGCTGGCCGAGCGCACATTAGGCTGGGTTGAGCGTTAAGGAGAAAGCAGTGATGCAAACGTATGATGTGATCGTTGCCGGGGGAGGCATGGTTGGTCTTGCTGTCGCTTGCGGCCTGCAGGGAAATGGGATGAAAGTGGCGGTTCTGGAGCGTGAAACCCCGGTCGCCCTGGCCGCTGATGCCGCACCAGCGCTACGGGTCTCCGCAATTAATGCGGCCAGCGAGCGATTGCTGCAACATTTGGATGTCTGGAGCAGTATTATTGCCAGCCGTGCCAGTGCCTGGCACGGTATGGAAGTGTGGGATCGCGACAGCTTTGGTCACATTACCTTTGATGACGCGCAGCAAGAGGTGACGCATCTTGGGCATATTATCGAAAATGCGGTTATCCATCAGGCATTATGGAATCAGGCTGGCCGCCTGAGCGATATTACGCTGATGTCGCCGGTGGAACCGCAGCAGGTCGCTTTTGGCGATAATGAAGCATTCGTGACGCTCAATGACGGGACCATGATCAGTGCCCGCTTGCTGGTTGCCGCTGACGGTGCTAATTCCTGGTTGCGTAATAAAGCGGATATTCCGCTGGCGTTCTGGGATTATGAGCATCATGCGCTGGTGGCGACGATCCGTACCGCGCAGCCACACGATGCTGTCGCGCGTCAGGTATTCCACGGTGACGGCATCCTGGCTTTCCTGCCGCTGAGCGATCCGCATCTGAGTTCAATCGTCTGGTCCCTGCCTCCGCAGGAGGCCAACCGTCTGCAATCAATGCCGGAAGCGGTGTTCAACCAGCAGTTGTCGGTGGCTTTTGATCTGCGTTTGGGGCTGTGCAGTGTGGAGAGTGAGCGTAAAACCTTCCCGCTGATGGGACGCTATGCACGTCACTTTGCTGCCCATCGTTTGGCATTGGTTGGCGATGCGGCGCACACCATCCATCCGTTGGCAGGGCAGGGAGTGAATCTCGGTTTTATGGATGCGGCAGAGTTGATTGGTGAAGTTAAACGTCTGCATCAACAAGGAAAGGATATCGGCCAGCATCTGTATCTGCGCCGTTATGAGCGCAGTCGCAAGCATAGCGCGGCGCTGATGTTGGCAGGCATGCAGGGTTTCCGTGAGTTGTTCAATGGCAATCATCCGGCTAAAAAACTCTTGCGGGATATGGGGCTGCGTCTGGCTGACAACTTGCCCGGTGTGAAACCGCGATTGCTCAGGCAAGCCATGGGGCTGAATGATTTGCCGCAGTGGCTGCGTTAACTTCTTTTCCGCCAGGGCGGTGCAATGCCGCCCTTACTGTTTAGTCCGTCTTTCATTCTCACCATTATTCCCTTCATCAACATTTCCCTTGTCAACACGTTGCCCCGTTTTGGTTCATCGTTTGAAAAATTCTAATGTCACTTGCTGATTCGCATTAGATTTTCTCATTTATTATTTAGTTTCTCCTGGTTAGATTTGATTTTTATGAGTCATATTATCTAGTTAAAAACTGAATATTCATTAAAAATTGGCTGTTTATATTGTTATTTTGGTTTTATTTTGGTGATAAATTCTGTTTTCTGTTGGGTGATGATGTCATGCACCATAACGATTCGGCCCCATTTAACTTATGGTTAATGGCACCGTTCGGTGGTAAGTTCAGAGCCAGGGTATCGTTTGCGCCCGTCCAGTGCGACCCGTGCAGGCGTCTGACAACCAGCAAAATACAGGAATGATATGACCCAGCAGACTCCTTTGTTCGAACAACATCTGGCTTCAGCTGCGCGCATGGTGGATTTTCATGGCTGGATGATGCCGCTTCACTATGGTTCTCAGTTGGATGAACACCACGCAGTGCGTACCGATGCTGGTATGTTTGATGTGTCGCATATGACCATTATCGATCTGCGAGGAGTCCACACCCGCGACTTCCTGCGCTACCTCCTGGCGAATGATGTCGCTAAATTAACGCAACCGGGCAAAGCACTGTATAGCGGGATGCTGAACGTTTCGGCGGGCGTCATTGACGATCTGATTGTCTATTTTATGGCCGATGACTTTTTCCGCCTGGTGGTCAACTCAGCGACCCGCGAAAAAGATCTGGCGTGGATAACACAGCATGCTGAACCGTATGGCGTACAACTGACAGAACGTGACGATTTGTCGCTGATGGCCGTACAGGGGCCGAATGCACAGGCTAAAGTACAGAGTCTGCTTGATGATGCACAACGTCAGATTGTGGCGGGAATGAAGCCTTTTTTTGGGGTGCAGGCTGGCGATTTGTTTATCGCTACCACCGGCTACACGGGTGAAGCCGGTTATGAAATTGCGCTGGCGAATGAGCAGGCGGCGGATTTCTGGCAGAAGCTGCTTGCGACGGGAGTGAAGCCCGCCGGTCTGGGCGCGCGTGATACTCTGCGTCTGGAAGCCGGCATGAATTTATACGGGCAGGAAATGGATGAAAGTGTTTCTCCGCTGGCTGCCAATATGGGCTGGACTGTGGCATGGCAGCCAGATGAGCGTGATTTTATCGGTCGCGAAGCATTAGAGGCTCTGCGTGAAAAAGACACCGGACAACTGGTCGGCCTGATCATGACCGAAAAGGGCGTGCTACGTAATAATCTGCCGGTATATTTTACCGATGCACAGGGCAAGCCAAAAGAAGGCGTGATCACCAGCGGCTCTTTTTCTCCGACGTTGGGGTGCAGTATCGCGTTAGCCCGTGTCCCTGCAGGAATTGGCAAGCAGGCTATGGTGCAGATCCGTAACCGTGAAGTGCCGGTCAGTGTCACTAAACCGATTTTTGTTCGCGCCGGTAAACCGGTCGCATAATCAGCTTTCCATCCAGCATTGGTTGTCACTGACGGCCAGCGAAGGGGAGCCAGCCAATAATAACTTTCAGGAGAGCGGGCGATGAGTCATGTGCCAAATGAATTGAAATATCGTGACAGCCACGAGTGGGTGCGTAAAGAAGACGATGGCACCTGGACTGTAGGCATTACCGAACATGCCCAGGAACTGCTGGGCGATATGGTGTTTGTTGACTTGCCTGAGGTGGGCAACACCTACAGCCAGGGGGAAGATTGCGCCGTTGCTGAATCAGTGAAGGCGGCTTCTGATATTTATGCTCCGCTTAGCGGTGAAGTGATTGCGGTGAATGATGCACTGGACAGTGAGCCGGAGTTGGTCAACAGCGCGCCGTATGCCGAAGGTTGGTTGTTCCGGATGAAAGCCAGTGATGAATCTGAAGTGGATTCATTGTTGGATGCCGACGCTTATAAAACCAGTATTGCAGAATAACCCGTAATCAGGATTTGTTGCTCATGACGCAGACACTCAGCCAGCTTGAACACACCGGCGCGTTTATCGAACGCCATATCGGCCCCTCGCCGGAACAGCAGGATGCGATGTTAAACGCGATCGGCGCCCGTTCCCTCAACGCGCTGATCGCCGCTATTGTGCCAGCAGACATTCAACTGTCAGGCCCACCAGCGATTGGTGATGGCCTGACTGAACATCAGGCGCTGGCGGAGCTGAAAGCGATAGCCAGCCAGAATCTGCGTTACAAATCTTACATTGGCATGGGGTACACGCCAGTGCTGACGCCACCGGTTATTCTGCGCAACGTGCTGGAAAATCCTGGGTGGTACACGGCTTATACCCCATATCAGCCGGAAGTGTCGCAGGGGCGTCTTGAGGCGTTGCTCAATTTCCAGCAGGTGACGCTGGATTTGACCGGTCTGGATATCGCTTCTGCCTCGTTATTGGACGAAGCCACTGCTGCTGCCGAAGCGATGGCGATGGCGAAGCGCGTGAGCAAGCTGAAAAATGCGCATCGTTTTTTTGTTGCTGATGATATTCATCCGCAGACGTTGGACGTGGTTCGTACGCGTGCTGAGACCTTTGGTTTTGAGTTACTGATTGGTAAGGCCGAGAGCGTGTTGGATAATCAGGAGGTGTTTGGTGTGCTGTTACAGCAGGTCGGCACGACCGGTGAAGTCCATGATTACACCCGCCTGATTGCTGAGTTGAAAGCACGCAAGGTCATCGTTGCGGTGGCGGCTGACTTTATGTCGCTGGTGATGTTGCCGGCACCGGGCCGGCAGGGGGCGGATATCGTGTTCGGTTCCGCCCAACGTTTCGGGGTGCCAATGGGTTACGGAGGACCTCACGCCGCCTTCTTTGCGACCCGCGACGAGCACAAACGATCGATGCCTGGCCGTATCATCGGTGTTTCCCGTGATGCGGCGGGTAATACCGCGCTCCGTATGGCGATGCAGACGCGTGAGCAGCATATCCGCCGTGAGAAAGCCAACTCCAACATCTGTACTTCCCAGGTACTGCTGGCCAATATCGCCAGCCTGTATGCCGTCTTCCACGGTCCGGCAGGACTGAAGCGTATTGCTTCGCGCATTCATCGTCTGACCGATATCCTGGCCGCAGGGTTGCAGCAAGGTGGTCTGACACTGCGCCATCAGCACTGGTTCGATACCCTGACTGTGGAAGTAGCGGATAAAGCCGCAGTGCTGGAGCGGGCGCTGAGCGTTGGGGTCAACCTGCGGATGGATCTTCATCATGCTGTCGGCATTACGCTGGATGAAACCACGCAACGCGAAGATGTCGCCGTGCTGTTCTCCATTCTGTTGGGGGAAACACATGGTCTGGATATCGACCAACTGGATGCGGTAGTGGCGGCCGACAGTCAGTCATTGCCTGCCGCGCTGTTGCGTCAGGACGCGATCCTGAGCCATCCGGTATTCAACCGTTATCACAGCGAAACCGAGATGATGCGCTATCTGCACAGTCTGGAGCGCAAAGATCTGGCGCTGAATCAGGCGATGATCCCGCTGGGATCGTGCACCATGAAACTGAATGCCGCCGCTGAGATGATCCCGATAACCTGGCCAGAGTTCGCTGAGCTACATCCTTTTTGCCCGGTCGGGCAGGCGACGGGGTATCTGCAACTGATTGCGCAGCTTTCCCAGTGGCTGGTGCAACTGACCGGTTACGATGCCTTGTGCATGCAGCCTAACTCAGGGGCGCAGGGCGAATACGCCGGACTGTTGGCCATCCGCCGTTACCATCAAAGCCGTCATGAAGGTGGGCGTCATATTTGTTTGATCCCCAGTTCCGCTCACGGTACCAACCCGGCTTCCGCGCAGATGGCCGGTATGTCAGTGGTGGTGGTGGCGTGTGATAAACAGGGCAACATTGATTTGCACGACCTGCGGCTGAAGGCGGAGCAGGCTGGCGACGCGCTTTCCTGCATCATGGTGACCTATCCTTCTACTCATGGTGTGTATGAAGAGACCATCCGCGAAGTCTGTCAGGTCGTCCATCAGTACGGCGGCCAGGTGTATCTGGATGGTGCGAATATGAATGCCCAGGTGGGGATCACCACGCCCGGCTATATTGGTGCGGATGTGTCGCATCTCAACCTGCATAAAACCTTCTGTATCCCGCATGGCGGCGGCGGCCCGGGGATGGGGCCCATCGGCGTGAAAGCACACCTGGCGCCGTTTGTTCCCGGTCACAGCGTGGTACAGGTCGATGGCGTGCTGACGCAGCAAGGGGCGGTTGCCGCCGCACCGTTTGGCAGCGCGTCTATTCTGCCGATCAGCTGGATGTACATTCGTATGATGGGGGCGGAAGGTCTGAAGCAGGCCAGTTCTGTCGCTATTCTGAATGCCAACTACATTGCGACCCGTTTACAGTCAGCCTGGCCTGTCCTCTACACGGGGCGCGATGGCCGCGTGGCGCACGAATGTATTCTGGATATCCGTCCGCTGAAAGAGCAAAGCGGCATCAGCGAACTGGATATTGCCAAGCGCCTGATCGACTACGGTTTTCATGCACCGACGATGTCGTTCCCGGTGAGCGGTACCCTGATGGTGGAACCAACCGAATCGGAAAGTAAAATTGAGCTGGACCGCTTTATTGATGCGATGTTGGCTATTCGCAAGGAAATTGATCGCGTGGTAGCCGGTGAATGGCCTGCGGAAGACAACCCGTTGGTTAATGCGCCGCATACGCAGATGGAAATAGTTGGCGAGTGGTCGCATCCGTATACGCGCGAGCAGGCGGTCTTCCCGATGGGTAGCGACAACAAATACTGGCCGACTGTGAAGCGCCTTGATGATGTTTACGGCGACCGTAACCTGTTTTGTTCCTGCGTACCAATAAGCGAATACCACTAGTTCGACTGGTTTAACCACAGTAAAAAGGGCAGATGACATGCCCTTTTTACTTATTTTTTATTTCAGGAGTCGGCAGATGAAAATCGCATTGGTGACAGGCGGTAGCCGGGGGATCGGTCGGGCTACCAGCTTACTGTTGGCCCGGCAGGGATACTGTGTGGTCGTCAATTATCGCCAGAATAGCGCGGCGGCTGAAGAAGTAGTGGCGCAGATCCTCCAGCAGGGCGGCCATGGCGTCGCTATACAGGCCGATATAGCCGAAGAAGAACAGGTGATGGCAATGTTCCGACAGATAAATGGACTGTCGGGTACGTTGAGTGCCCTGGTCAACAACGCTGGTATCCTGTTTCAGCAGACAACGGTTGAGCAATTGACCGCCGATCGGATAACTCGCGTGTTTGCCACCAATGTGCTCGGGACTTTCCTCTGCTGTCGCGAGGCGGTCAAAAGAATGGGATATCATCATGGCGGGCAAGGGGGAGCGATTGTTAATGTTTCCTCGGCAGCTGCCCGCACAGGCTCACCGACAGAATATGTGGACTATGCGGCCTCAAAAGGCGCGATGGATACCCTGACCAGAGGATTGTCGCTGGAAGTCGCGGCACAAGGTATCCGGGTTAATAGCGTACGTCCCGGCGCGGTCTACACCGAAATGCATGCCGATGGAGGGGAACCGGGGAGGGTGGATCGCGTTGCTCCGGCGCTTCCGATGCAACGGGGCGGTCAGCCAGAAGAGATAGCTCAGGCAATTAGTTGGCTGATTAGCGAAGCGGCTTCTTATGTTACAGGCACTTTTATTGATGCATCGGGAGGACGTTAATCGCACGAAAGAAGTGAATGATGAATGCCTCACCAACGCTTAAAGGTGTCCTCCTTTCAGGAGGACACCTTTAAGCCGCCTTCTAATATTAGAAGGCGGTACTGATCGATAGCTATTAGCTTACTTCCAGCATCGCAATAAAACGATTAATAATATCCTTAACTTTGCTATTATTAAGTTTGGATGAGAGCGATGAACTTCCGCCGGATACTTTCTTTAACTCATTTTGGTTTAACTGCCTCATAATATTACCTTTTTTTATTGAAAGATAAAATATTTCTATTGTTGGATTTACTGACCCTTAGAAGATTTAGTCATAGTAGATGAAAATTTATCACGCAGGCAAGGTGATATTATTGGTAACGGCAGGAATTATATGGAAATATTATCAGTTCGCGCTGGAGATTTATTTGATTTTATAATTAAATGGATTATTTTTCTGGTTGGTGTTTTATCTTTAATTGACGTGAAAATTAATACCATCCTGTTTATTGTTAACTGAATAATCTGGTGGGATATCTTATTTAAATATAAAGGTAGACCCTCACTGTTTGGGGTATAAGGAAGGTCGCCAGTGAGAAATTCGCCAGTTCTTGCCTGGAAATGCTGATGTTATGTTCAGCTTGAAACATGACGGCCATATTTATATTAATTTGTTTAAAAGGTGTTGATTGGCGTTGATAGTTCTCAGGGTTCTGTCGCTTAACTTTACATATATTCACATTTTGTCATTGCTTACACTTGTACTCTGAAATTATTCTCAGTTACGCTATGAGTCACTGCTCAATTTTCGGGCGTGCCTGCCATAACATCGGTGAGTACTGAGCGTTGACTGACGTAATTGGCGTGGTCAGCAGCCTGTTTTAAAGTCTGGAGAGTAAGTGTATATGGCTGAAAAAACGTTATTAGCGCAAGGTTATTCTCTGGCTGAGGAAGTGGCCAATAGTATCAGTCACGGTATCGGTTTTATTTTCGGCATCGTCGGTCTGGTATTACTGCTTACCCAGGCGTTTGATAGCAAGGCTGACGTCATGACAATCACCAGTTACAGTCTGTATGGCGGCAGTATGATCCTGCTGTTTCTGGCTTCTACCCTTTATCATGCTATCCCGCATCCGCAGGCGAAATCCTGGCTGAAAAAGTTGGATCACTGCGCGATCTATATTTTGATAGCAGGTACCTATACTCCTTTTCTGTTGGTCGGTCTGAAGTCGCCGTTAGCGCATGGTTTGATGGTGATTATCTGGAGTCTGGCGCTGTTGGGCGTGCTGTTCAAACTGGCGTTTGTACATCGCTTCGAGGCGCTGTCAGTGATTACCTATCTGCTGATGGGCTGGCTATCGCTGATCGTGATTTATCAACTGGCAATGAAACTGTCGCCCGGCGGTGTCTGGTTGCTGGCGGCCGGAGGGGTGATTTACTCACTGGGCGTCATTTTTTATGTCGCGAAACGGATCCCGTATAACCATGCGATCTGGCATGGCTTTGTGCTGGGCGGGAGTATCTGCCATTTTCTGGCGATTTATCTTTATGTTGCCTGATTAATATCGGAAACCTGGCTTTCCCGCGCAGACATCGTTTGTTGCTTTGTTGTAAAGGAGGAGGGCCTTTCGCCCCGCAATAGACTGGCGTCAGCTTAATTCGTACGGTAGGGGTTGAATGGTCAGCTTGCCGCCTTCATCGCCCTGTACGCGCAGTTCGCTATCCGACTCAAGGTCGTTATTCAGCACAGCCTGAACCCACACGTCGCCGTTATCCAACTGACAGGCCGCCAGGACAGTCCCGGTACGGCGCCAGTTTTCACCCAGCTTTATTTCCAGCGCGTCATTGGCGGCGGGGATATGGCTGGCGTTACCCGCCAGCCAGAACAGCGCTCGCTTGTTGGCGCCACGGAATTTTGCCCGGGCGACCATTTCCTGGCCGGTGTAGCAGCCCTTCTTAAAGCTGATCGCGTCCAGTGCCTGCAGATTAGTTGCCTGTGGAATAAATTGCGCGCGGGTCACATCATCAATGACCGGGAAACCGGCTTCGATATTCAGTGCCAACCACTGGGAACTGTCAGTCAGCAACGCTTGCCCATTCAATGCCTCGCGCAGCGCCAACGCTTTATCATGGCTGGTGACCAACAGAAAACGCTCAGCGGGAAGGGCGAACCACAGCAGTGTGGTTTCATCCTGCTGTACTAGCGGGTTCTCTGCGTCGGGTAACGTACCAAAGCAACGCGTTAAAGCCGTTCGAGCCTGGGAACCGGCAACGCCGAGCAGTATCGCCTGGTCATCAGCTTCAATGGTGACTTTAGAGAACACCGCATATTTTTTCAGCTCGGTAATTTGTGCTTCACGCAGGCTGCGGCGTAACAGGTAAGCCAGCCCCTCGCCGCGATGGAACAAACGCAGGTTGCTCCACATTTTACCTTTGGCGTCACAGTGGGCCGCAGGGCGATGGTGACAGGCATCCAGCGCGGCGACATCCAGGGTGAGCTGCCCCTGTAAATAGCTGACGCGGTCTGCGCCGGTAACGTTAACCAGCGCCCACTCTTCCAGTGAAATCAGCGTAAGTGGCAGGTGTGCTGAAGCCACTGGTTGGCGAGGAGGAAAAGACAAAGTCGGCATTGATGTATCCCTGAATGATGAAGGTAAACGCTGTTGTTTATGTTAAAAGAGCCGGCGGGCTTTGCAACCAGTTTCCTGAAAATGACGCACAAAACGTGTGATACCCCTGCAACAGAGGCGACGGCTTTGCGAAATGGGATAAAAGCAGAAAATTGCAGCATCAACATCCTGGTGAAAACGCGTTACACTGGTTCGCATGTTTGGCTGACTGATGATGGATCAAATGGATATTAGTAATAAGGCGCGTGTTCAATGGGCCTGCCGCCGGGGCATGCGTGAACTGGATATTTCTATCATGCCGTTTTTCGAGTATGAGTATGACGCGCTGAGCGATAGCGACAAACAGCTGTTTGTACGCCTGCTGGAAAGTGATGATCCCGATCTGTTTAACTGGTTGATGAATCATGGCGAACCCGCAGATGTCGAACTGAAACGTATGATTAACTTGATCCAACAACGGAACCAGCAACGTGGCCCTGTGGCATTCTGAACTGCGGGTTTCCTGGCGTGCACAGTGGATTTCTTTGCTGCTGCATGGCGTGGTGATCCTGTTGCTCCTGCTGGCCCCGTGGCCAGACAGCTATACAGTGGTATGGATGTTGCTGCTGACGCTGGTGGTGTTTGAGTGCGTGCGCAGCCAGCGCCGTATCCGTAGCCGGGAAGGAGACATCGCCCTGTTGGAAGAACGGCAGTTACAGTGGCGACAGACGCGTTGGCAAATCTGTGGTCAGCCGTGGATGACTCGTCAGGCGATCCTGCTGACGTTGCGTTCGCCAAAAGGCGAACATGAAAAACTGTGGCTGCTTCGTGACAGTATGGACGAGGATGAGTGGCGACAGTTGCGTCAGCAACTGCTCAGTATGGGGAGGGTGACGTAGCGGGGGCGCCGGTGTGACAGGCCTGCTTCATTTTATACTCAATGGTCCATACACCCGGGGGGAAGTACCATCGAGATTATAATAATGCCGCCATTTCAGTCAGGATCTGCTCGCACCATTGTGCAATGCGTTGGTCGGTTTCTTCAAACTGATTAATGTCGTCCAGGGCCAGACCGACGAACTGACGACCATTCGCAGTCAGCGGTTTTTTACTGGTGAAGGTGTAGCCTTCATTGGGCCAGAAGCCGACAAACTGCACCCCCAACGGCGCCAGAACATCATGCAACATACCCAGCGCGTCCAGAAACCACTCGCTGTATTCGACCTGATCGCCCATGCCGTAGAGCGCGACCACCTTGCCGCGCAGATTCAGCGTTGGCAGCGTAGTCCAGATGGCTTCCCAGTCTTCCTGTAATTCGCCAAAATCCCAGGTGGGGATGCCGAGGATCAGCAGGTCATATTGTTCCATCAGCGCAGGTGAGTCGTCTTTCAGATTGTGCAGAGTGACGAGATCATCACCAATGAAATCGCGGATCTTCTCTGCTGCCATCTCGGTATAGCAAGTGCTGGAGCCGTAAAAAAGACCAATATTCATAGCAGGTTTACTCATTGTGCATGGTGCAATGGCGCGGATTATATCAGAATTGAACTTTGTCGGCGTTTTTCGCCGCCGGGGCTAGCAAAGAGAGGATGACGTGCAGGACAGCGACCTGATCGAGCAGTTTCTTGACGCCTTATGGATTGAGCGGAATCTGGCAGAAAACACCGTGGCCTCTTATCGCCTCGATCTGATGTCGTTAGCAGGCTGGCTTGCTCATCACGAATTGGATTTGTTGCGAGTGGATACAGTTGATTTGCAACGTTTTCTGGCCGAACGTGTTGAGGGGGGATACAAAGCGACCAGTTCGGCGCGCCTGCTCAGTGCGATGCGTCGCTTGTTCCAGTATCTGTACCGTGAAAAGCAACGTGAAGATGATCCCAGCGCGCTGCTGGCTTCGCCAAAACTGCCGCAGCGACTGCCGAAAGACCTCAGTGAAGCGCAGATTGAGCGTCTGTTACAGGCTCCGAGTACTGAACAGCCGATTGAACTCCGTGATAAAGCCATGCTGGAACTGCTGTATGCTACCGGTCTGCGCGTTACTGAACTGGTCAGTTTGACGCTGAATAATGTCAGCCTCCGCCAGGGTGTGGTCAGAGTTATCGGCAAGGGCAACAAAGAGCGGCTGGTGCCGTTGGGAGAAGAAGCGGTGTACTGGCTGGAGCAATATATTGAATATGGCCGCCCGTGGTTGCTCAACGGTCAGACGCTTGATGTGTTATTCCCCAGCAACCGGGCGCAACAAATGACCCGACAAACTTTCTGGCATCGGATTAAACATTACGCCACACTGGCGGGGATCGATAGCGATAAGCTGTCCCCCCACGTGTTGCGTCATGCGTTTGCCACCCATCTGCTGAACCATGGCGCTGATCTGCGTGTCGTACAGATGCTACTGGGGCACAGTGACTTATCGACCACCCAGATTTATACGCATGTTGCCACTGAGCGACTGCGTCAGTTACATCTACAGCACCACCCCCGTGCTTAGCGGGAAGATTAAATGGCTACACAATAAAGATTTTAAGGATATTAAATGAAGAAGCGCCACCTGTTACTTTCCCTGCTGATGACGGCTGTCACCAGTTTTGCTCATGCTGATGATGCCGCTATCCAGCAGACGTTGAAAAAGCTGGGTTTGCAGCAAATTGAGATCCAGCCATCCACTCTGCCAGGGATGAAGACGGTATTGACTGAAAGCGGTGTCCTGTATGTCACTGATGACGGCAAACAATTTATTCAGGGACCTTTGTATAATGTGAGTGGTCATCGGCCGGTCAACGTGACCAACCAGTTGCTGGAAAAAAAGATTGATGCGCTGAGCGACCAGATGATCGTCTACAAAGCACCAAAGGAGCAGCATGTCATTACAGTGTTCACCGACATCACCTGTGGTTATTGCCGCAAACTGCATTCTCAGATAGCCGATTACAACGCGCTGGGCATTACCGTGCGCTACCTTGCATTCCCGCGTGAAGGTATGAACGGCCAGGTTGCCAACGATATGAAATCAGTCTGGTGTGCAGCCGATCGCCGCAAAGCCTTTGATGCCGCGATGAAAGGTGAAACAGTTTCCCCAATCGACTGCAAAATCGATCTCGCCCAGCACTATAAGCTGGGTATTCTGTACGGTATCCAGGGGACGCCAGCCATCCTGCTGCAAAACGGCATGATGATCCCAGGATACCAGGGTCCACAGGAAATGAAGCAGCAGCTTGATAGCCAGAAGGGTGTCTGAGCGCAGTGAACAGTAAAATCCAACTCCGCCGCCGTGAGGCGGTGGCAGGCTGTTACCTTCCTGATTCTCTCCATCCCTTGCTCCGTCGCCTGTATCTACACCGGGGGGTGCGGCATGAGGCAGAGTTGGAGCGCGGTGCCAAAAATCTCCACGCTTTTCATTCCCTTGATGGTATTCAGCGGGCGGCGGAAATATTGCAGCAGGCTATCGCTGATAATCTTTGCATTATGATCGTCGGTGATTTTGACGCCGATGGCGCAACCAGTACGGCTTTGACCGTGCTGGCGCTGCGCGGCATGGGCGGACGTAACGTCAAGTATCTGGTGCCTAATCGTTTTGATGATGGTTACGGACTGAGTCCGGAAGTGGTTCAGCAGGCTGCCGAGCGCGGGGCGCAGTTGATTGTCACCGTGGACAACGGCATTTCTTCTCATGCCGGGGTCAACCTCGCGCATGAGAAAGGGATCGCCGTGGTGATTACCGATCACCACCTGCCGGGAGAGACCCTGCCGGAGGCGGAGGCGATCGTCAATCCTAACCTCGATGACTGCGAGTTCCCTTCACGTTCGCTGGCGGGAGTGGGAGTGGCTTTTTATCTGATGCTGGCCCTGCGTGCCCGTCTACGCGACAGCGGGGTGGCGACATTGCCTAATCTGGCCGAATTGCTTGACCTGGTGGCGCTGGGAACGGTGGCGGATGTGGTGCCGTTGGATGCCAACAATCGCATCCTGGTCTGGCAAGGGCTAAGCCGTATTCGTGCAGGGAAATGCCGGGTTGGCATCAAAGCGCTGTTGGAAGTCGCGAACCGCGATGCCCGTCAACTGGCGGCTAACGATCTGGGCTTTGCTCTGGGACCACGCCTGAATGCGGCAGGGCGACTGGATGATATGTCCATTGGCGTGGCGCTATTGCTGAGTGAGGATATGGCTCAGGCCAGGATGCTGGCGAACGAGTTGGATGCGCTGAACCAGATGCGCAAAGAGATTGAGCAGGGCATGCAGACAGAAGCGCTGACGCTGTGCGATGCGTTGGAACACAGTAGCGAGGTACTGCCGCTGGGTATTGCCATCTATCATCCCGAATGGCATCAGGGAGTGGTGGGTATTCTGGCATCCCGGTTGAAAGAGCGTTTTCACCGTCCGGTGATAGCCTTTGCCCCATCAGGTGACGGTATACTAAAAGGCTCAGGCCGCTCTGTCGCCGGGCTGCATATGCGTGATGCGTTGGAAAGGCTGGATACGCTGAATCCGGGGTTGATGCTCAAGTTTGGCGGACATGCCATGGCGGCCGGGCTGTCGTTGGAAGAGGCAAAGTTCACTGAGTTTCGCCAGCGCTTTGGCGAACTGGTCGGAGAATGGCTGGATGTGGATGCCTTACAGGGGATTATTTGGTCTGATGGCGAGCTGATGGCGCATGAGCTGACACTGGCAACCGCCGAACTGCTACGTGAAGCGGGGCCGTGGGGCCAGTCCTTCCCGGAACCACAGTTTGATGGCACGTTTAAACTGATTCAGCAACGCCTGGTGGCTGAACGTCATCTGAAGGTGATGATTGAACCGTTGGGCGGTGGCCCGTTGCTTGATGGTATCGCTTTCAACATTGACACCACACAGTGGCCAGATCCCAGCGTGAAGCAGGTTGAGCTGGCTTACAAGCTGGATATCAACGAGTATCGTGGTAATCGCAGCGTACAATTGATCATCGACCATCTCTGGCCGCAGTAACGACGCTAATCGTTCCCCTGAACGTCCGGGCGTTTTGTTCCTGTGACTTGATGCGTCAGGGGATACAATCCGGGCGCAATTTCAGTTAAACTGCTTCGTTACATTCAAATTTATTAAAGATAAAAAATCATGTTTGAAATTAATCCGGTAAAGAACCGCATTCAGGATCTCGCTGATCGCAGCGGCGTTCTCAGGGGGTATCTTTGACTACGATGCCAGGAAAGAACGCTTAGAAGAGGTTAACGCCGAGCTGGAACAGCCGGATGTGTGGAATGATCCTGAACGTGCTCAGACGTTAGGTAAAGAACGTTCCTCTCTGGAAGCGATAGTCACTACGCTGGATCAGATGAATCAAGGCCTGGAGGATGTTGCCGGCCTGCTCGAACTGGCGGTGGAAGCCGACGACGAAGACACGTTCAATGAAGCGGTCGCTGAGCTTGACGAGTTAGAGAAAAAACTCGGTGAGCTGGAATTCCGCCGGATGTTCTCTGGTGAATACGATAGTGCCGACTGTTATGTTGATATCCAGGCGGGTTCTGGCGGCACCGAGGCTCAGGACTGGGCCAACATGTTGCTGCGTATGTATCTGCGTTGGGCTGAAGCGAAAGGCTTCAAAACCGAGGTTATCGAAGAGTCCGAAGGCGAAGTGGCGGGTATCAAATCAGCCACAATACGCATTATGGGCGACTATGCTTTTGGCTGGTTGCGTACTGAAACCGGGGTGCACCGCCTGGTGCGCAAAAGTCCGTTCGACTCCGGTGGTCGTCGTCATACCTCGTTCAGTTCCGCGTTTGTCTATCCGGAAGTGGATGATGATATTGATATCGAAATCAATCCGGCAGACCTGCGTATTGACGTATATCGGGCGTCTGGCGCGGGTGGCCAGCACGTCAACCGCACCGAGTCTGCGGTGCGTATTACCCATATCCCGACCAATACGGTGACTCAGTGTCAGAATGACCGTTCTCAGCATAAAAACAAAGACCAGGCGATGAAGCAGATGAAGGCGAAGCTGTACGAACTGGAGATGCAAAAGAAAAATGCGGAGAAACAGGCGCTGGAAGACAACAAATCCGATATTGGCTGGGGCAGCCAGATCCGCTCCTATGTGCTGGATGATTCCCGCATCAAGGATCTGCGCACGGGGGTTGAAACCCGTAATACCCAGGCGGTGCTGGATGGCGATCTGGACCGATTTATTGAAGCAAGTTTGAAAGCAGGGCTATAAGGAACTGACATGTCTGAACAACAACCGCAAAGCGCTGACGCTGCACTTGAGCTGAATAACGAACTGAAAGCGCGTCGCGAGAAGCTCAGCGCGCTGCGTGAAAATGGCGTGGCATTCCCGAATGATTTCCGCCGCGACAGCACGTCAGATCAGCTGCATGCCCGTTACGATGCAAAAGAAAACCCGGAACTGGAAGCGCTGGGTATTGAAGTGAGCGTCGCGGGTCGGATGATGACCCGCCGTATCATGGGGAAAGCCTCGTTCGTCACGCTGCAGGATGTGGGAGGGCGCATTCAGTTGTATGTGTCCCGCGATGACCTGGCAGAAGGTATTTATAACGAGCAGTTTAAAAAGTGGGACCTTGGCGATATTGTTGGCGCCCGCGGTAAGCTGTTCAAAACCAAAACAGGTGAGCTTTCTGTTCACTGCAGTGAATTGCGTTTGCTGACGAAAGCCCTGCGTCCGTTGCCGGACAAGTTCCATGGCCTGGCCGATCAGGAAACACGTTACCGCCAGCGTTACCTTGACCTGATTTCTAACGATGAATCTCGTCACACCTTTAAGGTGCGTTCACAGATTATGGCTGGCATCCGCCGCTTTATGGTTGAACGTGGCTTTATGGAGGTGGAAACGCCGATGATGCAGGTGATCCCTGGTGGTGCGTCAGCCCGCCCGTTTATCACCCATCACAATGCGCTTGATATCGACATGTATCTGCGTATCGCTCCGGAGCTGTACCTGAAGCGTCTGGTGGTCGGGGGATTTGAACGCGTGTTTGAAATTAACCGCAACTTCCGTAACGAAGGTATTTCGCCGCGCCATAACCCGGAGTTCACCATGATGGAACTCTATATGGCCTATGCGGATTACAGAGATCTGATCGAACTGACTGAAAGTCTGTTCCGTACTTTGGCGCAGAATGTGCTGGGTACCACGGTGGTGCCTTATGGTGAGCAGGAATTCGACTTTGGTAAGCCTTTTGAAAAGCTGACCATGAAAGAAGCGATCCTGAAATACCGTCCAGAAACCAACCTTGCCGATCTTGATGATTTTGATAAAGCGGCTGCGATTGCGCAGTCTCTGGGGATCAATATTGAGAAGAGCTGGGGTCTGGGGCGTCTCGTGACTGAGATCTTTGAAGAGACCGCTGAAAGCCATCTGATCCAGCCAACGTTCATTACCGAATATCCGGCTGAAGTGTCGCCTCTGGCACGTCGTAACGACCATAATCCAGACATCACCGACCGCTTCGAGTTCTTTATCGGCGGGCGTGAAATTGGTAATGGTTTTTCCGAGCTGAACGATGCGCAGGACCAGGCTGAGCGTTTCCTGCAGCAGGTCAATGCCAAAGATGCCGGTGATGATGAGGCGATGTTCTACGATGAAGACTATGTGACGGCGCTGGAGCATGGTTTGCCGCCGACGGCAGGCCTGGGGATTGGTATTGATCGTATGGTGATGCTGTTCACCAACAGTCATACTATTCGTGATGTGATTCTGTTCCCGGCACTGCGTCCATCCGGCAAATAATAGCGTACAGGCAGTACACAAAGGGGCGAGGGTATTCGCCCTTTTTTTTGCGTCATTTTTAACGTAAAGGCAGTCTGATATGCGGCCTGCCTGCATAACGATGGCGGAAATAACCTTTCATTACGCTGAATTCTCAATCACTTGTTGCCGCGATTGTTGCAATTCAGGCAACAGATCCTTGCAACTGTCGGGGTATAAGGCATCGCCCCACTGTGCTTTAATATTTGTGATAGAGATCAATTTGTCTGCTGAACACGTTTTATCCGTCCCATTTTAGTGTGTTGGCTCATGCTGACAAGGGATCTTGTTGTCAATTGTGGAGAAAGAGAGATGCCTGTTTCTTTACTGGCGCTGGCACTGAGTGCTTTTGCCATCGGCACGACAGAATTTGTGATTATGGGATTGTTGCCGGAAGTGGCGGATGGGTTGCACGTTTCGATTCCTACCGCAGGTTGGTTAATCAGTGGTTATGCCCTTGGGGTCGCTATTGGCGCGCCGATCATGGCCCTGCTAACAGCAAAATTGCCGCGTAAGAGCACCTTGATCCTGCTGATGTCGATTTTTATTATCGGCAATGCGCTTTGCGCGTTGGCCTACAGTTACAATCTGCTGATGCTTGCCCGGGTGATCACTGCGCTTTGTCATGGTGCTTTCTTTGGTATTGGGGCGGTGGTGGCTTCCAGCCTGGTGGCGCCGGATAAACAGGCTTCAGCGGTGGCGCTGATGTTTACCGGGTTGACGCTGGCAAACGTATTGGGCGTGCCGCTGGGCACCTGGTTCGGCCAATGGTTAGGCTGGCGCGCCACTTTCTGGGGTGTTTCGGCTATCGGTATCCTGGCGTTTATCTCACTGATTGTCAGCCTGCCGACCAATAAGGAAGAAAAGCCCGTTCATCTGCTCAGCGAAATCAGCGCGCTGGCTCAGCGTAAATTGTGGCTTTCATTGCTGATGACCGTCCTTTTTGCTGCCGCAATGTTTACACTGTTCAGCTATATTGCACCGATGTTATTGCAGGTTACCGGGATCAGCGATAAAGAGGTGAGTTGGACGTTGTTCCTGATCGGCGGCGGTTTGACGGTAGGTAACATTCTTGGTGGTAAGCTGGCGGACTGGAAAGTTTCTTTCAGCCTGATCCTCAGCTTCTCGTTGATTGCCCTGTTCTCGCTGATCTTCAGCTGGACCATCCATGTGCCATGGCTGGCGGAAATCACACTATTTCTGTGGGCGATGGCGACGTTTGCTATTATTCCGGGTTTGCAAATTAATGTCGTCCGCCATGGCAAAGAAGCGCCTAATCTGGTTTCCACTCTGAATATTTCTGCCTTCAACATGGGTAATGCTTTTGGTGCATGGGCGGGGGGCGCGGTGATTAAAGGGGGCTATGGTTTGACGTCAGTGCCGATTGTGGCCGCTGTTCTGGCGGTTGCAGGATTGCTGCTCTGCCTGTTCACCTTTCGTCGCTCTGGTGGACAAACTCAAGCCGCTCGCGCTTAATTAATCCAGCAACGTGGCCAGGCGCTGGTTGAACAGGCTGACTTGCTGCTGCAAGTGTTTGCTGAAGGTCTCAACCAGCGCGGAAGAAGGGCGGTGGCGCGGCTTGATCAAACTGACGGTAAAAGGCACGTCAACGCTGAAGCGCCGGATAACCACACCACTGCCGACATAGTCCAGCGCCGTCAGCGGGTTTACCACCGACACGCCCACGCCTGCTCTGACCATCGAGCATACCGATGCCGCGCTGGGCGTTTCCATGACCATTCTTCGTTGTACACCCTGTTCGCTGAACAAACTATCCAGCAGTTGGCGATAGCTGTCGGTGTGCGACAGACTGATGTAATTCTGTCCACTAAAATCCTGCGGCGTCAGACAGCGTTTGTCTGCTAACGGATGGCCTGCTGGCAACACGCAGACTTCCAGTCCGGTAAACAGTTCGGTTCGTTCTGTCCCGGCAGGAGTCAGGCTGGTTTCCGTTAACCCCAGGTCATAGCGCTGGGCCGAGAGCCATTCTTCCAGTAAGGGAGATTCCTGCGCAATGATATTCAGGCTGACTTCGGGGTAGCGTTGCAAAAAGGGCTGGCACAGTAACGGTAGCAGCGATTGGGCAAAAACCGGCAGGCAAGCCAGCGACAATTCTCCCTGACGAAACTGTTTGAGTCCTTCCGCGGCATTGATAATTTGGTCCAGTCCGTACCAGCATCGCTGTACTTCCTCAAATAATTGCAGTCCCTGTACGGTGGGACGCAGGCGACCACGCACCCGATCAAACAGCGTCAATCCAGTGAGTTTTTCGAACCTTGCCAGCTCACGGCTCACCGTTGGCTGCGAGGTATGCAGTAACGTCGCGGCTTCCGTCAGATTGCCGGTGGTGACGACCGCATGAAAAATTTCGATATGCCGCAGCGTAATGCCCGCCATAAGCTCTTCCTGGGTAAAAGGACAAAGCCATATCATGGATGAATAGACTTCGTTAAAACAGATATTTTTCATCATTTTCAGGCTGTGGCGTAATAACGCGATATCTTTCAGGAGAAAACGCATGCCACGTCCGCTCAACACCACCGAAACCGCGCTGACCCGCGATAACCTTTTGCCACTGGCGCGTCAGTACGCTGGCCCGATCTGGGTTTATGACGCCGATATTATTCGTGAGCGTATCGCGCAGTTGCAGCCGTTTGATGTGGTGCGATTTGCCCAGAAAGCGTGCTCAAACAGCCATATTTTGCGTCTGATGCGTGCGGCTGGGGTAAAAGTGGATTCGGTTTCCCTTGGTGAAATTGAGCGTGCGCTGGTGGCGGGTTTCAGCGCGGGCGGCGATGAAATTGTCTTCACTGCTGATGTACTGGATAACCCCACGCTGACCCGCATTGCGGCGCTGAACATTCCGGTTAACGCCGGTTCGGTCGATATGCTACAGCAACTGGGTGATGTTTCCCCCGGTCATCCCGTTTGGTTGCGCGTCAATCCTGGCTTCGGTCATGGTCACAGTCAGAAAACCAATACGGGCGGCGAGAACAGCAAGCATGGTATCTGGCACCGCGATGTGAATCTGGCGCTAGAAGCCATTCAGCGTCATCAGCTGCAACTGGTGGGGATGCATATGCATATCGGTTCGGGCGTTGATTATGGTCACCTGGAAAAGGTGTGTGATGCGATGGTCAATCAGATCATCAGTTTTGGTCAGGATGTGCAGGCGATTTCAGCTGGTGGGGGGTTGTCGATACCTTATCACTTTGGTGAAGAGGCGATTAATATCGCGCACTATTTTGGGCTGTGGAATGCGGCGCGCCAGCGTATTGCGCAGTATCTCGGGCATCCGGTTAAGCTGGAAATTGAACCGGGTCGCTTTCTGGTGGCCGAGTCCGGCGTATTGATCTGCCAGGTTCGCGCCGTGAAGCAGATGGGAAGTCGCCATTTCGTGCTGGTGGATGCCGGTTTCAACGATTTGATGCGTCCGGCCATGTACGGCAGCTATCATCATATCTCGGTGATGGCCGGTGATGGACGCGAGCTGGATGAACAGCACACCGTGGAGAGCGTGGTGGCGGGGCCGCTGTGTGAATCTGGCGATGTGTTTACGCAGTTGGAAGGCGGCAAAGTGGAGACCCGGGCGCTGCCCGTGGTGAAAGTGGGCGACTACCTGGTCTTCCACGACACCGGGGCTTATGGCGCATCGATGTCCTCCAATTACAACAGTCGTCCGCTCCTGCCGGAAGTGCTGTTTGATAACGGGCAGCCGAGGCAGATCCGTCGTCCGCAAACCGTACAGGAACTGCTGGCGCTGGAGCTGTAAGGACGCGCGATCCGCTATGGCGATTTTATCCGTTTTCGGGATGCTGTTCGGTCGCTGGGGCCATCGCAGGATGCTGGATGATAAATCGTGGATTCAGCCCGGCGAACCCACCGAATGGCGGCGTACCAGCGTCGGGCTGAACATATTAGTGACCTCTGGCAGGTGCTGGTTATTGGCTAACGCCAGCGCCAGTTTTGCCGCCTGTTGCGCCATGGCGACTATCGGATAACGTACTGTCGTTAAGCGTGGACGCACATAACGAGAAACCAGCACATCATCGAAACCGATGAGCGACATCTCTTCCGGCACCTGTACACCGTTATCACTGAGAACAGCTAACGCGCCTGCGGCCATTGAATCGTTGTAGCAGGCGACGGCGCTGAAAGGTTTACCACGCCCCAGTAGCTCGGTCATCGCCTGTTCACCGCCCACTTCATCGGGTTCACCCAGCGATACCAGGCGATCGTTGCAAGGCAGGTTATGCTCGCGCAGGGCGTCGTAATAGCCCTGCAGACGATTTTCCGCATCCGATATCGAATGGGTTGAGCAAACATAAGCAATGTTTTGGTGACCCAACTGAATCAGATGGCGGGTTGCCAGCCAGGCGCCATAGCGATCATCCAACGCAATACAACGCTGTTCAAAACCGGGTAGTGTGCGGTTGATCAGTACCATGCCCGGGATTTGCTGCATCAGCGGGATTAAATCACTGTCGGGGATTTTCTTGGTGTGGACCACCAGCGCGTCACAGCGATGGCGAATTAACTGCTCGATAGCCTGTCGCTCTTTTTGCTCATTGTGGTAACCGTTACCAATCAGCAAAAAGTGGCCGATCTCATAGGCAACTTGCTCAACCGCTTTAACCAGTGCACCAAAAAAGGGATCGGAAACATCTCCTACCACCAGGCCTATGGTTTCAGTGGATTGTTGCGCCAGGGCGCGTGCGTTGGCGTTTGGATGATACTGCAACTGTTCCATCGCATGGTTAACCGCCTGGCGTGAATACGCACTTGCTTTCGGTGAGTTGTTGATAACGCGGGAGACCGTCGCGACGGACACCCCAGCGAGTTTGGCAACATCCTTAATCGTAGCCATAGATAAAGTGCCTTCCTGGGTAAACGTTTACATTATGTTTAAGTGTTGCGGAATTCCCCTGCTACTTCAAGCTCACAGAATGTAAGCGATGTCGCAAAGCTGGATAAAATTAACCTGATGGGGACGGCGGGTTGGCGATTCAAAACTGGCGCCAAAAAATGGTATGCTGGTGTTAACAACAATAAAGCCTGCCGGATTTGCTGATGACCATAATAAAAGTGCCACATCTTGCCCACTGGGGCGCCTTCACCGCCGTGGTGGAAGAGGGGAAATTACAACGCTGTGAGCCTTTTTTTGCTGATCAGGATCCATCGCCGATGCTTAATACCATCCCGGAGCTGGTCTATTCGGACAAGCGTATCCGGCAGCCGATGGTACGACGATCCTGGCTGAAGTCACGGGAGAAGAGTGATCGGACGTTGCGAGGTCGCGAGGATTTCGTGCCCGTGGACTGGGAAACCGCACTGGATCTGGTGGCCGATGAGAACCGCCGTGTGCGGGACCGTTACGGTGCTGCCAGCATTTTCAACGGTTCCTATGGCTGGTCTTCCGCAGGTCGCGTCAACCATGCCCGTACGTTGATCCGCCGTTTCTATTTCGCGGGTGGCGGCGGTATTGACCAACTGGGCAACTACAGTTGGGGCGCGGCGCAGTTCTTCCTGCCTTATGTTATCGGTACCTATATGCCACTGACCGGTCGGG
Organism: Erwinia endophytica; assembly: GCF_009295515.1. Lineage (GTDB taxonomy): Bacteria > Pseudomonadota > Gammaproteobacteria > Enterobacterales > Enterobacteriaceae > Erwinia > Erwinia endophytica. The sequence continues at coordinate 128,025 of NZ_RQVV01000061.1, read as the reverse complement.
TTACTGACTGGCCGAGTGTGGTAGAACATTGCGAAATTTTTATCGCCTTTGGCGGCCTGGCGTTGAAAAATGCACAAGTGGCTTCCGGCGGTGCGGGACAGCATAGTCTGAAGCCGGCGCTGCTTGAGCTGGCGGCCAAAGGTACGCCAGTTATCAACATCAGCCCAATGCGCGATGATTGTCCGACGTTTGTTAATGCTGAATGGATCCCCATCCGTCCGAATACCGATGTGGCGCTGATGCTGGCGCTGGGCTTTGAAATCGAGCGATTGGGGGCGGTTGATAAGGACTTCCTCGCCTCGCACTGTGTAGGGTATCCGCAATTGCGCCGCTATTTACTGGGCGAAACGGACGGCACGCCGAAAACGCCAGCGTGGGCCAGCGATATCACCGGTATTCCGGTATTGCGCATTGAGCAGTTAGCGAAACAACTGGTGGGCAAACGTAGTTTTATTACCTGTTCTTATTCTGTGCAGCGTGCCCACCGTGGCGAGCAGCCTTACTGGATGATGATCGCGCTTTCTTCGATGCTTGGTCAGCCGGGTTTACCGGGGGCTGGTTTTTCTTTCGGCCACGGTTCGATGAACAGCGTCGGGAATCCCCGTATAGAAGGCCCGGCACCGTTGATGTCTACCGGCGTTAATCCGATTGCCGATCGGGCGATTCCGGTGGCCCGCATCAGCGATATGCTGCTCCATCCCGGTGAAGCGTACTCTTTTCAGGGACAGGCGCACACCTGGCCTGATATTCATTTAATTCACTGGGCAGGGGGCAATCCCTTCCATCATCACCAGCAACTTAACCGGTTGGTCGAAGGTTGGCAGAAGCCTGACACAGTTGTTGTACAGGATATTGTCTGGACGGCGGCGGCACAGATGGCCGACATCGTGTTGCCAGCCACCACGACACTGGAGCGCAACGACATCGGCGGTTCATCCCGCGACCGTTTTGTGTTGGCGATGCACCAGGCGATTAAACCGCAGCATCTGGCGCGGAATGATTTTGATATTTTTGCCGACCTCGCTGAACGTCTGGGATATCGTGAGGCTTTCACTGAAAACCGTAATGAAATGCAGTGGATTGAACACCTGTATAATCAGTGCGCGCAGGCACACCGACAGAAAGATATTCACTGGCCTGACTTTCAGGCGTTCTGGCAGGAAGGGCATGTGGAAGTTCCGCATAGTGAGGACGCGTTTGTTTTTATGGCGGCGTTTCGCCAGGACCCGGTCGCCAATCCGATCAAAACAGCCAGTGGCAAAATTGAGCTGTTCAGCGAAACAATAGCGACTTACCAACTGGATGACTTCGCGCCGCATCCGGAATGGCGACCACCGCGGGAGTGGCTGGGGTCGGAAGTGAGTCAGCGCTTCCCTTTGCATATGATCTCAATACAACCCGGCGATCGTCTGCACAGCCAGTTGGATGCTACGCCGTCGGTACAGGCCAACAAAACCGCTGGTCATGAGACACTTTGGATGCATCCGGATGATGCGCAGTCGCGTGGCATTGTGACGGGGGATGTGATTGAGGTCAGTAATGAGCGTGGTCGTATGTTGGCGGGAGTACGGTTAACTGATGGGGTCACTCGCGGGGTGGTGCTGATCGCCACCGGCGCCTGGTTTGATCCCGGTTTCGGTCAGGCCTGGCAGCCTTATGATCGCGCAGGCAATCCAAATGTGCTGACGCTGGATATCGGGACCTCATCGTTGACCCAGGGGCCTAACGCCATGAGTTGCCTGGTGGAGATTAAACGTGTTGAGCCGTCAATGTAACCGCAGGGTATGATGCTGGTTACGTGGAGAGTTCTGTCGTTACTGAAAGTTTGCAAAACCGTATAAGAATCACATGGCTGGTTACATTTTGCGGGTAACTGTTGCGAATACTGACTAGCGAATGAGTCAGTCTGATTGCTACAGTTTACATCCCAGAGGTATTGATGGGTGAACATCAAAAAGTATTAATGCTTTGTTTCACCAACCTGCGCAGATGCGCAGGTTTTTTTTGCCTAAAAATAACGATAACTGAATGAAATTATTAATATTATTATCACCATCCCCTTGCGGGAAAGACGGCATAATAACAGGCTGAAACACAGTTTTCCTGTTTTCCTTATGGCATTTTTTGTATAACTCACAGTCAGTTATCTTGACCGGCTAGTAGAAGAATCATGCCCCGCTTAAAGAAATTATTGGCAAAAGACTCGGCGAAAACGCCTTTTAATCCTGTCCGCTTCCGTCTGATATGCCTCGGCGTGTTTGGTTGTCTGGTGATACTGCTGGCCTGGGTTGGCGATGTTCAGTTGATTAATCACCCCATGCTGGAAAAGCAGGCGGATGAACGCTCCCTGCGTACCGTGACCATTCCAACCAATCGCGGTACCTTACTGGATCGTAACGGCGAGGCGCTGGCCCTGAGTGTGCCTTCGCGCGATATTATTGCCGATCCGCAGCGTGTGCTGGAGGCGCATCCCGATTTCACCAACGCAAAATGGCAATATCTGGCAAAAGCGCTCGATCAACGCCCTGAGCAGATAGCTCAGCAGATTAACGAGAATCCCCATCGTCGCTTCCTGTATCTCGGAAGAAAAATAGAGCTGGGTATCTCCAGGGATATCGCCCAGTTGCACCTCACTGGGATCAGTACCGTTTATGATGACAGCCGCTTCTATCCCATGAGTGACGCTACCGCGCCGCTGATTGGCATCGTTGGAGCGGATAACACCGGCCTGAACGGGTTGGAAAAGGGATTTGATAAGGTGCTGCAGGGGACGCCGGGCAAAGAGGAATATCGGCAGGATGCGCACGGTAATATTGTGGCGATGATCAACTACCAACCCCCGCGTCAGCCGCCAACAGTACAGCTCAGCATCGATAAGTTCGACCAGTACACGATGTACACCAAATTGCGTGACGGCGTACTGTTAAATAAAGCCGATTCCGGCGCTGCCGTGTTGATCAAAATTGATACCGGCGAGATTTTAGGGATGGCCTCTTATCCGTCCTTTAATCCTAACAATTTCAGCAATGTTTCTCCCGCGCAGATGCGTAATGTGGCGATTAACGATAGCTACGAGCCTGGGTCAACGGTTAAGCCACTGGTGGTGATGGAAGGGTTGATCCGTAAACTGGTCCGTCCGGATTCGGTGCTGGATACCACGCCGTATCGTGTGAATGGCCACCTGATCCGTGATGTTGGCAACTGGCCACGCTTGACCATGACTGGCATCCTGCAAAAATCGAGTGACATTGGAGTATCGCACATTGCGCTGGCGATGCCGGCCGAAGTGCTGGTGAATACCTTTCGTTCCTTTGGTTTAGGCAGGCCAACCGGTCTGGGATTGACTGGCGAGAGTGTGGGTTACTTCCCGTTGCACCGTGAACGCTGGGCGGATATTGAGCGAGCTACTTTCTCATTTGGCTATGGCCTGCGTGTGACACCGTTACAGATTGCCCGCGAGTACGCCACGCTGGGTTCATTTGGGATCTACCGTCCGCTGTCGATAACCAAAGTGACGCCGCCAGTAATAGGGGCTCGAGTGGCAGATGAGGATACCGTTCGTTCGGTTGTCCATATGATGGAAAGCGATGCCTTGCCGGGCGGGAGTGGGGTGCGTGCGGCTGTACCCGGTTACCGTTTGGCCATCAAAACAGGTACGGCGGAGAAAATGGGCGCTGGTGGTAAATACGATGGCGGTTATATCAACTATACCGCTGGTGTGGCACCGGCCAGTAATCCGCAGGTGGCGCTGGTGGTGATGATCAACCACCCTACGGCGGGGGGACACTTTGGTGGAACGGTCGCCGCGCCAGTATTTGGTAACATTATTGGCCCGGTGCTTAAGCATATGAATATCGCGCCGGACGCGTTGTACGCCACTCACACCGGCTCATAATTTACCCGTGGAAAAGGCAGGAAAACTAAAGTGGCAAAGGTTTTACAGCTGGTAGCATTTTCGCTAATTCCGTTGCGTTTTGCTGCTGGCATGCCAGCAGCTCACCTGCCAGGATAAAAGTCCCAGAGATATTGATTGGTGAGAATGCAATCTGCTCCCGGCAGATTTAAACCCTGTTCAGTTGCACCAACCCACGCGGATGCGTGGGTTTTTTTTGCCTGATGATTGGCGTCAATATCGTCTGGAGTGGTGCGAAAGAGCAGAACTGTGATCGGTATATTGGGGCTATATATATTCTGCTTATTATCATTGTTTCCGAAAACATGCTGGTCATGAATGACATTATCACGCTATGTTATGGAAAGGCTCTCCAGCCTGTACAAGATTTTTTATAAAACAAGTCTGGTAATGGATGTTTTACTATTTTTTTGGGGTAAATGCTAAGCTAATGTAATGAATAATGAATGACTGGTTACTTTTTTCGATATCCAGAATGGTTTGAGATACAGGACAAAAACGTTGACGCATTGCTGAATAGCGCGAGTGCAGCCAACATACTCGTGGCTTGATGTCTGATGAGTATATTATGGTCCCTGTAGTGAGTGCTTCCTTTAAAGCCTGTGGTGTAATGGTGGTAACATGATGAAATATACCGGTTATAGTTTATTATTTCTGGGCGTTTTTATGCTTATTAGCATTATATTTCCTGTTTTAATTACGGATGATTTCAGGAATGAATTGGCTATTTTTTGGGAAATCGAAGATGCAAGGATTTTTAACGATAAGTTTATAAACTTCACGATGATCATTTCGTTGTTCATTACTCTCGCTCTGGCTGTTTTATTACATATAATTTCTAAATATTACAACAACCGCGTCGGGCGTTTATAACGATTTAATACACTCTTTTGCTGACGGATGAACCGTTATACCCGTCAGTTTTCTGAAAATGACATTATATTAAGACGGAAGTCACATAAATATAAGTGATATTCAGTGGTGTTTTTTCTGAAAATTCTCACAACTCTTAACTTATTTTTTGCAATTCATAAACACCTGTATCGATGTGACGGGAGTTATTGTGTAAGTATCATTGTCTGGCACCGCATTCCGTTGGGCAATGACAGCCCCTTTTTGTGTTGGTAGCGCTGAAAGGGGCGCTTTTTCTCGTCAATTGGACTGGATGCCTATGGCTAAATTGAAAGACAGAACGCCGAAAGTTGGTGGTCGCTCAGCGGCATTTCAACTGCGTATTCATCCCGAACTTCATGACCAGCTAAAAGCGTTAACTGATAATGATAACATTACACTCTCTTGTTGGTTGAAAGAGCTGGCGAGGCGTGAATTGCGCCGTCGGGGCATTGAACCGAAAGGTTGAAAGGGCTGAAAAGCACAAAATGAAAAAGATGATGGGGTCTAACCATCTCGTTTCAGCACGATGTGCTTATCGGTAGTGTTTGGCAAAATAATTTTTCGGAAACTTAACATTGTCAATATTTAGGCCCTTCTATAATTGTTCTCTTTTTTGAGAATGATCACTCTCATTATTATTCTTTTTTTACTCTATCGAGAATTCACCATGCGCTTAAAGATCCTCCCGGTGAGCCTGATGTTCCTGCTGGCTGCCTGCGACCAGAGTCCCACGTCCGGTGGCGGCAATCAGCCGGTATCTGTCGGTGTGACGACCTTACATAGTGAACCCGTGACACTTTTTACCCAGTTACCAGGACGTACCACTGCAGTACGGACAGCTGAAGTCCGTCCGCAAGTCAGCGGTATCATCCTTAAACGGTTATTTACCGAAGGGGCGGAAGTGACGGCGGGCGAACAGTTGTATCAAATTGACCCAGCCACTTATCAGGCGGCCTATGACAAGGCCGCTGCGACCCTGACCAATGCCAATAAGCTTGCGCAGCGCTATAAGCCTCTTGCCGCCGTACATGCTATTAGTGGGCAGGCTTATGACGATGCCGTCGCCGCTGCGCGCGAAGCTCAGGCCGATCTGGAAACGGCGCGGGTCAATCTCAACTATACCAAAGTTCGGGCACCGATTTCCGGTCACATCGGTCGGTCGCTATATACAGAAGGTGCGTTGGTCACCAACGGCCAGACCAGTTACCTGACCACTATTCAGCAACTTGACCCCATTTATGTCGATGTCAGTGAATCCTCACAGGATCTGCTGCGTCAACGTCGTGCGCTGGCTGACGGTAAGCTGAAAGCCGTGGGTGACAACGCTGCGGCGGTGAGATTGCAGTTGGAAGATGACTCAGCCTATCCGCTGGAAGGCAAACTGGAGTTCTCGGAAGTGACGGTTGATCAAAGCACCGGCAGCGTCACCATGCGTGCGGCATTCCCTAACCCAGACCATGTACTGCTGCCGGGTATGTTTGTCCATGCCAGCTTCCCTCAAGGTGTGGCTGCACAGGGCATCCTCGCGCCTCAGGAAGCGATCATGCACGACACCAAAGGTAAGCCGTATGTCTTCCTGGTCACCGCGAATAATAGCGTGGTCCAGCAAACCATTACCACCGGTGAAATGATCAACGGCAAATGGCTGGTGACCTCCGGTCTGAAAAACGGTGACCGGGTCGTGGTGAATGGGCTGCAAAACGTGAAGGTTGGCAGCAAGGTCAGCCCGAACGAAAGCCAGGAAAGAGCCGCGCCGCAGATCAATCTGTCGACCACTGATCCTTCAGCGCAGTAGAGGAAATCTGATGTCTAAATTTTTCATTGAGCGCCCCATCTTTGCCTGGGTGGTGGCGATCATTGTGATGCTGGTCGGTGGTTTGTCGATCCTCAAGCTGCCGATTAACCAGTATCCCAATATCGCGCCACCAGCGATTTCTATCCAGGTGACCTACCCGGGGGCCAGTGCTGAAACGGCGCAAAATACCGTGGTACAGGTCATTGAACAGCAGCTTAATGGTCTTGATAATCTGCGTTATATCGAATCACAGAGTAACAGTGATGGTAGCGCCACGATAATCGTCACCTTCGATCAGGGGACTGATCCGGATATCGCTCAGGTCCAGGTACAGAACAAAGTGTCGCTGGCGGAATCCCAACTGCCGACTGAAGTGACCGAGCAGGGCATTAACGTCCGTAAATATCAGGCTAACTTCATGCTGGTAGTCAGTCTGATCTCCACCGACGGCAAAATGAGCAACGGCGACCTGACCGACCTGCTGGTTTCCAAACTGGAAGATCCGATTTCACGTACCAAAGGCGTGGGCGATTTCCTGGTGTTGGGTTCGGAATACGGTATGCGTATCTGGCTTGATCCGTCAAAACTGTATAAGTACCAGTTGATTCCCAGCGATGTTACCACCGCTATCAATCAACAAAACGTGCAGGTCTCCAGCGGTAAACTGGCAGGGTTGCCGACCATACCTGGTGCGAAATTCAGTGCGACGATTATCGGCAAAACACGTCTGCAGACCGTACAACAGTTTGAAAATATTCTGCTGAAAGTCAATCCGGATGGTTCGCAGGTGCGACTGAAAGATGTGGCGAAGATTGATCTGGGGCCGCAGGATTACAGCATTTCCGCTACCTATAACGGCGAACCTTCTTCCGGTATCGCTCTGCGCCTGGCCAGTGGGGGGAACGTGCTGGACGCGATCAGGGCTGTACGTGCCACTGTGGACGGTCTCAAATCTTCCCTGCCGTCAGGCGTACAGGTGACATTCCCTTATGACACTTCTCCAGTGGTTAGCGCCTCAATTGAAGAAGTGGTGAAAACCCTGTTTGAAGCGATAGCCCTGGTGTTCCTGGTGATGCTGGTGTTCCTGCAGAACCTGCGAGCCACGCTGATCACCACCATGGTGGTGCCCGTGGTGCTGTTGGGCACTTTCGGTATTCTTGCCGCTTGTGGCTATACCATTAACACCCTGACGATGTTCGGGATGGTGTTGGCGATAGGCTTGCTGGTGGATGATGCCATCGTGGTAGTGGAAAACGTCGAGCGTGTCATGCACGACGAAGGTTTGGATCCGAAAGCCGCCACTATCAAGTCGATGGAACAAATTCAGGGGGCGTTGTTCGGCATTGCGTTGGTGCTTTCTGCTGTGCTGTTGCCGATGGCTTTCTTCAGTGGATCGACGGGAGTTATCTACCGCCAGTTCTCCATCACTATTGTTTCGGCGATGGCGTTGTCAGTGCTGATGGCGATGATTTTCACCCCGGCGTTATGTGCAACCATGCTTAAATCAGGCTCGGCTGAACACAAAACTAAAGGTTTTGCTGGCTGGTTTAACCGTAAGTTCGATGCCGGCACGTTGCGCTACACCCGCGGTGTTAGCACGGTACTCTCCAAACGCAAACTGTTCCTGGTTATCTATCTGGTGTTGGTTGGTCTGACCGGTTATTTGTTCACCCGCGTGCCAACCTCGTTCCTGCCGGATGAGGATCAGGGGGTGATGATGATACAGATCACGTTGCCAGCCAATGCCTCGGCTGAGCGTACGCAGCAGGTGCTGGATGATATCCAGTCATGGTTGTTGAAGAATGAACCGGAAGTCAGCTCGGTGTTCTCGCCAAACGGCTTTAGCTTCTCCGGACGTGGTCAAAACACCGCGATGTCATTTGTGTTGCTTAAGCCGTGGGATCAGCGCAACAGCAACCAGTCAGTACAGAAGCTGGCGCAACGTACCATGGCGCACTTCATCACCCTGAAAGATGCCAAAGTTTTCGCACTGGTGCCGCCTGCGGTCATGGAACTGGGGAATGCCACCGGTTTCGACTTCTTCCTGCAGGATATCAACAACCAGGGGCATGCAGCGCTGATGGCAGCTCGTAACCAGTTCCTGGCGATGGCCGCGCAGGATAAACGTTTGACGGCGACGCGTCCAAATGGCATGGAAGATGAGCCTCAGTATCACCTGATCATTGATGATGAGCGTGCGCGGGCGCTGGGTCTGAGTCTGGAAGATATCAATGATACGCTCTCCACGGCGTGGGGCTCCAGCTATGTCAATCAGTTCATCTACAATGGTCGGGTGAAGAAGGTGTATATCCAGGGGAACGCCGGTTCGCGCGTCACACCGGAAGATCTGGATAAATGGTACTTCCGTAACGCCAGCGGCGACATGGTGCCGTTCTCTGCTTTTGGTAGCGGTAAGTGGGAATACGGTTCACCACGTTATGAACGTTTTAACGGTGTTTCAGCGGTGGAAATCATGGGATCCCCGGCCAGCGGCTATAGCTCGGGCGATGCGGTGAAAGCGGTAGAAGAGATAGCCGCCAAACTGCCAAAAGGCTTCCGGGTACAGTGGCATGGTCTGTCGTATGAAGAACAGAGCTCGGGTTCGCAAACGCCAGCGTTGTACTCGATCTCGATTCTGGTGGTGTTCCTGTGCCTGGCCGCATTGTACGAAAGCTGGTCGATCCCGTTCTCGGTGATTATGGTGGTGCCGCTGGGGGTGATTGGCACTATTCTCGCGGTACTGATGCGTGGACTGGAAAACGACGTCTTCTTCCAGGTGGGCCTACTGACCACTGTCGGCCTGGCGGCGAAGAATGCCATCCTGATTGTTGAGTTCGCCAAAGATCTGCATGAGAAAGAAGGTAAGGGGCTGGTAGAGGCTGCGATGGAAGCGGCGAAACTGCGTATCCGTCCAATCATCATGACCTCGATGGCCTTTGTGCTTGGCGTATTTCCGCTGACCATTTCCCATGGTGCGGGCGCCGGCAGTCAGCACTCCATTGGTACAGGTGTGGTGGGTGGGATGATTACCGCCACCTTCCTCGCTATCTTCTTCGTACCGATGTTTTACGTTGTTGTCGCTCAGCTCTTCTCTGGTAAGAAAAAAACAAAAACTGAGGTAAAAGAATAATGCAACGTAAGACTTATTCACTGGCCGTATTGCCACTGGCAATGATGCTGGTGCTGAGCGGCTGTACGATGGAGCCTGACTACCATCGTCCTGCGTTGCCGGTGGCGGCGCACTACGATCAGCAGGGCAAAGCCATGGCGGGTAACGGCGCGGATATCCGTTGGCAAAACTTCTTCACCGATCCGGTGATGCATAAGTTGATCGCGTTGTCACTGGCGAATAACCGTGATCTGCGGGTGGCCGCGCTGAATGTCGATGTGGCCCGTTCGCAGGTGCAGATTAACCGGGCCGCGCTGCTGCCTTCTGTTGATATGAGCGCCTCGCAAACCTCGGCTCACCTGCCGGGCAACCTGTACAACACCTCCTCGAGCGGCCCAGTGACTTATCACGAGCTCAACACCAGTCTGGGGGTGAGTGCCTGGGAACTGGATTTCTTCGGGCGGCTGCGCAGCCTGCGCGATAAGGCGCTGGAAAGTTATCTGGCTACCGCCGCCACGCAGCGGGCGACACAAATCAGTCTGATTTCCGAGGTGGCGTCATCCTATCTGTCGCTGTGTGCGGATAACGATTTGCTGCAGTTAGCGCAGGATACGGTGAAAAGCCAACAGGACTCTTATGACCTGACGAAGCGTAGCTTCGAAGGGGGGGTCAGTAGCGAGCAGGATTTGGTCCAGGCGGAAACCTCGGTACGTAGCGCGCAGGCAGACATAGCAACCTATACCCGCCAGGTGCGTCAGGATGTCAACGCCTTGCGGCTGTTGGTGGGGACTGACCTGCCGTCAGACATGTTGGCGAATGCCCGTTTGAAAAAAGGTTGGCGCTTCCCGGCAACACCGGCCGGGTTACCGTCCGATCTGCTGACTCGTCGTCCGGATATTATTGCTGCTGAGCACACCCTGAAAGCCGCTAACGCTAATATTGGGGCTGCACGTGCGGCCTTCTTCCCTAGCATTACGCTGACTGCATCCGGTGGTTCGACCTCCAGCAGTCTGGGACATCTGCTGGAAGGCGGTACTGCAGCATGGTCATTTGGCCCGAGTATTAATCTGCCGATCTTTGATGGTGGGGTGAATACGGCTAATCTTAATATCGCTCATCTGCAAAAACGTATTGAAATTGCTGACTATGAAAAGGCGATCCAGACCGCGTTCAAAGAAGTTGGCGATGCGTTGGCCGCTCAGGATACATATCAGGATGAGCTGACGGCACGCCTGCAGGACGAGCAGGCAAACCAGAAAAACTATGATTTTGCCCATATTCGCTATCAGGAAGGTGTGGACAATTATCTGAATGTACTGGTGGCGCAACGTTCACTCTATGCTGTGCAAAAATCGCTGATAACCACCCAGCTAGGCCAGCTCAACCAGCAAATAGCGTTGTATAAAGCGCTGGGTGGTGGATGGAAATCATGATAGTGGGCGCATTTTAACAAAATCCTTACATTATGGGGATGGAAATTAATCAACGTGCTCAACCATAATAGCCACAGGCCAGTTTTTGCTGGCCTGACTTTTTTCAGGGGTGGCGAAATGCCTTTTTGATTTTTACTTTATTTGACTCCACAGAGCCTCATGACCCTAACGACTGCCAAAACCTCATCTTCATGGCGTAAAAAAATCCTGTTACTGATCCTGATAATCCTCATCGCGCTACTGGTCTGGCGTTTCTGGCCACATGGAACGACAGGGCATCAAGGTGCGGGTGGACCTCCAGGCGGTGGCGGAGGCCCAGGGGGGCCGGGTGGACCTGGCGGTATGATGATGTCAGGGCCGACGCCGGTTCATGCCGGGGGAGTGACCACCGCAGATGTACCGGTTTATCTGACGGCGTTAGGCACGGTTATTCCCAACGCCACGGTGACGGTGACCAGCCGGGTGGATGGTCAATTGATGCAGGTGTACTTCACTGAAGGGCAGAAAGTAGCGGAAGGGCAGTTACTGGCGCAGATTGACCCGCGCAGCTATCAGGCGACCCTGGCGCAGTATCAGGGCGAGCTGAGTCAGAATCAGGCGTTGCTGAAAAGTGCCGAGTTGACCCTGGCCCGTTACCAAAAATTGTTCGCGCAGGACTCGTTATCCCGTCAGGATCTTGATGCGCAAATTGCTACAGTCGGGCAATATCGTGGGGCGATTAAAGCGGATCTGGCGCAAATTGCCGCCGCGAAACTCAACATCGATTATGCCCGTATTACCGCACCGATTTCTGGCCGGGTGGGGCTACGCCTGGTAGACGCCGGGAATATGGTGCATTCCTCGGATACTGGCGGTATCGTCACGATTACTCAGACACAACCCGCCGCCGTGACCTTTAGCGTTCCGCAGAGCAATATTCCGACGTTGGTAAACGTGTTGCATAATGGTCAGAGTTTGCCTGCCACTGCTTTCGATCAGGATGGCAACCGTGAGCTGTCGGTGGGTAAGGTGCAGTTTATCAGCAACCAGATTGATACCAGTACCGGCACGGTAGAGTTGAAAGCGCTGTTTGATAACCAGGATGAAGCGTTGTATCCCAACCAGTTCGTCAATCTTCGGTTGCAGACCGGCACGTTGAAACAGGCCACGGTTATTCCCGCGCAGGCTTTGCAACTGAGCAGTGATGGCAGCTTTGTCTATGTTATTAATCAGGATAATACCGTTACGCGTAAAGCGGTGAAAGCCGGCCCCCCACTGGGCGAAACGCAACAAGCTATTCTCGATGGGGTGACGGCTGGCGAGCGAGTGGTGACGGAAGGCATTGATCGTCTGAGTAATGGCAGCAAAGTGTCGGTGATTACCGCGGCTGAGACCCTGGCCGCTAGCGGGAGCGCGAAAGCGCAATGAATCCTTCCCGCATCTTTATTGAGCGCCCGGTCGCCACCATTTTGCTGATGGTCGGGGTGCTGATTTCTGGTATTTTTGCCTATCGTTTCCTGTCCACCTCGGCACTGCCGCAGGTGGATTACCCGACCATTCAGGTCACGACGCTTTATCCGGGAGCCAGTCCGGATGTGATGGCCTCTTCGGTCACTGCTCCGTTGGAACGCCAGTTGGGACAGATGGCTGGGTTGAGCCAGATGACCTCCAGCAGTTCCAGCGGCGCCTCGGTGATTACGCTAACGTTCTCACTTGACCTGTCGTTGGATGTTGCCGAGCAGGAGGTGCAGGCGGCGATCAACGCGGCGGATAATCTGTTACCGAATGACCTGCCTAATCCGCCGACCTATAAAAAGGTCAACCCGGCGGATACCGCGGTGATAACCCTGGCCGCCAGTTCCAGTACCTTGCCGCTGATTAAAGTACAGGATCTGGTCAACACGCGTATCGCACTCAAGCTGTCGCAGATCTCCGGCGTTGGCATGGTGACACTGGCGGGCGGCCACCAACCGGCGATCCGGGTCCAGATGAATCCGCAGGCGTTGGCGGCGCACGGATTGACGCTGGAAGACGTCAATACCTTGATCAGCAACAGCAACGTGAACGGTTCGAAAGGGGGCTTTGACGGCCGTTATCATTCCGTCACTATTGATGCCAATGATCAGCTACGTACCGCTGAAGAGTACGGCAATCTGATCCTGACCTATCAGAACGGCGCAGCGCTGAGACTGCGTGATATTGCTCATATTCAGCAGGCGCCGGAGAATATTTACCAGTCCGCCTGGGCTAACAATCAGCCGGCGATAGTGATCAGCGTGCAGCGCCAGCCGGGAGCCAATGTTATCGCGGTGGTCGACAGTATTAAGGCCAGACTGCCAGCCCTGCAGGCCGCATTGCCCGATGGCGTGAAAATACAGGTCCTCTCTGATCGTACACAAACTATCCGCGCCTCAATCAGCGACGTGCAATTTGAACTGATGCTGTCGATTGCGTTGGTGGTGATGGTGACTTTCCTGTTCCTGCGTAACGTCGCCGCGACGTTAATCCCCAGTGTGGCGGTGCCGCTGTCGCTGATCGGGACTTTTGGTGTGATGTATCTGGCGGATTTCAGCCTGAACAACCTGTCGCTGATGGCGCTGACTATCGCTACCGGCTTTGTTATCGATGATGCCATTGTGGTGGTGGAGAACATTTCCCGGCGGCTGGAGCAGGGCGAAACACCGATGGAGGCGGCGCTGAAAGGCTCAGCGCAAATTGGTTTCACTATTATTTCCCTGACATTTTCGCTGATCGCGGTATTGATCCCACTGTTGTTTATGGGGGATGTCGTTGGGCGTCTGTTCCGCGAGTTCGCCATTACCCTGGCGGTATCGATTCTGGTCTCAATGGGAGTCTCGCTGACGCTGACGCCGATGCTGTGTGCTTATCTGCTGCGCCATATCCCGCAAGATCGCCAGAGTCGTTTTTACCGTAAAGGGGGAGAATTTTTCGATAAGTTGGTGGCTGGATATGACCGCCTGCTGACCGTGGTACTCAATCATCAACGCGTCACGTTGCTGGTGGCGATGGCGACGTTGGTGTTTACCGCGCTGTTATATGTGATTATCCCGAAAGGTTTTTTCCCGACCCAGGATACTGGACTGATTCAGGGTATCACTGTGGCCTCGCAGGATGTCTCGTTCAGTGAAATGGCGAAGCGTCAGCAGCAGTTGGCGGAGATCGTGTTAAAAAACCCGGCAGTGGACAGTCTGTCATCGACCATTGGTATTGACGGCAGCAATACCAGCCTGAATAGCGGTCGTCTGCAGATTAACCTTAAGCCGTTTGAGAAACGTGACCAGCGGGTCAGCCAGGTGATTGCCGAGCTACAGCAGGCGACGCAAAAGGTGCCGGGCATCCAGTTGTATATGCTGGCTGCACAGGATCTGACGGTCAACGATCAGGTCACGCCAGCGCAGTACCAGTTTTCTCTGGACGATGCTGACAGTGAAAATCTGGTTAAGTGGTCGCCTGAGCTGGTCGCCGCGCTGCAAAAGCGCCCGGAGTTTAGCTCAGTGGTGAGTAACTTACAGGATCAGGGCCAGGTTGCTTATGTCGAGTTGAACCGCGATAAGGCTGCCCGTTATGGCATCACCGCGGCGGATGTCGATACTGCGCTGTATAACGCGTTTGGGCAACGACTGGTGTCGACGATTTTTACGCAGTCCAATCAGTACCGCGTGGTGCTGGAGGTGGCGCCTAAATATCAGCAGTCGCCCGCATCGTTTGACGATGTTTATCTGGCAACGACGAACAGTTCCAGCGTATCAACCGCCAGCAACGGTTCGTCATCCAGCGATTCATCATCAGACAGCTCATCCTCTTCTGACAGTACCCGCAGCGCCACAACCGGAATGGTTAAGCTGACTTCTGTCGCCACGATTCATCAGCGTATTGGCTCGCTGGTGCATATGCGACTGAACCAGTTCCCGGCAGTGACCATCTCATTCAACCTGCATGATGGTTATTCGCTGGAAGATGCGCAGAAGGCTATAGCGGAAACCCAGCAAACGCTGGCCCTGCCCGCCAGTATCACCTTGCGTTATCAGGGAGAAACCGCGGCGTTTCAGAATGCCACCAGCAACACGTTGTGGCTGATCCTCGCCGCATTGATGACCATGTATGTGGTATTGGGCATCCTGTATGAAAGCTTTATCCATCCGGTGACTATTCTGTCCACCTTGCCGTCTGCGGCAGTGGGGGCATTGCTGACGCTGTTGCTGGCCGGCAGTGAATTCAGTTTGATTGCCTTGATCGGGGTGATATTGCTGATCGGCATTGTCAAAAAGAACGCGATAATGATGATCGACTTTGCGCTGGAGGCGGAAAAAAACCAGCACCTCAGCCCGCGAGAAGCGATCCACCAGGCCTGTCTGTTGCGTTTCCGGCCGATTTTGATGACCACCATGGCGGCGTTACTGGGCGCACTGCCGTTGATGCTGGCTTCCGGCTCTGGTGCGGAGCTGCGTCAGCCGCTGGGGCTGGTGATCGTCGGTGGTTTGGTGTTCAGCCAGGTGCTGACGCTGTTCTCCACCCCGGTTATCTATCTGTGGTTTGACCGTATGGCTGAACGTGGACGCCGCAGGATGCGTAAAGCGGTACAACGCCCATGAATATCACGCGGCTGTTTATCTTCCGGCCTGTCGCCACGTTGCTGCTGACGTTAGCCGTGCTGCTGCTGGGGGGGTTAGGTTATCGTCTGCTGCCAGTGGCGCCGCTGCCACAGGTGGATTTTCCGACCATTATGGTCAGTGCCAGTCTGGCCGGAGCCAGTCCGGAAACCATGGCGGCAACGGTCGCCACGCCGCTGGAACGTGCGTTGGGTGAAATTGCCGGGGTCACTGAAATGACCTCCAGCAGTTCGCAGGGATCGAGCAATATTATTTTGCAGTTCGAACTCGATCGTGACATCAACGGTGCGGCGCGGGATGTGCAGGCGGCGATCAACGCGTCCCGCAGTCTGTTGCCGAGTAGTATGGTCACGCTACCCACCTATCGTAAGGCTAACCCGTCCGATGCACCGATTGTGATGCTGGCTCTGACCTCGGCCACCCGCCCTAAGGGGGAGTTGTATGATCTGGCCGACAGCAAGATCAGCCAGAAAATAGCCCAGGTACAGGGCGTGGGGGATGTGTCGCTGATGGGCAGCGCCTTACCCGCAGTGAGGATTGATTTGCAGCCGCAGATGCTGACTCACTTCGGCATTTCGCTGGATACGGTGCGCGCGGCCATCTCCAACAGCACCACCAATCTGCCGAAAGGCATGTTACAAGGGAATAAACAGTCGTGGGTGGTGGACAGCAACGGTCAACTGGATCAGGCCAGCCAGTACCGTCATCTGGTGGTCCGCTATCAGGATGGAAAAGCGATTCATCTCAGCGATGTCGCCACCGTTTATGACTCGGTAGAAGATAAATACAACGTTGGCTACTACAACGGTACGCCGTCGGTGATGATCGGCGTCACTCGCCAGGCCGGGGCGAACATGCTGAAAACCATCGATGCGATTAAGGCGCAATTACCGCTATTGGAAAAAGAGCTGCCTGCTGATGTGGCGTTAAAAATCGTGGTTGACCGTTCTCCCAACATTCGGGCTTCATTGTATGACACCGAAGAAACACTGTTGATTGCCGTCCTGTTGGTTATCGGCGTGGTTTTTGTCTTTTTGCGCAACTTGCAGGCGGTCATTATCCCGGCGCTGGCGTTGCCGGTTTCGCTGATTGGCACCTGCGCGGTCATGTACATCCTGGGCTACAGTCTGGATAACCTGTCGTTGATGGCGCTGATTATCGCCACGGGGTTCGTGGTGGATGACGCCATCGTGGTGTTGGAAAATATCACCCGTTATATCGAAGAGGGCTTGAGTCCGGTCCGTGCGGCATTGAAAGGGGCACATGAAGTCAGTTTCACCGTGCTGTCAATGACGCTTTCACTGGTGGCGGTGTTTATCCCGATTTTGTTGATGGGCAGTATCGTTGGGCGATTGTTCCGCGAGTTTGCCGTAACGCTGACCGTCTCGCTGATTATTTCCATGCTGGTCTCACTGAGCCTGACGCCGATGCTCTGTGCCCGGCTCCTGAAACGTAAGCCGAAAGTGACTGTGCGGCCACATCCATTGTATCAGTGGATTGAGAACGGGCTGAACCGGCTGTTGGCGGCGTATGCTGCGGCGCTGAACTGGGTAATGCGCCACCAGCGGCTGACCCTGTTCAGCTTGCTCCTGACGGTTGCCCTCAACCTGTTTTTGTACTCGGTGGTGCAAAAAGGCTTTTTCCCTAACCAGGATACCGGACTGTTGATGGGGATGTTGCGTGCCGATCAGAATGTCTCTTTCCAGGCCATGAAGCCGAAAATGCAACAATTTGCGCAAATGATCCAGCAGGATCCGGCGGTGGATGGGGTGATGTCTTCAATGGGCAGCGGCGCTTTTGGTTCGCGTAACTCCGCTAATTTTTTTGTACATCTGAAAGATTTTGAGCAGCGTGATGCGACGGCCAGCGAGGTCGCGAACCGCTTGAGTAGTAAGGCCCGTAATATCCCCGGCGTCGAGTTGTTCCTGATGGCGGCACAGGATATTCATATTGGCGGACGTAGCGCCAATGCGTCTTATCAGTACAGCTTACAGGCAGACGATTTGGATACACTGCGAGTCTGGACGCCGAAAGTAAAAGCCGCACTGGAAGCCATTCCCCAGTTGACCAGTGTCGATTCTGATTCGCAGACTGGCGGCCAGGAAGTGATGATTAACATTGATCGTGATCGCGCCAAACGACTGGGGGTGAACGTCAACATGTTGGATACATTGTTGAATAACGCTTTCGCCCAGCGTCAGGTGGCAACGCTGTATAAAACGCTAAACCAGTATCATGTGGTGATGTCGTTACAGGATGCTTACACGCGTGACCCGGATATGTTGAACAAAATGTATGTGGTCAATGATGACGGCGACCCGATCCCGCTCTCTGCTTTTGCCTCTTTTAGCGGGGCGAATGCGCCATTGTCGGTAGCGCACCAGGGGCAGTCGGCGACCAGCACCATCGCCTTTAATCTGGCGGACGGTGTATCACTGGAACAGGCGTCCGTGCTAATTAAAACCGCGATGGCAAAAATCGCGTTGCCAGACAATATCCAGGCGGGATTCCAGGGGACAGCGAAAGCCTTTGCCGACCTGGCTGCGTCGATGCCGTGGTTGATTCTGGCGGCGCTGGCGGCGGTCTATATTGTGCTGGGGATGCTGTATGAAAGTTATATTCATCCGCTGACCATCCTTTCCACCCTGCCTTCCGCAGGGGTTGGCGCCTTATTGCTGCTGCTGTTGACTAATACTCAACTGACGGTAATCGCCTTGATTGGCATCCTGCTACTGATTGGTATTGTGAAGAAAAACGCCATTATGATGATCGATTTCGCCCTGTCCGCAGAGCGTCATCAGGGGCTGTCGCCGCAGCAGGCGATCATTCAGGCCTGCCTGATGCGCTTTCGCCCCATTATGATGACGACCCTGGCGGCCTTCTTTGGCGCGCTGCCGTTGGCTTTGGGCAGCGGCGGTGATGCCGACCTGCGCAGTCCGCTGGGGCTGGCGATTGTCGGTGGTTTGGCGCTGAGTCAGTTATTAACGCTATTCACCACCCCAGTGGTGTATCTCTACCTTGATCGCCTCAGCCGCGCCACGAAACGCCAGTGGGCACGCCTGCGGATGGTGCCTTAATTGATGATGAAGAAGAAAATGACGAAATTCACCCCGGTTTTGCTGGCGCTGCTACTGAGTGGTTGCGCTGTCGGTCCAGATTATCACCGGCCAACGGTTAAGGTGCCCAGTCAGTATAAAGAAGCGCAAGGCTGGCGTCAGGCACAGCCGCAGGATGGGCAGGACAAAGGTGAATGGTGGGCGGTTTACCATGATGAAACGCTCTCCGGCCTGTTGCGTCAGGTGGCTATCTCGAACCAGAATGTCGCGCAGTATGAAGCGCAGTATCGTCAGGCAAAAGCGTTGGTGGCGGCATCGCGTTCCGATTTGTTCCCCAGCGCCACCTATACCGGTTCCTCCACACGCAGCAGCAGTACGGGGGATTCTCAACGAACCACCAGTAACAGCCACTCGTTGCAAGCCAGCGCCAGTTGGGAACTGGATATCTGGGGCAAACTCAGACGTACCCTGGAAGAGAATAAAGCCAGCGCGCAGGCCAGCGCGGCAGAACTGGCGAATATTACCCTCAGCGCCCAGTCCGAACTGGCTCAGGACTACTTCCAGCTCCGGATTATGGATCAACAGATTGCGCTGTATCAGCAGAGTATTGCCGCTTATCAGCGCTACCTGACCGTCATTAATAACAAATATCAGGTGGGGAGCGAATCTCGCGCCACACTGGCTCAGGCACAGGCGCAACTGGAAAGCGCCCGGGCCTCGGCGCTGGATCTGCGCTGGCAGCGCGCGCAAACCGAACATGCCATCGCCATGCTGATTGGCAAGACGCCCGCCGAGTTCAGCTTGCCGGCCGCTAACCTGACCGCGACCTTGCCGACCATCCCGCAGTCCATTCCTTCCGAGTTGCTGCAGCGTCGTCCGGATATCGCTTATGCCGAGCGTAATGTGGCCGCCGCCAATGCAGCCGTCGGCGTGGCGATTGCCGGTTATTATCCTGACCTGACGCTGAGCGCCTCTGGTGGTTTTTCCAGCTCAACCTTGCATAATTTGATCTCGTTGCCGAATCGTGTCTGGTCGCTGGGGCCGGAACTGAGCGGTACGTTGCTGGATTTCGGCGCGACTTCCGCTAATGTTGAGCAGGCGAGAGCCAGCTACGACGCGGCAGTCGCCAGTTATCGCCAGGCGGTGTTGACGGGTTTCCAGGAAGTGGAAAATTATCTGGTCCAACTGCACACCTTGCAGGATGAAATACAGGCACAGCAGCTTGCGACAGAAGCGTCGAAAGAATCCGCTCGTGTGACGTATAACCAGTATCAGGCCGGGATGATTGATTATCTTGATGTGGCCACCACGGAAAATACCAGTCTGAGCGCACAGCAGAACCTGTTGTCATTACAAAGCACCCAGTGGCTCGCCAGTGTTGAGCTGATCGCCGCGCTGGGTGGAGGGTGGGATGCGAAGAATCTGCCGGAATAATAATGTAACGGTTTCTGTTTCCTGAATCTGGTCTGGTCAATCTGACTTGACCAGGAGGTGTCTCTGGTTGTATTTTAGACAACAACACAGGGAGGGAAGGATGGAAAAAATTAATATTTATGAGGCAAAAACCAATCTGTCGCGGCTGATTAACGTGGTGGTGGAAAGCGGAGAGCCTTTTGTGATTGCGCGTAATGGCAAAGCACTGGTGAAAGTTGTGCCTTTTTCGGAAGAAAAACCGAAGCGCGCTCTGGGATTTTTAAGCGGGACATTGACCCTCCCGGATAATTTCGATGAGATGAACGGCAGTGAAATAGAGGATTTGTTTTCAGGGAAGGAATAATGTATTTACTGGATACCCACATTGTACTCTTTGCCGCTTATGCCCCGGAAAAGCTGAGGACGCCGGTGCGTGAGATCCTGACCGATACTGGACATGATGTTTATTTCAGCGTGGTCAATTTGTGGGAGGTCGCTATCAAGAATGCGCTGAATAAACCCCATTTTGAGGTTGATCTGCCGGTACTGCGGGCTGGGTTGTTCACCAGCGGGTTTAAAGAACTGAGTATTAAAGCGCACCATATTCTGCAAATTCAGCATCTTCCTGCCATGCATCACGATCCTTTTGACCGCTTGCTGGTCGCTCAGGCATCCGCCGAAGATCACGTTTTAATCACTGCTGACCGCAAAATCATTGAGTATGCCGGTGATTTCATCACCATTGTGGCGAATGGCTGAACGGCACGTACCGTCATAGTCGGGCGACCAGGCGCGTCAGTCGGTGAAATTCCTCAACGGCCAGCGGTGGCAGCTTTCGGGTCAAACCGCGCTGAACCAGTGGAAAGCGCTGCTGTAAGGCCTGAAAGGTTGCCTGGCCATTCTCCGTCAGTGATAGCAGAGAGCGACGGGCATCGTTGGGATCACGCGGATCACGCATCATCCGGGTTCTCACCATTCGCATCACCATTCGTACCGCATTGCTTTCTTCTATCGACGCCAACTGCGCAGCAGTACGGATATCAATACCCGGCCGCATCGCGACCACTTCCATCAGCGTAAACAGCGAGGTACTGATAGTCTCATCGACTCGTTCACGCCACAGACGGCGGTAATTGCGACAGGCCTGGCGTAAAAAAAACCACGGATAGTGCGCTAAAGGCGGGATCACCGGATCGGCGGCATGGTCATCAAATTCCACCATTTCCTGTAAGCCGCTCTCTTCGCTTAGCATCGCCCAGCTTTGTACCAGCGCTGCCTGTTCGGCCGCACTGAGCGGCGCCATCAATTGGCGGTCAACCGCCTCCACCAGCGAGGCCATTTCCGCCAGCAGATGATGCGCCTCGGGGGAGAGAAACAGCATCGAACGGCGTGAGTCCGTTGGGTCTTTACGGCGTTCCACCAGCCCTTGTTCCATCAAGCGCTTCAGAATGGGGCCGATGGTCGCACGGTCAATGCCAACGCGGTCAGCCAGCTCATAGTGTCCGATCCCAGGTTTGTACAGCAGACCATTGAGGGCCAGAAACTGTGGCTGGGTAAAGCGATTATTGATCGTGCCGCGCCACAGCGCCGTGCTGACCTGATCGGCCGCCGCCAGGGCAAAACCGGAACTGGTGAGCATACTGGTCTGTTTATTATTCATAGAAGCTGGCGCGTCTCGCTATTCTCCCACTCACGGAGGCGTCATAATTATTTTCTGCTGGTAAAATTACCGATAACATTTTTCAGCAGACGGGCGATGTTATTCTCGCCATTATTCACCGGCAGCGCGCCAGTGAATATGATTGACCCCACTGAAAACACCGCACCGCCGCTGGCATGTTCCACCAGAACCATATCGGAACGAACATCGCGATTATAGCGTGCGTTGAGTCGGTTCGATACTGTTGTGACATCTTCCGGAACCGGAACATACCACTCGCTGTGCGGTTCTGATGAAGCCAGGATAATCGTCTGTTCCGGGGTGCCATAACGGAAATCAACGCGATCAATTTCATCGCCGCTGGTGCCATTCATGATCAGGCCGAAATCACCGACCACCGGTTCGTTAATACCGTCGAAGACCCAGGCGACATCCGGCTGATAAGAGCGTTCACTGCGGCGATAACCGGGCGCTTTATTATCCCAGCCGTGGCCACCCATGCCCACGCCGAATAGCTGATGTGCGCTGCGTCCACGGCTACGCCAGATTCCCCCCAGTTCCCCGGTGCTGGCATGGTAGCGTTCGCCGGGTTCCGCATCCCAGTGGCGCAGGCCTTCTGATTTGCGTACTTCCAGTAGATGCGGTAAATCATTAAACGGTGTGGTTACCCAGTAAAAACCATCCCCGCCCAGATACATCAGGCATCCGCCTTGCGCCACGTGCTGTTGGTAAGCCGCGAGCATCGGCTCGCTGTAATATTCCGGATGGCTGCCAGTGAGAACTGTCTGATAATCCGACAGAAGAGTGGTGCTCTCTGCATGCAGATCGTGTTCGGTGACCACGTCAAACGCTTCGCCCAGTTGTGTCAGGAACCAGATCATATAGAGATCGGCGGAGAAACGGCGCGGCGCGTGAAAACCCCAGAAGCGATAGTTCGGACGCAGATTGGGAATAGGACGTCGCGAGCTGGAATAGGCGACGCCGGAACCGTCATTGTGTCGATCGTAATGGCTTTTTCCCCACTCCTGGTGAATAGCGACCAGATCTTCCCAGTCTCCGGTCTGAACGGGGATTTCGCTGCCTTGTTCAAAATCGCCTTCGGTCAGATGCTCATTGGCATAGGCGATGTAGGTATAGGTTGCCATCACCATGACTATTTTTGCCGGAGTCTGGTCGGGCGCGGGACGGACAATCAACGGAATATAGTCATCTGACAGGCCGGCAGCCCGCAGACGCACGGCATAGACGCCGCTACTGAGTGATGCGGGGATCTCAACGTGAGCGGTTACTGGCCAACAGGCATCCGCCAGGTCATCATCATGAAAATGGATGGCATTGTATTGCGACGGGTCCTGCTTCCAGTCATGGACATCGTTACGCCAGTTAGGCCCGGTCATGGCGCGAGTTGGGGCATTGATCAGTTGCAAATCACATCCGTTGCCGCTGTTGTCGGGAACGTGTTGGCGGCTCATCTCCTGTTCGAAGGCCCAGCGGGCGGCAACCTGCCCGGCAACGGCGATCCTCGGTTGGGCAATTTTCCCGTTATAAACGCCCTGCGGAAAATGTTGTTGACCACGGGATTCAATGCTCATCGCGGCGAATAACACCTTACTGCTTCCATTGAGTATCGCCCCGGCGCCACGGATGCACGATGTTGTTCCCTGGGCGTCTGTCAGATTGAGTTCACAGCCATTTTCTCCAACTGAAACCGCTATCTGATACCACCGCCTCAGTTGCAGTGCTGGGGTCGTGAGCAATATCTGGTGTCGCCAGCGCAGGACCAGGCAACCTTCAGCATTCATCGCTAACTGAAACTCCACCGCGGGCAAGCTGACGATCCCCTGTAATCCTTCCTGCGGTGGTAAGGTGGGCCAGACCGCCAGAGAAAGCTGCAATGTAGACTGCTCAACAAAGCGAATCGGCTGTCGGCTGATGGCCCAGGAACCGATCGGCGTTTGTTGTTCCTGAGCCTGTACCTGACGCACCGGGATCTGTTCTACCGGTTGGTAAAGAAAGCCCGGCCCTTGCGGGTTATCATCGCCGTGGATCAGCCGTACTACATCGAGACTGACTTCGCTGACACTACTGCTAATCATTACTTCCACACCTTCTCCGGCGCGACAGCTCAGGGCTGAAAGATAGCCAATCAGATACATAGCATTGCCTTATTTCGTCTTGTGGATGTAATAACGGATGGCTTCCAGTGCGGCGGCCATTACCAGCACGCCGCCGGTAATGATGCCGCTTAGCTCGGTACCAATATCGAGTAAAATCAGCCCATTGCGCAGAGTGCCAATCAGCCAGACGCCAACCAGTACGCGCCAGATACTGCCTTTTCCGCCAGTAAACGGCACCCCTCCCAGCAGCACCGCAGTCAGGATAATGACCTCGAAGCCCTCTCCCAGCGTGCCGGATGGCGCGCTGTTGAGACGGGCAATTTGTAACAGGCCGGCAATGCCGACCGCCAGCCCGGTCAGCGTATATAACAGCGTGACGACCAGTCGCACGCGGATACCGATCAGAAAGGCCGCGCGCGGATTGACGCCAATAGCGATAATCTGGCGACCCACCGGGAAACAGCTGGTGGCTATGACACTGATCAGGCAAATCAGCGCGGCGATCAGCGCCAGATTGGGCAGGCCCAGCGTGCTGTCGGAACCAAAATTGGCGAAGGCGTCAGGAAAACCATAAATCGAGCCCTGGCCGAGGTATTGCGCCAGTCCGCGAGCGGCCGCCAGTCCCCCCAGGGTGACAACGATGGGAGAGAAAGAGAGCAGGCCAATCAGTATGCCGTTCAGCAAACCTGCGGCGATACCCACCGCCAGCCCGACCAGAATACCGGGAACCAGCCCCCAACTGTTTAACGCCAGCCCGGCGGAAACTCCCACCAGGGCCAGCACTGAACCGATCGACAGATCCACGTAGCCTGCCATCATCAGCATGGCGAAAATAGCCGCCACGATAAATGTTGGCGCGTTTTGTGTGGCTATCGCCAGTAAGTTATCGGTGGTAAAAAATACCGGCGTCAGCCATGAGAACCACGCCATCAGTGCTACGGTGGCGACTGGCAAGATCCAGCGAGTTATCAGCAGGCCAAAGTTTTTCAGCCTGGGAGACGATGAACGTGGTTCGCTACGTTTCAGCGAGATGTCCACAGGGGGTTTTAAGCTATCAGACATAATCTATCGCCATAAAAAGGGGGAAATAGCACACGATCAGCCGTGCGCCAGGGCTATCAGTTTCTCTTCGCCAATGTTTGGATCGACAATATCAGCGACCTGGCCATCGACCAGAACCATCACTCGATCAGCCAGCGCCACAATCTCTTCAGGATCGCTGGAGGCAAAGAGCACTGTGTGTTCCGGCTGGGTGGCATATTCCCGTATCAGCCCATACAGTTCCTGCCTTGCCCCAACATCCACCCCCTGCGTTGGCTCATCCAGCAGGAGCAAATGGCTGTGGTCGATGTCAGTCATCCAGCGGCCTACCATCAGTTTCTGCGCATTGCCGCCGGAGAAGTTAGCGCCTTCCCGGTCAGGATCAGCAGGCCTCAGACCGACACGCTTCGCCAACGTTTGGAAAATTGCCCGTTCTTTTTTCATGGGCCGCCATGGGCGCGAAAGTGTGGAGTAGTGGGGAAGCAGGAGATTTTCACAGGCGCTCATACTGCCAAACAGCGACTGTTCTTTACGGTCGGAGGCGACCAGCACGATCCCTTGCTGACGAGCCTTTTGCGGTGAGGTATGGTGCAGGTCGCGACCATTAAGCCGCAAGCTGCCGTGGCTCGATTTAACACCCGCCAGCCCTTCCAACAGGTCGGTACGGCCTGAGCCCAGCAAGCCAAATACGCCAACGATTTCTCCCTGATGCAGCGTCAGATCGACCGGGCCGGTCCAGGCGGAGCGGTAGGCTTCCAGTGTCACCAGTGCTGGGCCGATCTGCTTTTGTTGCTGCGTACGAGAAAAATGACTCTCTGGCGAAATGGCATGCACCAGATCGGCAAGATTAAGATCGTTAATTTCGCGCGTCCACAATACGTTACCGTCGCGCAGGACGGTGACCTTATCCGCGACTTCCAGCACTTCCCGTAGCAGGTGAGTGACATAAATGACGATCAAACCGTGGTCCTGCGCCAGACGACGCACCAGCTCTAACAAAGCGGTGACTTCGTTTTCACTCAAGGCGGCGGTAGGCTCATCCAGAATCAGTACCGAGGGTTCTTTCAGCAGCGCGCGGGCGATTTCCACCGTTTGCTGCTCGCCCACGCTGAGATCCTCCACCAGACTGGCGGGATTCACCTCGACTCCCAGCGATTCCAGCAGTTCCACGCTACGGTTTCTTTGCGCTCGTTGACGCGTGGTGCCGAATGTCGTGCGCATTTCATTGACCAGAAAAATATTATCGCTGACGCTCAGTGAACCAATTAACTGAAAATGTTGGTAAATGCTGGCTATGCCCGCCTCAAAGGCGGAGGTGGGCGTAAACTGCTTATAGGCGGTTTCTCCAATCACTATTTCACCCGAGTCCGGCGTGACGGCTCCGCTCAGACAGCCCAGCAGGGTGGATTTCCCCGCGCCGTTAGGGCCGAGCAGAGCATGGACTTCACCCGCTTTCAGTTCCAGATCGATGCCCTTTAGCACTTCCTGTGCGTCGAAAGACTTACGAAGCTGGCGGATACTCAGACGCTTCGGGGTCAGATCGATACTCATACTCAGTCCTTATATTGCGCGATCAGGGCATCAAGACGCTGAGGATTACGCAGGGTGCCAAGTTCAACAGCAGTCTGATAATTGGTGCGTCCTTTGCCGGTTATCGCCGCCAGCGAATTATCGATAATCGACTGGGCCAGATCGTCCAGCAGGATAGCGGCGGAAGCACGGTAAGCGCCGCCCTGTTTCACTGCTTCCAGACCTTCAACGGTGCCGTCCTGTCCGGCAATGTAAGTGTCTTCCGCTTTAATGCCCGCGTTCTTAAAGGCCCTCAGGGCTCCAAGAGCGGCATCGTCATTAATCCCGATAAACACCCGTAAATCAGGATGCTGGCGTAGCGTATCCTCGGCAATCTGCATGCCGCAGGCCTGGGTGGCGCAATCCTGCTGTGAGACGACCGGCAAGCCTGCCGCTTTGAACTGCTTCAGCGGTTCTTCCCAGCGTCCGGCAAAACCTTTCAGGGGGGTGAGGGTGGTGACAGCCGCGGTGATTTTCCCGTTGGGATAGCGTTGCTTCACCCAGGCCAGGGCGTCTTTGGCGACC
The DNA here is from genome assembly GCF_009295515.1 of Erwinia endophytica. Classification (GTDB taxonomy): domain Bacteria; phylum Pseudomonadota; class Gammaproteobacteria; order Enterobacterales; family Enterobacteriaceae; genus Erwinia; species Erwinia endophytica. The sequence continues at coordinate 100,890 of NZ_RQVV01000061.1, read as the reverse complement.
AGATCGCCGCTTTGCACGTTATCAAAGCCGACCGACCCGTCGGAACCTTTGGTCGCACCTGCATAAGTCAGCCATTTTATGCCCTTTTTTTGTGCCTGGACCCGCAGGCCATCCAGCGCGGTGGCTTCAACCGGCAACACCACAATGGCATCGACCCGGCGAGTGACCCAACTTTCCAGCGTGGCGCGTTGAGATTCCAGATTGCTCTGCTGGGTATTGTCCAGTAACACCTTCACACAGCCCTGTTTTTCACCAGCCGCCTCCACTTTTTTCTTCAGCGCGATAGCAAACTGCGATTCGCCAACCGGATGGCTGAAGCCGATGGTGTAGGTTTTTGCGCACGTTTTTATATCAGCCGCGAAGGCGGTACTGCTGCAAGACGCAGTGGCAGCCAGCAGACCGACAGCCAAAAAATATCCCCGATGTTGAAAAATGGACGTCATAGCGATGCTCCAAAATGTGTTGGTGTTGTTATGGGCCAGGCAACCGGAGGAAGAGGATTTCCTCGTGTTATGCAGGTTGTCTTCAACGCTAAACTAGAACGTGTAGCATGTAAATATGCTAAAAAATAGTCAGTTCAAGTGATTTCATTCGTGGCTTTTTAGGGTTTAAAATGATTAACGTGAGTATTTGTAGTTGATAAACCTGATTTAATAACCTTTGTCAGTTATTTAATTCATGCTGTACTGTCTTTATTATTTAAGCGTGGGTGTAAAGTGAGTTGCAGTAATAAGAAAAAGATGGGGAGTCGCGTTGGTGAGGTAAAAAGGAATCCTGTAGAAGATGTTGTGAGTAATGAAACGCGATCTGGCTAATTTTGTTGGCAAAATTAACAGGTTATAAAAACAGTGGCTGTTTATCCATTTTGCCGGTTTCGTTGGGGGGCTTTTATAAAACAGGGTAGGGTCACATTAAATTCATATGACAACTGTGATGGCAACAGAGCGGGATCATGGGTGCTGATTATTGCCGCATTTAAGCCTGAATTTGGCGATTTTTCCCCGCTGTGCATTGAGTTATTCCCCGGTATCCTGCATCGTTGTAGCCAACTTTTTGTGCTAAGGAGTTGGCATGTTATTTTCCTTTTTTCGTTTGCTATTGCAGGTGTGTTTTCGCGCCAGCCTGCGCGGCGATTTATCTGGTTTGTCGAAAGAAAAAGTCCTGATTGTTCCCAATCATATGTCCTTCCTGGATGGCGTGCTGCTGGCTGTTTTCTTGCCGGTAAAACCGGTTTTTGCGGTGTACACATCCATTAGCGAGCAGTGGTATATGCGCTGGGTGCGTTCAGTGATTGACTTTGTACCGCTGGACCCGACCAAACCGATGTCGGTCAAGCACCTGGTGAAGATGATCGGTCAGGGACGACCGGTGGTGATTTTTCCGGAAGGACGTATCACCGTGACGGGTTCGCTGATGAAAATTTACGATGGTGCGGGCTTTGTTGCCGCTAAATCGCAGGCCACCGTGGTGCCAGTGCGGATCGAAGGGGCTGAATTCTCGCCTTTTGGTCGTCTGTCGGGGGTGTCCAAACGTCGTCTGTTTCCCCGCATCAGCCTGACGGTGCTTCCTGCCACCACACTGCCAATGCCGGAGGCGAAAACCGCACGTGAGCGACGTAAACTGGCCGGTGAACATTTGCATCATATTATGATGGAAGCCCGCATGGCGGTACGTCCGCGTGAGACGTTGTATCAGGCCTTTCTGGCGGCGCGTACGCGCTACGGTTTTTTCAAACCCTGTATTGAAGACGTTAATTTCAATGTGGACAGCTACAGCGGGCTATTGAAGAAGTCTCTCGCGGTAGGGCGTATTCTGGCGCGTTATACCGCCCAGGGGGAATACATCGGTCTGTTGTTGCCCAATGCGACAATAACGGCTGCGGCGATCCTCGGGGCTTCCATGCGTGGCCGCATTCCGGCGATGCTCAACTATACCGCAGGGGTTAAGGGGCTGGGGAGTGCGTTGCAGGCCGCCGGGGTGAAGACGGTGTTCACTTCGCGTCAGTTCCTCGATAAAGGTAAGTTGGGACATTTGCCCGAAGGGCTACCCCAGGTGAACTGGGTATTCCTGGAAGATCTGCGAGACAGCGTCACCGTCCAGGACAAGTTGTGGGTTCTCAGTCGGCTGCTATTCCCTGCGCTGGCCGCCGTTGAGCAGCAACCGGAAGATGCGGCGATGGTGTTGTTTACCTCCGGTTCAGAGGGCAATCCGAAAGGCGTGGTGCACTCACATAAAAGTCTGCTGGCGAACGTTGAGCAAATCCGCACGGTAGCGGACTTTACCCCGCGTGACCGTTTTATGTCAGCGCTACCGCTGTTTCATGCCTTTGGCCTGACAGTTGGGCTGTTCACCCCGTTGATGACTGGCGCACAGGTATTTCTTTATCCCAGTCCGCTGCATTATCGCATCATACCGGAGCTGGTCTATGATCGGAGTTGCACGGTGTTGTTTGGTACTTCAACGTTCCTCGGCAACTATGCCCGTTTTGCCAATCCTTATGATTTCGCCCGTCTACGCTATGTGGTGGCGGGAGCGGAAAAATTGCAGGAAAGCACTCGCCAGACATGGATGGATAAATTCGGCATCCGTATTCTGGAAGGGTACGGCGTGACGGAGTGTGCGCCCGTGGTGGCGATTAACGTGCCGATGGCCGCCAAAAATCACACGGTTGGGCGGATCCTGCCGGGTATGGACTTTCGCCTGATAGCCGTTCCGGGCATTGAGCAGGGGGGGCTGTTACAACTACGTGGACCGAACATCATGAAAGGTTATCTGCGCGTTGAGAACCCTGGCGTACTGGAAGCGCCGCAGGCGGATAATGGTGCCGGGCAGATGGACGCGGGCTGGTACGATACCGGCGATATCGTTGACTTTGATCAACACGGGTTTTGTCAGATTCAGGGGCGGATCAAGCGCTTCGCCAAAATTGCCGGTGAAATGGTTTCGCTGGAAATCGTGGAGCAAATCGCGTTGAAAGCGTCAGCCGGGAAGCAGCATGCCGCCGCCATCAAGCCGGATGGTAATCGTGGTGAAGCACTGGTGCTGTTCACCACGGACAGCGAGTTGAGTCGGGATAAATTGCAGCGTGCCGCGCGTGAACTGGGTAGCCCTGAGTTGGCGGTGCCGCGTGATATTCGCTTCCTGAAACAGTTACCGTTGCTGGGCAGCGGCAAACCTGATTTGGTCGCACTGAGAAAGTTAGCTGAACAGGCGGAGAACAATAATGATGAGTCATCATACTGCCGCTAGCAGTGAACGGCTGTTGTCGCGAGGAATGATGGCGGTGATAGCCGCCCAGTTTTTTTCCGCTTTTGGCGATAACGCGCTGTTGTTTGCTACTCTCGCGGTACTGAAACAACAGGTTTACCCTGAGTGGAGTCAGCCGGTGCTGCAAATGGTTTTCGTTGCCACCTACATTATTCTGGCGCCGTTTGTTGGCCAGCTAGCCGATGGGTTTGCCAAAGGTCGGGTAATGATGTTTGCCAACGGATTGAAACTGCTCGGCGCGCTGGTCATTTGTTTAGGATTCAACCCATTCCTCGGCTACAGTCTGGTCGGGGTGGGTGCGGCGGCCTATTCACCGGCAAAATACGGCATTCTCGGCGAAATTGCGGGGGGGGAAACGTTGGTGAAAGCCAATAGTCTGATGGAGTCCTCTACCATTGCGGCAATTCTGATGGGATCTGTCGCGGGGGGTGTGCTGGCCGACTGGAGCCTGCTGGTGGCGCTGATTATCTGTGTCGTGGCCTATGGCCTGGCGGTGACGGCTAATCTGCTGATCCCGCCACTATCTGCGGCTCGCCCCGGGCTGACCTGGCACCCGAGGCAGATATCGGCCAGCTTCTTCCGGGCCTGTGGCGTGCTGTGGCGTGATGGCGAAACCCGTTTTTCGCTGACAGGAACCAGCCTGTTTTGGGGCGCGGGAGCCACGCTGCGTTTACTGCTGGTGCTATGGGTACCGGTGGCGCTGGGGATTACTGACAATAAAACGCCAACGTTGCTCAATGCGATGGTAGCGGTCGGGATTATGATTGGCGCCGGGGCGGCGGCGAAGTGGGTCACGCTGAAAACGGTGGGGCGATGTATGCCGGCTGGGGTGTTGATTGGCGTGGCGGTGGTGTGCTTTTCGTTGCAGCATACGACCCTCGGTGCTTGTGGCTTGCTGGCGGCTATCGGGGCTCTGGGAGGTTTCTTTGTGGTGCCGCTCAATGCGTTGCTGCAGATGCGTGGCAAAGACAGTGTGGGCGCGGGTAATGCCATCGCCGTTCAAAACCTTGGCGAAAATAGCGCCATGCTGTTGATGCTTGGGGTGTACTCTCTGGCGATTAAACTGGGCTTGTCGCCAGTGGCAACCGGCGTCGGATTTGGCGTGGTGTTTGCACTGGCGATAGCGGTATTGTGGGGCTGGCAACTGGCGCAGCAGCGCAATCATCAGGCGCCGGACACATAATTTGCACCTGGCGCACATGAATTAGCCTCTCGACAGCTACCGTGTTAAATCAAGCAATTTCTTCTTCCGTATTTATAAATGCGCCCCGTGGCTTGCCTGCGGGGACAATGTCGTTAACCACGCCCTGTCTTTCGCGGTCTGTGCATTGTGCCTGCACGTTATGTCATCGATCAGGATGGCTCGATTATTTATACCTAAGCCAATCCCGGCTACACCCGCCGTCCAGATCCTGAAGACATGCTGCCTTCGCTTCGATGCGCACGTAGCCTGTAAATGTCTTTCTTATACCTCTTGCGAGTTGTCCCAGAGGTTAATAACCGGAGTAAATGATGAAGAGAACTTTTTTAATCACCGGTGCCAGTAAAGGCATCGGGCTGGCTCTGGCCCATCGGCTTGCCGAAGCGGGTCATCAGGTTGTCGGTCTGGCGAGAGGGGCGAACGATAATTTTCCCGGCACCTTAATCAGCGCAGACCTCGCAGACCTCCAGCAAACACACAAGACCTTTGAACAGTTAAGTCAGCGATTCGCTTTTGACGGGATCGTGAACAATGTCGGTCTGGTAAAGCCGCAGCGCCTCGGCGAAGTGGATTTATCCACATTTGAAGCGGTCATGCGGGTCAATCTCTACCCGGCAATACAGGGCACTCAGGCCATTCTGGCGGGCATGAAGGACCGGGGCTGGGGACGAATCGTCAATATTTCCAGTCTTACTGTGCTCGGTAGTGTTGAACGAACCGCTTATGCAGCAGCGAAAGCTGCCTTGATTAGCTTCACCCGTAACTGGGCACTGGAACTTGCCCAGACCGGAATTACCGTGAATGCCGTTGCGCCGGGGCCGACTGAAACCGAGCTTTTCAGGGCAAACAATCCGCCAGGAAGCGTGGGTGAAAAGCGATATCTCGCAGGTGTCCCTATGAAGCGGTTCGGCCAACCGGATGAGATCGCGGCAACCATTGCTTTTCTTATGTCCGGGGATGCGGCCTTTATGACTGGACAAACGTTATATGTTGATGGCGGTGCATCGATAGGTAATTTGATTTTCTGAAAACGTAAATATTGAGGCGTGAAAACACGTATCACGTCCTCCGGGCATCTCTTTTCGTAACACTGTTAACGTCCGCTTCATGTCCTGAGGCATACCGGAAGTGGGCATATAGCACACGCAAACCCCGTTCTCCCGTGGGGCAACGGGAGAACATCACATTGATCTTATCTCCGGCAGTCCTGTTTTTGATATCCGGCAACGCCCTTTTACAGAGGTCCCGGATCGCTTTTCAATGTGTCCTTTTAGTCACAAGCTGCAAGGCAAGGGGGCACCTTCGGGAGAGACGGGTTCACTCCGCTTCACATCGTGGTAGCTAACCACCATGTGACTATTGCATACAGGTGGGGGCGTGATTGCGTCACGGGCGGAATGTATCCCACCCGTGCGACCGCATTATGGTGCCGGGAAGGTATAGCGACGATGAATGGCTTCCAACGCTTGCAGCACGTCCTCATCCAGCGTCAGATTATAGCTGTCGATATTAATCTGCAATTGCTCCAGTGTCGTGGCGCCCAGCAGGGTACTGGCAACGAACGGCTGTTGGCGCACAAAGGCCAGCGCCATTTGAGAGGGATCCAGACCGTGTTTCTTCGCTAACGCCACGTATTCGCTAATCGCCCGTTGGGTCTGCTCACCGCTGTAGCGGGTAAAGCGGCTGAACAGCGTATTGCGCGCTCCGGCCGGTTTGGCGCCATTCAGATATTTACCGCTTAGCGTCCCAAACGCCAGGCTGGAATAAGCCAACAGTTCGACCCCTTCGTGCTGGCTGATTTCCGCCAGCCCCACTTCAAAACTGCGGTTCAGCAGGCTGTAGGGGTTTTGAATACTGACAATGCGCGGCAGTTCATGTTTTTCCGCCAGTTGCAGGTAACGCATCACCCCCCAGGGGGTTTCGTTGGACACCCCGATATAGCGGATTTTACCTGCACGCACCTGCTCATTCAGCGCTTCCAGCGTTTCCAACAGCGTCACGGGCGCAGTCTGGTCGCTGTATTGATAGTTCAGTTTGCCGAAGCAATTGGTCTGACGCTGGGGCCAGTGTAACTGATAGAGATCGAGATAGTCGGTGTTCAGGCGTTTCAGGCTGGCTTCCAGCGCCTCACGGATATTTTTACGGTCAAGCGCCTGGTCAGGACGAATGGTGGCATCAGCGCCCCGCACCGGACCTGACACTTTTGACGCGAGGATGATTTTATCGCGGTTGTTACGGGCTTTAAGCCAGCTACCAATGTATTTTTCGGTGAGTCCCTGGGTTTCCGGACGTGGTGGTACCGGATACATTTCAGCGGTATCAATAAGGTTAATACCGGAACGAAGTGCTAAATCTAACTGGGCATGGGCATCAGATTCGCTGTTTTGCTCACCGAACGTCATGGTGCCCAACCCCAGGCTGCTGACTTCAAGAGTGCTGTGGGGGATACGATGATAGTGCATTTGCCAGCTTCCTTTTTTCATTATTAAAAGGTCTGGAACGTGGCAGTGAATCTTCACGCTTTGCTACTGCTTTACGGCGTGTTGCCAGGTCCGACATTTGACTATAACCGTCGGGCGCAACAGGGGGAAGAGGGGATTTATCGGGAAATGCGCTGAAGCCAGCCGTGATACCGGGCAAACAGTAAACCGCAAGGTGCCGGGTTGCATGACTCATCCTCCGTCACGGGCCTGAGCCAGCGCTCTGGATAGCTGAGATCAGTCCATGGGCCCGTCGTCCTAACGGGCGGGTCCTGTCCATATCGGTTTCCAGCCAATGTGTGAATTGTGGGTCGTGAGGTTCAGACCGCCGTTTCACACTTGAGGGATAATGCCAGCGTGTACCAAAATGCCTTAGCATTTTTATCCTGCAACACTGGGGGATGAAAATGAAAAGAACCTCGTCTGTATGACCACTGAGGGTGGATATTTATGTTAACGCTCGACAATTGAGGAGATATCGTCGCCGTTAATCTGTACCTCATGACCGGCATTGTCGATATATTTCACCAGTCCGGTATCTTTATCAATTTCCGGTTTTCCCTGAGTCATGATCATTTTGCCGTCTTTGGTCGCCATGACATAATCGCTGCTGCACCCGCTGACCAGTGTTGCCAGTATTAGCGCAACCGTGCTAAACACCCACTTCATATTCAGTATCCTTAGTCTGCCACTCGTCAGTTATTGATAACGTATTATTGTACGCTGAGGTAATAGTAACACTCCTAAAATGTGCAGAAAATGTGTGGGGATATTGCCTTTTTTCGTAAAGTGATATTACAGAGGGTTGACTGGCCGGAGAGTCGGCCAGTGTTTATCAGGCGTGATTCTTCTTATTTCTTAATAAATTCAGGCACTCAACTGCCATTGAGAAGAACATGGCGAAATAGATATAGCCTTTCGGAACATGTATATTGACGCTTTCCAGTATGAGGGTGAAACCGACCAGAATAAGGAACGCCAGCGCCAGCATTTTAACCGAAGGATGTTTGTCAACAAATTCCCCAATACTGCGGGCGGCAAACATCATTATCATTACCGAAATCACCACTGCCGCCATCATAATAATCAGATGATCAGAGAGTCCCACCGCGGTAATCACCGAGTCGAGACTGAAAATAATATCCAGCAGCATAATTTGTATGATGGCGCCTAAATATGAATGAACATTGGTCGTTTGCTCTTCAGTAGACCCCTCGATGGTCTCGTGGATCTCCATGCTCGATTTCCACAGCAGGAACAGACCGCCCAGCAACAGGATGATATCCCGGACGGAAAAATCGTGTTCCCACAGGGTGAACAGCGGGGTGGTCAGACGGATCACCCAGGCAATGGAGGCCAGCAGGCCAAGACGCATCAGCATTGCCCCCGCTAATCCCAGACGGCGTGCAGAATTTTGCTGGTGCTTAGGAAGCTTGGCGACGACCAGCGAAAGGAAAATAATGTTATCGATACCGAGGACGATCTCCAAAATCGTCAGCGTACCCAGTGCCAGCCAGGCATTCGGATCGGCAATCCATTCAAACATACGTTCATTTTATCCTAAATGAAAAGCAAATAAAGAGGATACTCAACCCGGGCGGGAGAAGCTATAGCCGTTATCCAGCTAATCATCCGTTTTGCTGATGGCACGAGGGATTCACAGTAAGAAATGGCGGGCCAGTAAGGGGGCGGTAAAGGTTTTTTTCAGATAGAAACCGCGGGGTAACGTCATGATCGGTTGGCCCTTTTCCCCAATACCTTCCGTCAGTGCTTTGCTGTTGGCCGCTTTCGGACGGATTTGCAGCACCTGGCCATGGCGTGCCGTAATACGTTCGACCTGACCGAGTACGATCATATCCATCAATTCCTCCCAGTCTTGTCTGAGCAGCGCTTCTTCTTTTTCATTCGGGCTCCACAGTAACGGTGCGCCGACCCGGCGCTCAGCCAGCGGAATGTCGCGATTGCCTTCTACGGGGACCCAAAGCACACGAGCCAGTTTGTGACGCACATGGCTGGTCTGCCACACCACGCCGGTATTGCCGGTCAACGGTGCCACGCAAACGAACGTGGTTTCCAGCGGGCGTCCCTGTGCATCAATCGGAATAGTTTTCAACTCCACGCCAATCTCGGCAAAATCCTGTTCCGGTTTGCTACCTGCGCTGGCGCCGAGATAGCGCTCCAGCAACATCCCTACCCAGCCTTTATCCCGACGCAGATCATGGGGGATTGTGAGATTAGCCCGTAGCGCCAGTTCACCCAACGTGTAGCCAGCCAACAGACGGGCACGTTCAAGCAACTGGTGTTCATTCTCTGGTGGAAGTACCGGAACAAAAGGTTGGGTCATGGATAACTCTCTGTTGTCGTTCAAAAAAGCATCGTTCTTTTTTGCTGTCCGTTATCCACGGTTGGATACGGTGCAAAAGTGAAATAATAGCATGATAAATCATGTTTTTTTATCCAAACACTCTGGCTTATTTTATGAATGCTAGAAGGTTATGCCTGAGTTGCCACTGACAATGAACAGGATCTTCCCCCCTGTTATCCACAGAAAAATGGGATAACTTGATTTTTATGATCATACTGTTTCGATTTACAGCCTTGACGTGGGGGATTTTTGCCTTTTTTAGCGTTTCCGTGTTCAGTATAGCGGCATAACCTGTGGATAAATGTCTCTGTGCTCGATCTTTCGCCAGGCAGGGATCGCTACGATGCGAACACACTATAAAAAGGGTGAATAATGAGAGGTTATCCAGATAAATAACAATATAAACAGATGTTTAATGAAATTTATTAGAGCCAGTGTTACTGGAGGTCAGAAAGTTTTCCCCATGGGTTAACAGAGTTCTACACAAAGCTATCCACAGAAAACGTGAATAAGATCGGCTAAAAACGGGGGGTTCTGTTCATAACTTTGTGTACCAATACAAGTTATCCCGTATTTACGGCAGGCTGACAGCGTAAAGCAGTGGTTTACCACCTGTAAGGAGTATGAAACAATCAGAACATCCGAGTTTTAGTTTGAGGTAGTCCAGTGATCGATGATGATGGCTACCGCCCGAATGTTGGTATCGTAATTTGTAACAGGCAGGGACAGGTGCTGTGGGCCAGACGTTATGGTCAACACTCCTGGCAGTTTCCCCAGGGCGGGATCAATCCTGGGGAGACGGCGGAACAGGCGATGTATCGAGAGCTTTTCGAGGAAGTCGGTTTGCACCGTAAGGATGTGCGTATTCTTGCCTCTACCCGCAACTGGTTACGCTACAAGTTGCCAAAACGTTTGGTGCGTTGGGATACAAAGCCGGTTTGTATCGGACAGAAACAGAAGTGGTTTCTTCTGCAATTATTGTGCAATGACGCGGATATCAACATGCAAACCAGTGGCACGCCGGAATTTGATGGTTGGCGCTGGGTCAGCTTTTGGTATCCGGTGCGCCAGGTGGTGTCCTTCAAGCGCGATGTCTATCGCCGGGTGATGAAGGAGTTTGCTGGTGTGGTGATGCCGCTGCAGGAGAATACCGGACAGCGAAATGCGCTCTACCGACGGAAGAGAGGTTAAGCCACATAGATGATGCTCACACAGCTGCGCGAAATAGTTGAAAAAGTGGCCGGGGCACCAAGGCTGACCGAAGCACTTGATATTCTGGTCAGTGAGATCTGCCTGGCGATGAATACTGAAGTCTGTTCGGTCTATCTTGCCGATCATGATCGCCGCTGTTATTACCTGATGGCGACCCGCGGATTGAAAAAACCGCGCGGTCGTACTGTCGCGCTGGCCTTCGACGAAGGGATCGTCGGGCTGGTTGGGCGCCTGGCTGAGCCAATTAACCTGGCGGATGCGCAGAGTCATCCCAGTTTTAAGTTCATTCCGTCGGTAAAAGAAGAGCATTTCCGCTCTTTCCTTGGGGTACCGATAATCAGCCGTCGTCAGTTGCTTGGCGTGCTGGTTGTGCAGCAACGGGACCATCGTCAGTTTGACGAAAGCGAAGAGTCATTCCTTGTCACACTCGCCACCCAGATGGCGACTCTCCTTTCCCAGTCACAGCTCAATGCGCTGTTCGGTCAGTATCGACAGACCCGTGTTCGCGCGCTGGCGGCGGCGCCAGGCGTTGCTGTTGCATCAGGTTGGGTCGATAGCACTCAGCCTTCGCTGGACAGTGTTTTCGCGGCATCAACGCTGGATACGACACGTGAGCGGGAGCGACTCTCGCTGGCAATGGACGAGGCTTCCGGTGAGTTTCGTCGCTACAGTAAGCGATTTACCGCCAGTATCAATAAGGAAAGCGCGGCGATCTTCGATCTCTATTCCCATTTGTTGAGTGATAACCGTCTGAAGAAAGATCTTCATGCTGAGATCGATAGCGGATCGGTTGCCGAGTGGGCGGTCAAAAAGGTCATTGAAAAATTCGCGGCACAATTTGCCAATCTGCAGGACAGCTACCTGCGTGAGCGGGCTGGTGATCTGCGCGTGCTCGGACAGCGTCTGCTGTTCCACCTTGATGATACGAAGCAGGGGACCAACGCCTGGCCCGAGCGCTTTGTGCTGGTGGCGGATGAACTGACGGCGACCACCCTGGCTGAGTTACCGCATGATCGCCTGGTCGGCGTAGTGGTCAGGGATGGCGCCGCCAACTCCCACGCGGCGATCATGGTGCGTGCTCTGGGGATCCCAACCGTGATGGGGGCGGATATCCAGCCTGAATTGTTGAATGGCAGATTGCTGATCGTTGATGGTTATCGTGGCGAACTGTTGGTGGATCCTGACCCGGTGTTGGTACAGGAATATCAGCGGTTGATCAGTGAAGAGAATGAGCTGAGCAAGCTGGCGGAAGACGTGGTTGAATGCCCGGCAGCGCTGAAAAGCGGCGAGTCGGTAAAGGTGATGTTAAATGCGGGCCTGAGCGCTGAGCATGAAAAAGCATTGGGGAACGCAGTGGATGGCGTAGGCCTGTACCGTACCGAAATTCCCTTCATGTTGCAAAATGGATTCCCTTCAGAAGAGGAGCAGGTGGCTCAGTACCAGGGGATGTTGCAGTTGTTTCTGGGCAAACCCGTAACCCTGCGTACACTGGATGTTGGCGCTGACAAGCAACTGCCTTATATGCCGATCAGTGAAGAAAATCCTTGCCTGGGCTGGCGCGGTATTCGCTTAACACTCGACCAGCCGGAGATCTTCCTGATACAGGTGAGAGCGATGCTACGGGCCAACGTCGCCAGCGGTAATCTCAGTATTCTGTTGCCGATGATTACCAGTATTGATGAGATCGATGAAGCTATTCGTTTGATCGATCGCGCTGCACTTGAAGTTGAAGAGATGTTGGGGTATCCGATCCCCAAACCGCGCATAGGGGTGATGATTGAAGTGCCTTCAATGATCTTTATGATTGGGCATCTGGCGGGTCGGGTGACATTCATCTCGGTAGGTACTAACGATCTGACTCAGTATTTGTTGGCGGTTGATCGTAATAACACGCGGGTTGCCAGTTTGTACGACAGTCTGCATCCGGCAATGCTCCGGGCGCTGAATACCATCGCAGAAGAGGCGAAACAGGCCGGTATTGAACTATGCCTGTGTGGTGAGATGGCGGGTGACCCGGCGGGTGTCGTGCTGCTCATTGGTCTGGGATATCACCATCTGAGCATGAATGGTCGTAATGTGGCGCGAGTGAAATATCTGTTGCAGCACATCGACTATCAGGAGGCGTGCAAATTGACTGAGACCGTTTTGCGGGCGCAGATGGCGGCAGAGGTCCGTCATCTGGTGGCTGCTTTTATGGAACGCCGGGGGTTGGGCGGCTTGATTCGGGGGGGACGTTGAGTTTTCCCTGTCGTTATTTGTGCCGATTCTCAGCGGCTTAAGAAAGTTTACAGTTCCGCCGGGTCGTTGAATTTGGGCTGTGCTATCATGCGCGCCTTAAATGCAGCGTTGCGCGTAGGCGCGCGGACTGATTGATACATTTCTGCCGTCTGCCGTCCAGGGCAGACTCTACAAATGGTGAAAGATGACTAACGGCTACCTGGCTTTCCCTCAATTTGATCCGGTGATTTTCTCCATCGGACCGATCTCCCTGCACTGGTATGGTTTGATGTATCTGGTGGGGTTTATTTTCGCGATGTGGCTGGCGGTGCGCCGGGCCAACCAGCCAGGTAGCGGCTGGAAAAAAGAAGAAGTGGAAAACCTGCTTTATGCGGGATTCCTCGGGGTGTTTCTTGGCGGACGTATTGGTTATGTGCTGTTTTATAACTTGCCGTTGTTTCTCGATAACCCGCTGTATCTGTTTAAGGTCTGGGATGGCGGTATGTCATTCCACGGTGGTTTAATCGGGGTTATCTGCGTAATGCTGTGGTTTGCCCGCCGAACCCAACGTAATTTCTTCCAGGTTGCTGATTTTATCGCGCCGTTAATTCCGTTTGGTCTGGGCGCGGGGCGTTTGGGTAACTTTATCAATGGCGAGTTGTGGGGCCGCGTCGCGCCAGATTTGCCGTGGGCCATGTTGTTCCCGGGATCCCGCAGCGAAGATGTCGTGCTGGCGGCCTCCCATCCTGAGTGGCAGTCATTGCTGGCAACGTATGGCGTCCTGCCGCGTCACCCTTCGCAGATCTATGAATTGCTGCTGGAGGGCGTGGTACTGTTTATCATTCTGAATGTCTTTATCCGTAAAGATCGTCCGATGGGCGCAGTCTCAGGACTGTTCCTGATTGGCTATGGCACGTTCCGCTTCGTCGTGGAATTCTTTCGTCAGCCGGATGCCCAACTGGGTTTGTTCGATAACAGCATCAGTATGGGACAGATCCTCTCCACACCGATGATTTTCGCCGGTATTGTGATGATGATTTGGGCTTATCGCCGTCGCGGCGCATCGCAACTTCGTGGGGAAAAATGAAACAGTATCTGGCGTTAATGCAAAAAGTGCTCACTGAGGGCACGCCGAAAGATGACCGTACCGGCACTGGCACGTTGTCGATTTTTGGCCATCAGATGCGTTTCAACTTACAGGATGGTTTTCCACTGGTCACCACTAAGAAATGTCATCTGCGTTCGATTATTCATGAACTGCTGTGGTTCCTTAATGGCGACACCAATACCGGTTATTTGCAGGATAACAAGGTGACTATTTGGGATGAGTGGGCTGATGAAAACGGCGATCTGGGCCCCGTATACGGTAAACAATGGCGCAGTTGGTGTGCAGCTGATGGTCGCCAGATTGACCAGTTAAGCAAGGTGCTGCAACAGTTGAAAAGCGACCCGGATTCGCGTCGGATCATTGTTTCAGCCTGGAACGTGGGGGAGCTGGATGAAATGGCGCTGGCACCATGCCATGCGTTTTTCCAGTTTTATGTCGCGAAGGGCAAGCTCTCCTGTCAGCTTTATCAGCGTTCATGTGATATTTTCCTGGGGCTACCGTTCAATATCGCCAGTTATGCTTTGTTGCTGCATATGGTGGCGCAGCAGTGCAACCTGGAAGTGGGTGATTTTGTCTGGACCGGGGGGGATACCCACTTGTACAGCAATCATCTGGAGCAGACCCGGTTGCAACTGACCCGTGAGCCGCGGGCATTGCCACAGTTGGTGATTAAGCGTAAGCCTGCCTCGTTGTTCGACTATCGCTTCGAAGATTTTGAAATCGAAGGGTATGATCCACATCCGGCGATTAAAGCACCTGTGGCTATCTGACGTGTGTAGAGGAGCGGTTTCACTGCTCCTTAATTATCTCACTGTGCATATATTCCACTTACCTGGCAAACGACTTATTCACGCATGGTACTGAATCCAGCAACCGTCGCAGCCAGTAGCGCCTTTGGGGATAACGAAAAAGCAGAGGGCGTTGGCGTCATGGTAGCGCTCCTGATATTAACGCAGACGTTCAGGTTAGTGGATAACACGCAAAGCGATCCGTCAGCAGGGGATAATGAAGGGAATCCGTCAGCTCAAAATGCCACCACTCGGTGGCAATGCCGGTAAAGCCGCCGCCAAACATAATGGCATTCAACAACAGCCGGTTACGGTGCGTTTCGTGTGACAGCCCGGGATAATATGGCTGAGAACGTGGATGCATTTCATCAAAGCCCGCCCCCATATCCAACACCCGCCCCTCGTTGTCGATCAGCGTGACATCAATCGCAGTACCGCGACTATGATTCGAGCCTTGTGACACCTCAACCACGTAGGCGGGATCAGGACAGGCTTGCCACAAATGATGCTGTGCCTGCTGAGGGCGGTAGGCGTCATAAACCAGCAGACGATAACCCGCCAGTTCGGCGATATGGATACTTTTCTCCAGTGCCGCGGCGGCATCAGGATGCAGCAGACAGCGATCTTCACAGTAAATGGGCCGCCCACAGATATTATCTGCGGTGGCGTATTTCATATCGATAGCTAACAGTGGAAAAGCCTGTGCCAAATCAACCAGTTTACATTCATTTGTCATAACCAACCCTGTTTAACATTTTTATCGTTCCCGCCCGGGCGGCAGTCTCCGTACAGACTGTTTTTGGGACAATGCAGAAGCTGTGCCAGATTGGTTTTCGTTAGCGAAATACCGGAGTGACAGCCTTTCCCACTGTGACGATACTTCTCGCAACTGTCTTTAATGCACGGAAAGCAGATCAATCATGTGCAGTGTTGCCCGCAGAGAGTGCATTTGCCAGCATAACAGGCAACATCATGGCTATTTTGCCACGCATCCCGCAATATTTTGCACCTGAAAATCACTATACAGATAGTGTGCTGACGGCGGCTCGCAGGGGAGGGCTTCAGCGCTGGACAGTCTGACGACTAAAGACAATGATGCGTCCATGAACAATAAGCACGGGTTTACCTTACTGGAGTTGCTGGTGGTGATGATGATTGCCACTACGCTGACGCTGGGCTCCATCGGCGGCTGGCAGCACTGGCAACAGCTGCAACGGCTGAGTACCAGCGCACGCCAGCTTCAGCATTTTCTCCTGCGATTGCGTAATGACGCAAACTGGCATAATCAACAACGGCTGTTGTGGCAACGCAGCGGGAGGAACGGGTGTGTAGGCAGTGGGCCACCGCAGGCCTGCCAGCGACAGCGCTGGGTGTTTGTCACACCGTGGCCGGAGGTGACGCTGCGTTCTCTGACGGAAGGAATGGGCTTTTATGGTCGGCGTAACGTAGCGAAACCAGGGCGGATAGTGATAGCCAACGCAGCAGGAGAGCGTCATATCATCGTGTCGTCTCGCGCCAGAGTACGCATCTGTCAGGATTCATGTCCATGAGACAGGCTGGCTTCACCCTGCTGGAAATGCTGATTGCGCTGGCGATTAGCGGAGTGCTGATGATTGGTGTGGCCCGTTTTTTGCCCCTGCTACAGGTTGCTAACCTGCGCACATTAATGGCGTTGCAACTGCACGAGGAATTGAGACTGATGATGGGAACACTGGAGAAAGCGGTGCGGCGGGCGGGTTACTGCTCAGGCGAATGTGCGGGCGCAGGGCTGACCATCGGCGGCTCGCGGGGAGAGTGTCTGCTGTTACGTTGGGATGAAAACAGTAATGGTAAATGGGATCGTGTGGAAAATGAACACAGCGATTTCTACGGTTTTCGCCTGCGAGAGGGGAATCTTGAAGCTCAGCGGGGGGTGGATAGCTGTAAGGAGGGCGGTTGGGAAAAGCTCAACGATCCGGCCACCGTGATGATAACGGAATTTAACGTAGTGAAAACCGATGGACAGGTGCGGCTCAGATTGAGCGGCTATGCCCGGGCGTTCCCCCAACAGCCTCTGACGCTGGAAAGCTGGGTAACGGCGATGAATTTATGACCGACAGTGAGCAGGGCAGCGGGGCAATGATTATGGTGATAATCCTTTTATTGCTCTCGGCTGCGTTGCTTAATGCCACCCGGCGACAACTGGATGATTCGCTGAGTCTGGTGGTTGATGAGCGCCTTTATTTTCAGCAGTCCAGTGACGCCTGGTCTGCACTGGCCTGGGGAGAGCGCCAGTCATGGGCATTGCAGATGGGCTGGCGGTGCAAAACCGTATTCTCACCAGCGTGGCGGGCTTGCTTGCTGGAACAGGCACAACGTCCCGCATTGTTACGAGGGGACAGTGGCGCAGGCACGATTGCGTTTTATCAGTGGATGGAACGTCGTACTGCTGGTCGTCTGAGTAAAATCGCGCATGGCTGGCTCGACTATTGTCCTCTGCCGGAAGAGAGATGTTGGACAGATGACTGAGAAAGAGGGGTTCAGCCTGCCAGAGACGCTGATAGCGTTACTGCTATTTTCCCTCAGTTTCACCGCGTTGATGCACTATCAGTTAGCGCTGGCAACGGGGGCTCAACAACAGATGCAGCAACGTGAGGCGTGGCAAATGGCATGGCTACGTTTTGAAGGTTATCAGGCCATCGGCTGGCAGTCTTCTCTGATCCGTCAGCCTGGCCCGACAGGTTGTACGTTGCTGCAGGTGACGGTGACCAGCCCATTGGGACGCAAAGCCGAACTGAGCCGTTTGCAATGCCAGGCTGTAACTGACTGACGTTTGATTCTGCGAGTCAGATGTTTTGCAACAGTCGCCGGACGGGTTACAGTGTCCGCGCAGATGACTATCCCCGGATAAAGGAGCAGTGATGTTTACCGTTTACCATTCAAACCAGCTGGATTTGCTGAAATCGCTGGCAGCATGGCAAATTGAGAATCAGCCGCTGTGCAATCCATTCCAGCCAGAAGTGGTACTGGTGCAAAGTCCTGGGATGGCGCAGTGGTTGCAGATGTCGCTGGCGGAACAGTTTGGTATTGCTGCTAATATTGTCTTCCCGCTGCCCGCTACTTTTATCTGGGACATGTTTGTCCGCGTCTTGCCGGATATTCCCAAAGAAAGTGCTTTTAACAAATCCAGTATGAGCTGGAAATTGATGGCGATCCTGCCCACGATGTTGGCGCGCAATGAATTTACCACGTTGCGACACTATCTTACCGATGATGAGGATCAGCGCAAACTGTTCCAACTGGCTTCACGCGTAGCTGACCTGTTTGACCAGTATCTGGTCTACCGTCCGGAATGGCTGAATCGTTGGGAAAAGGGACAGGCGGTTGCCGAACTGGGGGAGGCTCAGCAATGGCAAGCTCCTCTGTGGTCGGCACTGGTGGAATACACGCGTGAACTGGGGCAGCCGGAGTGGCATCGCGCCAACCTCTATACCCGTTTTATTGCGGTGCTGGAAAACAGCACTGAACGTCCAGCTAACCTGCCTGACCGCGTGTTTATCTGTGGGATTTCCGCGTTGCCGCCTGTTTATCTGCAGGCCCTGCAGGCGCTGGGTAAGCATATTGATATCCATCTGCTGTTCACCAATCCCTGCCGGTATTATTGGGGTGATATTCAGGACAATCGTTTCCTGGCAAAATTACAAGCCAGAAGAATGCGGCATTATAAAGATAACCGTCCGATTGCTTTGTTTAAGTCCCCGGATAATGCCTCAGCCCTTTTCAATACGGCGGGAGAGCAAAATTTACCGAATCCTCTTTTAGCGTCGTGGGGAAAATTAGGCCGCGATAATCTTTATCTACTTCAGGGGATGGAACTTGAAAATGAAGTATTTGCTTTTGTTGATATTGAACCGAGCAACCTGCTGAAAAGCTTGCAACATGACCTGTTGGAGTTGTCCGATCATGCGGTGCTCGGGATGAACCCGGCGGAGTGGGAAACCAGCCGTCATAAACGAGTATTGGATCCTGCCGATCGCTCGGTGAGTATTCATCTTTGTCACAGTCCCCAACGCGAGGTCGAGGTATTGCAGGACCGGTTACTGGATTTGATGGTGAAAGATCCGGAGCTGTCGCCTCGCGATATTATCGTGATGGTGGCGGATATCGATGCTTACACGCCCTTTATTCAGGCAGTATTTGGTAACGCTCCGTCTGAACGTTATCTGCCATTTTCGATATCTGACCGCCGCGCCAGCCTGGCCCATCCGGCATTGCAGGCGTTTATTTCACTGTTGCGACTGCCAGAGAGCCGTTTTACCTCTGAAGAAGTGTTGGCATTGCTGGAAGTCCCGGCGATAGCGGCCCGCTTTTCTATCGATGAGGAGGGGTTAAGACGTCTGCGGCACTGGGTGGGAGAATCCGGTATTCGCTGGGGGTTGGATGACGATACGTTACGGGATTTGGGGCTCCCGCCTACGGGGCAACATACCTGGCAATTCGGGCTGACGCGGATGTTGCTGGGCTATGCGATGAGCAGTGAAGCCGGACACTGGCAGGGGATCCTGCCTTATGACGAGTCGAGCGGCCTGATAGCCGAACTGGCAGGCAATTTGGCTGGATTGCTAATGCGCCTGCGTCGCTGGCGTGAGCGGCTGATGGCACCACGCAGGCTGGAGAGCTGGTTGCCGCTGTGCCGGGAATTGCTCAACGATTTTTTCGACGGTGATGCCGATACCGAAGCTGCGCTGGCGCTGATTGAATCGCAGTGGCAACAGGCGATTAACTATGGCATGCAGGCGTGCTATCAGCAGACCATCCCGTTGTCGCTGTTGCGTGATGAGCTGGCAGCAAGACTGGATCAGGAAAGGATGAGTCAGCGTTTCCTCGCTGGATCCGTTAACTTTTGTACGTTGATGCCGATGCGTTCTATTCCTTTCAAGGTGGTGTGTCTGCTGGGAATGAACGATGGTGTTTATCCGCGCACGTTACCGCCGCTGGGGTTTGACCTGATGAGCCAGCAGCCGAAAACAGGCGATCGCAGTCGCCGTGATGATGACCGTTATCTGTTCCTGGAGGCACTTATCTCCGCTCAGCAGCAATTGTATATCAGCTATATCGGCAGGACGATTCAGGATAACGCCGAGCGTTTTCCTTCGGTGTTGGTCAGCGAGCTGGTTGAGTACATTAGTCAGAGCTTTTGTCTGCCGGACGACAGAGACCTTGATGTGGACAGCAGCGCGGCTGCCGTGGAAAAGCATCTTCACCATTTGCATAGCCGGATGCCGTTTGCGGCAGAGAATTTCTCGTCGCAGGCGGAGTATCAAAGTTATGCGGCAGAGTGGTTGCCCGCGGCAAACGGTAGCGGTGTACCGCATCCTCCCTTTGTGCTGCCGCTGCCTGAGGTTGAAATCACCGAGCTGAGCGTTGAGCAACTGATGCGTTTTTGGCGCCATCCGGTACGCGCTTTTTTCAACCAGCGGTTGGGGGTCAATTTTCAGTTATCCGATCCTGAATTGCCGGATGCCGAACCGTTCTCGCTGGATAATCTGAGCCGTTATCAGCTTAATGTCCAACTGCTGAATACTTTGATTGATGAACATCCCGCAGAACTTTTGTATGACCGCCAGCGAGCGGCCGGAAACTTGCCTTATGGCGCCTGGGGCGAGCTATTCTGGCAGGATCAACTGACCGATATGACAGCGTTGGCCTGCCAGGTTCGCGAACAACGAAAAGAGTCCGGCAACTGGGAAATTAATCTGCAGGTTGGTGGTCTACAACTGAGTGGCTGGCTGACGCAAGTGCAGAATGACGGTTTGCTGCGTTGGCGCCCTGGCCTGTTGAATTTTAGCGACGGTCTGGCGCTCTGGCTGGAACATCTGGTTTACTGCCTGTCTGGGGGAACCGGTGAAAGTCGTATGCTGGGGCGCAAAGAGAGCCAGTGGTGTTTTCCGCCGTTGCCATCGGCGCAGGCCGGTGAATGGCTGGAGCGTTATATCGCGGGATACCGACAGGGTATGTGTGCGCCATTGCTACTATTGCCCAGGAGTGGTGGGGCGTGGCTTGAAGCCAGTTATGATGATAAATCAAGGATGGTTTTCCATGATGACGCAACTCAGGCTAAAGCTCGTATCAAGCTACTACAGGCATGGCAGGGGAACGTACAAATGGAGGGGGAAGGCAGTGATCCGTATCTGGCAAGGTTATTCCGTTCGCTGGATGAGAGCACTGTTGAGATGATTACCGCTCATGCACAAGTGTGGCTGTTGCCGTTGTTGCAGATGAATGATATGAAGACAGACGTCCTGTAATGTTACTTTATAACCATTTTTTGCATTTTTTCTGCTTGCTTTTCGTACACAGCCGGAAAGTGAGTTATCTGGAGTAAATATTTGTCGCGCTTTGCGCTGCTCAACGCTGACAGAAGATGAGATCGTTAAGGAGTTTTAATGCGTCGTTATGCAGTCTGGTTCACCACCCTGTTCTTGTTTGTCACCTTTTGGAGTCCACTGACTCAGGCGCAATCAGGATGGCAACTGATTCCTGAAACGATCCGTAAAAGTGAAAAAGATCCACGTCAATATCAGGCTATCCGCCTTGATAATGGCATGACAGTGTTGCTGGTTTCCGATCCACAGGCGACCAAATCCCTGTCAGCGTTGACTATTCCGGTGGGTTCGTTAGAGAACCCTCGCAATCAACAAGGACTGGCGCATTACCTGGAGCATATGTTGTTGATGGGCTCAAAGCGTTATCCGCAGCCTGATAGCCTTGCTGAATTCCTCAAAAAACACGGAGGCAGCCACAACGCCAGCACCGCATCTTACCGTACAGCGTTTTATCTTGAGGTGGAAAATGATGCGCTGGAACCGGCGGTTGATCGGTTGGCCGATGCCATCGCTGAACCGCTACTGGATCCGGTTAACGCTGACCGTGAACGCCATGCGGTTAATGCTGAACTGACCATGGCCCGCTCCCGTGACGGGTTGCGCATGGCGCAGGTGGGAGCGGAAACGCTCAATCCACAACATCCCAGCTCGCTGTTTTCCGGTGGGAATCTGGAAACATTAAAAGACAAACCGGGCAGCAATCTGCAAGAAGCGCTGAAGGACTTTTACCAGCGTTATTACTCGGCGAACCTGATGAAAGCGGTAATCTACAGTAATAAACCACTGGAAGAGCTGCAGAAAATCGCGGTTAATACTTATGGTCGGGTGGAGAATCGTCATGCGGCCGTTCCCGATATTACGGTACCGGTGGTGACTGATAAGCAGAAAGGCATCATTATTCATTACGTGCCAGCGCAACCGCGTAAGCAACTGAAAATCGAATTTCGTATCGACAATGATATCGATAAGTTTCGCAGCAAAACCGACACGCTGATTGCTTACCTGATTGGCAATCGTAGTAAAAATACGCTTTCTGACTGGTTGCAAAGCCGCGGTTTGGCGGATGCTATCGATGCGGGAGCCGATCCGGTTATTGATCGCAACGGTGGCGTATTCTCGATCTCTGTTTCACTGACCGATAAAGGATTGGCTCATCGGGATGAAGTGATTGCCGCCGTGTTCAGCTACCTGAATAAATTACGTGTTGAGGGCATTGATAAGCGTTATTTTGATGAAATGGCGCATGTATTGGATCTGGATTTTCGCTATCCGTCGATCACTCGCGACATGGATTATATCGAATGGCTGGCCGACACCATGTTACGTGTACCGGTTGCCCATACGCTGGATGCCCCCTACCTTGCCGACCAGTATGATCCGCAAGCAATTAAGGCCCGGCTGGATGGTATGACGCCGCAGAATGCCCGTATCTGGTATATCAGCCCGAATGAGCCACATAATAAGATGGCTTATTTTGTCAATGCGCCTTATCAGGTGGATACTATCACCCCGCAGCGTTTTGCTGCCTGGCAGGCTACCAGTGACAAGATTTCCCTGTCGTTGCCTGTGCTGAATCCGTACATTCCTGACGACTTCTCGCTGATTAAACCTGGGCGTAAATACCCACATCCGGAAGAGCTGGTGAACCAGCCGGGTCTGCGGGTGTTCTATATGCCAAGCCAATACCATGCTGACGATCCGAAAGCCAATATCACCTTGTCTCTACGTAACAAAGAGGCGATGAGCACGGCGAAAAATCAGGTATTATTTGGTCTGAACGACTATCTTGCTGGTTTGGCGCTGGATGAACTTAATTCGCAGGCTTCTGTGGCGGGTATCATTTTTTCCACCAGTGAGAATAATGGCGTCACCTTTAATGTCAGCGGCTTTACCCAGCATCTGCCAGAGTTGATGCAAGCACTGCTGAAAATTTATGCTACCTATGAACCGACGCAACCGCAGCTGGAACAGGCTAAATCATGGTACCTGGAGCAGTTGGATGCGGCGGAAAAAGGCAAAGCGTTTGAACTGGCGATCCAGCCGGTACAGATGCTTTCTCAATTGCCATATACCCAGCGCGCTGAGCGGCGCAAGCTGGTGTCTGGCATCACCCTGCAGGATCTGCTGGCCTATCGCAACATGCTGCTGGAGAAATCGACTCCGCAGATGATGGTGGTGGGCAACATGACGGCGGACAACACCAAAGCGTTGGCCAGTGATGTTAAAGCCCAGTTGAGCTGCGCAGGCCAAAGTTGGTGGCACAGTGAGTATATTTACATCGACAGGAAAACCTCGGCAAACTTGCAGCAGGCTGGCAGCAGCACGGATTCTGCACTGGCGGCGTTGTATGTGCCGCTGGGTTATGCTGAGTATACCGGCATCGCCAATAGCGCCATGCTGAGCCAAATAATCCAGCCGTGGTTCTACAATCAGCTGCGTACTGAAGAACAACTGGGCTATGCCGTGTTCTCTTTCCAGATGCCAGTAGGTCGTCAATGGGGGATTGGTTTTTTGCTGCAAAGCAACGCGAAACAGCCTGCTTACCTGCTGACTCGTTTCCAGGCGTTTTATCCGACGGCTGAGAAGCGCCTGCGTGAGATGAGCAAAGCGGACTTTGCCCAGTATCAGTCGGCGATGATTAATGAACTGGAACAGCGCCCACAAACGCTGGATGAAGAAGCCGGACGTTTCAGTAAGGACTTCAACCGCGAGAATTACCACTTTGATACTCGCGCTAAAGTGATTGCGCAGATTCAGGCGTTGACGCCAGAAGAGCTCTCCCGCTTCTTCCATGAGGCGGTTATCGCTCCACAGGGCCTGATGCTATTGTCGCAGATCTCTGGAAGTCAGCACGATAAGGCGGATTATGCCGCATCGAAAGATTTCACCACCTGGGAGAACGTGTCAAAACTTCAGCAATCTTTTCCGGTGAAAAGCGACAAGCCATGACAGCAACCGCCCTGCGCCTTGATCCCCTGACTCTGCCTTTGCACGGTGAAAGACTTATCGAGGCCTCGGCAGGGACAGGCAAGACCTTTACTATTGGGTTGCTGTATCTGCGGCTATTGTTGGGGTTGGGAGGCGATGCCGCCTATGCCCGGCCGTTGTCGGTGGAGGAAATCCTAGTGGTGACCTTTACCGAGGCGGCCACAGCAGAGTTGCGTGGTCGGATCCGCGATAATATTCATACGTTGCGTATTGCCTGCGTCCGCGGGCATTCTGCCGATAGCATGCTGGCTCAATTGTTGCGGGAAATTGATGATTTGCCACAGGCTGCGGCCTGGCTGTTGGCTGCTGAACGACAGATGGATGACGCGGGGATATTTACCATTCACGGTTTTTGTCAGCGTATGCTGAACCTCAATGCGTTTGAGTCCGGCATGCTGTTTGAACAACAATTGATTGAGGATGAACGTCCCCTGAGACGTCAAGCCGCAGCGGATTTTTGGCGACGTTACTGCTATCCGTTGCCGTTGCCGATTGCGCGGGTGATAACCCAAATGTGGCAGGGACCGGAACAACTGCTGGCCACGCTTTCGCCCTGGCTGAATGGTGAGGCGCCTGCACTCAAATATCCACCCAATTTGCAGGAAACATTTGTTGAACGCCATGAGAAAATTATTGCGCAGATCGACCAGCTAAAGGCCGCGTGGCTGGCGGCAGGTAATTTGCACGATCTGATTGCACAGTCAGGTGTCGACAAGCGTAGCTACAGCAGTAAACACTTACCTGGCTGGCTGGAAAAGCTCAATCAGTGGGCGCTTGAAGAGACGCTCGATTACCGTTTCCCGAAGGAACTGGAGCGTTTCGGTCAGCGGATATTGTGGGAGAAAACTAAAAAAGGAACGCCTCCGCAGCATCCATTGTTTGAGCAGATTGACCGTTTTCTGGCGGAACCTCTGTCGCTACGCGATTTAGTGATTGCTCGCGCGTTAAGTGAAATCCGTTTCGTGACGCAAAAAGAGAAGCGGCTCAACGCGCAGCTTGGTTTTGATGATTTGCTGGGTAAGCTTGATGGTGCGCTGCATCAGCCTGGTGGAGACGCGCTTGCCGCCGCTATCCGGGAGCGCTATCCGGTCGCGCTGATCGATGAATTCCAGGATACAGATCCGCAACAGTACCGCATTTTTCGCACGCTTTATGCCCGGCAACCTGAGCATGCGCTGTTGTTGATTGGCGATCCGAAGCAGGCTATCTATGCTTTTCGCGGTGCAGATATTTTCACTTATATGAAGGCGCGTAATGAAGTTAGCGCCCACTATACGCTGGAGACTAACTGGCGTTCATCCCCTGCGATGGTTAACAGCGTTAATCAACTGTTTAGTCGACAGAAAAATCCCTTTCTGTTTAGCGAGATCCCCTTCATCGCCGTGACGTCTGCCGGGCCGAATGCCGCTCTGCGCTTTATTGTTGCGGGAGCGGAACAACCCGCATTGCGCTTCTGGTTGCAGCCAGGCGATGGTGTGGGGGTGAGTGATTACCAACAATTCATGGCCCGTCAGTGCGCGGCGGATATTTGCCACTGGCTGACTGCCGGTCAGCAGGGCTCCGCGCTGATTGGCAGAGGTGATAATCTTCGTCCGGTGCAGGCTTCTGATATCACCATCCTGGTCCGTAGCCGGGGGGAAGCGTCGATTATGCGTGAAGCGCTGAATGGCCTGAATATCCCTTCGGTTTATCTCTCCAACCGCGATAGCGTGTTTAGCACCCCGGAAGCCCGCGAAATGCTGTGGCTGCTGCAAGCGGTACTGGCGCCAGAACAGGAAAGAATTTTACGCAGTGCATTGGCGACCAGTATCTTTGGGTTGGATGCATTGACACTGGAGGCGCTGAGCCACGATGAGCGGCAGTGGGATGCACTGGTGGACGAATTTGATCGCTACCGTCAGCGCTGGCTAAAGCGGGGCGTGTTGCCAATGCTGCGCGAGCTGATGGTCAATCGGCAGATAGCCGAAAACTTGCTGGCATCGGAAAACGGCGAGCGCCGTCTGACGGATCTGCTGCATCTGGGGGAGTTGTTGCAGGAAGCGTCGGCGCAGTTGGACAGTGAACATGCGTTGGTGCGCTGGCTGGCACAGGAAGTGGCGCAGCCTGACGGTCAGTCGGCCAGTCAACAGTTGCGCCTGGAAAGTGATCGCCATCTGGTGCAAATCGTTACTATCCATAAATCGAAGGGATTGCAGTATCCGCTGGTCTGGCTACCTTTTGCGGCTAACTATCGGGAGGCAGGACAGGGGGTCTATCATGACCGGCAGAGTTTCCAGGCGCTGCTGGATTTACGCAATGATGCTGAGAGTATTGAGCTGGCGGAACAGGAGCGACTGGCGGAAGATCTGCGCCTGCTCTACGTTGCCCTGACGCGATCGGTCTGGCACTGTAGCGTCGGTATTGCGCCGTTGGTGAAAGGCAACCGTAAAAAAGAGGGAGCCAGCGATTTGCATCGCAGTGCTATCGGCTATCTGATTCAGCAGGGAGAGCCTGCCGATGCCGTCCAACTGCGTGAGCAGCTACGGATGCTGGAGAATGAGGCGCTGGCGGTGACTGAAGCCGGAGCGCCGGAGAACCATCCCTGGCAACCCGAACAACCTGCGCTCCCCACCCTCCGCAGTCAGCAAATTACCCGTCAGTTGCGTGATGAATGGCGGGTGACCAGTTATTCGGGCTTGCAGCAGGATCATCGCGTTTCTTTTGACTTGTGGCCTCGTCTGGATGTGGATGCGGTTGGTGAAGCGCCAGGACAGCCGGTCGCATCGCTGACTCCGCACAGTTTTCCACGAGGCGCCGCGCCGGGCACGTTTCTTCATGGATTGTTTGAAGCGCTCGACTTCACCCAACCGATTGATGAACCGTGGCTCAGCGAACAACTGGCAGCTCAGGGGTATGAACCGGGCTGGTTGCCGGTAATGAAGGTGTGGCTGGAGCGCGTTTTACACACGCCGCTTGATGACTCTGGCGTTAGCCTGCATCAGCTTCCAACGGAGAGCCGTCAGGTTGAATTGCAATTTTATCTGCCAATCCAGTGCCTGCTGAATGCCCAAAAACTTGATGCATTGGTGCGTCGTTACGATCCGTTATCAGAAGGTTGTCCGCCGCTTAATTTTCAGCAAGTTCAGGGGATGCTTAAGGGGTTTATCGACCTGGTGTTCTGCTGGCAGGGAAAATATTACCTGTTGGACTACAAATCGAACTGGCTGGGAGAGTCCGGGGCGGATTACACCCCGACAGCGATGGCACAGGCGATGCAGTCGCATCGTTACGATTTGCAATATCAGCTCTATACGCTGGCGTTGCATCGTTATTTGCGTCATCGCCTGGTGGATTACGATTATCAGCAACATTTTGGCGGTGTTATCTATCTGTTCCTGCGCGGTGTAGACGGTACATCCAGTGATAATGGTGTATTTCGCACCCGACCTGATGCTGAATTCGTGGCTTCGCTGGATGCTCTGTTCGCCGGTAAGGAAGGAGACGCCGAATGAGCGGGATGGCTGAATTGCTGATGGTCGCCAGCGAGCGGCGGTTGCTGCGCGCTTTGGATGTCCAGTTTGCCCGTATGGTGGCTACGGATGATCAGCCCGCCCTGATGCTGGCGGCTGCCTGTGTCAGCGCAGAAGCGGGTGAAGGCCATGTCTGTTTGCCGCTGGCGCAGTTTACCGAATCGTTGTTGTTTGGCGGGCGTGATCCTGAACTTGCCCGTCAGCTCTGGATGATGGCTGGCGAACCTGACTGGCAAACGCTCCTGCCTGCCACGGAGGCCGTGAGTGATGGGTCCTTAGCCAGACCGCTGGTGCTGCATCAGAAGCGACTTTATCTGCATCGGATGTGGCAGTCTGAAGGGTGGGTAGCGCAGTTTATCCTTAAAGAAGCGTCTCTGGCGATGTTCGAACCTGACCGTTTGCGTTCGGTATTGGATCGTCACTTCGGCCAGCAGCCCGATAACTGGCAGAAAATTGCTGCCGCAGTGGCCATTACCCGGCAGATTGCGGTGATTTCTGGTGGCCCCGGCACCGGAAAAACCACCACGGTGGCGAAGTTGTTGGCTTCATTGCTGGAACTGTCCAGTGGAAATCTGCGAATTTGTCTTACGGCGCCGACCGGCAAAGCTGCGGCGCGCCTGACCGAATCGCTGGGTAAAGCGTTGCAGCGACTGGATATCAGCGAAGTTGAAAAGCAGCGTTTTCCAGCGGAGGCCACCACTTTGCACCGTCTGCTTGGTGCGGTGCCGGGCAGTCAGCGGATGCGCTATCACGCGGGTAACCCGTTGCACCTGGATCTGCTGGTGGTGGACGAAGCGTCGATGGTTGATTTACCGATGATGGCTAACTTGATTGCGGCGTTGCCACCGCAGGCGAGAGTGATTTTCCTTGGGGACCGCGATCAACTGGCCTCTGTAGAGGCTGGTGCAGTGTTGGGTGATATTTGTCGTTGTGCTGAGGCGGGATACAGCCGTCAGCGGGCCGAAGAGTTGACGCGTCTTACTGGTTGTCTGATTGCCGGAAACGAGGATCAGACGGCGCCAGCAGTGCGTGACAGTATTTGCCTGCTGCGTAAAAGCTATCGCTTTGATGCTTCTTCCGGTATCGGACAGTTGGCGCTGGCGGTTAATGCTGGTGATATCCGGCAGGTAGAGCAAGTCTTTACGGCAGGATTCAGTGATATTGCCCGCTGCTCGTTGAGTCGCCGTGAGGACTATCAGCATCTGCTGGACAGCGGTGTCGCTGGTTATCAGGATTATCTGTTGCAACTGCGACAGGGAGGACAACCCGCACAAGTGCTTGAGGCCTTTGGTCGCTTTCAATTGTTGTGCGCATTGCGTGAAGGGCCTTTCGGTGTGATGGGGCTGAATGAGCGCATTGAAGCGGCGCTGCAAAATAAAAGGTTGATCCACCGCGTACCTGGCGTCAGCGGCAAATGGTACGTCGGTCGCCCAGTGATGATTGCCCGTAATGATAGTGCGTTGGGCTTGTTTAATGGCGATATTGGTATTGCCATGAACGATGAAGAAGGGGAACTGAAAGTGTTCTTTCCACTGCCGGATGGGACGATCAAGGCGGTGCAGCCCAGCCGGTTACCACCGCATGATACCGCTTTTGCCATGACGGTGCACAAGTCGCAGGGCTCAGAATTCGAGCATACGCTTTTGGTGCTACCGAATCAGTTTACGCCAGTGTTGACGAGAGAGCTGGTCTATACTGCTATCACCCGGGCAAGGTTGCGACTAACGCTGTACGCGGACCACCGCGTATTCAACAAGGCGGTGAAAATGCGGACCTTGCGTCGCAGTGGCCTGGTGGAGAGGCTGGCGGAATAAGCAAAGAATAGAGGAGAATGATTTTTTGCCATTCCTTCTCAGGTCAGAGAGACCATCAACACTTTGGAGCGTCGCTGATAATTGTACATCTGTTTTTTGCTTTCCGGCAGTAGTTCGATATCGACCGGTGTGAAGCCACGTTCCTGGAACCAGTGAATACTGCGGGTAGTCAGCACAAACAGTTTTTTCAGCCCCATCTGGCGTGCCTGTAACGCAATCCGTTCCAGCAAGGCTTCTCCGCGGGAGGAACTACGGTAATCCGGATGTACCGCCACGCAAGCCATTTCACCAATCTGTTCTTCGGGGAAAGGGTAAAGCGCTGCACAGCCGATGGTCAGATTATCGCGTTCGATAATGGTGAATTTGTCGATCTCCATCTCCAGTTGCTCACGCGAGCGGCGCACGAGGATCCCCTGTTGCTCCAGCGGACGGATCAGTTCCAGAATGCCGCCGATATCGTTGATTGTCGCACGGCGGATCTGCTCTGCGCTTTCCATGACTATCTGTGTACCAATACCGTCGCGAGAAAACAGCTCCTGCAGTAGCGCGCCATCTTCCTGATAACTGATCAGGTGACTGCGGCGCACGCCGCTACGGCAGGCTTTTACCGCACCACGCAGGAAGCGAACCGTGCCGGAGAGAAAGTCATTATCTCGTTCAAGTTCTTCAATGCGTTGTTGCGCGTCGTTCGGGAACAGCTCAGAAATAATTGCGCCTTCGTTGTTGGTGACTCCCTGCTCGGAGCAGAAACCGATCATCTTCTCCGCTTTTAACTTGATCGCCAGTTGCGTGGCGACTTCTTCCGAAGTCAGGTTGAAGCTTTCTCCGGTAACAGAAACCGCTACAGGCCCCATCAACACGATGGCGCCACTGTCAAGTTGGCGGTGAATGGCCTCTTCATCAATACGGCGGATTCGCCCACTGTGACAGTAGTCAACGCCATCATCCACGCCCAGCGGCTGAGCGATGATAAAATTGCCGCTGACCACATTGATATGGGCGCCTTGCAAGGGAGTATTATTCAGGCTCATCGACAGGCGTGCGGTAATGTCCAGTTGCAAACGGCCTGCGGCCTGCTTCACCAGTTCCAGAGATTGGGCATCTGTCACGCGGATGTGTTTGTGGTAAACCGGCTCCAGATGGTGTTCAGCCAGGTTTGCGTCGATTTGAGGTCGTGCGCCATACACCACGACCAGGCGGATGCCGAGACTGTGGAGAAGGCCAATATCATTGACGATGCTTGAAAAGTTCTCATGCTCGATAGCTTCACCACCCAGCATAATGACAAACGTTTTACCACGGTGGGCATTGATATAGGGGACGGTATGGCGAAACCCCTGAACCAGCTCGGTACTACGTTCCTTCACAGCAAACCCTCTATGAATTATTATTCGATAAAAATGTATTTTTATTCTTTTATTGCCTGGTTGCAAGAGGCAATTCTTGTACTTTCAATCAACGTTAGTGGGGGATGAGCGCTAATAGGTGCATCAGCGGGCTTTTTTCTGATGACACCGTTAGCAGGATTCGCTAAAGTTTCCTAAATTGGCAGTTATTTAGCATTATTTTTTTAGAAAAAACAGCAATCATATTGGAGTGGCATGTCCGATTTACCTTCGCCAGGCCGACGCCGGTGGTTAAAAAATACGGGGGCAGTTCTGTTGCTCAGCGTCAGTAAAGTAGGTTTTGCAGCCGCCAGCCATGTGGTTGCTATCCGCATCTGGCCTTCCTCGACCTACTCTCGTGTCACGCTGGAATCCAGCGGCCCGCTGCAATACAAGCAGTTCGTTCTGAGTAACCCCGACCGCGTCGTGGTGGATATCACTCATCTGCACCTTAACCATGTGTTAACCCGGGCACCTGACCTGGTCCGTAATGACGACCCTTACATTAAAAATGCCCGGGTAGGCCAGTTCAATAAAAATACCGTGCGGTTGGTGTTGGAACTGAAGCAAAACGTGATGCCGAAAGTGTTTACACTGGATCCGGTTGCGGGTATTCAGCACCGACTGGTGCTGGATCTGTATCCGGCAGGGGGGAAAAGTAGCCGCCATGAGGACGATCCGTTACTGGCGTTACTGGAAGATTACAACAAAGGCAACCTTGAGAAGGATCAACCTGCCAGGGCGCCTTTACCGGGGAAAGCTGGCAGGGATCGCCCGATTGTGATCATGCTTGATCCGGGACACGGCGGTGAAGACTCTGGTGCGATCGGAAAAAATAAGACGCGAGAAAAGGATATTGTGCTGCAAATCGCCCGACGGTTGAAATCGTTGATCGACAAAGAGCCGAACATGAGGGTGTACATGACGCGTAATGAGGACGTATTTATTCCATTGCGGGTGAGGGTGGCTAAAGCCCGCAAGCAGCGCGCCGATCTGTTTGTGTCCATCCATGCTGATGCGTTCACTAACCGGGCGGCGCGGGGCTCCTCGGTTTTTGCTCTCTCGACCAAAGGCGCGACCAGCACGGCAGCACGCTATCTGGCGCGGACACAGAACGAATCTGACTTGATTGGCGGCGTCAGCAGAAGCGGAGACCGTTATCTCGACCATACCATGTTCGATATGGTACAGAGCCTGACTATCAATGACAGTCTGAAATTTGGTAAAGAAGTACTGTCGCGGGTGGGGAAGGTCAATCATCTGCATAAGAAAACGGTGGACCAGGCCGGATTTGCGGTACTGAAAGCGCCGGATATTCCGTCGATTCTGGTGGAAACAGCTTTTATCAGCAATCTGGAAGAAGAGCGTAAATTGCGTACCAGCCATTTTCAGCAGCAGATTGCGGCGGCGATTTTTGCCGGGATCAAAGATTACATCGCCAGTGGTGCTCCGCTGGCGCCAGGATAATCGCGAGGGCGGACAAACACAGGTTAAGTGTCGAAAGAGTGGGGCTGGATGTCAAAAACAAAAAAACACCCTTAAGGGTGCTTGATTGGTTGCGGGAGCCGGATTTGAACCGACGACCTTCGGGTTATGAGCCCGACGAGCTACCAGGCTGCTCCATCCCGCGTCCGTAGTGCTGTTGCTTCCGTCACAACAGTCTTTCTCATTACTTTACTGTTTTCCCAAAGGAAAATTGGTTGCGGGAGCCGGATTTGAACCGACGACCTTCGGGTTATGAGCCCGACGAGCTACCAGGCTGCTCCATCCCGCGTCCGTGGATGCGCACTATACTCGCCGTGAGTTTTGTTGCAACCACTTTTTGCAATAAAGTCATCAAAAGGATGCCTGCTGCTTAATTTCTCTGCCATCTGCTCTATAGTTGAACAATGTTGGGTTATCTTTACCCTTCGTACGTTTAAATCTCCCGGTGGCTTTGCTATCTTCGGCCTGGAATTTCGCAAAGAGGTTGCAAAGTAATGAAAGGACGTTGGGCGAAGTATGTGATTACCGGGGGATTGATTGCTCTGTTGGTGGGATGTTCTTCAAAACCGGCTGATCGTGGGCAGCAATATAAGGATGGTAAACTGGACCAGCCGTTAGGACTGGTCAATCAACCGAATGCGAAAGGGCGACCGGTTAACGGCAAAGACTTCGCCAACCAGGTATTGGAAATTAAATATGCTTCGCCGGGTATGTTCGCCCGACAGAATTCGACCTACAGCGCGATTGAAAGTTGGTTGATGGCCGGTGGCGATACGCGCCAGTTGCGCCAGTTTGGTCTGGACGCCTATCAAATGGAAGGGACCGACAACTATGGTAACGTGCAGTTTACTGGCTATTATACGCCGGTTATTGAGGCCCGTTACACCCGCCAGGGCGAGTTCCAGTATCCTTTATACCGTATGCCGCCGGGTAAACGTCGTCTGCCTACTCGTGCGCAAATTTACAGTGGCGCACTGGATGACCGTTACGTGCTGGGTTACAGCAATTCCCTGATGGATAACTTCATTATGGATGTGCAGGGCAGCGGCTATGTTGATTTTGGCGATGGGCGGCCGTTAATGTTCTTTGGTTACGGTGGTAAAAACGGCCACCCATATCGCAGTATCGGTAAAGTATTGATCGATCGTGGTGAAGTGAAGCGTGAGGATATGTCGATGCAGGCTATCCGCCACTGGGGAGAAACGCACAGCCCGGAAGAAGTGCGTGAGCTACTGGAGCAGAACCCTTCCTTTGTGTTCTTTAAACCAGAGGAGTTTGCTCCAGTTCGCGGTGCCAGCGCCGTCCCGCTGATTGCCAAAGCCGCGGCGGCGTCTGATCGCTCGTTGATCCCGCCGGGAACGACGCTGCTGGCCGAAGTGCCATTACTGGACAACAACGGTAAATTTACCGGAAAATATGAGATGCGCATGCTGGTCTCGCTCGATGTGGGTGGCGCCATTAAAGGGCAGCATTTTGATATCTACCAGGGTATCGGCCCGGAAGCCGGTCATATGGCGGGCTGGTATAATCATTATGGCCGCGTCTGGGTGCTGAAAGCGGCGCCTGGCGCAGGTATGCCGATATTCTCTTCTGTACAAAATAGTCATGGCGGTTCTGCCCTGTTGACCCGGCAGTAATGGCTGATAGCGGGCTGTTCAGTCGGCCCGTTGTTGAATTCCGAGGTTCTGAGGTAAAGCATGACAACTCTTTCTGACGCCTGGCTGCAACGCTTTGGCGGCACGGCGCGTTTGTACGGACAGTCGGCCCTGAAATTGTTCGCTGAGGCGCATATCTGTGTTATCGGTATTGGCGGCGTGGGTTCCTGGGTGGCGGAAGCGCTGGCGCGTACCGGAATTGGCGCTATTACCTTGATCGATATGGACGATATTTGCGTGACCAACACCAATCGGCAAATTCACGCCCTGAAAGAGACCGTGGGGCAGGCAAAAACTGAGGTGATGGCGGAACGTATTCTGGCAATAAACCCGGAGTGTAACGTCACCTGTGTTGACGATTTTATCACCCCGGAAAACACAGCAGAACTGATGAGCGGTGGATTCACTTACGTGATTGATGCTATCGACAGCGTACGGCCTAAAGCGGCGCTACTGGCCTGGTGTCGTCGTAATAAGATCCCGCTGGTCACCATTGGTGGGGCGGGGGGACAGATTGATCCTGGACAAATCCAGGTTGTCGATCTGGCGAAAACGATTCAGGATCCGCTGGCGGCCAAACTGCGTGAGCGTCTGAAGCACGATTTCAATATAGTGAAGAACAGCAAAGGTAAGCTGGGTATTGACTGCGTGTTTTCAACGGAAGCGCTGATGTACCCACAGGCGGATGGTTCGGTTTGCACGGCACGCCGTACGGCGGAAGGGCCGAAGAGGATGGACTGTGCATCAGGTTTTGGCGCGGCAACCATGGTTACCGCCACCTTTGGTTTTGTCGCTGTTGCCCATGTGCTGAAAAAGATGATGGCGAAAGCGGCGCGCGCCTGATCAGCGCGTTTCCCGTGCGGCGTTAATCACCGCTTCTGCCAGAGCGACCAGACCGGCACTGCGTGAAGCGCTAAGCTGATGACGTAGTCCCAAATCATCGAATAATGCCAGCGGATCCTGCCGCAACAGCGCGGCAGGTGGTTGTCCTTCTACTGCTGTCAGTAGTACGGCAAGCAATCCCCTCACAATGCGACCTTCGCTGTCGCCATAGAAATGCAGGCGGCCATCGCTCCGTTGTTGATACCCTAACCAGACGCGATTCTCACAACCGCTCAATTCGATCTCCGCTATTTTCAGCTCATCAGGCAGGGGCGGCAGTTGTTTACCCAACATGATCAACTGACGGTAGCGGTCTTCCCATTGAGTGAATGCCGCAAATTTTTGTTTCAGGTCCTCGGCGGTGATCTGCGCGCCAAACGGATGTGGTGCAAGTAAAAAAGTCATGGTTAATCTGCCAGCAGTTCCAGTGCGGTGATCATACTGCTGACCAGCGCTTCAACATCGTTGAGCGTATTATACGGTGCAAATGAAGCGCGCAAAGTGCCATTAATCCCCAAAGCCTGTAGCAACGGTTGAGCGCAGTGCTGACCCGCGCGCAGTGAGATACCACTTTCTGCCAGCAGTGTGACGACATCGTTGTGATGCACGCCGACAATATCGAACGACAGTAAGCTGGATCGGCTGGCGCGGAAGCTGCGGAAACCGGGGAGAGTGGCGAGACGCTCTTCAGCCAGGTCGGCCAGATGACAGCTCCAGCTTTCGGCCTGAACTCTATCCAGCGTTTCCAGCCAGGTCAGCGCCGCGCTCAGGCCTGTCACTCCGGCGACGTTCGGCGTTCCCGCTTCAAAGCGCCACGGTACGGGCTGTGGCGTGAAGCCTGTAAAGTCGACGGTTGTCAGCATTTTGCCACCGCCCTGCCATGGCTGCATCGCGTCCAGCAGCTCGGGTTTGCCATAGAGCGCCCCAATCCCCATAGGGCCATACATCTTATGGGCCGAGAAAGCATAAAAATCGATGTCCAGTGCTTGCACGTCGGGTGGGGTGTGGACTACGCCTTGCGCCCCGTCGATCATCACTTTGGCGCCAACCTGGTGGACAAGGCTAATGGCTTTGGTGAGGTCTGGGCAGCCGCCGGTGACGTTGGACATCTGCCCCAGGGCCAGCAAGCGGGTACGTGAGTTGAGTAACGCCGGCAATAAAGTGATATCGGGTAGCCGGTCTTTACCCAGCGGCCATTTGATTACTTTCGCGCCAGTCTGTTCCGCCACCATTAACCACGGCACCAGGTTGGCATGATGCTCTGCTTCACTGACGATTATCTCGTCACCCTCCTGCAGCCGGGGACGAAAATAGCCCTGAGCGACCAGGTTAATGGCCTCGGTGGTGCCTTTTGTCCAGATAATGTTGGTTGCAGCAGGAGCGTTCAGCAGACGCGCCACCTGGCTACGGGTATGTTCATAACGTTCGGTCAGCTCGCGCGCCGCAGCGAACTGGCTGCGGTGTACGGTGCCGGCATTCAGGCTGTAAAATTGCTGTGTTGCCTGAATCACCACCTCCGGTTTCAGCGTAGTAGCGGCACTATCAAGGTAAATACCGGCATCGGCCAGGGCCGGGAACTGCTGGCGAAACTGATCGGGGATAAATGACGTCATACACTCCTCGAAACCAATGATGGATTGGTGTGGTTTATTTCCAGACCACTCTGAATTACAGATACTTTTCTGGCAATGCTGGAAAAGCGAGTTATCCTGATTATGCAAGATTTAAACTATTACCCGCAAATAAGCGACTTTCAGACTGGCAATTTATTCTTTTTTTGCTTTCTGGCCGCATCGATGAGGGGTTTATCGCATTATTACCTGCAAGGAGATATAAGGATGAAAAAATTTTCTGTTTTTATGACCGCCTGTGCCATGACTTTTACTCTGGTTGCCTGTTCCAGCAATTACGTGATGCATACCAATGATGGTCGGACGATTGTTGCTGATGGCAAACCCGCCGTTGATTCAGATACCGGGATGATCAGCTATAAAGATGCCAACGGCAACACGCAGCAGATTAACCGTGCAGAGGTGAAAGAAATGGTCGAAATGGACCAGTAAGTATCAACCAAAAAAAAGCACCGCGATTTGCGGTGCTATTCATCACTATGGACAGACAGGATAAATCTACAGGAATAAAGGGCAGCCAGGCTACCCGATCTGAAAATCGTCAGACCAATTGCAAACACAACATCACAACCACAAGCCAAAAGCCGTAAAAAATCTCGCGTAACCGCTTAAATTTCAAACTGCTCTTCGTTCCGGCTCAGGAAGTGAGGGAACTATAGGTATTTGCTGGTACATCCTCAACGGACAAATTATAATGGTTCAGATAAAAAAAACTAATGCGCTAATTTCTGTCAGGGTCGTTATGGCCTGATATCGTATCATTCAGTCTCTGGTGACTATGTCTAAACGTCTTCCTCCTCTCAATGCGCTACGTGTTTTCGATGCGGCTGCGCGTCATCTCAGTTTTACCCGGGCTGCGGAAGAGTTATTCGTTACGCAGGCGGCGGTGAGTCATCAAATCAAGTCACTTGAGGATTTTCTTGGTTTGAAGCTGTTTCGCCGCCGTAATCGTTCGTTGCTGCTGACTGAAGAAGGGCAGAGCTATTACCTCGATATTAAAGAGATTTTTACCGCGCTGAACGACGCTACCCGCAAGCTCCAGGCACGAAGTGCCAAAGGGGCGCTGACCGTCAGTTTGTTGCCCAGTTTTGCCATTCAGTGGCTGGTTCCCCGTCTCTCCAGCTTTAACTCAGCTTATCCAGGAATCGATGTGCGTATTCAGGCTGTGGATCGTGATGAAGAGAAGCTGGCTGATGATGTTGATGTGGCCATTTTCTATGGGCGCGGCAACTGGCCGGGCTTGAGGGTAGAAAAACTTTATGCCGAATACCTGTTACCGGTTTGTTCTCCATTGCTGTTGACTGGCGATAACCCTTTAAAAACACCGGAAGATCTGGCCCATCATACCTTGTTGCATGATGCGTCCCGTCGTGACTGGCAGTCTTACACCCGCCAGTTGGGGGTGGCGCATATCAATGTGCAGCATGGTCCGATTTTCAGCCATAGCGCCATGGTGCTGCAGGCCGCGATCCACGGGCAGGGCGTGGCGCTGGCTAACAATGTGATGGCGCAAACAGAGATTGAAGCCGGACGACTGGTCTGTCCGTTCAATGATGTGTTAGTCAGTAAAAACGCTTTTTATCTGGTTTGCCATGACAGTCAGGCAGAACTGGGTAAAATAGCCGCCTTCCGACAGTGGATCCTGGCAAAAGCGGCCAGCGAACAGGAAAAATTTCGCTTCCGCTATGTAAACTGAACTGTGATTTTGTCATGCGTGGCTACGGCTGTGCGTGCCACCCTTGAGGATGATTGAATGTCGAGTCGTGCAATGCTGATTTTTTCAGCTATCAGCGGGTTTATATTTGTAGCATTGGGGGCTTTTGGCGCTCATGTGTTGAGTAAATCGCTGGGAACGAATGAAATGGCCTGGCTGAAAACGGGTCTGGAGTATCAGGGGTTCCACACTCTGACGATTTTGGGGTTGGCATCGGCAATGCTACGTCGGGCTAATATCTGGTTTTACTGGAGCAGCGCGTTCCTGGCGCTGGGAACGGTATTATTCAGTGGCAGCCTTTATTGTCTGGCACTGTCGCATTTGAAGTTATGGGTCTATGTTACGCCGATTGGCGGTACCTGCTTCCTGGTGGGCTGGATTTTGATGTTGGTGGGCGCGATGCGTCTGAAACAAAGGGCAGAACGCCAATGAATAAAGTTTTACTCTATTGTCGTCAGGGTTTTGAGAAAGAATGTGCAGCGGAGATCACAGCCAAAGCCGCGGCCAGGCAGGTTTTCGGTTTTGCGCGGGTCAAAGCCGATTCTGGCTACGTGTTGTTTGAGTGTTATCAATCTGAAGAGGCCGGGAAGCTGATTAGCGAGTTGCCATTCAGCGAACTGATTTTTTCCCGCCAGATGATAGTGGTTGGCGAACTGTTACGTGATCTGCCGCCAGAAGACCGAGTGGCGCCGATAACCGCAATGCTAACTGGCGTGGTGGAGAAGGGCGGTGAGCTGCGTGTTGAAGTGCCGGACACCAATGAAAGTAAAGAACTGCTAAAATTTTGCCGGAAATTTACGGTCCCGTTGCGTAGCAGCCTGCGAGCCGCGGGGGTGTTGCTCAATAATGAAAGCAACAAGCGTCCGGTGATCCATGTCTTTTTCATCGCGCCGGGATATTGCTATGTTGGCTATTCTCTGCCGCAAAACAATTCGCCGTTCTTTATGGGCATCCCTCGTCTTAAGTTCCCATCCGATGCACCAAGCCGTTCGACACTGAAACTGGAAGAAGCGTTTCATGTTTTTATTCCCGCTGATGAGTGGGAGGAACGTCTGGCCAGTGGTATGTATGCGGTGGATCTGGGGGCGTGTCCGGGCGGCTGGACATGGCAGTTGGTGAAACGCAGTATGATGGTGCATGCCGTTGATAACGGGACGATGGCGGCGAGTCTGATGGATACCGGACAGGTTTTTCACCACCGTGAAGACGGTTTTAAGTATCGGCCGACGCGCAGCAATATCTACTGGCTGGTATGCGATATGGTGGAAAAGCCAGTGCGGGTAGCAAACCTGATGGCCGACTGGCTGGTTAACGGCTGGTGCCGGGAGGCTATCTTCAACCTGAAATTGCCGATGAAAAAGCGTTATGAAGAGGTTTCGCAGAATCTGGCAATGATGGATGAGAAACTGAAGGCCAACGGGATTAACGCGCAAATCCAGGCTCGTCAGCTATACCATGACCGCGAGGAAGTGACCGTACATATTCGTCGCATCTGGGGGGCTACGCCGGGTCGCCGCGATGAGCGCTAGTCCCTCCCTAAAAGGCGTTTTGGGGCGTTTTCAGCGCCTCAGTAGCCGCAGATCCTTCAGATTGCCTTCCAGTTCTAAACGGGTGTTTAGGGTGGCGACCTGGCGGCAGATCATCGCCATCTGTTGGTTTTGTTCCAGCTTTTTCCGCCATTTATCGGCCACCGCGGGCAGGTTCTGATACACATTCTCCAGCGAACCAAACTCTTGCAGCAACTGAGTGGCGCTTTTGGCGCCGATCCCAGCCACTCCGGGGATCTTGCTGCTGCTGACGCCGGCCAGCCCCCAGTAATCAGGAAGTTGTGCTGGCAATACGCCGAAGGTCTTATTGATAAACGATACGTCCAGCCAGCGTTTCTGGAAGTAGTCGCGGATCAGAATGGTGGGGGCCAGTAATTGGCAATAGCCTTTATCGGTGGAAACAATAGTTGCCTGGTGACCACTGGCTGAGACCTTCACCGCCAGTGTGGCGGCCAGGTCGTCGGCTTCCTCGCCGGTAGCATGCCAGCAGGCGACGCCTGCTTCGGCAAAAGCCTGGCGCAGCCGTGGCATCTCATCTTTCAGCGTCTCCGGCATTGGC
Organism: Erwinia endophytica; assembly: GCF_009295515.1. Classification (GTDB taxonomy): domain Bacteria; phylum Pseudomonadota; class Gammaproteobacteria; order Enterobacterales; family Enterobacteriaceae; genus Erwinia; species Erwinia endophytica. The sequence goes on along the minus strand of NZ_RQVV01000061.1, from coordinate 60,718 downwards.
GAGCGTCCCGCCTTGTAGTCTGACAATAGCTGGTGACGCCAGCCCCGGAGGCGATCATCATCATCAAATACCGCCACTGCATGGGTTGGCTGGCTGTGTAAGATCAGCTGTTGCAATGCATGGATGCAGATTTCCTGGCATGGCGAACCCTGTACTGCATGGATGCGACGGATCAGATTGAGGGCATCAACAATCAATAAATGTAGAGTCATGAGCACACACGAAGTGGAGCGACAGTCGCCGCTCCGGTTAAGATTATTTGATGATTTCGTAGCAGGGGATATAGGCTGTTCCCGGCAGCTTCATGCGGTGCTGGGCAACGAATCCCTGTAACAAATCGTCCATGCGGCGCATTATTTCCGGATCGCCATGTAGCTTATATGGACCTTTTTCTTTGATGGCTTGTACCCCGACATCTTTTACATTACCGGCCACAATACCTGAGAATGCCCGGCGCAGGGTCGCTGCAAGTTGCTCAGCAGGCTGATCGGGATAGAGATTCAGATTGGCCATATTTTCATGGGTCGGCACAAACGGTACCTGCAGGTCAGGGGAGATGCGGATAGACCAGTTAAAACTGTAGGCATCGCCAGTTTCACGACGGTGCTCTTTCACTTTCGGCATCGCTTTTTTCATTAATTGGGCCACTGCCGGTGCATCATCAATGATGATAGTGTAGTACCGACGGGCCGCTTCCCCCAGGGTGCTGACAATGAATTCGTCCATCACGCGGAAATAGTCGGCACTCTCTTTTGGCCCGGTCAGGATCAACGGTAACACCTGCTCCTGATTGTGTGGGTTCATCATAATACCCAACAGATATAGCAGCTCTTCTGCTGTCCCCACCCCGCCTGGGAAGATAATGATACCGTGGGCGATACGCACAAATGCCTCAAGACGTTTCTCAATGTCCGGCATGATTATCAGCTCATTGACCAATGGATTTGGCGGCTCAGCGGCAATAATGGACGGCTCAGTCAGACCAATAAAGCGACTTTCTTTATAACGCTGCTGTGCATGACCCACTGCGGCACCTTTCATTGGCGCTTCCATCACCCCTGGGCCACAACCGGTACAAATATTCAGCTCGCGCAGGCCCAACTGGGAACCCACGTTGCGACAATATTGATATTCGATGGCATTGATTGAATGACCGCCCCAACACACCACAATATTGGGTTCTTCACCAATGTGCAGCGCCCGGGCGTTACGTAAGATAGAAAACACCAGGTTAGTGATATGCACCGAGTCTGCGATATTCAGATGCTGCACGCGAGCCGCACTGTCGATTTGCCCGTTCACGAACAGAATGTCGCGCAGGACGGCAAACAGGTTGGCTTGCAGTGAACGAATAATATGGCCGTCGACGAAGGCTTCAGCAGGGGGATTAATCAGTTCCAGTTTTACGCCGCGTTCACGACGCAGCACATTAATATCGAAATCTTCAAAGCGGGACAACAACTCGTGGCTGCTGTCGGTCTGGCTACCAGAGTTCAACACGGCAAGCGAGCAGTTGCGGAAAAGTTGGTAAAGGTCGCTGCTGGCTGTCCGCTTCAGCATGTCGACTTCCAGTTGGGACAGCAAATCCATTGAGCCTAATGGGCTGATTTGTGTAATCAAATTAACTCCTTTACACCCATCCGGGTGGTGAGCGCCCTCAACGGGAGCCATGCTGGCACTGCGTCGGAGAGTCGCGGAAAGGTAATATCCCTGGGTGGGAAAATCGTTCCCCCCATAGTCAGAGTAGTCTTGTCCATGAGGATTTAAAATAGCACGCAGTGTGCTTATGCGTAATGGTACGCAAAACAACGAAGCTCATTACTGGCGAACCAGGCGGGAGAGCCCCGGTTTGAACTCGCCGTTACTGCGCCATGGGTTGATATCCAGTCCACCGCGACGAGTGTAGCGGGCATAAACACTCAGCCTTGAAGGTTGGCAGAAACGCAGGATATCATTGAAAATGCGTTCAACGCATTGCTCGTGGAACTCATTATGATGACGGAATGATACCAGGTACCGTAACAGCGCTTCACGTTGGATACGTGGGCCCCGATAGCTGATCTGCACCGAACCCCAATCAGGTTGGTTGGTTATCAGACAGTTTGATTTCAGCAGATGGCTGACCAGTTGTTCTTCTACTATGTCAGGCTGGGTCGCTTGCTGCAGATAGTCGGCGCTGAATTGATAATTATTAATGTTTATATCCTGCTCATCAATACAGTACCCGCTAAAATGACCAATGGGCTGGCCTTCCAGTTCCTGTAGCCGGAATAATGAGACACCTACGTCTCCCTGAGCACAGGCACTGAGATCCCGTTTCAGTGTGGCACGTACCTCGGCCCAGTCAGCAAAGCGGGTCTGATTGAGACTGTTAAGATAGAGTTTGAAACTCTTGGATTCGATCAGGTTGAGGCTATTGGCGTTGAGTGTCACTTCACCCACAGCCACTTGTGGCAGGCCTTTGGCATTCAGCCAGGACAACTCATACAATGTCCAGATATCCTCCCCGTGAAAGGGGACATTCTGCGGATAAATTCCCAGAGGTTCACGGTTCATACTGCGAGGTACGGCCTGCAACAACGAGGGCTGGTAGGTATCGTGGTATTCTGTTGGCTTTCCCAAAGTCAGGCCGTTGAGTGCCTGACGAGGATCCTTTAATGACATAGTTGTACCTTCTGGCTTGCATCTGCAGGGGGGTAACTGTTAAACCGTCCGGAGACATCGCCGGACGACAAGGGACGACCCACGTCGTTCCTTAATATAGGCATAGCCTTAGTGTAACCCAGGCGGCAGAGAGTGAAAAAAGAATGATTGAAGAGATGGGGCGTTCCCTGACTGAATTTACCCGGATCTGGTGTGAAAGCTGGCAGCAGGAGTGCGGTCATGCCCCCGCCAGCCGTGAATTATATGGTGTTCCTTCGCCTTGCATCCAGAGAACGGGAGACGATGAAGTGTTCTGGCTGCCGCAACCGTTTACCCTGGCGCAAAATCTGGATGCGGTAGGGCGTGCTCTGGACTTCCAAATCCAGCCGTCTGTTGTGGCCTGGTATACCTCGCAGTTTGCTGGAGATATGGCGGTCAACGTGGCGGGGTATCCTTGTACTCTGCTGCAAACCTGGAGCGAGGACGATTTCGTTCGTTTACAAGAAAACCTGATTGGTCATCTGGTGATGAAACGTCGTCTGAAGCACTCACCGACACTATTTATTGCTACGACCGCTTCAGAACTGGAGGTCATCTCAATATGTAACCTGAGCGGGGAGGTGATTCTGGAGCAGCCAGGTTCGCCAAAACGGACCGTACTGGCGGACAATCTGATGACATTTATCTCATCATTAACGCTTCCAGCTAAGAATTGCGGAAAAGGGCCTTTAGTTGTGTGAGATATGTCTCACATATCTTGTGAGAGATCGCTTTTATATATACAGATTATTCTTGTGGGTATACTGCAAAAGTATTTTAAATCATAAAGTTGATTAATGTTGGTTTTGTAAAAAAAACGTTTTGATCAAAAAATAGCTGTAAGCCATATTGTTAGCTTATGACATTCGGGCAAAATAAGCCATGTCGGAAAGGATGCTGTGGCTTAAGGATTGAGTCAGGACACATCTGGAAGATGTTTCAAGGAAAGTCTTCAGGACGAAGAATAGAGGGAACAACTCAGGACGAGTTAAGGGACACCTCCAGGATGGAGAATGGGAGCTGTCAGTATAGGCAGCGAGCCAGGATGCTAAGGATTATCACCATAGATGGTGAATTGAAGGGAAAACTGAAAGGAAATAGTTATCAAGGACGAGCAGGGAGCACTAATGTAGCTGGATGGCTGCAAACGAACCAGGAGCACTGTTTCTACAGTGCTCCTTTTTTTCGTTCATATTTTTTATCGTTTCCCTTGAGAATGCTATGCTGGCACACTTTTTAAAACTCGACAGACAGGAGAGTGCTGATGCAGCGAGAACAGCAGATTCGGGAACGTTTAGAGGGCATTGAACGGGTCATTCATGACGCGGGGTTATGGGAATCTGGTGCCCCTGATACTGATGCTTTTTCAAGCCAGCAACCTTTTTGTCTCGATACCATGCTACCGGTGCAATGGCTGCAGTGGGTCTTCCTGCCGAGAATGCGGGCTATACTGAATTCTGGTGTTGATTTGCCAACCCGCCTTGCCATCGCGCCTTATTTTGAAATGGCGCTAGAAAGTGATATTCCCGGTCGTGCGACCCTGTTGTATTCCCTGAATCAACTTGATCAGCTTTTTGAGCCTACCCCGTGATGTTGGAAATTATATATCAGGATGAATGGCTGGTGGCGGTGAACAAACCTGTCGGCTGGCAGGATTGGCTTCCTTCTTTTTTGGGGTTGAGTTTGCCCCGTTAACCCCTCAGGATAGTGCATCAGAATAAGCGCCTGGAAAGGAGAAAAGCATGGCTCAGGTAGGTATTTTCGTTGGCACGGTATACGGTAACGCACTGTTGGTTGCAGAAGAAGCAGAACCGCTGCTGGTTGAACAGGGGCACCAGGTCACGATTTTTGAAGATCCTTCACTGGAAGACTGGTTGCGTTATAGCAATGATGTCGCGCTGGTTATTACTTCCACTACCGGCCAGGGCGACCTGCCTGACAGCATTGCACCGTTGTTTCATGCGATCAAAGATAATCTTGGTTATCAACCAACATTGCGCTATGGCGTCATTGCGCTGGGTGACAGCAGCTACGATGTTTTTTGCGGTGGCGGCAAGCAGTTTGATGCGCTGTTGCAGGAACAATCTGCACAGCGCATCGGTGACGTATTGTTGGTCGATGCGACGGAAAATCCCGAACCCGAAGAGATGACTTCTCCGTGGGTTGAACAGTGGGCTAAACAGATTAGCTAAACGTTTTCTTCCGTCCTGATAGTTGAGAGCCTGTGGCTCGTTCCTGTCAAGTTACCGGTGCGGGGTTAAACACCGACAAGGCATTGTGAATGCCCCAGCGGTCGGACCAGGTTTTCTTTCGGCCGCTGGCAATATCCAGAATCAGTTCAAATAGTCGCCAACCCACCTGTTCGATAGTTTCCTCACCGGTGGCGATAGTCCCTGCATTGATATCCATCAAATCATGCCATCTGTCAGCCAGTGCGTTGCGTGTCGCCATTTTGATAACCGGTATGACTGCCAGCCCGTAAGGCGTTCCTCGTCCGGTGGTGAAAACCTGCAAGGTAATGCCGGAAGCCATCTGCTGAGTACCACAGACAAAGTCACTGGCTGGCGTGGCGGCATAAATTAATCCTCGTTTGGTCGGACGCTGACCAGCTGAAAGCACTTCAACAATGGCGCTGCGGCCTGATTTAGCAATAGACCCCAGTGCTTTTTCGACCACATTCGCCAGGCCACCTTTTTTATTACCGGGAGAAGGGTTGGCGCTGCGATCAGTCTGGCCCATATTGAGATAGTTGTCATACCATGCCATCTCTTCCAACAGTCGCTGTCCCACCTCTTTGCTGACGACTCTCGGTGTCAGTAGATGTACTGCATCACGCACCTCGGTCACTTCGGAAAACATCACTGTTGCTCCGCACCGTACCAGCAAATCGGAGGCGAAACCCACGGCGGGATTCGCCGTCACGCCGGAAAAAGCATCACTGCCGCCACATTGCATGCCGACGATCAATTCAGAGGCAGGAACCGTTTCACGCTTGCGCTGATTGAGGCGCTGCAAATGACGTTCGGCGACCTGCAAAATATCATTCACCATTGACTCAAAGCCGAGGTGTTTTTCATCCTGCAAGCGTACCACATCCTCATCTCCCAGCGAGATTGTTTGTACATCCGGCGTACCTTCCAGCAGGCGCTCCGGTTGCAACTTCTCGCAGCCGAGACTGACGATCATTATTTCACCACCAAAGTTGGCGTTCAGCGCCAGGTTATGGATGGTACGGATTGGCACCACTGCGGCCGGGGCATTGATCGCCACGCCACAGCCATATAAATGGTTCAGCGCCACCACGCCATCGACATTTGGATAACGGGGCAACAGCTGACGTTCAATAATTTGCACCACGTAATCCACCACGCCCGCCACGCAGTGTACGCTGGTGGTGATACCGAGCAGATTACGCGTTCCCACACTGCCATCCGCATTGCGATAACCTTCAAAGGTGTAGCCTTCAAGTGGCGGCATAGCCGGAGGGGGATTTGTGGCGAGCGGTAGGCTGGCCAGCGCCGGCGCTTCTGGCAGGACCACCAGCGATTCATCTATCCAACAGCCACGTGAAATATCACGTACCGCATAGCCAATAATCTCACCGTAACGAACAATATTACCACCTTTGGCAATATCGCTTAATGCGACTTTATGGCCTTGTGGAATATGTTCTTTTAATACCAGACCACAGGGGAATTCAGTACCTGCGGTCAGACCATTACTATTAACCACAATAGCGACGTTATCGTTTTCATGCACCCGAATATATAGCGGGGGATCGTTTCTTGACATATTCATTGCTCGACAAATCCTGACTTTAGAGTGTAGAGAGAGTTTTTTCTTTCCTTGATTAATGATCGATGACTCGCCAGCGTTAAGACACGTTTCTGCTGTCAACAGTATAAAAGGACTGGTGGGTAAAAAACATTATGCAAATGTCTGACATAGTGGTTGAACAGCCGCATCTTTTTTATGCATAAGACTGGCTTTTAGTGAGTGTGCTCACAAATAAAGAGGGAATAACCATATAATGTGACAACTCCCGCAAATTGCCAGCGTTTCGTGAGCCAGCCCGCAATATATTGTTCAAATGCCAAAATAATTACTTGTTTTATATATTTTACCAGGGCATTTGCCCGATGCATTCCCGTTCTACCATTTCTATAATTTGGGCACTGATGATGAATGATCGCCACGTTAAGCGTTTCTGCTAATGAAATTTTAATCGCTATGTTTAATCTAACATCATTCTGATACTCAACGCGATGTGTATACAGTTCAGAATGAAAATAGCTTACGGGCTATTTTTCAGGAGTGCATCATGAATTCAATCAGCAGTGCTGTGAGCGCTGTGCAAAAAAGAACAAATACTCGTTACTGGATAGTAGTAATGCTATTTGTTGTTACTTCTTTCAATTACGGGGACCGGGCAACAATTGCCATTGCCGGTTCCTCTATGGCGAAAGATATTGGTCTGGATGCGGTGAAGTTGGGGTATATTTTCTCGGCATTCTCGTGGGCCTATGTTATTGGGCAGATCCCCGGTGGCTGGCTGTTGGACCGCTTCGGTTCCCGCCGTGTCTATTTCTGGAGTATTTTCCTCTGGTCGCTGTTCACCCTGTTGCAGGGATTCGTTGATCTGTTCAGTGGTTTCACCACCATTATTGTGCTGTTTATGTTGCGCTTCGTTGTTGGCCTGGCGGAAGCCCCATCATTCCCTGGCAACAGCCGAATCGTTGCCGCCTGGTTCCCAGCCCAGGAGCGTGGCACTGCGGTAGCGATTTTTAATTCCGCACAGTATTTCGCCACCGTTATCTTCGCCCCAATTATGGGCTGGCTGGTTTCTGCTGTGGGCTGGGCTCATGTGTTCTGGTTTATGGGAGGGCTGGGGATCATCATTAGTTTCATCTGGTTGAAAGTGATCCGCGATCCAAACGAGCACCCTGGCGTGAATAAAGCTGAGTTGGAGTATATGGAGCAGGGGGGCGCGCTGATTAACATGGATCAGAAGAAGGAACAGCGCAAGGTTAGCTGGAGTGAAAAAATGGACCAGATTAAACAAATGATGGGGTCAAGAATGATGATCGGCATTTATCTGGGGCAGTATTGCATTAACGGCGTAACCTACTTTTTTATTACCTGGTTTCCGGTCTATCTGGTGCAGGCGCGCGGCATGTCGATTCTGAAAGCCGGGATAGTCGCTTCGGTTCCCGCTGTCTGTGGCTTTCTTGGCGGAGTGCTTGGCGGCGTTATTTCTGACTGGTTGATGCGTAAAACCGGCTCGCTGAACTTCGCCCGTAAAATGCCCATCGTGCTGGGGATGTTGCTGTCGATTTCAATGGTGGTGTGTAACTACGTCAATACCGAATGGATAGTGGTGTTCTTTATGGCGTTGGCATTCTTTGGCAAGGGGATTGGCGCGCTGGGTTGGGCCGTGCTGGCGGATACCGCACCGAAAGAGATCAGTGGCCTGAGCGGCGGTCTGTTCAATATGTTCGGCAATATTTCCGGCATCGTCACCCCCATTGTTATTGGTTACATCATCGCCACGACGGGATCGTATAACGGTGCGTTGATCTACGTTGGCATCCATGCGCTCGTCGCGGTGTTGAGCTACCTGGTACTGGTAACAGACATTAAGCGCATTGAACTGAAACCTTTTTGAAGGATGGGTTATGAACACGCAAAGCAGTCCTGTTATCACTGAGATGAAAGTTATCCCGGTTGCGGGCCATGACAGCATGCTGCTTAACATTGGTGGCGCTCACGGTGCTTACTTTACCCGCAATATTGTGGTGTTGACCGACAGTGCCGGACATACTGGCGTGGGTGAAGCGCCGGGGGGCGAGACCATTTACCAGACGTTGATGGAGGCTTTACCGCAGGTATTGGGAAAGGAAGTCGCACGGATGAACAGTCTGGTGCAGCAGGTACACAAGGGCAACCAGTCGGCAGACTTCGATACGTTCGGCAAAGGTGCCTGGACGTTTGAACTGCGGGTGAATGCGGTTGCTGCGTTGGAAGCGGCGTTGCTGGATCTACTGGGTCAATGCCTCAACGTGCCGGTTGCCGAGCTTTTGGGGCCCGGTCAGCAGCGTGATGAAGTGACGGTGCTGGGCTACCTGTTTTACATCGGTGATCGGGAGAAAACCCCACTGCCTTATCTGACGGGAGAGAAGGCCAGCCATGAGTGGTATTACCTGCGCCACCAGCAGGCGATGGACAGCGCTGCCGTGGTGCGACTGGCGGAGGCGGCGCAGGACAAATACGGTTTCAAAGATTTCAAATTAAAAGGCGGCGTGTTACCTGGCGAGCAGGAAATCGAGGCAGTGAAAGCGATGAAAAAACGCTTTCCCGCCGCGCGTATCACCGTCGACCCCAATGGTGCCTGGCGGCTGGAAGAAGCGATTGCGCTGTGCAAAGACATGCAGGGAATCCTGACGTACGCTGAAGATCCCTGCGGCGCAGAACAGGGTTATTCTGGCCGTGAAGTGATGGCCGAGTTCCGTCGCGCCACTGGCTTGCCGGTGGCGACCAATATGATTGCGACTAACTGGCGTGAGATGAACCACGCAGTGATGCTCAACGCGGTGGATATCCCGCTGGCGGACCCGCATTTTTGGACGCTGAGTGGGGCGGTACGCGTGGCCCAACTTTGTGATGCCTGGGGCCTGACATGGGGGTGCCATTCTAATAACCATTTTGATATCTCACTGGCGATGTTCACGCATGTGGGGGCCGCCGCACCGGGTAAACCGACAGCGATTGATACACACTGGATTTGGCAGGAAGGCGATCAGCGCCTGACGGTAGAACCTTTGCAGATCCGCAACGGCAAAATTGCGGTACCTGACACCCCCGGGTTGGGGGTGAAACTGGACTGGGCACAGCTTGAGAAAGCGCACGCGCTTTATAAAACGCTGCCAGGTGGTTCGCGTAATGATGCCACGGCGATGCAATACCTGATTCCTGGCTGGACCTTTGATCGTAAACGTCCGGCTTTCGGGCGCTGAGCCCGGATCATGCAGAAGGAATACACTATGAGCCAAACAACAGCGACGCCGCTGATTACAGGAATGCAGGTGATCCCGGTAGCCGGCTATGACAGCATGCTGCTGAATCTCAGTGGCGCTCATGCGCCGTTTTTCACCCGTAACATTGTCATTATCAAAGACAATTCCGGTCATACAGGGGTGGGCGAAATTCCCGGTGGTGAAAAAATCCGTAAGACGCTTGAAGATGCGGTGGCGTTACTGACCGGTCACTCGATTGGCGAATACAAAAATCTGCTCAGTCATGTGCGCAATACGTTTGCTGACCGGGATGCGGGCGGTCGTGGAACGCAGACGTTTGATTTGCGTACCACTATCCATGTTGTTACCGGTATTGAGTCTGCATTACTGGACCTGCTGGGCCAGCATCTGGACGTCAATGTGGCCTCGTTGTTGGGGGATGGTCAGCAGCGTGACCAGGTTGAAATGCTGGGCTATCTGTTCTATGTCGGCGATCGCCGGAAGACACCGTTACCTTATCAAAGCCAGCCTGATGAGCGTTGCGACTGGTATCGCCTGCGTCATGAAGAAGCGCTGACGTCGGAGGCGGTAGTAAGACTGGCCGAAGCCGCCTGGGAGAAATACGGTTTTAACGATTTCAAACTGAAAGGTGGCGTGCTGGCGGGCAGCGAAGAGGCTGAAGCGGTGACCGCACTGGCTAAACGTTTCCCTGAGGCGCGTATCACACTGGATCCTAACGGCGCCTGGTCACTTAATGAGGCGATTGATCTGGGTAAGCAGCTCCGCGGTGTACTGGCTTATGCCGAAGATCCCTGTGGCGCAGAACAAGGTTACTCCGGGCGGGAGGTCATGGCCGAATTCCGCCGTGCGACCGGCCTGCCTACCGCCACCAATATGGTTGCCACCGACTGGCGTCAGATGGGCCACACGCTGTCTTTACAGTCCGTCGATATTCCGCTGGCGGACCCACATTTCTGGACCATGCAGGGCTCTGTCCGCGTGGCGCAGATGTGCCACGACTTCGGCCTGACCTGGGGTTCTCACTCCAATAACCATTTTGATATTTCGCTGGCGATGTTCACCCATGTCGCCGCAGCGGCACCGGGCAAAATCACCGCAATTGATACTCACTGGATCTGGCAGGAAGGCAACCAGCGCCTGACCCGACACCCTTTGCAGATCAAAGGGGGCCGCGTTCAGGTTCCACAGAAAGCGGGGTTGGGCGTGGAACTGGATATGGATCAGGTAATGAAAGCCCATCAATTGTATCAGCAGCACGGGTTGGGTGCGCGTGACGATGCGCAGGCAATGCAATTTCTGGTACCGAACTGGACCTTTGATAACAAACGCCCGTGTCTGGTGCGCTAACTTCTTCAGGAGAGAGTGATGAGTTATGTAAACATCCCTAACAGCTTTCGTCAGCGCCTGCTGGCCGGAGAAACGTTAATCGGTAGTTGGTGTGCGTTGGCAAATCCTGTCACCACAGAAGTGCTGGGACTGGCCGGATTTGACTGGCTGGTGCTGGATGGTGAGCACGCCCCCAATGATATCAGCACCTTTGTGCCGCAACTGATGGCGTTGAAGGGCAGTGTCAGTGCGCCGGTGGTCCGTCCGCCGTGTAACGAGCCGGTTATCATTAAACGTCTGTTGGACATTGGTTTTTCCAACTTCCTGATCCCCTTCGTGGAAACAGCCGCAGAGGCGATACAGGCTGTTGCCTCCACCCGTTATCCGCCACAGGGGATCCGCGGCGTGTCGGTTTCTCATCGTAGCAACATGTACGGCACCGTGCCGGGGTACAACAGTACGGTCAACGACAATATTACCGTGCTGGTACAGATTGAAACACAGCAGGCGGTAGACAACATTGACGCGATTGCGGCTGTGGACGGCGTGGACGGTATTTTTGTCGGTCCCGGGGACCTGTCGGCGGCGCTGGGCTATCTTGGCCAGCCGACGCACCCGGAAGTATTGCAAGTCATCAAACATGTCTTTGAACGGGCAAAAGCAGCCGGTAAACCCAGCGGCATCCTGGCACCGGTTGAGGCCGATGCTCGCCGTTATCTGGAATGGGGGGCCGGCTTTGTGGCAGTAGGGAGCGATCTTGGTGTCTTCCGTGGGGCGACTCAGGCCCTGTGCGATCGCTTTAAAAAATAATCCACACTTCAGGAGAATTGAGATGAAAATTGGCTTTATTGGTCTGGGCATCATGGGTAAACCCATGAGCAAAAATCTGATTAAGGCGGGTTATACGCTGGTGGTCCGTGATAACAATGCGGACAGTGTGGCGGAGTTGGTTAGCCTGGGGGCGACCTCAGCCGCGTCGTCTAAGGCGGTGGCGGAGCAGTGCGAGGTCATTATCACCATGTTGCCGAATTCTCCGCATGTTAAAGAAGTCTTGCTGGGTGAAGAGGGAGTGATTCAGGGGGCGAGGTCTGGCACGGTGGTGATTGATATGAGTTCAATTGCCCCACTTGCCAGCCGTGAAATCCATGCAGAACTGGCGAAGAAGAACATCTCGTTGCTGGATGCGCCGGTTAGCGGCGGTGAACCTAAAGCTATCGATGGCACGTTGTCAGTGATGGTGGGTGGCGACAAAGCACTGTTCGACAAGTATTACGACCTCATGAAGACGATGGCGGGCTCGGTGGTACACACCGGTGAAATTGGCGCGGGGAATGTGACCAAGCTGGCCAACCAGGTGATTGTGGCGTTGAACATCGCGGCAATGGCGGAAGCATTAACGTTGGCCACTAAAGCAGGAGTGAGTCCGGATCTGGTTTATCAGGCCATCCGTGGTGGATTGGCGGGAAGTACCGTGCTGGATGCCAAGGTGCCAATGGTGCTGGCGCGCAATTTTAAACCGGGCTTCCGCATCGATCTGCATATTAAAGATCTTGCCAACGCGCTGGATACCTCTCACGGTGTCGGGGCGCAACTGCCGCTGACTGCTGCGGTAATGGAAATGATGCAGGCGTTGCGTGCCGATGGGCTTGGCAATGCCGATCACAGTGCGCTGGCGCGTTATTATGAGACGTTAGCCAAAGTTGAGATAAGCAAGTAGTACCGTGGTTATGGTCCGGCTTGCAACTGAGTCGGCACCAGCTCTGCAGATTGCCCCGGGTTAGACCAACAGGGCACGGATGGTAAAGTATGAAAATAGTAATCGCACCGGATTCATATAAAGAGAGTCTGTCGGCTCAGCAAGTCGCCACGCAGATTGAATTGGGGTTTCGCGAGATTTTTCCCGAGGCAAACTATATTAAACTGCCGGTAGCGGATGGTGGGGAAGGAACGGTTGAAGCGATGATCGCAGCGACCAATGGTAGCCTGATCCACCTGAACGTCACCGGCCCGCTGGGCGAGCCTGTTGCGGCTTTTTATGGCCTGTCCGGTGATGACAGTTGCGCCTTTATCGAAATGGCCGCGGCCAGCGGATTGGAATTGGTTCCTGTTGCCCGTCGCAATCCTTTGGTAACGACGTCATACGGTACGGGAGAGTTGATCCGTGACGCACTGGATAAAGGTGTCGAGCGCTTGATCATTGGCATCGGCGGTAGTGCGACCAATGATGGCGGCGCCGGGATGGTTCAGGCGCTGGGGGCAAAATTGCTGGATAAGCAAGGCCGACAGATTGGTTACGGCGGTGGACACCTGGCCGAACTGGCCAGCATTGATATCAGTGATTTTGACCCCCGGATAAGAAACTGCCGTTTTGAAATTGCCTGTGATGTCACCAATCCGTTGCTGGGTGATGAGGGCGCTTCCGCGGTGTTTGGTCCGCAAAAAGGCGCCACGCCGGAATTGGTTATCCAGCTGGATAAGGCATTGGCGCACTATGCTGACGTTATCCGTCGTGAGATGGATATCGATGTGTTGTCGGTACCCGGCGGCGGAGCGGCTGGCGGGATGGGGGCAGCACTGCACGCATTTTGCCATGCGGAACTACGTCGGGGGATTGAAATTGTTACCGAGGCACTGGGACTGGATGCATTGGTGCAGGATGCCTCGTTGGTTATCACCGGAGAAGGGCGCATTGATAGTCAGACTATCCACGGCAAAGTACCGATTGGTGTGGCAAAGATAGCGAAACGCTATAACAAGCCAGTCATCGGTATTGCTGGCAGCCTGACTTCCGATGTCGCGGTGGTGCATCAGCATGGACTGGATGCGGTTTTTAGCGTGATTTACAGCATCTGTACGCTGGAAGACGCGTTAGAAAATGCGGCGGAAAATGTGCGGATGACCGCACGAAATATTGCTGCATCACTGGCGATTGGGCAAATGATGAGGGCGGAGTAATTCCGCCTTATTTCCGATGAGGACAGCTCCGGGGAGGGCTGACCTTGCTTAAAGACGCTGAAATCTCATCAACCGATTAATCCTGCAGACTCAACTTTTCTTTTGCCAGCCGGGCGACATTGTCCATTTCATCCAGCAGCTCAAACAGTTCAGGCTCAATATCAGCAATGTTGTTATCGTTGCGCAGACTCTGTTCCAGTTTCTGGCACAGTTGTTTTAGCCGTGGTACCCCGCTGTAGCTGGCGCTGCCGTGTAGCTTGTGGATGATATCACGTAGACTTGAAGCATTGTTTTCCGCCATATTATGTTCGACCTGCGCCTGCACATCCGGTAGAAAATCGACCAGCATTTGTAGCAAATCGCGGGCTAAATCAGGTTTATTGGCAGCCTGGCGCAGCGCCAGTTCCCAGTCCAGCGAGGCGGAAATTTCGGGAAGTTTAGGTAAACCCGCTATCACGCCCGGTGAATAACGAGCCAGCAGATGGCTGAGTTTGACTTCATCAATCGGTTTGGCGAGATAATCATTCATTCCCGCTTTAAACAGATGTTCCCGCTCACTGTCCAGTGTATGGGCAGTCACTGCCACAATCGGCGTGGAGGCGTGCTCTGGTAGCTCGCGGATCAGTTCACTGGCGCGGATACCATCCATTTTCGGCATTTGAATATCCATCAGAATGATATCCAGCGCCTGTTTTTTGGCACACTCAATCGCCATTTCACCGCTGTCGCACAGGATAATATTTCCCACCTGTTCCTCCAGCAGCGCGCCGATCAGCTTCAGGTTAGCCGGATTATCATCCACCGCCATCACGGTGAGCGGCAAGCGTTGTCTTCCCGGGCGATATTCTGTTTCACGCGAGTGATTATCCAGCAGAGCGGGTAACAGGCGGGAGAGCGAAAGCGGCTTAAGCAAACAGGCACTAACGCCACGGGCCTTTAAATCCTCCGCACAGACTTGTAACTGGCACGGTAACGCCATAATCACATTATCGGCACGTCGCAGGGCCGGTAGCAGTTCATGATTACTGATCTCCTGGCCGTGTTCTCTGCTAACGGGTAAGCCAATCAGCAGCACATCGTAGTGCGCTTCGGACAGATCTTCCAGCGTGGTGCCGTAGGTGACGGTCATTCGGGTGGCCGTCAGCAGGTCCAGCGTCGCCTGGGCCGCGGTTGGATTGGCTTCAACGTAGGCCAGGCGTTTGCCCTGCAGGCAGTCTACCGCGTGTGGATCGCTTGCGGCATTAGGATTGAGGGACAGATTTATATGGAACCAAAAAGTGGACCCCAGGTTGAGCCGACTGTGGAATGAGATCTCACCGCCCATTTCATTGACCAGTTTCTGCGTGATGACCAGACCCAATCCAGTACCACCATGGCGCCGTGAGATACTGGCATCGGCCTGGCGGAAAGCCTGGAACAACTGCGACTGTTGCTTCTCTGAAATACCGATGCCGGTATCATGGATTTGCACTTCCAGATTGACCTGGTTGTTGCTCATTGAGCGCTTTTCGACGCGAATATCAATATTGCCATACTCAGTAAACTTGATGGCGTTGCCCAGTAGGTTAACAATAATTTGCTGTAGGCGTAGTGGGTCGCCAATGACATTATCCGGCACATCATGCTGAATACTCAGGGTCAGTTCCAGCCCTTTCTCATGGGCGGATTGCGCCAGTAATACCACGACTTCATCCAACGTAGCCCGCAGCGGGAAGGGGATCGTCTCCAGCACCAGTTTGCCCGCTTCCAGCTTGGAAAAATCGAGCACGTCATTAATGATACTCAGCAGATTGTTGGCTGAGCGCTCAATAGTATGCAGGTAATCGCGTTGGGTAATATTCAACGACGTCTTCAGGGTTTGTCGGGTAAAGCCAATCACGCCATTAAGCGGTGTACGCAGTTCGTGGGACATATTGGCAAGGAATTCGGATTTGATCCTCGCCGCTTCCTGCGCGCGTTTTTTGGCCAGGTCCAGCTCAACATTCTGGATCTCTAACTGTTCCAGAGTTTCACGCAGATCGGAGGTCGCTTGATCGATATTTTGTTGCATTTCTTCATGGTAGGCGGTGAGCGACATCGCCATTGAATTGATGCCGTTTTTCAGCATATCCAGCTCACCCAGCATATGGCCGGTTACACGGCTGTCGAGCTGCCCACGACGAATGCGATCGACCGTATTGACCATATCGCGGATAGGCCCAGTGACATCACGCATCAGTCGGTAGGCGAACAGCATGGCAATAACTAGGCAGAACAGCAGCAGCAAAGTGGAAACAAACACCTCTTTATATTGCTGCAACCTGACTGACTGTAGGTCCAGCACTATCGCCACATAGCCCAACGTGTTGTTACCTGAACTGGCATTGTGATCCGATGGCCCATCCGGAAAATGGCTTTCTGACAAGATAGGGGTGCGTAAGATCATCGAATTGCCCTGTCGCTCATAGCTGAAGGTGGCAGGCAAGGGGGCCCCTTTCGGTACGCTCAGTCTTTCCGCATCAATACGATAATTAGAGGTGATGAACAGATGATTTTGCGCGTCGAACACGGTAATGGCGCGAACAATATCTGAATGGCGGCGATGCAGCAGACTGACCAACTGACGGACAGATTCTTTACTGTGAAATGTCATACCATATTCACTGGCGACGGCCAGTGGTTCAATAATGTCGGCTCCCGCGTCCACCAGTTGGAGTTGCAGCTCGTTGTAACGATGAACAATAAAGAAGGTACTCAACAGCAGGCCAATCATCAGTGTCGGGGCCAGAATTAAAATCATCATACGTGCCCGCAGGCTGTATTGGGTCATAATTATCCCTGTGGTGCGGGTACTGACCAGCATAACTCAGGTCGAATTTGTTCAATCGCTGGTGTAGGCTACGCACGCTTTTTATCTAAAAATACTCGGAATGAAACGAATAATGGCGCAATTCTACTCTGCAAAACGGCGCGTGACGACCCGCCAGATCATGACCACAGTCATTAATGATCTTGATGGAACAGGACAGGGCGTAGGACGGCTTAATGGCAAAACGTTATTCATCAGCGGTGCGTTGCCCGGCGAGCAAGTAGAAGTAGAGATAACCGAGGATAAACGCAGTTGGGCGCGAGGAAAAGCCAAACGCATCCTCTCGGCCAGTCCTGAGCGAGTCGAGCCGAAATGCCCACATTATACCCGCTGTGGCGGTTGTCAGCAGCAGCATATTTCATCCGCACTACAGCAGCAGAGTAAAGCCAATGCGCTGGCGCGTTTGCTCAGTCAGGAAACGCGCCAGCCGGTGGTGGTCGACGCTATCATCGCCGGAGAGTCTTATGGTTATCGCCGTCGCGCCCGCCTGGGGCTTAAGGTCGACCCGCGCAACCAGACATTACAGATGGGGTTTCGTCAGGCGGCCTCCAGTGAGTTGGTGCCGGTCGACCAATGCCCTGTTTTGACGCCAGAACTTAATGCATTGCTCCAGCCGTTGCAGCAAGTACTGAGCAAATTATCGGTGGTTCGACGCCTGGGACATGTTGAGTTGGTGCTGGCGGATAATGGCCCGTTGCTGGTTTTACGCCACCTTGACCCACTTGGCATGGCCGATCAGCAAAAACTGGAACAATTTTCGCATGACCATCAGGTCGCGCTGTTTCTGGCACCTGACAGCGATACGCTGGTGCAGGTTAATGGTGAAATGCCTTTTTATCAGATAGATAATTTGAGGTTACATTTCAGCCCGCGCGACTTCATTCAGATTAACGGCGCGCTGAATGAACGCATGGTCGACCAGGCGTTGACATGGCTGGATTTGCAGCCAGAAGATCGGGTGCTGGATCTGTTTTGTGGCATGGGAAACTTTACACTTCCTTTAGGAAAACGAGTGAAAAACGTCACCGGCGTGGAAGGGGTTGAGGAATTAGTCCTGAAGGGCAGGTATAATGCAACCAGTAATCATCTGCATAATATAGCGTTTTTTCAGCACAATCTTGAACTGGACGTGGCGACGCAGCCCTGGGCTGCAAAAGGATTTAACAAGGTTTTACTGGATCCGGCTCGCGCTGGCGCGGCAGGAGTGATGTCCCATATCATTAAACTTGCTCCAGAACGTGTGGTCTATGTTTCTTGTAATCCGACGACACTTGCCCGGGATAGTCAGCGTCTTCTGACTTCCGGCTACCAATTGGAAAGGATTACGCTGCTTGATATGTTTCCCCATACCGGGCATGTAGAATCTATGGTGTTATTTTGCCGAAAACAGACTCCCAAGCGGGAGTAAGCCAGGAGAGGATATGGTTGCGGTAAGAAGTGCACATTTGAATACGGCTGGTGAGTTTGCACTCGACCAATGGATCACCAGTTTGGGGATCACTAACCAGCAGTCATGTGAACGACTGGCCGACACCTGGCGTTATTGTGAAGAAGCGACCAGGGAGCATGTCGATGCCGCGCTCCTGCTGTGGCGTGGTGTGGAGATGGTGGAAATCCTCTCAATGCTCAGTATGGACAGTGAAAGCCTGCGGGCGGCGCTGCTGTTTCCTCTGGCTGATGCCAACGTGGTATCGGAGGCGGTGCTGGAAGAAAAATTCGGCAAAGCTATTGTCTCTCTGGTGCATGGCGTGCGTGATATGGACGCCATCCGTCAACTGAAAGCCACCCATAATGACTCTATGGCTTCCGAGCAGGTCGATAATGTTCGGCGTATGTTGTTGGCAATGGTGGAAGATTTCCGCTGCGTGGTGATCAAGCTGGCCGAGCGTATTGCTCACCTGCGTGAAGTGAAGGATGCGCCGGAAGACGAACGGGTGCTGGCCGCTAAAGAGTGTACCAATATCTATGCGCCGCTGGCGAACCGCCTCGGCATTGGGCAGCTTAAGTGGGAGTTGGAAGATTTCTGCTTCCGTTATTTGCACCCGGATGAATATAAACGCATCGCCAAACTGTTACACGAACGGCGTATCGATCGTGAGCAGTACATTGAGGCCTTTGTGCAGACGCTGCGTGCCGAAATCGTCAGAGAGGGCGTAAAAGCCGAGGTGTATGGTCGGCCGAAGCACATCTACAGTATCTGGCGTAAGATGCAGAAGAAGTCACTGACCTTTGATGAGCTGTTTGACGTGCGAGCGGTACGCATTGTGGCGGAGCGTTTGCAGGACTGCTATGGCGCATTGGGCATTGTCCACACTTTGTACCGCCATCTGCCCAGTGAATTCGACGACTATGTCGCCAATCCAAAACCTAACGGCTATCAGTCAATCCACACGGTGGTGCTTGGACCGAAGGGAAAAACGGTTGAAATTCAAATCCGTACCCGTCAGATGCATGAAGATGCCGAGTTAGGGGTCGCCGCTCACTGGAAGTATAAAGAAGGTGGCGCCACCGGTAGCTCTCGCGGCGCATCGGGTCATGAGGAACGCATTGCGTGGCTGCGTAAATTGATAGCCTGGCAGGAAGAGATGTCCGATTCTGGCGAGATGCTGGATGAAGTGCGCAGCCAGGTGTTCGATGACCGTGTTTATGTTTTTACCCCGAAAGGGGATGTGGTGGATCTGCCTGCGGGTTCCACACCGCTGGATTTTGCCTATCATATCCACAGTGATATCGGCCATCGTTGCATTGGCGCTAAAATTGGCGGCCGTATCGTCCCGTTCACCTATCAGTTGCAGATGGGCGATCAGATAGAAGTCATCACCCAAAAACAACCTAATCCCAGCCGCGACTGGCTGAATCCGAATCTTGGCTATGTCACTACCAGCCGCGGACGCTCCAAAATCCACGCCTGGTTCCGTAAGCAGGATCGTGACAAGAACATTGTGGCGGGCCGACAGATCCTCGACAGCGAACTGGGGCATCTCGATATCAGTCTGAAGGAAGCGGAGAAGCTGTTGCTGCCGCGTTATAACGTCAATTCACTGGATGAGCTGCTGGCAGCGATTGGCGGTGGTGATATCCGCTTGAACCAGATGACCAACTTCCTGCAGTCCAGCCTGAACAAGCCGAGTGCTGAGGAAGAGGACCGCGAGGCTCTGCGCCAACTGACCCAGAAGTCTGGCGCTCCGCGCAGTAAAGAAAGCGGCCGGGTGGTGGTCGAAGGCGTCGGCAATCTGATGCACCATATTGCCCGCTGCTGCCAGCCTATTCCCGGTGATGATATCATCGGCTTTATCACCCAGGGCCGGGGTATCTCTATCCACCGTGCCGACTGCGATCAACTGAGTGAGCTGATGTCTCATGCCCCAGAACGTATCGTCGATGCGGTCTGGGGCGAAAGTTACTCCAGTGGTTATTCGCTGGTGGTACGTGTCGTCGCCAACGATCGCAGCGGCTTGTTGCGTGATATCACCACCATTCTGGCGAATGAGAAAGTGAATGTGCTGGGCGTGTCCAGCCGGAGCGACACGAAAAAGCAATTAGCGACCATCGATATGGATATTGAAATCTATAACCAGCAGGTGCTGGGAAGGGTGCTGGCGAGGTTGAATCAGGTGCCCGATATCATCGACGCCAGGAGGTTGCATTGATCGTTAAGGCAGCCTGATTTTTGCCTTTTTCCGTCCGGGCTGCGTTCCCCTGGTGACAGACTCACGCTCCTGGGGATTGCGCGCGGGTCGTCCACATACTGACCGTGTCAGTCATACACCACATTGACGGTATTGACGTTAAACAAACTGGAATGATGATGAATTCTTTAGATCGCCTGTTGGGCATCATGAAAACCCTGCGTGATCCCGAAAGGGGGTGTCCGTGGGATCGCGAGCAGACGTTTGCCAGCATCGCGCCTTATACCCTGGAAGAGACTTACGAAGTGCTGGACGCTATCAGCCGTGAGGATGTTGACGATTTACGGGGCGAACTGGGCGATCTGTTGTTTCAGGTGGTGTTTTATGCCCAGATGGCCAACGAAGCCGGGTACTTTAATTTCGATGACGTCTGCAACACTATCAGCGATAAACTGGAACGCCGTCATCCCCATATTTTCGGGGCGGTTATGGTCCGCGACAGCGATGAGGTATTGGCTAATTGGGAGCAGATCAAAATCCAGGAACGGGCAGAAAAAAAGCAACATTCGGCACTGGATGATATTCCGCGTACGTTGCCAGCCCTGATGCGCTCGTACAAAATGCAGAAACGCTGCAGCAATGTGGGGTTTGACTGGCATACTCTCGCACCGGTGCTGGACAAGGTGTATGAGGAAATCGACGAAGTGATGCATGAAGTGCAACAGGCGGAGGTCAACCAGCAGAAACTGGAAGAAGAAATCGGCGATCTGTTGTTTGCCACCGTGAACTTCTCTCGCCATCTTGGCAGCAAAGCGGAAATCGCGCTGCAAAAGGCCAACGACAAGTTTGAACGCCGCTTCCGCCAGGTCGAACAGATAATGGCTTCTCAGGGGCTGAAGATGCAGGACGCGACGCTGGAGCAGATGGAAGACGCCTGGCGACAAATCAAAGCGCAGGAATAATGGCTGACTCGATTCAACAAAAATGTGATTTGCGTCAATCTCAAACACAGTGCGCCAGGGTAACATCGTGGCGGTCAATACGGTGGTTGGCAGATAACCAGAAACGATTAATTGTGGCACTCAGGGGATTCCGGTATACTGTTTTCCCGTCCTGGTTATTCCATCGTCTTTAAACCTACTTTCTCAGGTTCAGCATGACAACGAACTATATTTTTGTGACCGGCGGGGTCGTATCCTCTCTGGGTAAAGGCATTGCCGCAGCCTCCCTGGCCGCCATTCTCGAAGCACGTGGTCTTAACGTGACCATCATGAAGCTGGACCCGTATATCAACGTGGATCCGGGGACCATGAGTCCCACGCAACACGGCGAAGTGTTCGTCACGGATGATGGCGCTGAAACCGACCTGGATTTGGGGCACTATGAGCGCTTCATCCGCACTAAAATGAGCCGTCGCAATAACTTCACCACCGGACGTATCTATTCAGATGTCCTGCGTAAAGAGCGTCGTGGCGATTATCTGGGGGCGACCATCCAGGTGATCCCGCATATTACCAACGCCATCAAAGAGCGCATCATCGAAGGCGGTGAAGGCCATGATGTGGTGCTGGTGGAAATTGGTGGTACCGTCGGTGACATTGAATCCCTGCCGTTCCTCGAAGCCATTCGCCAGATGGCGGTCGATGTGGGTCGTGAGCATGCCATGTACATGCATCTGACGCTGGTGCCTTATATGGCGGCGGCCGGTGAAGTAAAAACCAAGCCTACCCAGCATTCCGTGAAAGAACTGCTCTCTATTGGTATTCAGCCTGATGTGTTGATTTGTCGTTCAGACCGTGCCGTACCGGCGAATGAACGGGCTAAAATCGCGTTGTTCTGCAACGTGCCGGAAAAAGCAGTTATTTCATTAAAAGATGTTGATTCTATTTATAAAATCCCGGGTCTGCTGAAATCGCAGGGGCTGGATGACTATATTTGCAAACGTTTTAATCTCAATGCGCCGGAAGCCAATCTGTCCGAATGGGAGCAGGTGATTTATGAAGAGGCCAATCCGGGCGGCGAAGTGACCATCGGCATGGTCGGCAAATATGTTGAATTGCCGGATGCCTATAAATCAGTGATTGAAGCGCTGAAGCACGGCGGCCTGAAAAATCGTTTGACGGTAAACATCAAACTAATTGATTCGCAGGATGTCGAAACTCGCGGTGTCGAAGTACTGAAAGATTTAGATGCAATCCTCATTCCTGGCGGCTTTGGCTATCGGGGGGTGGAAGGCAAGGTGATGACGGCTCGTTACGCGCGTGAGAACCATGTTCCCTATCTTGGCATCTGTCTGGGAATGCAGGTCGCACTGATGGAATTCGCGCGTAACGTCGCCGGTATGGCCGGCGCGAACTCTACGGAATTTGTGCCAGACTGTAAGTATCCGGTGGTGGCATTGATCACCGAGTGGCGTGATGAACATGGTCATGTTGAAGTCCGTACTGCGCAGAGTGATCTGGGTGGCACCATGCGTCTGGGAAGCCAGCAATGTCAGGTGACCCCAGGCAGTCTGGTACACCGCTTGTACGGTTCCGACACGATTGTTGAACGTCATCGTCACCGTTATGAAGTGAATAACATGCTGTTAAAGCAAATTGAAGCAGCTGGTTTACGTGTGGCAGGACGCTCCGGGGATGACCAACTGGTAGAGATCATTGAGATCCCTGACCACCCGTGGTTTGTTGCGTGTCAGTTCCATCCGGAATTTACCTCAACACCTCGCGACGGTCACCCGCTGTTTGCTGGCTTTGTTAAGGCCGCCAGCGAGTACCAGAAGCGTTTGGCAAAATAAGTGTTTTCATAACGACGCGTGAAAACGTCATCGCTGTTAGCGTGCGGGATCCAGCAAAGCGGCGGTCGGACTCCTCGCCATCTGCTTACTTGAGTTAGTGAGAGTGGGGAGAATGACCGTTGCAGTGCGCATGATGATGGATATTTACGCGTAGTTTGTCTGAGTTTAGCTAACTTGTACTGAGGAAAAACTAATGTCCAAAATCGTTAAAGTCATCGGTCGTGAGATCATCGACTCCCGTGGTAACCCGACCGTTGAAGCAGAAGTACATCTGGAAGGTGGCTTCGTCGGTATGGCTGCTGCGCCATCAGGCGCTTCTACCGGTTCTCGCGAAGCGCTGGAACTGCGTGACGGGGATAAATCTCGTTTCCTGGGGAAAGGTGTCACCAAAGCTGTTGCTGCGGTTAATGGCCCAATCGCGGACGCGGTGATTGGTAAAGATGCGAAAGACCAGGCCAATCTTGACAAGATCATGATTGATCTTGACGGTACTGAGAATAAATCTAAATTCGGCGCTAATGCTATTCTGGCCGTGTCTCTGGCGGCTGCCAAAGCCGCTGCCGCAGCGAAAGGTATGCCGCTGTATGAGCACATTGCTGAACTGAACGGCACCCCAGGCAAATTCTCTATGCCACTGCCAATGATGAATATCATTAACGGTGGCGAGCATGCCGACAACAACGTCGACATTCAGGAATTCATGATTCAGCCAGTGGGCGCGAAGACGCTGAAAGAAGCGGTTCGTATGGGTTCTGAAGTGTTCCACACCCTGGCGAAAGTACTGAAGTCTAAGGGGATGAACACGGCGGTGGGTGACGAAGGCGGCTACGCGCCAAACCTGGGCTCCAACGCTGAAGCGCTGGCGGTTATCGCTGAAGCAGTAAAAGCCGCAGGCTACGAGCTGGGTAAAGACATCACCCTGGCGATGGACTGCGCTGCGTCTGAATTCTACAAAGACGGTAAATATGTGCTGGCGGGCGAAGGCAATAAATCCTTCACCTCAGAAGAGTTTACGCACTTCCTGTCTGATCTGACCCAACAGTATCCTATCGTTTCTATCGAAGATGGTCTGGATGAATCTGACTGGGCTGGTTTTGCTTACCAGACCAAAGTGCTGGGCGACAAAATCCAACTGGTGGGCGACGATCTGTTCGTCACCAACACCAAAATCCTCAAGGAAGGTATCGACAAAGGTATCGCTAACTCCATTCTGATCAAATTCAACCAGATAGGTTCGCTGAGCGAAACGCTGGCAGCGATTAAAATGGCGAAAGATGCCGGTTATACCGCGGTTATTTCTCACCGTTCAGGTGAAACGGAAGACGCGACTATCGCTGACCTGGCGGTAGGTACTGCGGCGGGTCAGATTAAAACCGGTTCTATGAGCCGTTCAGACCGTGTTGCTAAGTACAACCAGTTGATCCGTATCGAAGAAGCGTTGGGAAGCCGTGCGCCATTCAATGGCCTGAAAGAAGTTAAAGGTCAGTAAGCCTGACAATTCCCGGCCTCTTCAGGGCTGAGGATTTTCTGAAAACCCTGTCTCCGGACGGGGTTTTTTTATTGTGAATCGAAAAAATTAGCCAATATAAATCATCGGACGCGAATGAATGGAGCGCGTGTGCGATCATCAGGATTAGCCTCGCAGGCGGTTCATAAGTCACCACAAGGGAAAGATGAGCGGCTGCGCGAGATGATGATATTTGGTTAAGATGCGGCAGATCTGGCATAATCTGCGCCCTTATTTTCACTTCCAGTCGAGACGGTGATGCAGTACCCGATTAATGAGATGTTCCAGACGTTGCAGGGCGAAGGGGTTTATACCGGCGTTCCGGCAATTTTTATCCGCCTGCAGGGATGCCCGGTGGGTTGTAGCTGGTGTGATACCAAACACACCTGGGATAAGCTGGCCTCGCGGGAGACCTCACTGGGCGGTATTCTGCTAAAGACGACCGAGACGGATGCCTGGGGCGCGGCTGATGCGCAGGCGTTGCTGGCGGTGATTGCACAGTATGGCTGGACAGCACGACATGTGGTGATAACCGGGGGGGAACCCTGCATCCATGATCTGACGCCGTTGACGGCAACGCTGGAGCAGCATGGTTTCAGTTGCCAGATTGAAACCAGTGGCACCCATAATGTGCGCTGTAGTGAATCGACCTGGGTCACCGTTTCACCGAAAGTGAATATGCGTGGCGGCTATGATGTGTTGCATCAGGCACTGGTTCGCGCTAACGAGGTGAAACATCCGGTGGCGCGCCAGCGTGATATTGAGGCGCTGGACCGGTTACTGGCAACGCTGGACGATCAGAAAAACCGCATTGTGGCGCTACAGCCGATCAGCCAGAAGGACGATGCGACTAAGTTGTGTATCGCAACCTGTATCGCGCGTAACTGGCGCTTGTCATTGCAGACGCATAAATATCTGAATATTGCCTGATAGCGTACAGGCGGTATCCTGCTCAGCCTTTATAGACGCAGCCTGCGGTGCAGGTTTCTTTGACCATTACCGCGCTCAGTAATGGCAGCTTCGGCTTCATTTGATCCCAAATCCACTGCGCCAGCACTTCGCTGGTGGGATTGGACAGTCCTGGGATCTCATTCAGATAGTGATGATCCAGACGGTCGTAAACCGGTTTAAAGGCGGCTTTCAGTTCGGCAAAATCGATTATCCAGCCGGTATGCGCATCCACTTCACCGGTAATTTCGAGCCGCACCAGAAAGGAGTGCCCATGTAGGCGCCCACATTTGTGCCCGGCAGGGACGTTAGGCAGATAGTGAGCCGCCTCGAATTGGAAATCTTTAAACAGCGTGGTAGCCATATGTGACAGTCTCGGTTATTTCTGGAAAAACCGGCGAAGTCTACCGGAAAATCCTTTTTTTCGCATCCGTTTCGCCATTCTTTCCCGGCGGATTGGTGCCAGTGAAAAATGAGAGCCCGTAACTTTCTGATTTCTAATTGATTAATTAACCGGTTTTATCACTATGTTTTAGTTGTAAAACCGGTTAGTCATTTTGGTTATTTGTTATTACCAACCCTTATTTAAGGGTTATTATGCCAGTCGTTACCCTAACACTGTCTTACTTACTGATTTTTGGCCCCAGCGCCCTTCACTGGAAGATTCAACGCAATGACGACACAGGTACCCCCAGGTTCTCTGCTTCCGCTTAGTCCGGAGCAACTCGCCCGCCTGCAAGCGGCGACTGGTGATTTTTCTACCGCGCAACTGGCATGGCTTTCCGGTTATTTCTGGGGCATGGTCAACCCGATGCCTGGCAGTACGGCAGTCAGCGCACCGACGCCAGTTGAACTGCCGACGATTACCTTGCTTTCCGCTTCGCAGACCGGCAATGCCCGCCGTCTGGCTGAGCAACTGCGTGATGATCTGCTGGCCGCCAGACTGAACGTCAATCTGGTCAATGCGGGCGACTACAAATTCAAGCAGATTGCTCAGGAGAAGCTACTGATAGTCGTGACCTCGACCCAGGGTGAAGGTGAACCACCAGAAGAAGCGGTGGCGCTGCACAAATACCTGATGTCGAAAAAGGCGCCGAAACTGGATAACACCGCCTTTGCGGTCTTTGGCCTGGGCGATAGCTCGTATGAATTCTTTAGCCAGGCGGGTAAAGATTTTGACCAGAAGCTGGCGGAAAGGGGCGGAGAACGCCTGCTGGCGCGGGTGGATGCCGATGTGGAATACGCGGCAGTGGCTGAAAAGTGGCGCGGGCAGATTGTTGAGATCCTGAAATCCCGTGTGCCGGGTGAAACACCCGCCGTGGCGGCGGTTACTGCCGCGGGTACGGCCCATGAGCTGTTCAGCAGTCCGTACAGTAAAGAACGACCGCTGAGCGCCAGCCTGGCGGTAAACCAGAAGATCACCGGGCGTAACTCCGATAAAGACGTGCGCCACATCGAAATTGATCTGGGTGACTCTGGTCTGCGTTATCAGCCGGGCGATGCGCTGGGCGTGTGGTATGAGAACGATCCTGCTTTGGTGCAGGAGTTGCTTGAGTTGTTGTGGCTAAAAGGCGATGAACCGGTTGAGATCAACGGTCAGACGCTGCCGCTGCATGAAGCGTTGCAAAAACATGTTGAACTGACCGTGAACACTGCGCAGATTGTTGAACAATACGCCAGGCTGGCGCGTGACGAGAAACTGCTGGCGCGGGTCGGCGATAAGAGCGAATTACAGCATTACGCCCAGTCAATGCCAATTGTTGATATGGTACGCCAGGCGCCGATTGAGCTACGCGCGGAACAATTGACCGAACTTTTGCGTCCACTGACGCCGCGTCTCTATTCTATCGCCTCTTCGCAGGCGGAAAATGAAACCGAGGTACATATTACCGTCGGCGTAGTGCGCTATGACATTGATGGACGCGCTCGTGCAGGCGGCGCGTCCAGCTTCCTGGCTGATCGTCTGGAAGAGGACGGCGAGGTGCGCGTGTTCATTGAACACAATGACAACTTCCGCTTACCTGCCAATCCGGATACACCGATTATTATGATTGGTCCGGGCACCGGTATCGCGCCATTCCGCGCGTTTATGCAGCAGAGGGATAACGATGGCGCGCAAGGCAAAAACTGGTTGTTCTTTGGTAATCCCCACTTTACCGAGGATTTCCTCTACCAGGTTGAATGGCAGCGCTACGTAAAAGACGGTTTGCTGACCCATATTGACCTCGCCTGGTCTCGCGACCAATCGCACAAGGTTTATGTACAGGATAAAATCCGTGCTAAAGGGGCCGAGGTGTGGCGCTGGATAGCGGAGGGCGCGCACATTTATGTTTGTGGTGATGCCAACCGTATGGCGAAGGATGTGGAACAGGCACTGCTGGATGTGGTGGCGGAGTTTGGTGGTATGGATCGTGACACTGCCGACGAATTTTTAAGTGAGCTGCGTATTGAGCGCCGTTATCAGCGAGACGTTTACTAATGAAGACTGAAAAACATCCAGGCCCGCTGGTGGTTGAAGGCAAGCTGACTGATGCCGAGCGCCTGAAAAAAGAGAGTAATTACCTGCGAGGCACCATTGCAGACGATTTGCATGATGGACTGACCGGTGGTTTTCGCGGCGATAACTTTCTACTGATCCGTTTTCACGGTATGTATCAGCAGGACGACCGTGATATTCGCGCCGAGCGCGCCGAACAGAAGCTGGAGCCGCGTCATGCGATGATGTTGCGCTGTCGTTTGCCAGGCGGCGTCATTACGCCGCAGCAGTGGCTGAGCATCGACAATTTTGCCGCAGAGAATACCCTGTATGGCAGCATCCGTTTGACCAATCGGCAGACTTTTCAGTTTCACGGTATCCTGAAGGGCAATCTCAAGCCTGCACATCAGATGCTGCATGAAGTAGGGCTGGATGCGTTGGCGACGGCGAATGACGTTAATCGCAATGTGTTATGTAGCTCTAACCCGGTGGAATCTGAGTTGCATCAGGAAACGTACCAATGGGCGAAGAAAATTTCCGAGCATTTGCTGCCGAAAACGCGCGCTTATGCGGAGATTTGGCTGGATCAGGAAAAAGTCGCCACCACTGATAAAGAGCCGATCCTCGGTGAAACCTATCTGCCGCGTAAGTTCAAAACGACCGTCGTGGTGCCGCCGCATAACGATGTGGATCTGCATGCCAACGATATGAATTTTATCGCGATTGCTGAAAATGGTCGACTGGTTGGTTTTAACCTGCTGGTCGGTGGTGGTTTATCTATCGATCACGGCAACAAAGCGACCTACGCGCGGACAGCCAGTGAGTTCGGCTATCTGCCGTTGGATAAAACCCTGGCGGTGGCGGAAGCGGTGGTGACCACTCAGCGAGACTGGGGGAACCGTACTGACCGTAAAAATGCCAAAACCAAATACACGCTGGAACGTGTCGGCGTGGAGACCTTTAAAGCGGAAGTTGAACGTCGCGCCGGGTTCACGTTTGAACCGATCCGTCCTTATGAATTTACTACGCGTGGTGACCGTTTCGGCTGGGTAAAAGGCATTGATGATCAATGGCATCTGACGCTGTTTATTGAAAACGGCCGCCTACTGGACTATCCTGGCCGTCCGCTGAAAACCGGTATCGCTGAAATCGCGAAAGTGCATAAAGGCGACTTTCGCCTGACCGCTAACCAGAACCTGATTGTGGCGGGTGTGCCGGAAGAGGATAAAGCCAAAATTGAAACGCTGGCCCGCGAGCATAGCCTGATGGAAAGCGTCACCGCGCAGCGTGAAAACTCTATGGCTTGTGTGGCGTTCCCGACCTGTCCGCTGGCGATGGCTGAAGCCGAGCGATTCCTGCCTGAGTTTGTTACCCGCGTGGAAGATATCATGACGGCGCATGGTGTGGGCGATGAGCACATCGTGCTGCGCGTCACGGGGTGCCCGAATGGTTGTGGTCGTGCGCTACTGGCCGAGATCGGTCTGGTCGGCAAGGCGCCGGGACGTTATAACCTGCATCTTGGTGGGAACCGCATTGGTACCCGTATCCCGCGGATGTACCGTGAAAACATCACGGAAGACGAAATTTTGTCTACCCTTGATGAATTAATGGGTCGCTGGGCAAGGGAACGTGAAGCGGGTGAAGGTTTTGGCGATTTCACCATCCGTACTGGCGTAGTGAAACCGGTTGTTGACCCGGCTCACGATTTTTGGGAATGACGGAGGCGTGATATGACGGTACTCGATCTCTCTGCTTTAAATGCGTTGCCGAAAGTCGAGCGCGTGATGGCGCTGGCGGAAATCAATACACAGTTGGAAAAATTATCGGCAGAAGAGCGGGTGTGCTGGGCACTGGAAAACTTGCCCGGTGAAGCGGTACTCTCTTCCAGCTTCGGCATTCAGGCCGCCGTCAGTCTGCATTTGGTGACACGGGCGAAGCCGGATATTCCGGTGATCCTCACGGACACGGGGTATCTGTTTCCGGAAACCTACCAGTTTATTGATCAACTGACTGACCAGCTCAAGCTGAATCTGAAGGTGTTTCGCGCGGACCTGAGCGCCGCCTGGCAGGAGGCGCGCTACGGCAAGCTGTGGGAGCAGGGAGTGGAAGGGATCGAGCGCTATAATCAGCTCAACAAAGTGGAACCGATGAATCGCGCGCTGGCGACCCTTAACGGGCAGACCTGGTTCGCCGGTTTGCGGCGCGAGCAGTCAGCCAGCCGTGCCAGTCTGCCGGTGCTGGCTATCCAGCGCGGTGTGTTCAAGGTCTTACCCATTATCGACTGGGATAACCGTCAGGTTTATCAGTATCTCAAGACGCATGGCCTGAGCTATCATCCTCTGTGGGAGCAAGGGTATCTGTCAGTGGGTGATACACACACGACGCGTAAATGGGAACCGGGAATGGCGGAAGAGGACACCCGATTTTTTGGTCTGAAACGCGAGTGCGGATTGCACGAGTAACCTCAGCATACGGCGTAAAGATATGCATGTCATTCTGGTTGCCGCGTTCATGCGGCAACCATCAGCTTCCTGACTCAGATCTTTACTGACATAAGGCGGGGCGCTGGTAAAACGTTTGGTGATTGCTCAACGTCCCACCAGTGCCGCGAACTCATCGGCGGCGCGAGTGACATTCACCTTCGTGATTTCATACTCCGCTACTGTCTGGAAGGCATCTTCCGCCAGAATGCTGTCCAGCCGCTGGCGCTCGACATCATCTACGATTATCAGGCCGCCAGTACGCGGATCCTTGCGGCCTGCGGCGATAAACACCCCGGCAGCAAAATACTTATCCAGCCACGCGATATGGGCATCCAGCACCGCTTCTACTTCTGCAATCGGGCGGATGTAATTCAGACTGACGATATACATGGCGACTCCTTAAGGTTTATATCGATAATAGTGTACGTGGCGATGTGTCGGCGGCGTTCAGCCCGCTGTATCACTGACCGGAACGCATGACGCTTGCGGTCTCCCTGCAACTTGCATTATTTAGGGGAGAGCGTTTTGGGGTTTGCCAGCTCGTCGATCAGCGGCAGAAGAATTTTAACGCTGTCATGCATTCTCTGGGTAATGCGTCCGGGTAGCCAGCGGTCCAGATAAGGGAGATTATCTAACGAGGCCTGGTGTCGGGTGGTGCCTTGTGGAAAATGCGGACTGATGGCGCGCTGCTGCTGACCATCTTTGTTTCCCAACTCCCAGTCGGTGGCGCGAATACTGAGTAGCGGGAAGCCGGCTTTATCAAACAAATCCACCGCAGGTTCCATTCTGACCTCTTTACCCCGGGTCGCAGAAGGAATACCGTTGACCCGGGCGATGGCCAGCGCTCTGTCGCGAGTCTGTCGCGATACGGCTTCAGGCGTGTTAGTTCCGCTGTCGAAATACAGCTTATTCCCTACCACCAGGTCATCCAGTTTGATAACCAGCAGGGTGTTTTTCTTCTCTTCTGGTGTCATCCGCGAGAGATAATCGTTTTCACCGCGCTGACCCAGTTCCTCGCCACTCAGCGCGACAAAACGCAGGCTGTAGTGCAAGGGCGCTTTGCTCAGACGTTGCGCCAGCTCCAGCATAACGGCTA
This sequence comes from Erwinia endophytica, assembly GCF_009295515.1. GTDB lineage: Bacteria > Pseudomonadota > Gammaproteobacteria > Enterobacterales > Enterobacteriaceae > Erwinia > Erwinia endophytica. The sequence goes on along the minus strand of NZ_RQVV01000061.1, from coordinate 28,940 downwards.
TCCCGGACGCGTTATCGTCGGCCCCTTGTAACGTCAGGCCGCCGAGGTTTTTATGGCGGTCGCTATCGCTTTGCGGCAGATAAGTGTCGGTGTGGCTAATAATGATTATCTGCTGCGGCATAGCACCGGCCCGGGCGGCGACCACGGACGTCGCGGTCACGATGTGTGGCGTAACCCGGCCATCCTGCGATATGTACTGATAATGAGTGATGAAATTTCGTTTATTACTGTGATAGCCCAGTTGCAGGAACTGTTGCTGAAGATAATCCGCGGTCAGCATCTCTGCCGGGCTACCCGCCATCCGGCCGGGAAAATAGGTGGCGATATAGCGTAGTTGCTGCTCAGCATAATGGCCCTCGGCAACCGTTGTCGCGTGCAGAGGAACAAGAGCACAGCAGGAGAGCAACGTCGCTAACGCGCTCAAACGGAGTCGGGAAAACATGTGGTATCCTTAGTCGTCATCCTGTGACGAGCCTGCGAAAATATTTTACTTCATCAGTATGAAAGTGTGACCGCCATTGCACAATTTCGTTCTCTCTGAAATGGTCTGAATATCATCCATTAAGCACATTTTGTCCTTAGCTTTGCCGGGTCGTTATTCCATTAAGTAACTACTCATTCCAATTAGTAATTTCATAACCCTTAAGCAGGAGCCGTATAGTCGCGATAACTTTTTGTTATTTACGACAAGGCTGATGTGGACTATCTCCCGATTTTTGCCGATATCCGAAACAAACCGGTGCTGATCGTTGGCGGCGGAGCTGTTGCTGTGCGCAAAATTGACTTGCTGCTGCGTGCAGGAGCGCAGGTATGGGTCGTGGCGCCGGCGCTTTGTCCGGAACTGGCGATACTGGAAGGCCGGGGAACGGTTACATGGTTTGCACATCAGTACCAAAGCAGTCAACTGGACCGCGTTTACCTGGTGATTGCCGCGACCGATGATGGTGAGTTGAACGACCGTATCTTTAGTGATGCCCGCGAGCGCCGTCTGTTCGCCAATGTGGTGGACTGTCAGCCGAAGTGCTCTTTTATTTTCCCGTCTATAGTCGATCGTTCGCCGATGGTGGTGGCTATTTCCTCCAGTGGTACGGCGCCAGTGCTGGCGCGTCTGCTGCGCGAAAAGCTGGAAGCGCTACTGCCGGGTAACCTCGGGCAGATGGCGGCAATTGCCGGACAGTGGCGGGATAAAGTCAAACAACGGTTTGGCAAGATGTCGCAACGTCGGCGTTTTTGGGAAAGCGCTTTCAATGGTCTGTTTGCCAGCCAGGTCGCATCCGGCAATGTCGCCGGGGCGCGACAGACGCTGGATCGGCAGTTGGCGCATCCTGAAGCAAATCAGGGCGAAATCATTCTGGTCGGCGCGGGGCCAGGCGATGCCGGGCTGCTGACGTTGCGCGGTTTGCAGGTGATACAACAAGCCGATGTGGTGTTGTACGACCATCTGGTGAGCGATGAGGTTCTCGATTTAGTCCGCCGCGATGCTGAGCGTATTTGCGTGGGTAAACGTGCCAATGCGCATAGCGTATCGCAGGAAGAGACCCATCGTCTGCTGGTGAAGCTGGCATCGCAGGGCAAGCGAGTGGTACGTCTGAAAGGGGGGGACCCGTTTATCTTCGGACGCGGCGGCGAAGAGTTGCAGGTGGCGGTTGAGGCGGGCATTCCTTTCCAGGTGGTGCCGGGGATAACCGCGGCAGCGGGGGCAACCGCCTATGCCGGGATCCCACTGACGCATCGCCATCATGCACAAAGCGCGCTGTTTATTACCGGTCATGGCCGCAGCGATGGTGATGGTATGGACTGGTTGTCGCTGGCCCGGGCCCGCCAGACGTTGGCGATTTATATGGGCACGCTTAAGGCGGCCGAAATTTCAGCCCAACTGATTAGCCATGGGCGTGATGCGCGTACGCCAGTGGCGGTGATCAGTCGTGGGACGCGTCAGGATCAGCAGGTGCTGACAGGGACACTGGAAGCATTAGATGAACTTGCGCAACGCGCGCCAACGCCGGCACTGCTCGTGATTGGAGAAGTGGTTAACCTGCATCAGCAATTGGCGTGGTTTCAACATTCAGCGCAGCAGACCGGACGTGAGTCGGCTGTTGTGAATTTGGCTTGAGGAAAAGTTATGGATCAAAAACGACTCACTCACCTGCGTCAACTGGAAGCGGAAAGTATCCATATCATCCGTGAAGTCGCGGCGGAATTCGGCAACCCGGTGATGTTGTATTCGATCGGCAAAGATTCATCGGTGATGTTGCATCTGGCGCGTAAGGCGTTCTATCCGGGTACACTGCCATTCCCACTGTTGCATGTGGATACCGGCTGGAAATTCCGTGAAATGTACGCGTTCCGTGATCGCACAGTGAAAGAAATCGGCGCCGAACTGCTGGTTTACCGTAACCCTGAAGGGGTGGCGATGGGCATTAATCCGTTCATACATGGCAGTGCTAAACACACTGATATCATGAAAACCGAAGGGTTAAAACAGGCGCTGGACAAGTATGGTTTCGATGCTGCTTTTGGCGGCGCCCGTCGTGATGAAGAGAAGTCCCGCGCGAAAGAGCGTATTTACTCTTTCCGCGACCGTTTCCACCGCTGGGATCCGAAAAACCAGCGTCCTGAACTGTGGCATAACTACAACGGCCAGATCAATAAAGGTGAGAGCATCCGGGTGTTCCCGCTCTCCAACTGGACCGAGTTAGATATCTGGCAATATATATTCCTGGAAAACATCGATATTGTTCCGCTGTATCTGGCCGCGATGCGCCCGGTGCTTGAGCGCGACGGTATGTTGATGATGGTCGATGACGATCGTATTCATTTACAGCCAGGTGAAGTTATCGAGCAGAGAATGGTGCGTTTCCGTACCCTCGGCTGTTGGCCGCTGACCGGCGCGGTGGAATCTGAGGCACAGACACTGCCTGCGATCATCGAAGAGATGTTGGTTTCCACCACCAGTGAACGTCAGGGCCGGGTGATTGACCGTGATCAGTCCGGCTCGATGGAGCTGAAAAAACGCCAGGGTTATTTCTAAGGAGCCGACGAGATGAATACTGTCATTGCACAACAAATTGCTGACCAGGGTGGCGTGGAAGCCTGGTTGCACGCTCAACAACATAAAAGCCTGCTGCGCTTTCTGACCTGTGGCAGCGTCGACGATGGCAAGAGCACGCTGATTGGTCGTCTCCTGCACGATACGCGCCAGATTTATGAAGACCAGCTCTCTTCGCTGCATAACGACAGCAAACGTCATGGCACCCAGGGTGAAAAGTTGGATCTGGCGCTGTTGGTGGATGGTTTGCAGGCCGAACGTGAGCAGGGCATCACCATCGATGTGGCTTATCGTTATTTCTCCACTGAGAAGCGTAAATTCATCATCGCCGATACGCCAGGACACGAACAGTACACCCGTAACATGGCAACTGGCGCGTCAACCTGTGATCTGGCTATCCTGTTGATTGATGCTCGCAAAGGCGTGCTGGATCAGACCCGGCGTCACAGTTTTATCTCCACCTTGCTGGGCATTAAACACCTGGTTGTCGCCGTCAACAAGATGGACCTGGTGGAATACAGCGTCGCGCGTTTTGAGCAGATTAAGCAGGACTATCTGGATTTTGCCCGGCAGTTACCGGCTGATGTGGATATTCGCTTTGTGCCGCTATCGGCGCTGGAAGGCGAAAATGTCGCGAGTTCGGGCGAGGCGATGCCCTGGTACAGTGGTCCGACTTTGCTGGACGTGCTGGAAACTGTCGAAATCAAACGTGTCGTGGAGCAGCAGCCGATGCGTTTCCCGGTCCAGTATGTCAACCGTCCTAATCTTGACTTCCGCGGTTATGCCGGGACACTGGCTTCCGGTTCACTGCAGGTTGGGCAGCGGGTGAAAGTGTTACCGTCCGGCGTGGAGTCATCCATTGCCCGTATTGTGACCTTCGATGGCGATTTACCCGAGGCGCAAGCCGGTGAAGCGTTGACCCTGGTGCTGAAGGATGAAATCGATATCAGCCGTGGCGATCTGCTGGTCGACGCTGATGCGGTAATGAAACCTGTGCGGCGCGCCAGCGTTGATGTGGTATGGATGGGGGAACAGCCATTGGCGCCGGGGCAGCGTTTCGACATTAAAATTGCCGGTAAGAAGACGCGCGTCCGGGTTGAAAGTATCCAGTATCAGGTGGAGATCAACAGTCTGACGCAGCACACGGCGGAAAGCCTGCCGCTGAACGGCATTGGCCTGGTCGACCTGACGTTTGACGAACCGATGATGCTGGACACATACCAGCAAAACCCGGTAACCGGAGGGATGATCTTTATTGATCGTCTGAGCAACGTCACTGTTGGGGCGGGGATGATCCTCGAGCCGTTGGACGAGGTGATAGCGGACAACCGTAATTTCAGCGCCTTCGAGCTGGAGTTGAACGCGTTGATTCGCCGCCATTTCCCACACTGGGGCGCGCGCGATCTTTTGGGAGATAAATAAGATGGCCGCCGGACATGATGAAAACGTCGTCTGGCATGCGCATGCGGTCACGCGAGCGGAACGCGAGCGTCAGCACGGCCATCAGGGGGTGGTATTGTGGTTTACCGGGCTTTCCGGTTCGGGTAAATCTACCGTGGCGGGCGCGCTGGAGCAGGCTTTGCATCAGTCGGGGGTCAGTACTTATCTACTGGACGGCGACAACGTGCGTCACGGTTTATGCCGTGATCTTGGCTTCAGCGATGATGACCGTAAGGAGAACATCCGCCGGGTCGGTGAAGTGGCCAAACTGATGGTTGATGCCGGGCTGGTGGTGCTAAGCGCGTTTATCTCGCCACACCGTGCCGAGCGTCAGATGGTGCGGGATATGTTAGGTGAAGGGCGCTTTATCGAAATATTTGTTGATACTCCATTGGAAATTTGTGAGGCGCGTGATCCTAAAGGATTATACAAGAAAGCCCGTGCGGGTGAACTGCGTAACTTTACCGGCATTGACGCGGTTTATGAAGCGCCAGTCGAACCTGAAATCCACCTCAATGGCGAACAATTGGTAACAAAATTGCTGGTTCAAGTGTTAGATCTGCTGCGTGAGCGCGATATTATCAAACCCTGAGATAGCTACGGCAAAACGCCTCAGAGCGGGCCGTTTTTCGCGCCAACAGGATACCTATGCATAATGTTACGCCCATGCTGGCCCGCAAAGAAGACCGAGACCAGGAAGAGATTTCCTGGTCGTTCCCCGGAGGGGTGGCGGGTTTCGCCTCTTACTGGTTCGCCCTCGCGATCCCGTTTATTCTGTACGGCTCCAATACGCTGTTTTTCTTCCTCTACACCTGGCCTTTCTTCCTGGCGTTACTGCCGGTATCGGTATTGATGGGTATCGCAGTCAGCGTATTATTGCGCGGTCATCTGATCTTGACGTTGTTGCTCACGGCAGTGGCGGTGCTCAGCCTTTTTTGGTTATTATTCACGCTTTTAAGCGGCTGGTAACTGACTGGATCGTATGACTCTGTCGCATTCGCGGTAAAATTTGATGTCTGAATGCCCCCGGTGGTTACAAAATTTTGCCTGAAGTGCGCTTTGAAGGTTGGGGATTGCTCATCAATTCGCCAATCTGTGGCTATTTCACCGGTGGAGTGGAGTCGGATGGAAAGTTATGGGATGATTGAGCCGTTTTTCAGGGGGCGGGGATGGGAAAACTTACGCTGCTGTTACTTGTATTACTCGGCTGGCTACAATATTCGCTGTGGTTAGGCAAGAACGGCATACATGACTATACACGCGTTAATGACGATGTTGCAGTGCAACAGGCCAGTAACGCCAGGCTAAAAGCGCGCAACGATCAGTTGTTTGCAGAAATCGACGATCTTAACGGCGGTTCTGAAGCAATTGAGGAGCGTGCACGCAATGAACTGGGGATGATCAAACCTGGTGAGACTTTTTATCGCCTTGTGCCGGATCAAAACAAACGAAACGCGCAGCAGGGTAACCTGAACAATCAGCAACGATAATTTATGGATATTGCAGGTTCCTTTCCGGACGTTATTGCCATCGTTCCCGCCGCCGGGATTGGCAGCCGCATGCAGTCCGAATGCCCTAAGCAGTACCTCTCTATTGGCGGAAAAACCATCCTTGAGCATGCGCTCGACAGTCTGTTGGCCCATCCGGCCATCCGACACATCATCGTTGCCGTCAGCCCGACCGATCCGTTCTTTTCTGGCTTGCCGATGGCGGCTGATCCACGTATCACGGTGGTGCAAGGCGGCAAAGAACGGGCCGATTCTGTGCTGGCTGGTTTGCTGGCCGCCCCTACTGCGCGTTGGGCGTTGGTGCATGATGCTGCGCGTCCCTGCTTGCATCTCGATGACTTAACGCGTTTACTGACTATCACTGCGACCAGCCAGGTGGGAGGGATACTCGCCGCGCCGGTACGCGATACGATGAAGCGTGCAGAAACCGGTAAACAAGCCATTGCGCATACGGTAGAGCGCGAGGCGTTGTGGCATGCACTGACGCCGCAACTGTTTCCTCTGACACTGCTGCGGGATTGTCTGCAGAGAGCGTTACGCGAGGGAGCGACCATCACAGATGAGGCTTCAGCGCTTGAATACTGTGGCTACCATCCGGAGTTGGTGGTGGGCCGTAGCGACAATATTAAGGTTACGCGGCCAGAGGATTTGGCGCTGGCGGCATTTTACCTGACACAATCACCTGATTAAGGAGAGCTGGATTTGCGTATCGGCCACGGTTTTGATGTTCACGCGTTTGGCGGCGAAGGTCCGCTGATTATTGCCGGTGTACGAATTCCTTATGAACAAGGCTTGCTGGCCCATTCCGATGGCGACGTGGCACTGCATGCGCTGACCGATGCGCTACTGGGTGCGGCGGCGTTGGGGGATATCGGCAAATTGTTCCCGGATACCGACGCGGCTTATAAAGGCGCGGATAGCCGTGTGTTATTGCGTGAAGCGTTACGTCAGATTGAAAAGAAAGGTTACCGTGTTGGTAATGTCGATGTGACCCTGATTGCTCAGGCACCGAAAATGTTGCCGCACGTCGCGCAGATGCGCATTAACATCGCCGAAGACCTGGGTATTCATATGGATGAGGTGAATGTTAAGGCAACCACGACCGAGAAGCTGGGTTTCACTGGTCGGGGAGAAGGCATTGCTTGTGAGGCGGTGGCGCTGCTGTTTAAGGTGGAGCAGTGATGGGATGTGCCGAGCTGAGCTGGTTGCACGGGCGGCCTGTGGCTACCGGGGTCGTGAAGGCGAACCCGGAAGATTTTATTGTTATTGAAGATCTGGGGTACTCGCCAGATGGCGATGGCGAACATTTTTTGGTGCGTGTGCGCAAAAATGGCTGCAATAGTCGTTTTGTAGCCGAGGCGCTGGCAAAATTTGCCGCTATTCACCCGCGTGATGTCAGCTTTGCCGGGATGAAAGATCGCCATGCGGTGACCGAACAATGGTTTTGTTTGCGTATACCGGGTAAAGAAACGCCGGACTTCTCCGCTTTTCAACTGGCGGGTTGCGAAGTGCTGGAAAGCGCCCGTCATCGTCGCAAATTGCGTACCGGTGCTCTGCAGGGCAACACTTTTACGCTTATCCTGCGTCAAGTCTCCGATCATGACGCAGTGGAACAACGTCTGCGGCAGATCGCCACCACTGGCGTACCCAATTATTTTGGTGCACAGCGTTTTGGACATAACGACAATAATCTGTTGCAGGCCCGACGCTGGGCGGCAGATGAAATTCGCGTGCGCGAGCGTAATAAACGTAGCTTCCTGCTTTCCGCTGCCCGCAGCGCGCTGTTCAACCAGGTCGTGAGTGATCGTCTGGCGCAACTGGGGTCGCTGTCCTCAGTGCTGGCGGGAGATGCGCTCCAGCTTACTGGTCGCGGTAGCTGGTTTGTCGCTGAAGAGGTGGAACTGGCGGTATTACAGACCCGGGTACTCAACAATGAACTGCGGGTCACCGCTCCGCTTCCCGGCAGCGGCGACTGGGGAACACAAGGCGAGGCATTGGCATTTGAACAACAAAGCCTGGTGGATGAAACGGGACTGACTGGCCTGCTGGAACGTGAGAAGGTGGCGGCCGCTCGTCGTGCGATGCTGGTTATCCCGCGTGATTTACGCTGGGAATGGCAGGATAACGTCACTATCGAGCTCAACTTCTGGCTACCCGCGGGCAGTTACGCCACCAGTGTGATACGGGAAATCTTGCATCAGCAGGATGAGGCCGAGATCGGGGAGTAACACGGCTGTCCATGAATAGCCGCAGATGACTCCGATACGGTTTCAATGCGGCAGTGACTCCGGGAAAGGAAGATCGAAATGTTCTGTCCAGGGGTGTAGCCGTGACAGCACCTCTTCGTTCAACGTGATACCCTGAACCCACTGCTGCTCGCGTTCAGCAAGCGCCCGCTCGCCAGGCAGGCGAATTTCCTTTGAATCCGGGCGCAGTCGGCTGGCTTTACAACTGGCGACCAGATAATCCATTTCATCCAGAAAAGCTTCTCGTCCTGCAAAGCAGTCTGGATCGATCACCTGAATAAACACCCCCTGGCCATACATATCAGGTTCCTGGCGTCTGCCGCTGCCGCCCAGCGCCAGACTGAACGCTTCAACCATCAGGCCCAGACCAAACCCTTTATAACCCAGTTGCAGACCACCGAGCGGAAGAATACTGCCAGGCGGCGTATGTTGCAGGACCGCCGGATCATGGGTTGGTTGCCCGGTGCTGTCGAGTAACCAGGCTTCCGGCAACATGTGTTTTTTAGCGGCGAAACTTTTGAAGAACGTATTGCTGGCTACCGAGGTACATTGATCGATCAGAATCGGTGCACCCCGCGTCGGTATCCCCCAGGCCACCGGATTGGTCGTTAAAACGGAATCGCTACCGCCGAAAGGCGCGACAGAGCGTACACCCGGATTGGTGGCGCACAGCGTCACTAACAGGTTTTTTTCAACCAGCGGCAGCAGGTAGGTTTGCAGGCAGCCAATGTGTGAGCAGTCGGCAATCGTGGCGCTGACCACGCCATGAGAACCGACCCGGCGTAAGAGTTCTTCAGTAGCTATGTGCATTACCCATGCGCCGGGGGCGCGGTGGGCATGCCATGCGAAGGCATTGGGCTGGTCATGGATGACCTGCAATTCTGCCTGCGGAGAAATTTGTCCCGCGGCGATGCGTTCCAGATAGGCGCTCATAAACCACAAACCGTGGGTGCTGTGACCGAGCAGATCAGCGTCCAGCATGCGCTGAGTCATGGGGAGTGCGCGTTCCTCTGGTACACCCGCGCGCATCAGTAGCGCGAGTGAAAAGCGTTCAAGGCTGCAAAGCGTAAAGCGTTTGGAATTAGCTGGCATCATTTTACTTCGACTCCTGTGGGGATATTTTCAGTCATATCCAGACGCTGCACACGCCCGACAATAAACAGATAGCTCAACATGGCGATCAGTGCGTGAGCGCCGACAAAATACAGCGCCAGCTCGAACGAGCCCGTAGCATGAATGGTGTAACCAATGACAACAGGCGTGGTTATCCCGGAAATGTTACCGGCGATACCAAATATACCGGTGGCCATCCCGACGATAGGGGGAGGGGAGGTATCCACAACCACCGCCAGGCCAATTTGGGCCAGACCTTTGCCTAATAGTGCCAGGCACATTAACGCCACGATGACGTAGATAGAATGGGTGAAGTTGCAGAAAACCAGCCCGGTCGCTAAAGCCATACCAATGATAAAGGGAGTTTTGCGGGCAAGGGTCACCGATCCCCAACGTTTCATCAATTGATCAGAGAGGATGCCACACAGAATGCTGCCGATAAAACCACATACCGCGGGGAGTGCGGCGATAAATCCGACTTCCATAATGTTCATTCCCCGTCCTTTCACCAGGTAAATAGGAAACCAGGTGATGAAAAAATATTGCAACGCAGTAATACAGTACTGACCGATGTAGATCCCCAGCATCATCCGGCTTTTAAACAGGATACTGATGGAAGACAGTTTGGGCGGGGATGAGCGGCGTTTGGCTGCTTCGATATCAATGAGCGCGCCGTTTTTTCTCAGATATTCCAGTTCCTCTTGGTTTACGCGGGGATGGTTATCCGGGCTACGCATTTGCCAAAACCAGAATAGCGCCAGCAGCATGCCTGCCGACCCCATAAACCAGAAGACATAGTGCCAGCTAAGAACATGGCTGATGACGCCCATGAGTGGAACGAACACGATCATGGCCACATACTGGGCGGAAGAGAATATCGCGGTGGCCATCCCACGCTCGGTGAGTGGAAACCAGGCCGCGACAATATAATTGTTCGCCGGATAGATCGGGGCTTCGACCAGTCCGACCAGGAAACGTAGTGCGAACAACGTCGCGACGATCATGCCCTGCGGTAGCCAGGCGACCGTTCCCTGGAGGAAAGTGAGGAATGACCATAAAAACAAAGCGGTACCATAGACCTTAACCGAATTGAAGCGATCCAGAAACCAGCCGCCAGGCAACTGACCCAGCACATAGGCCCAGGCAAAAGCGGAAAAAAGATAGCCCATGGTGACCGAATCTAAACCCAGGTCATGGGACAGGCCATCCCCTGCAATAGAAAGATTAGCCCGGTCTCCAAGATTGATAGCGGTAACCAGCAGGATCAGTGCAAGCACATAATAACGGACATGTGTCCTGGCCGCTGCTTTTGAATCTGAACGGGCGGCGAACGCCTTTAACGATATCGGCATGTGGATCTCCATGCGCCAGGTGGCTTGTTGTTATTGGAGAACCATTAAAAGGTAACATAATGAGTATGATGTACTCGTCTGGTTTCCGTTTTAATGGAATACTCTTTTCGTCATAATTCAAATCTTAAAATAATGATCACATGGCTGATAAGGTATTATTTTTGACATGCTGAAGACCTCTTTAAAATCATTGTAGGCATACAGGTTGGTGTTTTATTTATACGGGGAATTATACAAATTTTTTTTCGTGATTCTGGTGATATAAAGCATCAGCATCGCGCCTCCAATGGACTCGGGCATCGTATATCTTATATTCGCTTTATTCATTGTAAGATCCATGGCAATGACTCCGCTATACGCTAATAAACTCGGCATAAGATGAAAGAAGCTGTGTCTTAAGAGAGGGAGACAGTGAACAGAGCGGAGGGCGGACCGTTTCCCAGGTATTATCGTTCATTATTGCGCTAAGCAGTGTTTTTACGGTCGGGATGGTATCGCCTGTTGCTACAATCTTTCTCATTGCAGTTAATTTTTCTTGCGCGTGATTACCTTGTTTATCGTTATAATGCTGGTAAATTTTTGCAGCTAAAGATGAAACAAGGTTTGTTGTTGCCGTTATACAGCCAGCAGCACCAATTTTTAGTACTTCCTGGAAGCTGGCATCAGCACCGGAATAGACTTCAAATCCATATTGGGAAAAATTATCTATATAGGCTTTGGTGTTTTGAAAGTCACCGCTACTGTCTTTAATGCCTTTTATTTTATCAGGGTATTTATCCAATAGACGTTTAACCAGATCCAGCGTGACAGGAATGGCGGACTGCTGAGGAAAGTGATATAGATAGATTTTTATGTCACCACCTGCACGTCCAATAACTTCACTATAATAATCAAATAATCCTTGTGTAGAGGGTGATTTATAATAGAATGGCGGCAATAGTAATACTCCACGACACCCCATCCGCTCTGCATGGCGGGTTAATTTCACGGTGCTGGGAATATCGCACGTACTGGTGCCGGGTAGCATTTTTTCAGCGGGGATATTCCCATCAATCATTTTTTCCAGCAACATTTCCCTTTCATTCAGACTCAGGGAGTTTGTTTCACTGGTTGTACCTAAAACAGCCAGTCCATTGCAGCCATTATTGAGTAACCAATGGCCATGCTCGACGGTTTTTTCATAATTAACCGATAAATCTCTGTTGAATGCTGTGAGTACCGCTGCATTCACACCTGAAAAATATGCGCTATTCATAAAAACTCTCTTAAAAGCTGAGCCTCACGCTCAACTAATATGTATCTAATGGGAATTAGTCGAATTATCCGTTAGCATAAAACGGCTATTTTTCGAATATATGCCGTTTAGTGACGTGACGGTTAAGCCAGTCCCAGTCATAGATAACGCCTAATCCCGGACCATCGGGTACGGTCACCTGCCCCTGGCTGTCAATGGAATCCAGTTCGTCTTGATAACCACATGCATAACAAGGGGGTAAAATATTTTTTAATTTTGGTCCCACTTCGGCTAACTCATAAAAGTTAGTATTGCGAATGGTGGCCATTAGCTGACGATGTGCGGGGCCGGGAGCATGAATTTCTACATCCAGCCCCAGCGCTTCGGCCATATGCGCGGTTTTCAGCGCACCAGTAATCCCCATGTCATATTCGGGATCAACGCGGACAAAGTCCGTCCCTCCCGCCAGGATAAAATCACATTTGGCTTCCAGTCCCCTGACATGCTCGGTAATAAGCAAAGGTGTTTTAAGTAAACTTCTTAATTTTTTATGAGAAAATGCGGAGATTGAGTTATCCCGATAAGGATCTTCATACCAGAAAAAGTTGGCATCGTCACAGGCGTGCCCGACATATAAAGCATCCGCAAACGTTTTAAGATCAGAAGCGGCATCATACATCAGCTTCATTTTATCGCCGACGGTATTACCTAACGCTCTAATCAAAGACGCTTCGCGCTGTGGATCGCCATCAAACCAGCCGTGATGTTTAAACGCGCGATAACCCATGTCATAACATGCTGCGGCAAAATCGGTAAACGCTTCAACACTATCAAACATACCTTCATCGCCATGATAGGTACTGGCGTAGGCAGGCAGTTTATTGCGATATTGCCCAACCATACGTGAAATAGATTTTCCGCATTGTTTACCGGCGAGATCCCACAACACGATATCCACTGGCCCTTGTCCCATATGATCCATATGGCAAAGGCGACGGTTCCATTGTGTATAAAACGCTTCCCGCTGATCAGAGTCACGACCCGGCAAATCACCGGCAAGCATCAGTGTTTGTGCCAGTGCCGGTTTGGTGGCCCCCCAAAGTGCCACGTATTCACCGCGTGATCCGTCATCGCAGTCAACCACCAGTGCGTATTTTGACAAACTAAGGGTTGATCCTTTTACGTAGCCGACATGATTATGCGCATTGTTGAAAGCGGCACCCATATCTTTCACATCATAGCTAAATTCAATGACTTCGACCCGATTAATAATTGGCATTAAGGACTCCTTGGCAGAAATTTAATACAATTAATAATGTTAATGAAAAATTAAATATCAATATTCCATTCAGCATGATTAATTGCTGACAGTCTGTCTAATTTACTTGTTGTCATAATTGATGCTTTAAATGGAATGAAAATTTTTTTTTAATGTGATTAGAGTCACCTTTTTTAAAGATATTGATTATCTTAGCGGGATATATCAATGTGTTAGTGACTAAGTAGTCCATCTTGAACATTGATACCCACTCTGTAATAGCGCGATTTATTTTGACCAAAATCACACTCCCAGCGGGTGAGATTGCAAAAAAAAGGGGGGTGACCTAGTTTGAACTGATGTATCCAGGTTGGGATTTTGTGTGGAATAAGTCATGCTTAATGTGAACCAACTCCGCTGTTTTGTTGCGGTGGCGACAGAATTGAATTTTCGACGGGCCGCCGTATCGCTTAATATGAGCCAGCCGCCGTTAACGAGACAAATTCAGTTACTTGAATTCCAACTGAATGTAAAACTTATCGACCGAAGTACGCGTTCTGTTGCTTTAACCTCGGCTGGAAAAGCGTTTTATCGGGAAGCCAGAAAATTACTGGAACATATACATCAGGTCGAACAATTCACCAATAAGATAGCTAATGGTGAAGAAGGATCGGTTTCATTGGGATTCGTCGCTAATGCTTTTTATCAATTCTTACCCAGAATTCTCGCCATGCTGAAAAAGGAGTATCCATTTATAAAAATATCTTTGCATCAACTTTCGACTTATGAGCTGATAGAGTCTGTTTATCTGCAACAGAATGACTTAGGGATTTCGAGAATTGTCCCGACACGCGCTAATATAGATAGCCGTATTTGTATCAATGAGCCATTTATTGTGGCGATCCCTAAAAATCATGCATTGGCATCACAAGCTGTTATCAGACTGGAGGATCTTGATAATCAATCCTTTATTATGTATTCAGCGTCCTGGAAACCTTTTTATGATCTATTGATGGAAGCTTTTTATAAAGCGGATGTTAAACCTAACTTTGTACTTTATGAAAGCAGTACAGTCAATATCCTGTCTCTGGTTAATGTTAACTTTGGTATGGCTCTGGTACCACAAAGTGCGGCAACATTTAAACTGGATAATGTTGTTTATCGACCATTAGATCCCATCCATTTGTTGCACAATATTTTATATTTTATCTGGCGAAGGGATAATAATAATGAGGCTTTCAAACATATTTTAAGTAAAATTTTGGCGCAAAGCCTTCAGCCTGAACGTTCTGCCCTGCCTGAGCCTATTCAGGGAAACGGCTGAATTTTCCACTGTATTATGTGCCGGACGGCGTCTTAACTTTATACATGGCTATGTATTCTCTGGATATTTTGTACCATTATGGTCACATTCCTTCACTCAATCTGTTGATATCTGCCAGTGTCATTGCTTCTGGCTACCACTGACTGCCTCTACGCGATAGAATGCACTTTGCCTGTTTTTGAACACCGTATCAGAGCCAGCCCGCTGTCGTATTGACAGTGCAACTGGTCGTTGGATGTTTGTGGTGTGGAATAATAGATAATAGTTTTAAATCAAGGGGTTGTGATTTAGATGCGAATATTGCTGAGTAACGATGACGGGATTCATGCGCCAGGTATTCAGGTGCTGGCTAAGGCATTGCGCGAATTTGCTGACGTGCAAGTCGTGGCTCCCGATCGCAATCGCAGTGGCGCATCCAATTCGCTCACGCTGGAAACGCCGCTTCGTACTTTCAGCTATCCTAATGGCGATATTGCGGTACAGATGGGCACACCAACTGACTGTGTTTACCTGGGCGTCAATGCTTTGATGTGCCCACAACCCGATATTGTGGTGTCCGGTATTAATGCCGGGCCTAATCTGGGGGATGACGTGATTTATTCCGGTACTGTTGCGGCAGCGATGGAAGGGCGTCACCTTGGGTTACCCGCTCTGGCGGTTTCTCTTGATGGTCACCAACACTATGATACTGCTGCTGCGGTAACTTGCTCAATATTACGTGCGCTGTTGCGTGAACCGCTGCGTACAGGACGTATTCTCAATATTAATGTCCCAGACCGGCCTCTTTCTGCGCTGAAGGGGATTCGTGTGACCCGTTGTGGTCGCCGTCATCCCAGCGATCAGGTGATCGCGCAGCAGGACCCACGCGGCAACACCCTGTACTGGATTGGGCCGCCAGGTGAAAAATGTGATGCCGGACCGGATACCGATTTTGCCGCCGTTGACGAAGGATATGTTTCAGTCACCGTGCTGCATGTGGACTTAACGGCCCATAATGCGCAGGAGGTAGTGACGGCCTGGCTGGCTAATGCGGAGGTGTGCCGCGAATGGTGATTCGGCGCATTGATACCCTGTTGACCCAACTGCGCCAACTGGGTATCGACGATGAGCGGTTGTTGAAAGCGATTGAGAGTGTGCCGCGAGAGCGTTTTGTCGACGAAGCTTTTGAGCATAAAGCCTGGGAGAATATGGCGCTACCTATTGGTTCCGGTCAGACTATCTCACAGCCTTACATGGTGGCGAAAATGACGTCATTACTGGGGCTGACGCCGACGTCCCGGGTGCTGGAAATTGGTACCGGTTCGGGGTATCAGACTGCCATTCTGGCTCATCTGGTCGAACATGTTTATTCTGTTGAACGGATCAAAGGGCTGCAGTGGCAGGCCAAGCGCCGCCTGAAACAGCTTGATTTACATAATGTCTCGACCCGCCACGGTGATGGTTGGTTGGGCTGGCGTACCCGCGGGCCTTTCGATGCCATTATCGTCACTGCCGCGCCACCGGAAATCCCGGTGGAACTGATGTCGCAGTTGAATGAGGGGGGCGTATTGGTACTGCCGGTGGGTGAAGAGCATCAGCAGCTAAAGCGCATTACACGCCAGGCAGGGGAGTTTGTGGTGGAGACTATCGAGCCGGTTAGATTCGTGCCATTGGTGAAGGGCGATCTGGCCTGAATTGTTCGTCATTGTATACATCTGTGAATTGGCAGTAGGGCGACGATGTTGTTACTATCGCAATCAATTTTAGTTGTTACTTATTGCTGGCGCCAGGTTTTGCGGCGCGTGCGTCCGGATAGTTGATATTGTTTTGCCGTAACGGGGGATATAAATGAGCACGGGAAGCCCGGGATTTAACTTGCGCCGTATTGTGGCCGTTTCACTGGTTGGTTTTTGGTTAGCTGGTTGTTCCAGCGATAATACTCAGGCCCCTATCAGCTCCGTCGATGGCGGTAATGACTCTGGGATGAACAGTGAATCGGGTGGCAATGGTCTGGTCACCCGTCCACCTGCAATTTCTGCTTCTGCCAATTCGTCTAATGCGGCCAGCTCGCCGGCGATGGCTGCCAGCGCCAGTGGTGAAAATGATAACGTTGTGACCCAGAATGGGCACATAGTTTACAATCGGTCGTATGGTAATATTCCTAAAGGTAGTTATAGCGGACAGACTTACACGGTTAAACGTGGTGATACGTTGTTCTATATTGCGTGGATTACCGGTAACGATTTTCGTGATTTAGCACAGCGAAATAATGTGTCTTCACCATACAGTCTTCATGTTGGTCAGCAATTGCAGGTGAGTAATAGCTCTGGTGGGACGTTGACTGGCGGCAATGCCATTACCGCAGAGGATGATAAAGCGGGCGGAGTTGCCACGCAGAGTTCCCCAGGACAAATCCAGAGCACGACGGTTGCACAGCAGCCAGTTATTACGTATTCTGAGGATTCAGGTAAAGCAAGTGAAGGCAAAATGTTACCTTCATCCGGCACCAATACTGTTGCAACGACAACAGCGCCGGTTACCGTTCCGACCGTTAGCAGTACAACGAACAGTACTACCCCTGTGGGAAGCTGGCGTTGGCCAACTAACGGTAAGATAATCGATAACTTTTCTGCTTCTGAAGGGGGCAATAAAGGTATTGATATCGCGGGATCGCGAGGACAACCTGTCATCGCAACTGCCTCCGGGCGTGTTGTGTACGCCGGTAATGCTCTGCGCGGTTACGGTAATTTGATTATCATCAAACATAATGATGATTACCTGAGTGCATACGCCCATAACGACACGATGCTGGTCCGCGAGCAGCAGGAAGTTAATGCGGGTCAGAAGATTGCGACCATGGGTAGTACCGGCACCAGCTCGGTTAGATTGCATTTTGAAATTCGTTACAAGGGGAAATCCGTAAACCCGTTGCGCTATTTGCCGCAGCGATAAACCGGCAGAGCCCTGGTGTTCTGCCCTGGGATCACGGGTAGGAGCCGCATATGAGCCAAAATACGCTGAAAGTTAACGAGTTACATGAAGATGCGGAATTCGACGAAAATGGAGCCGATGTTTTTGATGAGAAGGCTCTTGTCGGTAATGAACCTGTTGATAACGACATAGCAGAGGAAGAACTGTTATCGCAGGGGGCTACACAACGCGTACTGGATGCGACGCAGCTTTATTTGGGTGAAATTGGTTATTCCCCGCTTCTGACGGCAGAGGAAGAAGTGTTCTTCGCTCGCCGTGCGTTGCGTGGTGATATTCCATCCCGGCGTCGCATGATTGAAAGTAATTTACGTCTGGTCGTGAAAATAGCCCGGCGTTACACCAATCGTGGTCTGGCTTTGCTGGATCTGATTGAAGAAGGTAACCTTGGGTTAATTCGTGCTGTTGAGAAATTTGATCCTGAAAGAGGGTTCCGTTTTTCAACCTATGCGACCTGGTGGATTCGTCAGACTATTGAACGGGCTATCATGAACCAGACCCGTACAATCCGTTTGCCTATCCATATTGTTAAAGAGCTGAATGTCTATCTGCGCACTGCGCGTGAACTGGCCCATAAGCTGGATCATGAACCCAGTGCCGAAGAGATTGCCGAGCAGCTTGACAGACCTGTTGATGATGTCAGCCGTATGCTGCGTCTCAATGAACGTATTACCTCGGTTGATACCCCGTTAGGTGGGGGGGATTCTGAGAAAGCGCTGCTGGACATTCTGGCCGATGAGAAAAATAACGGTCCGGAAGATACCACCCAGGACGATGATATGAAGCAGAGCATCGTCAAATGGTTGTTCGAACTGAACGCCAAACAGCGTGAAGTACTGGCGCGTCGTTTCGGTCTGTTAGGCTATGAAGCGGCTACGTTAGAAGATGTGGGACGCGAAATTGGTCTGACACGTGAACGTGTTCGTCAGATTCAGGTTGAAGGTCTTCGTCGTTTGCGTGAGATTTTGCAAGCGCAGGGACTGAATATTGAAGCCCTGTTTCGTGAGTAACCACAAAGTACGTTCATACAGCAAGCTGTAGATGCATTGGTGGGCGCACCCCAGTCGCCTTAGCTGAGTAGGTGTTTGGGGTTTGTTCGCCGACGGTCTTTCTGCAAGTTGAATGATTCAGCTTAGTTTGATCTTCATAAAAAAAGCGATGGCTTTAAAGGTCATCGCTTTTTTATTACATGAAAAAAGCCCCGTGTGGGATATGCAGGTCAGTTTTACAGCAGTGACTTGAGGCGGTAAATCCACTCCAGCGCCTGACGTGGCGACAGGGAATCAGGATCCAGTGCTTCCAATGCTTCCACCGCCGGCGAGGTTTCCTCTACCAGCAACGGCAACTGCGGGCCATCGGCTTTAGTGGCGGCGGCGTTGCCAGACAGGGTTTCCAGCTCTTTCAGCTTCTGCCGCGCCCGCTTGATAACTTCTTTGGGCACGCCAGCGAGGGCGGCAACGGCCAGACCATAACTCTTGCTGGCTGCACCTTCCTGTACGCTGTGCATAAAGGCGATGGTATCGCCGTGCTCAAGCGCATCCAGATGCACGTTTGCTACGCCTTCCATTTTGTCCGGCAGGGTGGTGAGCTCGAAATAGTGGGTGGCAAACAGTGTCATCGCTTTGATGCGGTTAGCCAGACTTTCGGCACAAGCCCAGGCCAGCGACAGACCATCATAGGTTGAAGTACCCCGGCCAATTTCATCCATCAGCACCAGACTGTATTCAGTGGCGTTGTGCAGGATATTGGCGGTTTCGGTCATTTCCACCATAAAAGTTGAACGCCCCGAGGCCAGATCATCAGCTGCGCCTACCCGGGTAAAGATGCGGTCGATCGGTCCAATTAGCGCCTCATCGGCAGGAACGTAGCTGCCGATATAGGCCATCAAGGTAATCAAGGCCGCCTGACGCATATAGGTACTTTTACCTCCCATGTTTGGCCCGGTTATCACCAGCATTCGGCGTTGTGGCGACAGTGACAGCGGGTTGGCGATAAACGGCTCTTTCAGGACCTGTTCGACAACCGGATGGCGGGCCGCGATGAGTTTGATACCTGGCTTGTCAGTCAGGGTCGGGCAGTGATAATTCAACGTCCAGGCTCGTTCTGCCAGCGTCGCCAGCACATCCAGCTCAGCCAGAGAGGTCGCACTGATTTGTAGCGCTTCCAGATGCGGCAACAGCACATCGAACAGTTCGTCATACAGCGTTTTTTCCAGGGCCAGTGCTTTCCCCTTGGAAGTCAGCACTTTATCTTCATACTCTTTTAGCTCAGGAATGATGTAGCGCTCGGCATTTTTCAGTGTCTGGCGGCGCACATAATGGATCGGCACCAGATGGCTTTGTCCGCGGCTGACCTGAATGTAGTAGCCGTGCACGCCATTAAACCCGACCTTTAGCGTATCCAGCCCCAGCTTTTCACGTTCACGGATTTCCAGACGCTCAAGATAATCTGTCGCCCCATCGGCCAGCGCTCGCCACTCATCCAGTTCTTCGTTGTAGCCGGGAGCAATCACACCGCCATCACGCACCAGTACTGGCGGCGCTTCGACAATCGCTCTTTCCAGCAGCTCTCTTAATTCATCGAATTGCCCCATTTGCAGGCGCAGTGTTTGCAGATGCGGCGTGTCGTGATCGGCCAGCATAGCATCCAGCAGTGGCAACTGTTGAAACGCGTGACGCATTCTCGCCAGGTCCCGGGGACGGGCTGTACGCAGCGCCAGTCTGGCCACAATACGTTCCAGATCGCCGACCTGACGGAGCAGGGGAGAGAGGTCGGCGAAGAAGTCCTGTAGCGCGCCGATGCTCTGCTGACGATTGACGATGACGTTAGCATCCCGAACCGGCATATGCAGCCAACGCTTTAACATGCGGCTGCCCATTGGTGTGACGGTTTTGTCCAGTACCGAGGCAAGGGTATTTTCAGTGCCGCCCGCCAGATTCTGGGTGATCTCAAGATTGCGGCGGGTGGCGGCATCCATGATGATCCCGTCCTGCTGACGTTCCATGGTCAGCGAGCGAATATGTGGTAGCGAAGTGCGCTGCGTGTCTTTCACGTATTGCAACAGACAGCCAGCCGCCCGCAACGCCAACTGGGCCTGTTCCACGCCAAAACCGCTGAGGTCACGAGTGCCAAACTGTAAGTTAAGCTGCTGACGGGCGGTATCTAACTCAAACTCCCATATTGGGCGGCGGCGCAGCCCGCGGCGGTGTTCGATCAGCGACATGGCCGCCAGATCTTCACAATAGAGCAGTTCGGCTGGATTGGAGCGTTGCAGTTCTGCCGCCATAGTTTCCTGGTCGGAAGGTTCAGACAGCAGAAAACGACCGGAACTGATATCCAGCGTGGCGTAGCCAAAGCCGCGCTCACCCTGGCAGATTGCAGCCAGCAGGTTATCCTGACGTTCCTGCAATAACGCTTCATCGCTGATGGTGCCAGGCGTGACGATACGGACGACTTTTCGTTCTACCGGGCCTTTGCTGAGCGCCGGATCGCCGATTTGTTCACAGATAGCGACCGATTCCCCTAACTGCACCAGTTTGGCGAGATAGTTCTCCACCGCATGATAAGGCACGCCCGCCATGGGAATCGGCTCACCTGCCGACGCCCCGCGTTTGGTTAACGAAATATCCAGTAACTGGGAAGCGCGCTTTGCGTCATCATAGAACAGCTCATAGAAGTCTCCCATACGGTAAAACAGCAGAATTTCTGGATGTTCAGCCTTCAGGCGAAGGTACTGCTGCATCATGGGGGTGTGCGAATTTACGTTTATGTTGTCATTCAGCGACATGGTTTATATATTCCATTGAATTTAAAGTTAATTGTGATTTTTTTTGTTCTCATTAAGTATCACGTCGTCTCACAAAAAATCACTAAATCCTACTTGTTAATGTAGGCAAAAGTGCAGGTTGTTCTGTAGGTTATGGTTTAATTGCACTGCATAAACGCACAACCTACACTTAGCAGCGATAACTGGATTTCAGTCTCAGTAAATCAATCAGTTAACCATGAAAATGGATCTTATATGACAGATAAACCGGCAGGTAAACCTTTGTCATCCAAAGCTATCGAAATGATGAAGCCTGCGGATAAAAATAAATCCAATACGGGTGAAAAGCGGGGTTTACGTGTCTCCTGTGGCGCTTCAGGTATCAAGACCTTTTTCTACCGCTATACTAGCCCAGTGACCAATAAGCTGTCACAGGTAAAAATTGGAAGCTTCCCGCAAACTTCGTTAGCAATGGCAAGAATGAAATTGCAGGCGTTAAAGCAAATCAGGAAGGAAGGGCGTTGTCCTGCCACTGAGCTGAAAAAAGAGAAGCTTCGGCTAAAGGAAGAAAGTCAAAAGCCGAAGATTGCTGAGTTGACCATTGAGGGACTGGTTGAACTGTACCTGACTGAGCGTATAGAAGATCGCAAAAGTGTGGATGGGAAAATTATTCCAGGGGCGCGTAAGAAAAAGGGGCAACTCGAAGTACGCCGAACCCTGCAAAATGATGCGGCGGCCAAATTGGGTAAGCGCATCGCTGCGGAGGTCACGCGTAAAGATATCGTTGAACTGGTTAACGGTGTCATCGAACGTGGTGTAAAGGTACAGGTGGGCAGTCTGTTGCGTGAATTTTCTTCTGCTTAGGAATTTGCCATTGGTTTGGGCAGGTTTGAAGACAGCTTTGCTAACCCGGCTCTTTTGGCAAAGTCCAGTCTGCGACAGACCAGAATCAAACTGACCAGTGAACGGTACGCGCATTTTAAGTGAAAAAGAGCTGGCTCAATTTTTACGTTGGCTGCCGGGGTCGGCGTATACGCCAACGATCAAAAAACGTTTTGCGTCTGACGCTCTGGACCGGGAGCCGGACGGGTGAAGTATGCAATATGGCCTGGGATGATGTGGATCTTGTAAACGGCACCATACATCTTCGGGAAACCAAAACCGGTGTTGAACGGTATGTCCAGTTATCCACTCAGGCTGTCGATTTTCTTAAAGTCCTGCGCCTCAACTCGGATAAATATCTATTCCCTTCACAGGCAACTAAGAAATCAATCCAACAGAAGTACCTCACAGAAAACTCATGGTGTTTACGTGAAAGCGGTCAAATGCTTGATATGCCTCACTGGACGCCTCATGACCTGCGGCGTACTGCGCACACAGGGTTACCACGCTACAGTGTCCGAATGAGGTTGCCGAGGCTGTACTGGGCCATACTCGTGGCGGCGTGGAAGGGATCTCTAACCTTTATACTTATGATGCTGAATGTAGGAAGTGGTTGCAAATTTGGGCGGATTATATGGAAAGGCTTCCTTGGCATACTATTATGTAAATGGCAATGAGTAATTGGATATTTTTATGTTTTCGAGCATAATTCCTAAAAATATATCTCCTGTTTAGTTTCTTTTACACAGGATTTATCATTTACTCATTATGATCGTGTTTGTGTTTCTAACGAAGGATTACTTATGGAAACGGAAAATTCTTTACGCCTCTTAACATTAGGGGAGAAAAATTTAGCTCAGACAGTTTTCGGTAGTTCAATTCAATGGAATAAGGTATGGGTTCATTGTGATAGTTATCTTCCATTTGGTTTGCAAGGGAAGTTTGTTGGGATGACACCAAATGGTGAAATGTATTTCAGAAAAGAAACATATCTTAATGATTTCTCTTTAGCTTCAAAATCTAACCAGCATTTTTTTATGCATGAAATGACACATGTCTGGCAACATCAGAACGGAATGTGGGTTAGAACAAGAGGTTTATTTAGCTGGGCATCAACTTACAAATATACCATCGATCTGAATAAGAGTTTAAGTAAATACAGCATGGAGCAACAAGCTCAGATTATTGCCGATTACTTTTTATTAAAAAAATATGGTGTAAATGGTCTGAAAAGCGAAATTGGCCGTCAGGCTGGTTTTCAGGGAGCATTAGATAATAATGCCATTTTTCTATATAGAAAAATATTGCCAGCATCAATTTTATAAGAAAACGATATGATGAAAAGCATAAGTGTATTTATTTCTGTTTTATTTTTAACATCCTGCCACATAAATGATACTCGCCCAGAAAATCATCGGGCTAATGTAAGTGTAGTAGGGGATGGTATTTGTGTTACGCTGCCTGATACTGAAAACGAAAGCATATCTTTATTAAGTATAAATGAGATTGGTAATAGTGAAAATGTGGTAGATAGACAATTTACTATTGAAAATGCACCTGGTTTACATTCAAATAAATGCATCTCTAATTTCGGCTTTACCTTTGAACCAGGTAAATCATATGTGTTTTCTATTAATGCAATACGGATAAAAGAAGATCACACTATGAAAAATGGGAATAGTTATAGTGTGACTTTTTCCGTGTGGCTAGATAAAGGCGAGTTGAAGGTGAAAGATATAAACTAGCTATATAATAAAGTAGTTATTCTGAACGGATGGTTATATATCGGAATTAAATGGGTAGTGTAGAGTAAAGATAAATAATCATATATTTATTAAAGCAATAAATTCATATCTAACTTATTATATTAATAATTTTGGTTTGTTTTTTTAAGTAGGGAAGGATTTATAACCAGCATGAGTACTCCCATGAACGTAAAGTAGTCTTATAACGATGGATGGCATTGTTGGTATCGTTAGAGCGTGGCCACTAAAAAATAGTTGTATCTGAGAGATATTAATTTATGAGGGTATGTTAAATATGAATACATTGTTGGATGCTTTTATTTCCCCAATATCAGCACTTATCGAAAATAAATTCATCTTATTTCTTATCGTTGGTTTATTTGCAATAAGCTCTCTTTTTTTTATAAAATACAAGGCAAAGTCAGGCTTCTCTTTATCGGATAGGTTTTGGGTTTTCTGGACAGGTCATAAATGTGAAAGAAGTGGTGATTTGCTTAGCGAAATAATCGAAATAGAAAAGTTTAATTATCACTATAACACATATGCTATATCTAAAAAGCAGACAGCTCAACTTGAGTCATGGGTTAGAAAATACGAACTGGATTTTAAATTAATTGCAAAATTAAAAAGAAACTTAAAAATTGATACACTGAAAATAAAGAAAGTAAACAAAGCTATTCCACCAAGTATTTTTATGTTTTTATTCGTGCCTTTTTTTGCTTTCTTGGGTGCATTTGTGATAGCAATAAAACCAGCCGGATTAATAAAAATAGATGGCACTGGTTGGTTTTGGTTTAATGCTAACGAAGCAATGGAATATAGCTTTTTAGGGAGATCAGAAAACTCATGGATCATAAAGAAAGAACAATGCACCAAAAAAAATGAAATAAAAGTAAACCTCGACAACATAACGATAGATACAATATGTGATTCATTTAATAGTCAAAGAGTATCGTATTTCATAAAATCATTAATAAAAAAACAACGCTGGTTTTTTGGAATTTCAAGTGGAGTATTGTTATTTATCGCAGGATTTCTATTTAGAGAAACAATTTCACTACTTATAACTTACGATGCAAGGGAAATGATCTATTTAAAGATAAAAAAGTACAGGTCAAATAGAGAGTCAAAAAGACATAAATCTTGAGTGAACCGTCCCGGTAATCCTGGAGACTAAACTCTTTGAGAGAGAGGTAAACAGGAGACTAAAAACACGCTTGAATGGGCCCCATGGAAAACCAGACAGTAGAAGTCTCTTAACTTAAGAGATATGAATCGCCATAGATAATCTAGACACTTCCAAGCCGTTGATAATATTGATGTGGCTAATCCCTTATTAGCGCAAAAGGACAACTTCCTCTGGAATCTGATGAGGCACAGCATCTTTTAACCAGTCATAAAGCAGTCCAATATTCTTTCTACGCGGTGTACCTTTTGGCCAGACAAGCCAGTAACCATCCCCGGTAGAAACGGCTTCAGTGAACGGTAAAGCCAGCAGGCCGCTTTTAATCGCCTCAAGACTAAGCAGTAAATCACCAACCGAAATACCGTGACCACTTATTGCCGCCAGGTTTCCCTGTTCAAGGGTGTCAAAAACCTTACCCCTGGCAGTATTGAGATTGCCGAATTTTTCGGTCCGCTTAAGCCATCTTCGCCAGTCACGTCGATCAGGTGAAGGATGGATAAGTTCACAACTGAAAATGTCCCTCTGTACCTGGCTGACGAATGACGGTGTGCACAGTGGAACAAGCCATTCATCAAACAGAGGACGACTTTCCGTATCCGCACCAAATCGGCCATTTCCCAGCAGGATCGCGCAGTCATAAGGTTCTCTATTGAAGTCCACGGTATCAATATCCATCCAGACGCTGGAGATCTCAATTACCGGTGTTGAGTTATGTTCACGAAAGGCATTCAGCACATCCAGCAGCCAGCACATGGTCAGCGTGGATGGCGCTTTCAGACGGATCTCCCGGCTGTTACTACGAAAAGCATAGCAGGCACATTCAAGAGACAGGAACCCTTCAGTCAGTTGTCTTCCCAGTGTACGACCTGCATCTGTCACCTCCACCCGTGGGCCCTTGCGCTGGAAAAGTTCGCACCCAAACCACTCTTCCAGAGTACGGATATGACGGCTAATAGCACCTGGTGTCACGTTCAACTGTACTGCGGCCTTACTAAATGATCCAAGGCGAGCGGCAGCTTCAAAAGCGCGTAAAGCATAAAGAGGTGGCAGGGTCATATTAATGATCAAATGTGAGTTTAACTCACATTAAATCGCAGCTTTTTCCGTTTTTCAATACCCTGCCCCGTGGGAATAATACCGTACATCAAGACTATACACATAAGGAAATGAGATGAATAACGGATTGATTAACAATGGAAAAATAGTCAGGCAGGCAGACCTCACAATGTTAATTCGGGGCTACAAAAAGACTGATTCAGCCAGCGACTGGAGACTGGAGGGTTTTAAAGATATCTCGGATCGTCTTAATGACTCTGACTTTCCCTGCCTGTTTGGTCGGCACGCCTGGAAAATCAACTCGCTCCTTTTTACTTTTGTTAGCCATCAGGAGATGTTGCATAACATGCTGGAAAGTATGAGGGCATTTATCGACCGCACGCATAACACCCGGCCCGAAGAGCGGCTTTACAGTCCACTGGTGATGATATTTGAACCGTCTGATTTTGAAAGCCTGGATGCAGCCCACCTCTTTGCCTGGCAGCGCCTGCAGGAAATGCATGATGGCGATCTTCATTCCTGGCCGGATGCAATTCCGGATTCTCCTGATGATAGTGCCTGGTCATTTTGTTTTGGCGGGACGGAATTATTTATCAACATCAGTTGTCCCGGCCATAAACGCTTTAGAAGCAGGAATTTGGGGCAACGGGTGGTTTTTATCATCAATCCCCGGGCCCATTTTGATATTCTGGCCAGCCATCAGGATATTAAAGGAATTAAAGTCAGAGAAAAAATAAGAATGCGCGTCCGTAACTATAACAACGGTCATATACCTGACGAGCTGGGATTTTATGGTGATGAGAACAATCTGGAATGGAAGCAGTACCAGCTCAGGGAGCCCGGTGCTGCTGAGTTTAGTCGCTGCCCGCTTCACATTCATAAGGAGAAAAAAAAGTCATGAACATGACTTTACTGGGGACGTACATGCTGGCGGTTTTAACATTGTTGCTGACTCCCGGCCCGGTTGTTGCACTGGTCACCGGAACAGCGGCACGATATGGCAGCCGGAAGGCCTTTGCCACAGTAGTCGGCACGAATGGTGCTTCTCTGGTTCTGATTGTGCTGGCCGCCCTGATGCTGGCAGGTGTGGTGTCCCTCCCCCCTGTTTTTTTGTGTCTACTGGGTATAGTAGGATCGCTGTTTATTGGCTGGGGGGCCACAACCAGTTTGTGGCAAAATATCGGAAAAGGAAATATTGAAGGAAAGACAGTAATAAGCGAACGAGGGGGCTTGGCAAGAGGATTCTTAACGGGTATTTCAAACCCAAAAGATATTCTTTTTTTTATCTCTTTTTTTCCACAGTTTATTGCAGTGACTCAGGATTTCACAGCCAGCATTATGACGTTATCGCTTGTCTGGATTATTTTCGATTTTAGCGTTTTATCGCTTTATATCCTGACTGTGGGGCGATGGATACCGGAAAAACATGGCCGGAAAATTGAAATCATCTCATCATTATTTCTACTTGTGGTCTCACTATGTGCTCTTATATATAATTTCAGAGAAATTATCTCACAATATTTTTGACATAAAAATGACTACAATACGCTTAAAAACGGACTATGGAATTCCGTGTCAGTATTGGTCGTGATCTTGCTCGCGAACAATGGACACGCGACTAAGTGAGTAAACTCTCAACCAGAGGTGACTCATGACAAAACCAGCATCAATTCAAAAAAGCCCCGTAAACAGCACCCGCCTGAATTTCGCAACGAAGCTCTGAAGCTTGCGGAACGCATCGGTGTTGCTGCCGAATGGCTGGCTTATTATAATGATGAGCGAACGCATCAGGGGAAAATGTGCTGTGGGCGAACACCGATGGAAACATTACTTGATGGAAAGCGCATCTGGGCTGAGAAGAATTTAAGCCAGATGTAACCTGACAGATACCTGTATAAATAAGCGGTAACTGTCAGCTCAGGTCTGAGCTAATACACATTATAGTTGCTTAGTCATAAAGCCATTTTCCTGCTTCGGCTGATTCGGCAAACATTTCCACGGTTAATGGCTTGCGGGTTCTCTCTACATCTTCACGTTTCACTTTGAACCACCGTTTTATTAGCGGTGTGTTTTCCCACGGAAAATAGCACGACCAATTGACACCAGATAAATCCACGTTGAATTTTTTCTCAAATTTATCCAATACCTCATGTAGGTCATCGCCGGGAGCATTAAATAAATCATAGCCAAATTCCAGAGGGATTTCTTTCCAGTTTCTATCTAAACAGGTTGATATCTCTTCTTTAAACAAGTCTAAAACTTGGTCTTGAATACTTTTCATTAAAAGGATGTCCATTGTATGCGATCTTTTGGACGGGCTATCAGGTTGTATTTTGCCTGAGTTTTTCTTGATATTTGGTAAATTGAGTTCACAAGACCAATCCAGCCCAACCAGGGAACATAACGAGCGATAACTGCGGCAAGTTTGTTGGTCTTTTGCATCTTAAAGCCTATGGGTGTCGGAACTCTAATACCAAATGGAGTTCGTGCATCTCTCAGAAGCATTCTCCCATATTTAGATATAACACTTGTGCCTTTTATTGCTGCCCCTGGTTTTTGTCGTGTCTTTAACCATGGTTGGCCGGATAAAATAGCTGCACCAGATTCGATGCCAATACCTAACTCATCACAAAATTGTTCAAGGAAAATTACATCGAAAAGTTCACTCGGAGATAGATTGCTTTCTCCGTGGTAGAAGTACGTTCCATTTAACTCTTCGGTCGTATCCATTTGATCACCTATTATGCGGTCTGTCGGTCACGGTAAGTGTCAAGGTAGTTGGCACCCCTGGTTAATTTAAGCGGCCTGTTTTTC
>NZ_RQVV01000060.1 GCF_009295515.1 Erwinia endophytica | reverse complement strand
TAAGGTTCAGGACGGTGGGAGGGGCGAGTTCCACCACGGTGGGGGGGGCGAGTTCCATCGTGGTCGGCGGGGCTTTTGCCATGACGGCTGGTGGGGAGATGTGTCTCTCTGCTTCTAAAATTAAACTGGTTGCTAATCATATTGTCCTTCAGGGGGGCCAGATTGATCTGAATCCTGGAGACAGTTGCTGTAGTTGCGGTGGCGGTGGCGGCGGTGGTGGTGGTGGCGGTGCGGCTGCTGTTCCTGGTCTGCCTGGATTGTCTGCGTTTGGCTTTATCGGCCTGTCATTACCTTTACCCGAGTTACCAACGACTACAACGCCGGACATAACCATAGAACCCGATGTATCGACGCCGGAAATAACCATAGAACCCGATGTATCGACGCCGGAAGTTACCACGGAACCCGATGTATCGACGCCGGAAGTCACCACGGAACCCGATGCATCGACGCCGGAAGTTACCACGGAACCCGATGCATCGACGCCGGAAGTCACCACGGAGCCCGATACATCGACGCCGGAAGTCACCACGGAGCCCGATGTATCGACGCCGGAAGTCACCACGGATCCTGATGTATCGACGCCGGAAGTCACCACGGAGCCCGATGTATCAACGCCGGAAGTCACCACGGCGCCCGATGTATCAACACCGGAACCAACCGGGAGTGGTGGTCCTCCGGGTGGAGAAGATTGATTGACCTGCCAGGTAGCATAAGTGTGAAAACGATGGCATGGAGCGCGTTTTTATCCACGCCATCATCATGTGTTCTGATTTTTTTCTCAACGGAATGAGGTGATGTATGTCACAAAATGCCGCCAGATTAGGCGATGCAACGGGACATGGTGGGGCATTGGTGAGTGGCTCTGGCAATGTTTTTATCAATGGACTGGCCGCCGGTGCCGTAGGGATCAGCATCGCACCTTGTGCTCTGTTGCATGGTGCCGCCCCGGTAGCCTGTGGATCGGGTAGTGTATTTATCAATGGTAATCCTGCCGCAAGACTTGGTGATGTGACTGGCTGCGGTGCGCCAATTGTCAGCGGTTCTGGTGATGTCTTTATTGGTAACTAAACGATGCAACTGTTAATGACCTGGCCCGATACTCAATGTGTTTTCCATCTGACAGATGATTATACCTTTAATAATGCGGCCTGCTTCAATGTGAAAAATGGAACATTTGGGCCGCCTTCTCCCGAGGATAAAAACAATGTTGTTTATTTTTATACAGCGGCTGTCGGGCCGATCATTTTCAATGATTGCGAAACGTTCGTTTGCCTGATTGATGGTGTGGACATTGCGCGTGGCCAGACTTACGCTCTGCGGTTTGGCGCGGCAATCCAGCTCGGTCATTTCACTTTTTCAGTGATGTTGAGCGATGAACCTGTCGCTCATGAAGATATGTTGTACAGCTTACTCAATGTGCATTCTGAGGAAGAAAAAGCCAGTGTGATTGTCCCGGAACTGGAGGATATTTTGCCCAATGGAGGACATTACACGGGCGACCTTCGCTACTTCAACGAAGCGATGACGGGATCTGAATCAGAAAATGACATCCTGAAGAAACTTGAGGTTGAATATAAAAAATTTCTCATTTGGGGAGAGCAAAACAGGAAGTTTTTTGACGAAAATCCAGAGCTTAATAATAAACTTTCCGGCAGTGATCATTATTTTGATGTCATCAGAGATGAAATGAAAAATAAGACGCTGACCGAGTGCATTATCGAAGCGCCCTCACTTATTGATGAAGTGTGGAAGGCGCTGAATATGATGGATTATGATGATGAGTTGTTAGGTGAGGAAGCGAAACTGGATATTTTAAAATCGTTAGCACCGGAAAATATTTCTTCAAGAGAGAAAGCTTATGTGCCGGAGTTGGTATTCCAGGATCTCTATAAAACAGGGCTGGACAGCCTTTATTGATAATCAGGGAAAGGAACAGATAGCATGTTTGAAGCATCTTCATTAACTGAATTACTAAAATCGTCATCACTGAGTGATGTTATCGCGGATGTTCTGGTGCAGGTGAAAGCGAAGCCGGAGGATATTTCATGGCGCAATACTTTGTTCAAGCTGTACTGTATTGAGGGACTGTGGGAAAAAGCATTAATGCAGCTTCAGACTATCGAGTTGATTGATGATCATGTGCATAAAGATACTGAGCTTTATAAAAATCTGGTGTTCAGCGAGCTGATGAGAGACAGCGTACTGGCTGGCGAGCGTACCGCAGGATTACTGGATGGCTCGCCACCAGAGTGGATGTCGTTACTGCTGAAAGCCAATAAGTTGCATAGGGAGAACCAGCATCAGCAATCTGAGGCACTGCGCATCCAGGCATTTGAACTGGCACCTGAAAGTGCAGGGAAAGGAGAAACAACGGGAGTATTTAACTGGATTGCTGACAGTGATGGTCGTATTGGACCCGTCTGTGAGTTTGTCAGTGCGGGGGGCTACCGTCAGGTACCTTACTCTGTTATCCAATTGATGCACGTGGCGCAGCCTAAAGATTTACTTGATCTGATTTGGGCTCCGGCGCATATAAAAGTTAATAATGAATTTTATTATGGTTATATCCCTGCTCGCTACCCCTTATCTCATGAGGCAGAGCAAGATGTGAAGCTAGGCTTCCTGACCAGATGGAATGAGGAGTCGGAAATATTTTCCACCGCTATGGGAAGGAAAGTATTGATTACTGACCGGGGAGAGTTTTCTCTGCTGGAAGTGACAGAAATCACGTTCGCATAACGGGGCCAGCAATGGAGAAAAAGCAGTATTTTTTACCCACGTTGTTTGAAAGACTTCTGGATGATGAACCCAAAAAACAGCAGGAGAGCTATGATGCATTTTATTTTGATGCGAAGGCGATGCGTGCTGTGGTACAGAAGGATATTTCCTCTGTACTGAACAATACCAACATTGAAGATCAATTGGATGAGCACCGGCATAAGGCCGTCTGCGGTTCAGTGATGAACTATGGTATAGCGGCTTTGGTAGGAAGATACGCCAACCATCATAACTGGAATATTATCGAGAAAAACATCAGAAATGCGTTGCTCCGTTTTGAGTCCAGAATTATTCCTGAGTCACTGTTAGTGAGACCGTTAATTGATAAAAATCATCCGGGGAAATACGGCATGGTCCTGTTTGAAATTCGCGGGTTGATTGCATGGCATCCTCATCCTATCGATCTCTGTATCAGCGTAGCTTATGACGTTGAAACTGCTAAAGTCGATTTAAAAAGTGTTTGAGGGGGAGGCAGACTCCCCTTTTCATCTGCGCATCGCAATGGTTAAATCACCTTCTGTCAATAAAATTCAGGAGGCCTTGTGCTGCCATCGCAAACAGTCAGTCTGACCATCCCCCGTAACTGGATTGACCTGTATGAAACCATCTGGAAACCTGACTATTTTCCTAAATGGATCTCCGGCCTCAGCCCGTCTTCACTGGTGCAGGAAGGCAACTACTGGAAGGCGACCGGGTCGGATGAGACCGTAAAAATCCGTTTTACCGATCACAACCCTTTTGGCGTAATGGACTATTACCTTGATCGCGGTTTTGGCAATGAAGTATATGTACCGATGCGGGTGCTGGGGAACGAAGAAGGGGCGGAAGTGTTGATCACCGTCTTCCGCCAGCCGTTGTTATCCGATGAAAAATTCGCACAGGATGTTGAGGGAGTCACGCGCGATCTGCAGGCCTTGCATACATTGCTGACCACCTGATCGCCAGTGGCTCACCCTCATACCAGAACGGTGTGATGGTGAGCCGGGCGGGATCAACGCGGGCCGTTGCCGTTAGTGGGCTTGCGCGGCTATGGCCTTGCGGGCGTGGGCGACCTTATCGGCTTTAACCTCAGGCGCGGCATTGCCCCAGCTGTTGCGGATATACGTCGTGACCTGGGCAATTTGTTGATCTGACAGTTTCCAGTCAAATCGTGGCATGCGTGCCGCAGTGGGGTTGCCTGTGGTCACTGCGCCGTCAGAGCCGTTAAGAATCACGGTCAACAGGCTGGCCGGGTCGGCGGCATTGAGTTGCGGATTTTTCGCCAGGGTCGGGATCATGTTGCGTACCCCAGCTCCGGATGAAAGATGGCATGCCGCGCATTGCGTATCATAAATCAGCTTGCCGGCATGCATCGTGGCTGAATCGTTGGCCAGGGCGGCAGGGACGGAGGGGGTCGATGCCGGGCGCGTTTTCAGGTAAGCCGCGATTGCCGCCAAATCTTCCGGTGTCATATGCTGGGTTGAGTTCTCGACGGCTTCCGCCATCGGTCCGGATGCCACGGTAAAGCGGTTACTGCCGTTATGCAGATAGTCGACCACATCCTGTTCGCTCCAGTGACCCAGGCCAACATGCGCATTTGTGGTCAGATCCGGAGCATGCCAGCCTTGCAATGTCGTCCCCTGCATGGCGTTGCTGACGTCGCCGCCAAAAATATTTTTTGCCGTATGACAGGCTGCGCAGTGGCCGGGGCCGTTGACCAGATAGGCGCCACGGTTGAGTTGTGCGCTGAGTGAGGCCGTTGGTGTAAACGGCGCGCCATGGAAGAAGAGTAAATTCCACCCGCCCAATAACCACCGCTGGTTATACGGGAAGGATAACTGGTTCTCGATAACCTTGTTATGGACTGGGGCGATCGTTTGCATGTAAGCCCAGAGGTCATCGAGATCGCTATCCGTTAGCGTTGAATAGGCGGGGTAAGGCATCGCCGGATAGAGAAAACCATGCGAACCTTTCCCATGTCTTACCGCCGCATCAAACTGGCCTTTACTCCAGTTGCCAATACCCGTTTCTTTATCCGCGGTAATATTGGAGGACAGAATCGGGCCAAATGGCGTATCAATCTTGTAGCCACCGGCGAAGGGCTTATGGCTGTCTGAGGTGTGGCAGGCCACGCAATCTGAGGCGATGGCGACATATTCCCCTCGTGCTATTTTGTCGCTTAGCGCTTTACCTGACAGGACGTCGGTATTATCCGGATAATGTTGGTTCAGATCGATGGCGACGCCCACACCATAGCCGAGTGCGCCCAGCACACCAATTCCCACCAGTGCGCCAATGAGTTTCTTCAGGGTCATGGAACGTCTCCTTTACACCAGCGATCCGGGGTTTTTGATGTAGCGATCGATGATGGCGCGCGCTGTATGCAAGGTGAGCGCACCGATGGTGATCGTCGGGTTGTAACCGCCATTGTTAGGAAATGAAGACGCGCCGCTGACGAAGACGTTATGTGCATCCCAGTGTTGCTGAAAGCGGTTTAACACTGAGGTATTCGGATCGAGCCCCATCACCGCTCCCCCCATGGTGTGCGAACTGTCGAATGGACGCGAAGGATTGTAGTGGTCATCGGCAAAGGACTGCGCCCGGATATTTTTACCGCCCACCGCTTCAGCGATTTCACGGCAACGATCCCGGATGAAGGCACCGGAGCGCTTATCATTGAGGTTATAATCATAGGTCATGCGCAATAGCGGTTGCCCATGGCGATCTTTGTAGGTCGGATCAAGATCCATATATTGGGTACGATGAGCATAGCTGGTTCCCTGTCCCTGGACCATTGCCCAGTTCTGGTAACTCTCTTTGAAATCTTTTTTCCAGCTTGAGCCCCATTGCCGGTGGCCTGGCGGAATTTGATCCGCAAGACTGATCGGCAAACCGGTATTCGATAACGCCTGAATACCTGCACCGCCGATAAAGCCAAGTCCGCTGTGGTCGAAGTTGTCGCCATTGAAATCATCGATTTGCGTCGCCAGCGCGCCGGTGTTCATGAACGGATTAAGGTATTCATTTGGCAGGTTCAGGAAGGCGTAAGATAAAGTCTGGAAGTTGAACGCGCGTCCTAAGGTGCCTTCTCCGGTGCGTGGGTTATAGATTTTGCCTAATTTCGATAACATCAGCAGGCGCACGTTATCCAGTTGATAGGCTGAAATCACCACGATATCCGCAGGCTGGAAGCCGTAGTTACCGTCTGAATCGATAAATATTGCGCCGGTAGCGGTTTTACCATCAGGTGATTTCTCAATGCGCAGGACTTCACACTCAGTCAGCATGGTGAAATTTTTTCGCTG
Organism: Erwinia endophytica; assembly: GCF_009295515.1. Lineage (GTDB taxonomy): Bacteria > Pseudomonadota > Gammaproteobacteria > Enterobacterales > Enterobacteriaceae > Erwinia > Erwinia endophytica. Next base: position 22,438 of record NZ_RQVV01000060.1, on the reverse strand, counting down.
CATCAGCACCGGCATGACACAGGCATTCGGTGATGATTTCGACCAGTTGCCGCAGCCATACAGTTGGCAGTAACCACAATAGGTACAGGGTGCAAGATTGATACCGAGCGCGTTGGTATAGGCTGCACCGATGGTTCCTGCCGGAACCGGAAACGGGTGATAGCCCATTTTAGTGGTGGTTTCAGCGAATAAATCGTTCCAGCGCGAACGCACCAGCGAGGGGGTGGGGTAAGGGTGACGACGGCTGCCCTCAAAAGGATTACCGCCAGGCTGCTTCACTCCATTGATGACGCCTGCGGTGCCTGAGGTGCCGGCAATTTTTTCGAATCGGTCGTAGAAGGGCTCCAGTTCATCATAGGTCACGCCCCAGTCTTGTACGATCAAGCCATCGACCAGTTGTTTGGCGCCGTAGCGATCGAGCACGCGGCTCTTCACCTGCATATCCCAGGGGAGAAAACGCCATGACGCCGCAGCCCAGTGGGTACCTGCGCCACCTACGTTCATCCCCAGCGTCCAGTTATTCCATTCACGGCCAGGTAAGGCGGTTTGGTTTTCATTGTTACGAAAAGTATAGGTTTCGACCGCTGCGGGTTGCAGGATCTCTTTACGCACCGCATAACGGAGTTCATCGGGATCGGTGGTGGTAGGAAAATCTGCGCTGGTTTCACGCCAGGCGCCACGTTCAATGGCCACTACCTCTAATCCGGCACGCGTTAATTCTTCCGCCATCACCGAGCCAGCCCAACCCAACCCGACAATGACGACATCTGCCCGGGATCTTTTATAATCCATCATTCAAACTCTCAGTAATAAGTTGCCAGAATTAGCTAATGTTCAATAAACTGATCGGCTCAAGCTCAACGCGCCGCCCTTTAATATTGATGTAATCCCGATAATCGTAACGCGCGCCCGGAAAACCGATCATTTTCCAGCCCACCATATTTTTATTTCCGCCATATAACGGGTCAGCGAGGAAACCCTCTTTCACATTGGTGAGCATTGCGCTGAATAACTTATTACTGCTGAACACGCCGTAATTAAATTGTCCGGCTTCCATCTGCTCCAGATAATGGTCTTGCTGATCCGGGGTCAGTTCGGTAAAAGATTTGCCATACCGTTGCTGGCAATGTCTGTCCATTGCCGCCAGGCCCTTACGATAAATATCGGCGGGCGTCAGCAGAGTTTGTTCCCCCTGTTCTGGCGTGCCATTGACTATCGGGCCTAATTTGTAACGATGTTGGGCGGCACCATAAGGTCCGGCTAATTGGTTATCAGTGAAAATGACGCAGCCCGCTTGCGATGCGGAGACAGATAACTCATCGGCAGGGATCAGACGATCGTACACTGCCTGCACCAATTCGGCTTCACGTTCCGTAAAGAACACGCGTTTTGAGGCATCAACGGCACGAGGGACAGGACCGGTGGGCGACAACCATCTTTCGCCACCGGTAAAAACTTTCACCGCGGCACCTGCCGGTCGAAATATCGAGGCGACTGTGGCGCTGGCGATTAACACCAACCCACTTTTTATGACTTTCCTGCGTTCCACATTTACTCCCAATTGACATAACATCACAACGCGCACCACATGCGCAGATTTATCAATATGAACGGATATTCAGTGTGGATTGGTTGGTATTTTTATTGCATATGTTTATTGTTTTTAGCTGGTGGGTAATTATTAATTAACAACTAAAACACACTGTTAACAAATATCTTTGTTTATTTGTAAACGAAGTGTCAATGTTAATGGTGATGTGTTTACATCATGATTTATATTTGAGCTTTTTTTGCAACAATTAATTATTAACGGTGAGTGACTAAATCGGCGGAAGATATTAATTCTCTGGCGTTCAATTACTGTTTTGTTATTACCAGCAGGTAACGGCTCTCACCCGCAGCAATATTGCGGAAAGTGACCGGCAGGTCGACAGCAAAACTCAGGCAGTCACCTTCATCACGCTGAAAATTCTCGCTGCCGTAAGTGACCCCGACTTCACCGCTGATCAACCACAGTTGCTGACGATAAGGTTGCTGTGTCCATGCCGGGTAGCTGATCTGGCAGCCTGTTGGTAGCGTAATTTCCACCAGTTCAGCCCGTTCGGTACGGCTGACCTGGCGACGACCATAGCCCAGAATGGGATCTTGCCACAGTGCCTGTGCGCTTTTTTTATGCAGTGGAGGGAGCGAACCCGCTTCATTCAGCAGCGACGTCAGTGAAACACCCAACCTGGCCGCGAGTTTCCCCAATACTGCCCCGTTGCGCACGGCGTTTTATCAGCAGACGAGGGCAGGTAAAAAAATAGCAGATCATTGGGCCTGACTTATGCCAGACACTTATCGATAAATTCTGCGGCGCTGCGCGCGCCCAGGGCCGAGATTGTGTGTCCGACGGCTGGCTCAAATTGGGTGCTGACCACCATGCCCAGCTCGCGTAGTTTCTCCGCCGCAATCTCGCTTTCCGCATACGGAATAACACTGTCGGCCATGCCATGAATGATCATCACCGGGGTGTTTTTGGCCACATGATAAGGTGCTGGCGAGGCCAGTCTGCCGGAAAACGCCACCAGCCCCGCCACTGGCCAGCGTCCGGAAATAACTGCATCCAGCGCCATAATCGATCCCTGAGAGATGCCAGCCAGTACCACATTATCCAGTTGGTCCTGCATCTGGTGTTGTTGCAGCACGGTATTGAGTTGAGCGTCGAACGCCTCACGTGCCTGCTCAACCCGTTGCGCACGGTTAACTGGGGTTATTCCTGTCAGGCTGAACCACTGATAACCCGGCCCATGTTCAAAGGGAAGCGGCGCGTTGGGGCTGGCGAAGCTGACGCCAGGTAGAATGCTGGACCAGTGTGTGCCCAGTCTGGCGAGGTCTTCTCCATTACTGCCCACGCCGTGGAGCAAAATAACTAATTTTTTCGCCATGAAAAGCCTCATTTTCGGGTTAGGGGGTTCTACGGCACTTGCCGCCGTTTTGATAATAAATGGATCTGTATTATCCCGATTAACACGCGGACTGACTTGTTATTTCGGCAGAAATCGTCAGCCGTTCACCGTTTTGGGCCGCAAAAAGATGAATTTTATCTGTGTTGATGCCCAGCGAAATCGTCTGCTCAGGCTCGGCAGCTATTCGCCCGGCAAACTGTACATGTAACGGGAAGCCCTGCCACTCAACGTGCAACAGGCTGGATTCGCCAGTGAGTTCAACAAGTTTTACCTGTGCCTCTGGCTGCTCAGCGGTGTCGCTTAAAAAGAAATCCTGCGCCCGAATGCCAACGATCACCGGTTGCTGGTCCTGTTGTGCGGCAGCCTGATGCCAGCGGGCAGGAAGGGCAAACCAGTAATCGTTGCACCGTACGCCAGGTTTGCCCTGGCGGGTTTCCAGTTGGCCTTCCAGCAGGTTCATCGGGGGCGAACCGATGAAACGGGCGACAAAGGTATTCACTGGATGGTCATAAATTTCCAGCGGTTTGCCCTGCTGGACAATCATCCCGTCACGCATCACCACTATCTGATCCGCCAGGGTCATTGCTTCAACTTGATCATGTGTGACGTAGACCATGGTGGTTTTAAAGCGCTGATGTAGCGCTTTAATTTCCGCCCGCAACACCATACGTAACTGGGCGTCCAGATTGGACAACGGCTCGTCGAACAGGAACACACGTGGGTTGCGCACCATGGCCCGACCCATGGCTACGCGCTGACGCTGGCCGCCTGAGAGTGCACGGGGATAGCGGTTCAGTAAGCTGTTGATCCCCAGAATCTCCGCCACACGGGCTATTTTACTGTGCTGTTCTTCGCGTTTAACACGTTTAGCCCGCATATGGAAAGCCAGGTTTTCCGCCACGGTCAGGTGGGGATATAAGGCATAGCTCTGAAACACCATCGCCATGTCCCGGTCTGCCGGATCGAGATCGTTGATTTGCTGGTTATCCAGCAGTATCACGCCATCGGAGACGCTATCCAGCCCGGCCAACAGGCGCAACAGGGTAGATTTGCCGCAGCCGGAAGGGCCAACCAACACGGTAAAACTGCCGTCGGGGATGGTCAGATTCAGCGGGTTCAGGACGGTTTGTTTACCGTAACGCCGGGTCACGCCAACCAGTTCAACACGAGCCATACAGCAATCCTCTCAACTTATTTAATACGGTCAGCCTTTGCTGCCGCCGCTGGTCAGTCCGCTGACCAGGCTTTTTTGCAGCCAGATAGCAATAAATAACGGCGGCACTGACGCCAGGATCCCGACGGCGGCAATCAGTCCATCGTCGGTGGCGCGTCCCGCCGTAAAACCGGCGATAGTTACCGGCAGTGTTTGCGCACTGATATTGTTGGTAAACAACAGCGCATAAAAGAATTCATCCCACGCCAGTAACCAGCCAAACAGCGCGGCGGCGGCGAGCACCGGCTTCGCCAGCGGCAGCGTTATCTGTAACAGCACCTGCCAGACGCGCAGACCATCCAGCCGTGCCGCCTGCTCAATATCCTGCGGCAGGGCGTCGAACTGATTTTTCAGCATCCAGGTGAGGAATGGCAGGATCAGCGAACAGTAGACCAGCACTAATCCCAGGTGGGTGTTCAGCAGGCTGAGCTGTTGCAGCACGAAGTACAGCGGTAGCACAAACGCCACCGGCGGCACCATGTAAATGGCCAGGCTGCCTAACAGCCAGCCATCGCGACCGGGATAACGAGAAAAGCTGAATGCCGCAGGAATAGCCAGCAGTAGCGAGATGAAGGTGGCGCCGCAGGCCACCAGAATACTGTTGCCCAGGGCATGCAGGAACAGCTCTCCCGGCTGGCCTGGCGTCAGCGAGACCAGTCGGGCGTAACGGCTGAAATCCCACTGGCGCGGCAGCCATTCCAGCGGCACACGGGTCAGATCGGTGTTGGAGCTGACGCTCATCAGAAACAGCCACAGCATTGGGCCGAGAATGCTGACAGCAACCAGCAGAGCCGCCAGATAGAGCAATAAAAGCCGTAGGTTACGTTTCATTCGCGTTACTCCGGCGACGCTGACGCCAGACCATTGTCGTGTAAAGGGCGATCAGCACACTGCACATCAGAGTCATCAGGATGGCATAAGCCGCCCCGCTACCGGCGTGCAGATAGCTGAACGACTCCTGATAGACATAGAAGCTGAGGGTTTTGGTACTGTCTTCCGGGCCGCCGCGCGTCATGACATAAATGATGTCGAAGATTTTAAAGGCATCGATGGTGCGCAGCACTAACGCCACGCTTAGCGGTCCGACAATGGCCGGGAAGGTAATGGCGCAAAAGCGACGGAAGGCAGAAGCGCCATCCAGTCGGGCGGCTTCGAACAGATCTTGCGGAATCGACTGCAACGCCGCCAGCACCAGCAGTGTCACCAGTGGATAGTTTTTCCATACGTCGGCCAGCATCACCGCATTCAGTGCGGAATCCGGCGAGCCAAGCCAGCTACGATAACCGTCAATAATCCCCAACTGTGTGAGCAGGGCATTAATGCTGCCGTAGTCGGGGTTAAAGTTCAGCCGCCACATTATCGCGTTGACGATGGTGGGTAGCGCCCAGGGGAGGATCACCAGGACTCGCAGTACGTTGCGACCATAAAATTGCTGGTTAAGCAGGAGTGCAACCAGCACGCCAGTCACTCCTTCCAGCGCCACTGACAGGACGGTGAAGTACAGTGTGCGCAGAATGGCGGAGAGGAAATCCGGGTCGGTCAGGGCATAGAGATAGTTCTCAACTCCCACATAGTTAATGCTGCCACCGTTACTGATCAATTCGGCATCGGTAAAGCTGAGCCAGATGGTACGCAGTAAGGGCCAGGCGGTCAGCAGGCCCATCATTATCAGCATGGGTGCCAGCAACACCCATGCCTGACGCTGCTCGCGTTGTTGCAAACTGAGCATCGTCACCCCTTAGTGCAGACGTTGGGCGCTTTTGGTCACCGCCGTCATGGCGACTTCCGGTGTTTTTTGACCTTGCAGCACCTGCTGGAGTTGTTGTTGCAGGGTGTTGGACAGGCGGGAATAGTCGGCGGTTATTGGCCGCATCAGCATCACATTCAGCGCCGGTTTCGCTGCGGCAATCAGTGCTTCCTGACCTTTCTGTACCGCCGGATCATCATAAGATGATTTCCAGATTGGCAGGCTCAGGCGGGCATATTTATCCTGCACCGGCTGTGACGTCAGGTAACGGATGTACTGCCAGGACTGATCTGGATGGCTGCTGGTTTGCATCACGCCCAGGCCCATTGAACCGTTCATCGCCGCCACCGCTCCCGGTTTTTCGGCTGGCGCAGGCACAATACCGACTTCACCGGCCACTTTGCTCTGTTTCGGATCGTTGGCCAGGTTGTACATGTAGGTCCAGTTCAGCGCGAAGGCTGCATCGCCATTAGAGAAGACTTTACGGACATCTTCTTCCAGATATTCGCGGGAGTTCGGGTTGGTTATACCTTTATCCAGCGAGGTTTTCATGTAATCGACGGCTTTCACCGAACCCGCATCGCTGAAGTTCAGTTTGCCATTCTGGTAGAACTGGCCGCCAAAGGCTGATACCAGCGTGGTGTAGTCACAAACCAGCGCTTCAGCCTGTGACCAGCTCCAAACCAGCGGGTATTTGACGATGCCTTTTTCTTTCAGGATCTGAGACTGTTCCGTGACTTGTTGCCAGGTTTTAGGTGGGGCAGTTATCCCAGCTTTCGCCAACATGGCTTTGTTGTAATACAGGTATTTAGTATCGAGGATCCACGGCATCCCCCACAGCTTATTGTTCCAGCTTACGGTGCTCCACGCGGCGTCGAATACTTTGCTTTTTTCATCCGGGGTTATCTGGTGGGTGACGTCTTTCAGCATATTGAATTTGCTGAATTCAGCAGGCCACATATCATCGAACAGCACCACATCGTAGCCGTTACTGCCCGCGCCGCGGGCGGCGATGATTTTATCGTGCAGCGCTTCGTAAGGGACAAATTCCAGGTTGACCGTGATATCCGGGTGGGCTTTTTCGAAATCGCTGGTCATGGCCCGCACATCGCTTTCACTGTAGGCCGCTTGCGACATAAACAGCGCGTTGATTTGTGTTTTGGCAGAGGCGATCCCTGAGGTACTTAATGCCAGCAGGGTCAGTAAATAACCGGTAAAGCGGGGGGTAAATCGACTTGTCATACAAACTCCCGTTACGATACATGAAAAGCGATTGGTAAGTAGAGTTAATGTCAGTAAAACGCCTGGTCCCATTGTGAATAAAATGGGCCAGGCTTTAATTTACAGCACTTTATTTTTATAACATACAGTTGGCGGGTTACCCTGAGTGTTGGCTATATTGCCGTCCTGGTCGCACCCGCCATGCGACCCGGATATACTGATTAGTTTTTTTAACTTAATGTGGGCCGGATCCCCGTAACGTTGGTAGTATTGCCGCCCCCAGCGCACCCGCCGCGTCACCAAGTGTTGAACACGTAATGTTGCGGTTAATGGCATAACCACTGGCGCGATGAGCGAGTATGGTCTCCAGGCCAGTCTGGTAAAGAGGGAGGAGCGCGGCGGCACTGCCGCTTAATACGGTGACATCCGGGCCATACAGCGCCAGCAGTGTATTTAAGCCGCGTCCGACAACCTGACCATAATGGTGCATGATCGCTGCAATACGAGGACGGGTGGCGACCATTTCACCCAGTACCGAGGCGGTGTTGGCATCCCATCGTAGATCTGGCGCTTCTTTCTGCAACGTCTGTTGTAGCTGAGTGCGTGATGCCTGCATCTCCCAGCAGCCTTGCAGACCGCAGTAGCAGGTCACCGGGTCGGAGGACACCGGAATATGTCCGGCTTCCGGATGTTTGCCGTCAAATGTTCTGAACGGCTGGCCTTTATCCAGTAAGGCTACGCCGATACCGGTTCCGAGTGTCACCATCATCATGCGCTCACTTCCCCGCCCCACGCCCAGGTGATATTCCCCTAATGCGGCGACAACGGCGTCATTATCGATGGCGACCGGTACTCCCAACAGTTCCCGCAGTTGAGCAACCAGCGGGTAATAAGAGAAACAGGCCAGTGTGTCGTTATTCTCAATAATTTCCGTTGCATTGTTAACGGGGCCGCTGGCGCCAATGCCGAGGCTGACCAATGTTTTACCTGCGGGTACCAGGTGGTTGATTTTATCCACCAACGCCCTGGCGCGCAGAGCCAGGGGTAGCGTGGCGAACCAGGCTGAAGGAACGGTCTCAGAGGCGACTTCCTGCCCACCGTCCAGGATGATAATCCGGGTACCCGTGCCCCCGATATCAATGCCTGCACGCAGAGAAAGTGCGTTTTTTATCATATTGTTACCGTTATCTTTTTGCCGTACAGGAACTCGCCAGGCACCATGCCGTTAGCGCGAGCCAGGGTGACGGTCAGGTGCTGCACCCAGAGCATCGCGCAGAGCAAACGGATCAGTGGGGATCCCCCGGGTATTGGCAATAATTGGCTGCCGGAGTAAGCCACCGGGCCGACGGTAATCACTTCGGTGCCGTTATCAACCAGGTCTCTGGCCAGCGTTTGTAGTGTGGTATCGCTGCCGTCGCCGAACAGTAAAGCCAGCATGCCTTTACCTGATGTTTCCATTGGGCCATGACGGAATTCACCGCCAATAAACCCTTCCGTACTGATTTTTGAGGCTTCTTTGGTGATCAATGCGCCAGTCAGCGCTGTGGCTGCGTCGGCTCCGATGCCGATTAACGCCACTCGAGGTCGGGCGTGGGTGAAAAGCCGGTCGGTTAATGCCTGTACCGGTGCGCGGTTTTTAATGATGCTCGCGATTTCCGGCAGTACGGCACGGACGGCGGTTAATAACGGCGTTTCATCCTGTCCGGTGAGCGCAAAAAGCGTACGATAACTGGCGATCAGCGTGTTCAGGTAGCTTTTTGCACTGACAGTGGCTTCTTCACCACTCTTAAGTTCTATTAAAATATCGGCACGTTTTGCCAGCAAACTTTCTGCATCATTGGTCACGCCAATCAGTGTTTTTACCGCCGGGATATTTTCCAGCAGTGCGACAATTTCACCGCTCAATCCAGATTGTGAAGTCACCCAGAGTAATGTCCGTGAGGTGATCAGTGCGCACATATCCAGTAAGCGACCTGCATCCATGCGCCAGACCGGAAAACCCCGCGCAATCAGCTCTCGTTCAACCGGGATCAGCGCGTAATCTGAAGACCCCATGCCGGCCAACACAATACGATCATACTGGCTGAGGTCGAGGGTGTTCAGCGTCGCTGGCAGGGTATAGTTCAACTGGTCGGTTAGCGAGCCAACCTGCTGTTCTAACTCTTGTTCATAGGCGTTGAAGCGGTTGACCGTCATGGGATCATCGTCTCTTGAAAGGTAAATATTGCTGATGTGTTTTACAATATATGCACGTATTCGTGCAGTCAATACGCAAATTTATGCTGATTATTAATTTTATGGGCAAATAAAAGTCATCATGGGTGACATATTGCCCGATGTAAGTCAGTATATGCATGAAAACGTGCAATTATGCCTTGATGGATTCAAGTCACTGGCCAAAAAATTTTTTGCCTGACTTGAAATATGACGGGGATACAGACCAGGGAATACAGGATGACGGCGGCACAGCGTAGAGCGCAAATTGTAGAAATGATCACCGAAAAAGGCTATCTGAATACGGCAGAGCTGTCAGACCTGTTTAAGGTGGATGCCTCAACCATTCGGCGTGACCTCTCTTTGCTGGAAAAAACCGGCAGGGTGATACGCACGCATGGTGGGCTGCTGCCTGCTGAAACGGGCAGCAGTCTGGATACGCCTTATCATGTCCGTTTGCAGATGAACGCGCCAGCCAAAGCCGCCATTGCCCGTTACGCCGCCAGCCTGGTGCAGGACGGACAGTCGCTCATTCTTGATAACGGTTCCAGCGTACACGCTTTGGCACTGGCCCTGAAGGATAAAAAGGACCTGACGGTCGTGACTAATGACATTTTCTGTGCGATGGCGTTGGGTCATCATTCCGGGATAACCGTGCATGTGGCCGGAGGCATGATGCTGGATAAGGTTTACACCTTAGTTGGGCCGGAGACTGTAGATAAAATTAACAGCATCCATGTTGACTGGGCGTTTCTGGGGGCTGAAGGGGTACATTATGAAAAGGGTATCAGCAATATCAATACCATTGAAATTCCGCTGAAGCAGGCGATGATCAAGTCAGCGGAGAAAACGGTGGTGCTGGCAGACAGCAGTAAGATAGGTTATCGGGCGTTGGCGCCCGTCTGCCCGCTGAGCGATATCAGCATGATTATCACCGAAGCCTCCCCCAATCTGAAGCAGCGCAGTAAATATGGTCCACGGCTGATGGTGGTCGACCCGGATCTACAATAGACTGACGCCGTTTGGGTTTCGCCATCGGTGTTCTTCATTAGCCATTTTTCCGCAGCGGGTGGTCTAACGGACCGCGACGCTCTGGCTAATATACGGTGGTTTAGTGATGTAGCATTTCCGCGACAATCTGCTTTTTACTCAGCGTGTGGGGATAAAATGTCGGCCAGTTATCCCTCTCATTCAGTAACGTTTCCTGCGATTCGTTTTTGTAATACTCCCGATATTCCTCCACGGTTTTTCCTTCTTTTTTGGCTTTTTGCTCCAGCACGGATCCCGGTCGCTCTGTAACAGATAAGGATTGACCGATTGCCAGACGCCATCCCAGTCGCTCAGCGCGCGATCTTTAACGTCTTTATTCACTGGCTTTACGCTCGGTTTCAGACCGTGGTGTACCGTGATGCGGATGAGCAACCGACGCCGTGCTGAGCAATCCGAAGCTGATACCCCAAATGGCGGCAAAACCGGTTCTGCGCATGTTTCCCTCCTTGTGAAAGGATTGATTAAAATTATGCGTTATAACATAACAATTAAGATATCAATGATGAATTAACCTGACATTTCATTGATTGGCTTTTTTCATTCAGGAGAGCACTCACCGCCGCCAGCCCAGGGTAAGATGCACTAACATTTATTCTTTTAGCCATAAAAGTGATCCTTAAATGCTGTATCGCCGCTTTGAACGACTGATTAACATTTTCCAGGAGGCGCCTGGTAACACGCCGCCGGACAGCGTCTGGGCTTTTTATGTTTATTACCTGCGTCAGGTCTGGCAGAGCTTTGCCATGCTGCTGGTGGTCGGGCTGATTGCCTCGCTGATTGAGGTGGCCTTGTTCCGTTACCTGAGTACTCTCATTGATATGGTGAACAGTACGCCTGCCGCCAGTTTTTTCAGCGATCATGCTATGGCGTTGGTTTGGATGGCGTTGGTGGCACTGGTACTACGACCGATTTTTATCGGGCTGCATGATTTGTTGGTGCATCAGACTATCAACCCCGGTATGACCAGCATGATCCGCTGGCAGCATCATAACTATGTCCTGCGCCAGAGCCTGAATTTCTTCCAGAACGATTTCGCGGGTCGTATTGCTCAGCGCATTATGCAAACCGGCAATGCGCTGCGTGATTCTTCGGTACAGGCGGTGGATGCGTTATGGCATGTGTTGATTTATGCCATCACTTCGCTGGTGTTGTTTGCTGAGGCGGACTGGCGGTTGATGATCCCATTGTTGTTGTGGATTGTGGGCTACGTTATCAGTCTGAAATACTTTGTACCGCGGGTGAAATCCCGTTCAGTGGCGTCTTCTGATGCGCGTTCTAAGTTGATGGGAACCATCGTTGACGGTTACACCAATATCACTACGTTGAAGCTGTTTGCCCATAGTGATCTGGAACGGGCTTACGCGCGTGAGGCGATCAGCGACCAGACGGAGAAAACCCGTCAGCAGGGCCGCATGATAACCAACATGGATGTCGTGATTACCACCCTGAATGGTTTGCTGATTGTCGGTACCACCGGACTGGCACTGTGGTTGTGGACACAGTCACTGATCAGCGTCGGTGCTATTGCGCTGGCGACCGGGCTGGTGATTCGCATCGTGAATATGTCTGGCTGGATCATGTGGGTGGTGAATGGCATTTTTGAAAATATCGGTATGGTGCAGGATGGCTTACAAACAATTGCCCAGCCGGTCAGCGTGGCCGATAAACCTCAGGCGCCGGCATTGCACGTGCAGCGTGGTGAAATTCGCTATGAGGACGTGAGTTTCAATTACGGCAAGGATCGCCGGGTGATTGATAATCTACGGCTAATCATTCGGCCGGGAGAGAAAATAGGACTGATTGGGCCTTCTGGCGCGGGAAAATCGACGCTGGTGAATCTGCTGTTGCGTTTGTATGACCTCAATGGCGGCCGGATTATGATTGATGGGCAGGATATCGCTCACGTCAGTCAGGAAAGTCTGCGCGCACAGATTGGCATGATAACCCAGGACACGTCATTGTTGCATCGCTCGATCCGCGATAATTTGTTATATGGTCGTCCTGACGCGACGGAACAGGCGTTGCAACTGGCTATCTGCCGCGCTAAAGCCGATGAGTTTATTCCACTGCTTTCTGATCCTCAGGGCCGCTACGGTCTGGACGCGCAGGTGGGCGAGCGTGGCGTTAAGCTTTCCGGCGGCCAGCGCCAGCGCATCGCTATCGCCCGGGTACTGCTGAAGGATGCGCCAATCCTGATTATGGATGAGGCGACGTCAGCACTGGATTCTGAAGTGGAAGCGGCGATTCAGGAGAGCCTGGAAACGCTAATGGGGGGTAAAACGGTGATTGCCATCGCCCACCGGTTGTCGACGATTGCCAAAATGGATCGCCTGGTGGTGTTGCAGGAGGGGCGCATTGCGGAAATGGGCAGCCATGCTGAACTACTGGCGCAAGGCGGATTGTATGCGCGTCTGTGGCGCCACCAGACCGGCGGTTTTGTCGGTGAATATTAGTGCTGGGTTAAGCCCCTATGGATTACGGCGGTAGGGCAGGGACGTCCGGGCCTCCTCTGCCCATGCCAGTATGCCTTCCCGCTCCTGGCACAAATAATCGTCAACTGCCTGATGCAGTCCCTGGTGCCGCAGATAATGCCAGGATTCAGTGATGGTGGGTTCAAAGCCGCGCACCAGTTTGTGTTCGCCCTGTGCGCCAGCATCAAACCGCTGCAGGCCATGGGCGATGGCGTAATCCATCCCCTGATAAAAACAGGTTTCAAAGTGCAGGTGATTAAATTCTTCCAGACACCCCCAGTAGCGTCCATAAAAGGTGTTGCCATCCACCAGGCTGAACGCCATGGCGGCGGCCTGGCCATTGTGCCTGGCCAGCACCACACGGATGGCTTCGGGCATGCGTTCTGCCAGCAGACTGAAAAATTGACGCGTCAGATAAGGGCGTTGACCGCGGACGGCATAGGTATTGGCATAACAGGCATACACAAAATCCCAGTGGGCTTCACTGAGCTGGTGGCCGGCCAGCCATTCAAACTCAAAGCCCTGACTGGCGACCTGCTCGCGCTCCTTGCGGATTTGCTTGCGCTTGCGTGACATCAGCGTATCCAGGAAGTCCTGAAAATCCCGGTAGCCGGGATTGTGCCAGTGATACTGACAGCCGAGGCGATGCAGCCAGTGGCATTCACCGGCCAGCAACGTGGCGGTCTGCGCATTACCGAAGTTGATGTGCGCGCTGTAAAGCTGCTGCTGTTGCAGAAAGTCTGGGATACTTTGTAGCAATTGCTGTGCCGCTGCAGGTTCCCCCAGTAAACGGGCACCGGTTACCGGGCTGAAAGGGACAGCGGCCAGCCATTTAGGATAATAAGCCACACCAGCCCGCAGGCAGGCATCGGCCCAGGCATGGTCAAACACGTATTCACCCATCGAGTGAGATTTACGGTATCCCGGCAGTGCTGCGCGTACTTCGCCGTTTTCCATCCACAGCAGATGCAAAGGTTGCCAGCCGCTGCCTTTACCCAGGCAACCGCTCTGTTCCAATGTACTCAGGAAGGCGTGACGGAGAAAGGGCTGGTCATCAGGCGTGAGGGCGTCCCACTGACAGGCAGGGAGGTCGGTCAAGTGGGTCAGCAGGGTTAGCGACATAAGCGCACTCCGTCTTCATAGCGGTACGGTGCCCGTACCGGTTTAACCATGAAGTCATAAAGTGACGGTTTTATGGGTGAAGATCAATGTCTTCTGCCGTCACCGCTCGGGGCGTTAAAGCCTGCAAAGTGGCGTGTGTCGGCTTAGCGTACCTGTTGTGGTAAGCGGTAGCTGACTTCATCCTCCGGCATCTCGCCGCCGATACGGGTAATTGGCCCCATGATAAACAGGAAGCATAGCGCGGCAATAACACAGTGTGCACCGACAAATATCAGACCAACACTGTAGCCGCCCGTCAGCGCGACCAGATAACCAAAGATAATCGGGGTAATGATTCCGGCAATATTCCCCACGCAGTTAAATATCGCGCCTGCCAGGCCAACCGCGTCTTTCGGCGCAGAATCACTGATAATGGCCCAGGTGCCGGCACCAGCGGCAATTCCTTTACCATAAAAGGCAAAAGACATGATCGCGATGACCCAGAAATTACTGTTGGCTCCGGCAGCGGCGATTAAGGTCGAGGCCATCAGCATCCCGACGATATAAGGGGTCTTGCGTGCCCAGGAGACTGACCACCCTGTGCGGATTAAGTAATCGGAAATAATCCCGCCCGAGATCCCCCCGGCAAAGCCAAACAACGCAGGCGCGACAGTGGCGAACCCGGCATGCAGGATATTCATTCCCCGCGCCTGTACCAGATAAATAGGGAACCAGGTAATAAAAAAATAACTCAGCGCGATGGTGCAATATTGGCCGATATAGGCGCACCATAACATTCGATTGGTTAACAGCAGGCGAAAGGTGGTGCGGGAAAGGCGAGAGTTATTTTTCCGCTGGACGGCGGAGTCAATATCAACCAGCGCACCGCCATCAACGATATGTTTCAACTCATGCGGGGTGACACCACGGTGCTGTTGCGGTTCCTGCATATACCAGAGCCATGCGCAGAAAGCGACGATGCCAATCATCCCCAGCACGAAGAACGGCCACGGCCAGCCAAATTCAGAGACCAGCCAGCCGGAGAGTGGGGAGAAAATACCGACGGCAAAATATTGTGACGAGGCAAAAAGTGAAGAGGCCCGTCCACGTTCAGCTTTCGGGAACCACATAATGGCGACGCGGGCATTGGCCGGAAAACTGGGGGCCTCTATTAATCCAAGTGCGAAGCGCAGGGTGAACATGATGATCAGCGCACTGGTGATGCCAGTAGCAAATTCACCGACAAACCCCATAGCCAGGGTGGAAAGCGACCACAGCACCAGGGTGATACCATAAACTTTTTTGGTGCCGAAACGGTCAAGAAACAGGCCTCCGGGGATCTGACCGATGACGTAGGCCCAACTGAAAGCCGAAAGAACAAAGCCGAGCTGCAAGGGTGAAAGGCCGAATTCATCCTTAATCGCGCCACCGGCAATCGAGAGAATAGAACGATCCGCATAAGCGATGACGGACAGAAAGAGTATCAACATTAATATCCACACGCGAACGTGTGAGCGGCTTTTGCTTGCCATAGTTATTAACCTTCTGCTGCCCATAGACGAGTTTCCTTCAACTATAAGAGGAGATTTCAAGGCGAGTCATTGTGCTGATGCTGAAATTATGCGCGTATTTTTGCCAGAAATTTAGCAAGAGTAACAAGGTTGGTTGAAGAGGTTCACAGTTCTATGATTAACCCCGGAGTGGGTCAATAAAGCGTGCGCGGAATGTGCTCTGCATCTGGTTTTAGCGTGGCGGAATCTTCTATGAGACGGCTGGCATCAGGGATCAATCATCGACGGCCCAGCCTGGCGTAGCACATTGTAAAACCATGTTTTGGCAGTGATATCGCCTATTTCGGTATGGGCATACAAAAAGATTTCCGGATTGGGAACATGAAACGGCAGTTCCAGTATACGACCGTTACCTCGCTGGACGTAGATCCGTGCGGCGTTGAAAGGCAGTGTTACCAGTAGTTCGCTGGAGGCAATCAGTTCCCCCAGCGCGGCAAAGTGTGGTACTTCAACAACAATATCCCGTTCCAGCCCGAATTCTTTCAGGCGATCTTCAACAATATGGTGGCCGCTGGAGGCTGAAACAACGATGTGCTGCTCTTGCATATAGCCATCCAGCGAGAGGTGATCGCCGATGCGCGGATGGTTATTATTCAGCAAACAAACATAGTGTTGATACATCATCAGCTCGCGTTGGGCGGAGGAAACACTCTCATTACGGTTACAAATGGCAGCATCAATTCTGCCGGTAAGCAACCATTCATCGAGTTTTTGCATATCCACCGGGAGTACCTCCAGTTGGATATTGGGGGCGACCTGACGCAGATGTGTCACCAGGCGGGGCAGTAATAACAATTCGCCTAAATCAGAAAGGGCCAGGCGGAATTTGTGGTGGGCGGTGTCTGGTGAAAAAGTGCGGGTCTCTGCCACGGCTTTCTCAATGCCGGTGAGGGATTTTTTGAAAACTTTATACAACTGGATGGCGGTCGGTGTCGGTTCCATTCCTTTACGACTACGTTTGAACAGTTCGTCGTTGGTTTCATGACGTAATCGAGCCAGCGCATAGCTGGCAGAGGGCTGGGTGATAAAAAGTCGGTCTGCCGCTCCGCTGACGCTGCGTGTTTCATAGATAGCAGTGAAGACACGTACCAGATTGAGATCTAACATTATTACTCTTTATATCCTCACCGTATTCCATGTCGCAGATGTGTTGGCTGCATTCGTTTACTTGTGGTTACCGGGTTTATCTGTGTTCTGACGGCTCTCGGCAACGCGGGTTGCATATCACTCGATCTGTTCTATTATAGATACTGTTTATAAATGGAGATTAAAAATATCTATTTGAACTATTTTAAGCTTCTTTATATCCTTCATGCCATAAAATTTTGATCAATAACGTCATACGTTAAATGTCAAAATTTAACAAATAAAACAAAGTATTAGCTATTTACATCGTGGCAGGGCTGGCAACACCGTATGCAGGGTGTTTGCCGCAGGAGGGAAGTAAGTGAAAGGTGAAATCGTAGACGTGATTGTCGACTGGATTGAAGAACATCTGGACGATAGCCTGAACATCGAAGCAGTAGCAGCCCGATCTGGCTATTCAAAATGGCATCTTCAGCGCGCATTTAAAGAGAAGAAAGGCATGACCCTTGGTTCCTTTATCCGCTGCCGTCGTCTGGATGCCGCGGCGAAAAGCCTGGTCAGTTCACATAAAACCATCATGACCATCTCTATGGATCTGGGGTTTTCATCTCAACAGTGCTTCCAGCGAGTTTTCAAAAAACACTTTAATATCACGCCCAGAGACTATCGCAACCAGCATCGGGAGTTTCACTGAGCCAGCGATGGTCGGAGATGTCCGTCTGTCCGTCAATTAGGGCAAGAGAATGAAAATAAACTTTCGGGGACTGATAGTCGTTCTGTCGATCAGCAGCCCGTGTTTTGCCTCGGCTCTCGACCTTGTCGTGTCGGTTAGCTATGTTGCCGTTCAGTTCGAGCCCGGCTACTGTTCCGGCCATTCCCCCGCCGGGTATGAAATGAACCAGGGGGTGAATAGCTATGAACGTCAGGTTCAGCGTGTACTGGAACCCGCCACGGAAGATGACGTTGCCGCATGGGTGAAAAAATCCCGTTAAATTTCCGGTCTGCATCGATCCATGCTGCAAAATTTAACATGTCGTCAGGTATACTGCTGCCCGTACAAAATTACCTGGGGAACATGGTATGGAACGTTTCACTGAAAATCTTATTTATGCCGCACGCTGGTTTCTGGCGCCGATTTATCTTGGGCTGTCGCTGGGCTTGCTGGCGTTGGTTATCAAATTTTTCCAGGAGGCTTTTCATCTGTTGCCAAACGTGTTGGCAATGGCCGAAAACGATTTGGTCTTGGTGCTGTTGTCGATGATCGACCTGACGCTGGTTGGCGGCTTACTGGTTATGGTGATGCTTTCCGGCTATGAAAACTTTGTTTCTAAGCTGGATATCGCCGAACAAAAGGAAAAGCTCAGTTGGCTGGGGAAAATGGACTCCGGCTCACTGAAAAATAAAGTGGCAGCATCGATTGTGGCGATCTCTTCCATTCACTTGCTACGGGTGTTCATGGATGCGAATAATATCCCCGATAATAAACTGATGTGGTATGTGATACTTCACCTTGCCTTTGTATTGTCCGCTTTTGTGATGGGCTATCTTGACAGCATGTCCCGTCGGGATAAATCTGGCGGTCACTGATTTCCTTCTGTGTGGATTCTCCGGGACTATATTAGCCACGGTTCCTCTCCCGATGGCTGATTTTACTTGCTTCCTTTGGGGGAAATCGCATAAAAACGATGCAGGGTGTTCGCCTTCATGCATGCCGATATAATAACCTCGCTTATATACCCTGAATATTCCAGTTGCTGGACAAAAATGCCAGGGCGTTTTTTGAACACATTCGTGCAGGCTCTGAAGGGCGTGACCTGGTCAGTGGTCGGAGATCCGTCAACGCAATGGCCAACTTACAGTATGACAGCTATAACTCCCGACTGACCCTTATTTTTGGCACTCGCATTGCATGTTCCTTATTGGCCGCTGGGGTAACCCGAGCGGCGTCAGGTTGATGCAGGTATCTTTGTCACTGAGGATGGAAATAGCAGATGATTAGTCGTCGTCGGTTGATATTGGGAACCGGTGCTACTTTACTTGCGATGACGGCCGGAAAACTGTTTGCCCGGGAAGATATTATTCCTCTCTGGCAGGACGATCCTCCAGGGGGCGGGGGGCCGGGTGGAAAATTACATATTTCCGGCAATGGTTCATG
Organism: Erwinia endophytica; assembly: GCF_009295515.1. Lineage (GTDB taxonomy): Bacteria > Pseudomonadota > Gammaproteobacteria > Enterobacterales > Enterobacteriaceae > Erwinia > Erwinia endophytica. The sequence continues at coordinate 3,661 of NZ_RQVV01000060.1, read as the reverse complement.
GTCGAATATTGTCAGTCCCGCCATTCAACGCTTTCAACCAGAGAATGCCAACGGCTCAGCAGTACTGATAGCTGCCGGTGGCGGTTATCGCTGGATTGGTATGGGCGGAGAGGCCTGGCCGGTGGCACATTGGTTGAATGCCCATGGTTACACCGCCTATGTGCTGAGTTATCGTTTACCGCGTGAGAAATGGCGGGCAGGGCGACTGGCCCCCTTGCAGGATGCGCAGCGGGCGATCAGGCTGGTACGTTCCATGGAGCGTAAAGTTCATCTGCTTGGCTTTTCCGCTGGGGGTCATTTGATGGGCATGGCCGCCGCACGTCCAGACTTCGTGACGTATAAACCGCAGGACTCGCTGGATGATATCACGCCGGTGGTGGACACGGTTGCGTTGATCTATCCGGTTATTACCCTCGAACCGCCATACACTCACACGGATACTCATGCTGAGCTGCTGGGCAAACATCCTTCGCCGCAGGAGGAAGCGGCCTGGTCGATAGAAAATTATGTGACACACAAATACCCTCCGACATTTTTAGCACAGGCAGAGGATGATCTGATCTCTAATCCGCATAACACGCGGATCATGCATGATACCTGCCGTCGGATGGGGGTGTCGGTTGAGCAGATTAATATTACCCGTGGTGGGCATGGATTTGGGTTAGGGAGGGCGGGATCGCCCGCGGCTATTTGGGATGAAGCTTATGCCATCTGGCTGGATTCACATCGTTAGAGCGGGCCACACGGATTGAGGTGGACAGCGACTATTTTCTCAATCTCACCAGATCGACCGCGTGATTGACACTTTTGGTCATGATCAGGCTCGCCCGCTCGCGGGTTGGTAGGATATTTTCCTTCAAATTCATCAAATTGATTTCTTCCCACAATTGTTTAGCGATGCCAATGGTTTCATCTTCCGACAATGTTGCATAGTGGTGGAAGTAAGAATCGGGATTGGTAAAGGCACCCTGACGGAATTTGAGGAAGCGATTGATGTACCAGTGTTGCAACAGATCTTGTGGTGCATCGACGTAGATGGAGAAATCCACGAAATCGGAAACAAAAACATGATGCGGATCGTGAGGATAATCCATACCGCTTTGCAGCACGTTCAGCCCTTCCAGAATCAGAATATCGGGTTGCTTGACCACTTTATCGCCGCCAGGAATGACGTCGTAAATCAGGTGCGAATAAACCGGAGCCGTCACCTGTGTGGCCCCCGATTTCAGTGCGGAAACGAAGTTAACCAGACGATGCATATCGTACGACTGTGGGAAGCCTTTCTTCTTCATCAGGCCGCGTTCTTTCAATACCGCATTAGGATGTAGAAAACCGTCGGTAGTGATCAGCTCGACGCGGCGGTGCTCTGGCCAGCGACTGAGCAGTGCCTGTAAGACGCGTGCGGTAGTGCTTTTGCCCACGGCCACACTGCCCGCAATGCTGATGATATAGGGGATCTTGGGACCGTTAGTGCCGAGGAACTGTTCCAACACGGCCTGGCGACGAAGATTAGAGCTGATATAAAAATTAAGCAGGCGGGATAATGGCAGATAGATCTCTGCAACTTCCGCAATCGATAAATCTTCGTTTATCCCCTTAAGGCGGGCAACTTCGTCTTCACTCAGGGTCATCGGCACTGAATCGCGCAGTGCGGCCCATTGAGAGCGGTTAAATTGCAGATAGGGTGTGGTCAACAAGGATTCTTTTTTATTCATAGCAGGTTCTGCCAGCAAGAATTTGCCCGTCGTGACGTCAAAACACACTGGCCGTGCGGCCAGGCTGGCTCTTCCCGTTCACGAACTCAGGGAAATTTCAGAATAACAATGGGCAGGAGGTTACCACCAGACAGGGCATAACCAGAAGGAAAAATAAAATCTGCGGGTGCAAACGGAACTGTGCCCACATTTATTGCATTTTTAGCTGGCAATTGCCCGGCTAACCTGATTAACCGTAAACAGACGCTTATAATAGATGACGGCAGAATGTGAATAACCCTCTGAGGTGCAAGAGAAATCCGGCAATTCACCGAGGCAGCGATAGCCCTGAGCACGGTAAAAAGCTTCGGCGGCGCTACCTGCTGGCGTATCCAGATAAAGCAGGCTGCGCTGTAGGTTCATCGCTTCCTGTTCAAGCGCCGCTATTAGCTTTTTGCCCGTTCCCTGGCGACGAGCGCGATCATGAACCAGCAGTTGCTGGACCTCCGCCCGGTTGCGGCCTTCAGGTTTCAGGCAGATGTCCAACTGAACGCTGCCGATGACGCCCAGATGGTCGCGGGCAATCCATAATTTACGCGCACCTTTCGCCACCTCAGCCTGTAGACGGTGAAAATAGTGTTCGGCTTGTGTCTGAGAAAAACGTTGTCGTTCACCCTCCACAGCGTCGCGGGTGACGGTGTTCAGCAGCAGTTCTGCCAGCTCGTTGCGGTAGACAGGTAGGGTGGCGGCATTGATCATCACGATTTTCATGCAATATCCTCCTCGTATGGTGCCATAGAAAAAATGCAATAAACGATCCAATTCACCGAGGCGGGTATCACAAGGGGGGCGATGTCCAGTGGGTGAAAAAATGCACGTTCAGTGTGCAAGATTATCGTGGTGGTGCAAAAAAATGGCGTATTTAACCGGGTCGTCTTCCTGCTTTCGCCGTTTACCCATGCAGGTGTCACGCAATGAACGGGTGAAAAAATCGCCCTGGTGATGATTATTTGAACGGAAATTCTGATGTAGTGGGGGAATTTGCGAATAATTGCACAAATAACAGGCATAAGAACATTTATCGCGATTTTTTTGTTGCATCATGCAGCAGGTCTTCCTAGAATGCGCGTCACTTGATGCCGGCTTAGCTCAGTTGGTAGAGCAACTGACTTGTAATCAGTAGGTCACCAGTTCGATTCCGGTAGCCGGCACCATCAAGTATCTAGGTGGGGTTCCCGAGCGGCCAAAGGGAGCAGACTGTAAATCTGCCGTCATCGACTTCGAAGGTTCGAATCCTTCCCCCACCACCATCTCTACCTTGTCGTTTGAGGTTGAAGCAGATGAAAGTCATATTTTTTGTCTGTGGAAGAATGAGAAGGTCCGTTTCGGGCAACGTGAGGTAACGAGCGAAGCACGACCGGAAGGGTGAGATGAAGCGAGGAATAATCCTTCTTTCACCGTTGTTTCGACCTTATGTTCAGGTCGAAAGTACTGATTTTAGACTGAGCACACGCACAGTCGGAGTCATCAAGCGTATGCGGGTTGACTCGAATAATAAGGCATCTTTTCTTATTATTCATAAGCTACAGACAGAACAGGTAGCCGAGTTCCAGGATGCGGGCATCGTATAATGGCTATTACCTCAGCCTTCCAAGCTGATGATGCGGGTTCGATTCCCGCTGCCCGCTCCAAGCCGTGCTGATATGGCTCAGTTGGTAGAGCGCACCCTTGGTAAGGGTGAGGTCCCCAGTTCGACTCTGGGTATCAGCACCACTTCTACATCTCCCTCCCTGATTCTTCTCTGTACGTTAAAATTCAACAAGTCAGGCAATGCCTGGTTGATGTGGTGATATCACCGATTTATCCGTGTCTTAGAGGGACAAGCGATGTCTAAAGAAAAATTTGAACGTTCCAAACCGCACGTCAACGTTGGTACTATCGGCCACGTTGACCACGGTAAAACTACC
>NZ_RQVV01000059.1 GCF_009295515.1 Erwinia endophytica | reverse complement strand
CGCTCAAACCGGATTGAGTTCCCTTCAGTGATCTACTATTAAGCGCAGTTATTTAGAGCCAGATAGCCCCTCTACCTTCCAGCACGCAGCACCAGCATTCCAAGTACCCAGAAGCAACATAAAGACAAGCCACCTCATTCCTCACTCCCAAGAGATCAAATTTCGACCAACTCACCCTACCACACCAGCCCAGAGATGGCATTTACAAAAATAAATATACTTATAAATCATACATGTTGTCTTAAAAACTCATTAAAAAGTACATTTTCACGATCTGAGGCATACATGGGCTAGCTGGCTGATTCAGGCCGGAGTGCCATTGTCGGCGCTGCAGGAAATGGGGGGCTGGGAAAGCATCGAGATGGTACAGCGCTATGCTCATATGGCACCGAACCATTTGACCGAACACGCACGCCACATTGACGAAATTTTCAGGGTGTCTGTCCCAAATCTGTCCCACGCGGAAAATTTGAAGACAGGAAAAAGTATATAACTCATTGATTTGAAATGGTACCCTACAGGATTCGATCTCTGACCCTTCACACCTTGCTACCACTGGTTTTTCTCGTGTTCGAAAAACGCAGAGGCCCCCAATTAGGCCCCCAAACATGTTTCGCTGAAAACATAAGCAATTTCGAGCCCGGGCACTATAGCGCCTAACTTCCGCTAAGCCAACATGCCATTATGGCTGATATCTTCCTTGCATGGTGTGGGTTGCTGACGTAGAAGATTCTCCAGCTTTACGCTTTCGTAACTTGCTAACGACTAAGATTAGGCTAGTGCTCTGAACAGGGACAAATCAACCTCATCATGAATACGCTGCGCCATGCTGACAATTGATTGAGAAAAACTTCCCTCTCCACGCTCAAGTAGTAGAGTCCAAGCCTCAGAATCCATATTCCAGTTCCGTGGGACATTCATCCCCACATCTGCATGACACCACCAAGGCCACCATTCTGTAGTTTCAACATTCGCATCAATTTCAGGAAAAGCATGGCGCATTGCTGCTCCAATTGAAGGAAAAAAATCTTTGTTTAACTTTTCATTGGGCTCACTGACAGAGCAAATTCCGTAAGCCAGATTGCGATAATCTGAAGTATCAAACTCCCAGCTTAATTTGAAATCATCGCCTTCTCTAAATAAGATAGAAAACGATGCGTATTTACTCCCTAATCGCAACTCATCATTCATATCTACACTAATCCCGAGAGGCAACAATTGCTGACGGAGATGTAGTATGAAATCTTTCCACAGGCGCTCTTTAACCTGTCGCATATTCTGAGCAATTAAAAATGCTGCGCTGAGATTTTGAGGTGAAGCAACCAGTTTTTCTGTGAGTTCATTTTGCAATTCCATAGCTGTTTCTCCATTAATATCTTCGCGAATGAATTTTATTAGAGCTTCTACAAAGCATCGTACTGCTGGTGCCTCAATGTGCAATGCACAACGCGAAAGCCAATTTTCCAATTGAAAGAAAGTGATGGGTTTTACATGCCTGTTTATATCGTCAGATGACTGAGAGCGGAAAGTAAACTCACTTATCTCGTTGTTACAGAGGTAAACTAAGGACCATCCGCCGCCTCGTCGTTTCGCTTCCGCTGCTAACCAGTGAGCATAATCATAAAGTTGATCTTTTTGGTCGACTGCCCAAGGTTTGTTTTCAATACCTGTTAACTCGTTTTGATCCGCAACCAATATGTCAATTCTACGACTATTAGAAATAGTGTATTCAGTTGAAATCTGAGCCTTCATATCAGCTTTGAGCGCTTCTGATTTCTCTATTAATTGATAAAAACTACTGAGAAAAAGATCACCCTGGGCATGGCTTTCATCAGGTCTCAGAAGGAATGCCAAACATTGAGAAAGGGTATTTTCATTAATATTGAAAAAACGCAACAGACGAAAATCAGGAGCTATCTTACTGGCATAACGTTTCTTTGCTTGATGATAGCCTTCCTGCATTAACACAGTGCTACGCAGCAACTCTCGTATATCTCGCCACTCATCGATCTTTTCCATTATTCAGTCCCTTGTGTGATAAATTTGCCTCTTAAAATACTTAGGCAATTTTGTAGGCAATTGCTGACAAAGATCGCCTGTGTTTGAGGCCAACGCATTCTAATCTTTCGCTATCTTTCAGCCAACATTCCTGGATAGTGTTTAGCAATGATGTCGTTCATTTTATCCACTAAATTTGGGAGCTTGAATGTCAGATGTGCGGTGCCCTTCTGAAAGTAACGGATCGAGAAGTAATTGTCTTCGTAAGCATCCTTGGCCGGATTGTCGCGTATATGCTCCATCAGGCGAATTGAAATGTCACCGCGATTATCGGGTATTGCTTTGCCATCCAGTAAAAACAGCATCCGTTCCAGATCTGCCAACTGATCACGACGCAATCCCCACGTAAGGCTATAGCCCCAACGATTGTGCGTCACAAAGTTGTTAATAATGCTCTTCTTGCCGAAGAAGCACGGGCTGTTAGTTTTATAATCCCATGACAACCCTTTGAACACATTGATGATGCCGCGCTCAAACACTTCAGCTTTGCTCTTATGCAACTGTTCAAAGGTGCTGAAAATATTGGCTTCACTAATGGCCGGTAGATCCCCATTTTCCAGGTTCTGATACCACTGAGTACGTGCCTGTGCGTCCATTAGCGATAGCATGCCGGATTTCAGCATCAGGTCTCGCCACAAGCTGCGGTCAATATTGCGGGCGATCACCGGCATCGCTTTATCTGGCTTTTCCATCAGCCAGCAGTCATAGCGATGACCTTGCTTCATAGCCCAGTCGGCAGCGTTGCCGCCACCGATTCCGGCAGTTAGCTGAGAAATGGCATTGAGCTGCTGAATCAACTGTTCAATCTGCACCAGCGCAGCATCACGTCCGGTGACGATACGCTCAATATTGGTCGAGTTAATCAGCTCAGTGTGTTCGGTAATCACATCAGGTTCTGTTTGCATCGCAAAAAATTCCATATAAGCAAAAGCCCCTGCCGGTAATGGCAGGGGCATTATGCGTTGTCAGATAGAGGAGAAAGCAGCAGAAAGGTAAATCTGGAATGCGCTATACAGGATTTAATCGAAATTGCGCTGCGTTAATCCGGTAGCGTGACTTGCCTTCAGGATATCGGCAGCCGTCAGGAAGATTTCTGACTCTGGATAGGTATTACCACGGCGATCAATGCGCACCAGTTCATATTTTTCCACCAGGAAATTGATCGCGTCGGCCAGAGTAACACCCGCTTCGATGTGTTGCAGGATGACTGACTCACTGCAAAATGGCGTATCGTTTAAATCCATTCCGAAGTGCTTTTCCAGCAGGTACACAAGTAATGTTCGCCAGTGCGCTACAGGTGACAGGCAGCACGATGCCGCCGGCCTCGAATAAATTGCTGAGGTTGGCATATTGATTTCCTTTAGAGGGGTCTACTAAGGTGTCGAGTAAATCGAAATATAGACGTAGCCGTGTGAACCGAGGGTATCGGCTTCACAGGTCAGGTTGTTGTGATAAATCGTGATGCAGTGCTGCTGGCGGGGATTGAGTTCACCGGTGGTCAGCAGATGTTCGAGCATGCTGATCATTTGCGGGAACGACTGATTAATACGGTCAATTTGTTCTTCGCTGAATTCACCCACTATTCCAGCCCTGTCAGCCAGATAGTGCAGCCGGTTGTCTTCCTGAACTAATCTGGCTCCAAATCTTGGGGTGATATCGCTTTGTAACCCCCACTCATGGGATCGTGTAAATGGCATGAAAATCTCCGTTCAAAGCAAACCACGCTCGGCAAAAGACACCACCTCACTCCCCACGACGAGGTGATCCAGTACCCGCACATCTACCAGAGCCAGGGCTTTAACTAACCGCTGCGTGATATGCCTGTCAGCCGGGCTGATGTCGGTCGTTCCCGAAGGATGGTTGTGTGCCAGAATGATTGCCGCTGCATTGTGGCGCAGGGCTGATTTCACAACTTCCCGGGGATGCACTTCGGTATGGCTGAGCGTGCCTGCAAAAAGCGTTTCCTGCTCCAGCAGGCAATGCTGGTTATCGAGATACATCACGATAAAAACTTCCCGTTCCTGGTGGAGCATTTGTAACTGCAGCCAAGTCTTCGTCATGCTGGTCGAGGTAAATGGCTTTCCCGGCTGGCGCTGGTATTTATCCAACAGACGCAAGGCTCGACGAATAAGGCGTTGTTCACTAGTCGGTAAGGTCGACATTAAAGTCAGTTCAGACATTGCGGCTCCTTTAAATAAAAAAAGCCGCTGTTTTTGTGAAACAGCGGCCTGTATAAGGGAAGGATGAATCAGGACGTACGGTCGTAAAACTGCCCGTCCACACGGCTCTGGAATGCTGAAGGCCAGCAGGCATACTGGATAGACAGGTTAATGCGCTGCTGATTTAACAGGCTTTGATAAGTACAGACCCGCCAGCCCGGGTTCGCAGTGTCGCTGCTCTGATTAATGAGGCGGTAAGGAATATAATCACCGTAATTTCCGGCATGACTGGCAACAGGTATTAATAATGATCCTGTCACCAGCATAACGCCTGATAATACGCGCAATGAAGCTGTTATATTTTTCATATTCTTTATTTCCGGATTAAATGTGTTAATGAGTAAAATGGCGATAAATAGCCGTGATGAATTCACAACCACGCTAACAATGTGCAGAAGGAAAGTCAGATCGTTGCTGTCGATCGGTTTCCAGTTATTGATCGGTGCGGTCAATCATTACTGCGTCTATCAGGAAGCCAGTTGCAGCATTTTCTCTGCCATCACCCACAGGGCGCGATTGAGCTTCACATCGCCATCGATACCTTTAACGGCGCGGGTATGGACGCGGCCACCTTTAGCTGTCCGTCCCGACAATCCACCTTTAATCAGGTTTTCCTGAATGCGCTGGTACGTCGTCCACAAATCGTTGCTTTCATCCTGCCAGCGGCGCGGGGAAAGTATTTGTGATTCAGTCACCGGTTGATGCTCTTCCCCAAAACGCCAGGTTAATGCTGCTTGTGCTAACGCCTGCATGGCGGGTGGAGGTAACAGCAGGGATTCCATGGCATCGCGTTTCTCCTCCACACGGTCAAATATCCCCAGAACTTCGTACGCCCCCTCAATGACTTTCTCCACCACGTTGCCTTTGTGTGGCACACGCACCTCGCCAAAGCTCTCACCGCAAATCAAACCATTCTGACAAACTGATCTGAATAAACCCGGCAACATCTGATAAGAGCTGGAGCCATCATGGCTGTTCAACAGAATTATCTCGGGGACCTGCTTGCCGGTGATTTGACCTTCACGACGCAGGCGCAGCATGTGTTTAGTATGCTCACGTTTGTCCGGATTCCGGACGCGCGTCTGACAGGCAAAGAAGGGCTGGAACCCTTCACTTTTCAGGTTATCCAGCAGTGTGATGGTGGGAATGTATGTGTAACGTGCACTGCGGGATTCATGTTTTTCTTCGCTAAATACACTCGGCACATAATGCATGAGTTCCTCATGGGTTAACGGACGGTCACGGCGAACGAGATTCACCGCACTAAAGCGGGATGCTAGTCGGGTCATAATGGGCTCTCTGATAGCGGGCTCACTGCTTCTGCCTAGCGGCAGAAGCAGTGAGGGAGTTAAAAGAATAAATTCCAGATACTACGTGCAGTGCTGACAACGGTATCAATGACTTTGCGGATAACATGGGTGACGGCACGTGGAAGCGGAAACTCGTCAACGCAAGCGCTCAGCGTTTCATCGAGCACATCACCGAAATCCTGACGGGCTTTTTTTAATACGGTATCGGTGCGGTAAAGCGGATTGACCAAGGAACTGACCGCACTGCTGGAGCGGGCGGGAAGAGCGTTGAACATCGTTTCGACCAGCGCCTGCATTTGCCAACCCGTGTCCGCTGAGACTGACACGACAGGGAGTGACGGGGCGCGGAACAAGCGGCGGATCACATCAGTTTTATCCTGCATGTGAGCTAACTGAGAAGGTGAAGGCGTATTTAACGCACCATTCCATTCACGACAGGGTTCTGTTTTGTCTCCCTGCGAAACGATAACCAGAACCTTATCGCTATGCTGTGTGCCAGGTCGTAAGACGTTATGCCAGAACTCCCCATCGACCGACAGCGCCCGGTCATCCGCCTTAATCAGCCAGAGTATCAAATCCAGCTCAGGCAACACTGACTGGTACAGTGCGCGATACTCTTCATCATATTCCTGACTTTCTCCCACACCAGGCAGATCAACAAGCGTCACAATGCGGTTACCCGCCTGTAAGTGAAAACGCTGGGGTTCACGAGTACAGGCCCGGGAATGGCCAACTGCCGATACCGGCTTCTGAAACAGGGCATTACACAGGCTGGATTTTCCCGCCCCCGTTTTGCCCATAATACCAATCACTGGCTGGTAATTAATGACACTGTCCAGACGCTGAATTATACCTTGGGCTACAGCAGAGGGTAGGAATTCAAGAGGGGAATGTAAGAGTATAAGTGCCGAATTTTCGTCCATAGATATCACCTTTGTGAATAGCTAAAACAAGAGGAATACAGGTGTATTCCTCAAGGGTTCACTGGAGTAATATATAACTGAAAATTATTTAAGCTTACCCGTATTACGCCTTTCATACTCATCAGCGATGAGGCGATTCATAAAATCATCGCGTTTGATACCAGCGAGCATAATCATCTCATTCAGTTTTTCATTGTTATTCATGGAGAGCAAAAAATTCTTATTAATATTTCCCTTACCCGCCTTTTCCCGGTGCTTATGTGAGGATAGTGCGCTTTTTATCTTTCGCAGAAACAACTCTTTTTTCTCTGGCGTATCCAGAATGCAGTCATAAAAACCGGTGAGGCATATCTTCCTGTCTTCATCACTAATAGGCGAGAAGTTTCGGGTGATATTATCATGTAGTTTTATCGAGTAACGCCAAAGATAATTTATTACCTCTGCACTTTCACTAACAAATGGGTCAGATGTATTCCCCTTTCTTTGCCAGTCACCTCTGAATTTGTCGAGCAATTCTCTTTTTCGGTTGCCTGATTCATTCAGATAATCAAAATATTCTACCAGAGCTTCGAACCTCCCCCTGTGCTCTGGAAATACATCACCACGTCTGTAACTATAAGAAATTTTTTGATGCCATAACCACAAACAAATCCTGCTGTCATTTTTTATCCAGTCGAATTTCACTAATGGTAATATCTCATCGTTACAGGCTGCTGCCATTCTGGTTACGAACCCCTCTATATCCTTTGCATCCTTTCTAAAATATTGACTGAGTTCTTTATTAATCCAGTAACACATTTCCTCCACGTTTCCGGAATTATCTTGCCATTCAAATTCATGGAGAAGACTTATTTCTGTACGAGCCTTTCTTTCCATATAACGAACATAAAACTGGCATTTTCTGACATCTTTTTCTGAAACATAATTATCACGGTCCATTAGTACTCACCCCAAAAAAAATCACATCGTGATTTTATCGTAAATTTGAGTGATTTTATAGAGGTTTTATAGCAAATTTATTTTGATTTAACCGAAAATTCAGCGTGACTAATATGGGTGCCTAAACACTGCATCACTAAGAGAAATGGGTATTAATCAGGGTAAATAATACGATTTCACTACACAGTCCTACTTTTCTACGGTGCGAGCTGTTCTGCCATTGATGCCTGATAAACAGAGGAGAAAAAACATGTACCGGGATACCACAACCCAAAGTGTGGGCGATTATAATTAAATAAGGTTATTACTATTATTCTTAGTGAGACCTATCCCGCTATAAATATTAAACCACACAAAAAATCCATTCAAACCGTCCCAGTCATCAATCAGATTAAAAATTACGTCTTCCTCACATGTTCATGAAACGACATAATGAGGAATGCACCATGAGCACACACCGTATCACAAACCCTAATCACCCGACTTACCCTGAACTGGAATCTCAGTTACACCATCATGTTGATAATCTCTTCCGAAGATATTCAAAACTTATTCTCCTTAGAATTGATTTTGCTTATCTGAGTCACTTATCTGAATTCATTCGTCAGGATGTTCATGGACTTTGTGCCGATATGGTTCAGCTGGAAAGTCGATTAGCCGATATCATTGGAATAGCTGGTTATACCTGGGTGGCCGAATATGGAAAGAATCATCGCTATCATGCTCACTGTGCAGTATTCATCAATGGACAGTTACGTAATAAAGCCTGGCAGATATTCCGTGAGATAGAAAAACAGTGGAAGAGTGTCACTGAAAATGAAGGGTACGCCCATCGATGTACTCCCCAACCCCACTATAGAGTCAGGAGTGAAGAGATGACGAAACATGATAATAAAATTGGGGTGGATGCCATGAAATATATTCTCAGCTATATGGCAAAGACTGAGCAAAAACCTGATGGCGTCCATAGCCGTTTCAGCTCAATACCCGACAGGTCCCGGAAAGGGAGGCCAAGAAAGCACGATTAAAAGTCATTAATTACGCCGGGCGGATATCTGATGAGCAGTACTCGTTAGCATAATTACTTTCTGCGTACTGCTCTCCCTTAATATCACCGGAGAGAACTCATCATGATATCTGAAAATACATCCCTGCTTAGTGACCAGTTAGTCGACATGAAGTTCATTACTGCCTTTACCGGCCTGACCGATAAATGGTTTTACAAGCTGATTCAGGATGGTTTGTTTCCTAAGCCCCTCAAACTGGGGAGAAGTTCACGTTGGTTTAAAAGTGAAGTGGAGCAATGGCTGCAACAGCAAATAACACAATCACGTGGATAAGGGAGCATAACCATGCCAAACCGTATTACCCTTTTCACACTGATACGCACCAGCCAGCGCAGAATGAATCAATGTATAGCACGTGACGCCAGGACGGGCTCTCCCCTGAGGCATCATCGCCACTTTCTGCAGGTCACATCAATCTACATTGCCGGTTACGGTTCCATGCTGTTCCCGGCATTTCTCCTGTCAGCTTTGCCTGGCTGTATGCCGGGTGATAACGCAACGCTCACTACCTCAGATGTGGGTACATTTGAATCACAATGTCCCTGGTACAGCATGCTGACCGCTGAAATAAACAGACTTGGGCTACCGGACGTTACTCAAGAGATTCGTCACCTTTCCCCCTTACAACTTGAGGAATACGCGCTGGTGATTTTCAGCAGGCTGGCAGTGAGGCCGTCATTCCATCCGCTATCAGACCTTACGCAATGGCGGCATAACCATCAGACTCTGTCTCGCCTCACAGAGGAGCATCTCTTTTTTACCTTTTATAATCAGTGGCCTGAACATCCTAACTACCCGCAAGAGTGCTCTCCCAATACCACAGGTGGATTGATCGGCAGAACCGATCGATATCGGAAAACTGATCTATAAAAACAATTATCTTTCAGGCAATACCCGCAAGTACCATAGGGGCGAATTCACTTTCTGAGTTCATCCGTAGCGGCGATGAAGATGCCTGACAAAAAGCATTCATCAGCAATGTCTAACGGGTGATATCCCGAAAGGTTACACACCGTTTATCACTATCGCTCAGGGCTTATTACTCAGCCCGTTTCTGCTTTTATCGCACCAGTGATAAAGGCCGCCGGAGTATTGCCCGCGCTCAGACTCCCCCTGAATCATTCACCGGATTTTCATCTGGCGGGAGAGTGCTGCCTGCTGGATCTAAAAGGTTAATCACATTCATGCTAAAAACACTGTCATATTTATCGCCCAGCATCACTGCAGGCTTAAAAAGTCTTATTAACAGAGAAAATCTGTATTTATTGATATGGTTATTACTCGTGCATTACGCACTGGGGTATCAATATAAATTAATCTATGTCTTTTCAGCTTTATCCGGATTATTAATCCTCAGATATGCAGGGAAAATAATTTACCGTTTCGTGGTGATGGTCTTTACACTGGCTGGTGCATTTTATGCGCCGGTTGGCATTAACTATGGCTTCCCGGATATCAATGTCATTGGCTCGCTGATGTACACCAGTACGAATGAAGCCCATGAGTTTATCAGTAATATCCCGACAGCCGCCTGGCTGCTATCTACGTCTGTTATTGTCTCCGGCATAGCAACTATCGTGTCATCGTTTTCCGGGCATAAAAACGCACCCGTCACGCGGGGCATCTACAGTTTTCTGGTGATATTCTTCGTTGCTTCTGCGTTCTGGTCCCCGCTCAGACAGGGACGACTGCTCAGCAGTGGATTACCCGAGGTACGCTTTGTTCATGACATCTATACGTCTTACCTGGTAGTACGTGACAACAATCAGTACTTCGCCAGAATAATGACCACGGGCAGTGTCTGGAAGCCAGTCTCTTTACCGGGTCAGCATAAAACCTACATTCTGGTTATCGGGGAAAGCGTACGCCGCGATTATCTGCATGCCTTCGGGGGAAAGTATCCCAACACGCCATGGCTTGATAATACCCCAGCCACGCTGTTTACCCATTATATCTCTGCCGGGCCGTCTACCGTACTTTCCCTGACCAACACACTGGCCCGTAGTCAGGGCAATGTGGCCGAACTGAATAACAATATCGTGACGCTCGCTTCACGTGCCGGATTTAAAACCTGGTGGATATCGAATCAGGGCAGGAAAGGTCACTTTGACTCACCCGTGGCATTAATGGGCGAAAGTGCAGACCATCCTTACTTTACTAAATCAGCCAGCTCTGATGACCGGGCGTATTCCCCTGATGATCAGTTGTTACCGCAACTCGATGCCGCACTGAAGCAGGGCGATGGGAAAAAATTCATCGTACTGCACTTGATGGGGTCACATCCACAGGCCTGTGTACGAACACGTGATCAGTATGATATCGATGCAGGAGCGAAAGAAATATCGTGCTACATCAAATCCATCGCCATGACTGACAAGCTGCTGGGACAAATCCACGATATGGCCGAACGTGACGGCGGTGACTGGTCCATGATGTATTTTTCAGACCACGGACTGTCATACATCAACAAAGACACGGCAGGTGCTTACTTAACGCATGGGGATAAAACCCGCGAGAATTACGAGGTCCCGTTTTTTATCGTCGACAAAAATCAAAAGGACAGAGTTATCATCCCGGTACAACGCAGCGGCTTACGTTTTCTGGAAACATTTTCACAATGGATTAAAATTCGTGATCCGTCAATTGCCCTGAACTGTGACATGCTGTCTATTGCAAACTGCAGTCCCGTGGATGATGTTTTAAATTTCCAAGGCCAACTAATGAATTACGATAAATTACCTTCAGTAAGATAATGTTTTCCGCTAATTAATCTGACTTTGTGATCATGCAGAGGATAAAAATCGACGGTCTATTTACAATGGCAAGCAATATTGTGAAACCTTAGAGAAATGAATATACGTGATTGGCTGGAGTACCGGACGCTGGTGCACTTTCCCAATGATCCTCTCGCTTTCCTTGAACGCAATAAGCCAGACTTCATGGATAAACTGGATGTACTAACTGTCCGCCTGTGTTACATGGCAAAGTATCGTATCAACCGCTACAACAGAGCACTACCGAACACTCATTCGGCTGCAGTCCAGCTGACCATCCAAACTTCATCACGGCTTAAAGTGTTTTATTTACGCCAACATTCCATAGTGTGACCACCGTACCGCTATGTCCTCCTCAACCCTTTTAATCCATTCATCTGACCTTCAGGTATGGCGTACGCCTGCCTGCAGGATTCTGATTATGTTCCAACGTTAATGGTCGGCTGAAAGGGCCATAACCACATAGGCCGCGCCTAACGACAGAGATATCTATCTTCTCTGTGGCTGCTCGTTACAAGACTGCCCTTATGCGAAGCTAGACATCAGTGAAATCCAGCTGATTCATCGTCGGCAATTCCCAATGGCCAATAGAAACGATTGGCTCGGTACGCAATCTGGCACTAATTATTAATGGCCAGTCGCTGCCTAGCCTACCAAACCGGAGCTTCAGTAGTGAAGTAGAACTGAAATCAACTATACTGAATTAGGCTGTTCTAAGATCTTCATATCACTGGGACTTACTATAATGTTTTTTGCATTCATCTATCGCTGAAAACATATCCCGCGCAGAACGCATCTGATAAGTAATCGCCATTTGAAATCCACCCTCTTGGAATCCGAGATGGTCCAGACTTATAATTTCATCCGTTTTGGCCCAATACTTATCGCCGTTCGTCTCCAATACCTTCTCACGATAAACCACAATTTTTTCTGGATAGTCTGGGCGCTCTCCTTCTTTTGAGAATATTTCATAACGGACATATCCATTGCTGTCGTCCCCAAGCAGGAACACCCTGGCAAGATTAAGTTGCAACATATCTAAATCCTTATCGTCATATACCAGTGCGACAACGGTCAAATCAGACTAGATACCTGATTTGACCGCGGTGAATCATCGGGACATACGTTGTTTAATTACTCCGAAGAACATACCCCAAAGATGATCTGACATCCCCTCGTTTGTCAGCAGCTGTTCTCGTGAGTTGCCACTATTATCCCCCCCCATCAAGGCACGAAAACCAAGAGTCTGGCCGTTATCAGCAAGGCTCAAGCTTTCGTTATAGCTGTTTCGAATAACGTTCTCTTGGCTATAGCAGATTTCCCCCATTCCATGATGTTGATTGCCACGCCAGATACCACATTGACCAACCTTGCTACCGTTGATATACACCGCGCAAGTGAATGAATTCGCATCAAGCCGATGGAAATCGACGTCTAACCCAGCATGGCGTTTCTTGAGTTCATCCAACGAGTTCTCAAAATAGCGGGCAACATACTCAAAACCTTCACGTCTGGCTCGATCTTTATCAAGATCGGTAAAGGTCTTTGGTAGAGAAAGATTGCTTGAACGTGGAGTAAAAACTGTCTCTGTTGCCTGATACACCGCATTCCCCGGAGTCGGAGAAGGGACATTCACATTCTGTTGTGGTTTTTTCGTTTCCATACTGGCAATAGCACGAGAGACGGCATCAAAGACCTGAACATAACCTTCATCGTGGCTGGCAAATTTGGTGATGGGCTTACCGTCGATTGTCGCCGCCATAATGCTGCCGAAAGGTAATTGGTGCCAAGCGCATTCTCTTAAGATCACCGGAATGACTACAGCCTCACCGCGCTTGTGACGTTCCATCGCGTTGGTCATTTCAACCTGATAGCAATAATCGGAGGCGATGAAATCGCTACTGATGAGCAATAGAATAATATCGGCTTCGGAAAAATAATGATCAATCTGGTGCCCAAATTCCAGCCCAGGATCGATACGGCGATCGTGCCATGTAGTGATTTTCCCCATCCGCTTGAGGGGCGAAAGATGTTTCTCGAGCTCATTGCGTAGTGCTTCATCTACATGGGAATAAGAAAAAACAAGGCTAATCATAACGGTGAGGACTCCTGAGGCGCAGCAATTAACTAATTCTATTCTGCCTCAGATATGGGCAAAGGTCACTTTTCTCACTATTTTTTTAGGGTTATTGCTTTTACGATTCTTTTGCTGTTCACGCACTTTAATGGTCAGGTGAACAATATGCTCCCACTGGCATTGCATCCAGTTATTTTCTTGTTTTCAAACCTCAAGTGAGGTATAAAAAACAGAAAACCCATAAGAGGCACTGCCAATGTACTCTCATAATCTCGCAAAAACTGTCGTGCTGGCTGACCCTGATGACGTTGAGTCTTATCTGCAGCCTATGAATCTCAGCCAAAGTGATCTTGGCCGTATCCTCGAACGAGGTTTATCAGGCCGCTACTCAACGACTCAAAACCACCCTGCAATTTCACGCGGGCAGTATTTTTATGGTGAGGGGGTTAGCGGCGCTCGTGAGATTCTTGCGCCAAAAGGGTACAAACGGCTATCTATTCGGAATGTTGAATTGACCGTTAGCGATAATGTTGCAATTTACCTATGCCGCGGCTGCGATCAAACTGGGCTTCTTCATGGATATCCCGAATCTCGCCTGATGAAAGGTGACTTTACTTGCGATCTGATGGGGTTGATTCACAACAATACCCCAGGACAAGGAGAGCTCAAGCTCAACGATAACCAACTTAAGTTGGACCTTGATCTACCCGAAGGCGATCTTGTCCCTCTCCTGCCGAATAAAATCGGAATGGACTTATGGTTTTTACTCTACGATTTTTATGAAATCGATGACTTTCACCGTGTAGGTATCCGTGCAGAACTTTCTCGACCTATCTCGTACAACGATAAAAATGTAGTTAATAGCTTTTCTACGCGTTTGATACTTGATATTCACGGACCTGAGCCGATTATCCAGAGTAATGATGCTCCACTATTTACGCCGGATATCGACCTCAACATTATAAAAGCAGGCTAAGTATGTACCATGTTTAATTCAGAGCGTTTACGTATAGCAAGAGAACGAAGAGGCCTGACACAAAGAGCTTTAGCCGAAACAGCTGAATTGACCAGCAGGACGATCTCGAACTATGAGAAGGCAGGTATCTTTGACGCTGTAGCTAGTGACAGTATGGAGAAAATCTCTGCTGTTCTTGGCTACCCTGTTGAGTTTTTCCTCGACAGAGACGTCCCTTCTCTTTCTCCTGAGTCGGTTAGTTTTCGAGCAATGACTAAGCTAAGCGCACAGAAGAGAGATTCCGCGCTTGGTGCAGGCAAACTTGCCCAAGAGTTATCGATCTGGATTGAAGAACAATTTAAACTACCAAAACCCAATATTCCTGATTGTAGTTTCGATGGTTATTCGGAACCTGATCGTGCCGCACGAGCAGTGAGAGAACACTGGGGAGTTGGTGAATTATCGATTTCTAACTTAATTCACCTTCTGGAAGCTAATGGTGTACGTGTGTTCTCGCTCGCTGAAAATTGCATTGAAGTTGATGCTTTTTCGTTTTGGATTGACGAAAAACCATTTGTTCTTCTGAACATAATGAAAACACCGGAGCGTAGCCGATTCGATGCAGCTCATGAACTAGGTCATTTAGTTCTTCACAAACATTCGAGCAATAATGGCAGACAAGCTGAGCTAGATGCTGACCGCTTTGCATCAGCTTTTTTGATGCCTGAACGCAGTGTTTTGGCGACAGTCCCAAGAATGCCATCGCTGGATCTACTTATCTCAATGAAAAAAAATTGGAAAGTATCACTCGCAGCTTTGGTCCGTCGCACATTCGATGTGGGTTTATCTACCGAATGGCATTATCGACAGTTATCAATTGAGTTAGCTCGACGGGGGTATCGGACCAGCGAACCACAAGGCATGGACGATCGTGAGAGATCACTTGTATTGGAAAAGGTGTTTTCAGCACTGCGTTCAAGTGGGGTAAAGCGTAGTACGATCCTCGAACAACTACGGTTCCCTGCAGATGAAGTAAGTGCTCTTACTTTCAGCAATAGCTTCTTTATGGGCTCCATCAATGGAGAAGGCTTATCTGAGCAAACGTCAGGTAAACGACCTCCAAATTTGAGTTTGGTTAAGTAGATTTGAATGAATATGGCAAGTAGATGCCATATTCATTTAACAGTATCTACAAATTGGCCCCTGAATATTAAAAACCGCGCATGCCATCAATAAACGTATCAATCACGCCACGTACGCGCTCATATACGCGTGTGCGTACCGTTTTACGTTCCAGAATTTTTGGTTGCCAGGTGAGAGTATCGGCAACCTGATCTTCTCGCGGGAGTACATCGGTGAAAATGTAGTTTTCCAGTAACCCTGTGAGCTTAATGGCATCCAGTCGTTCTTCTTCACACAGTACTGAAATGGCTCTACTTTTTTCACGCTCAACATAGGTTTCAAATGTCTGAGTGACATCTTCATCATGGGTGACGTGCAGCAGGTTTTCTTCAATAAAGTTTTCAATCAGCTCACGTTTACTGCGCAGCGTGACATCGCTGTCGACGATATCCATGATCTTTTTCTTCTGCTCTTGCTGCTCTTTAGGCGGCATTGCCTGAATGCCAGCCAACAGTTTCAGAATGTAACCGACGTTAATCTCATCGCGGTGGATGAGCGACACTTCAAAATCCACATCATCGAGAATCGAGACTTTCTCTTTGCTGGAATGTTTTTTGACCTTGTCGTGAATATCTAGATATTTACTGGTGTAATCTGCCAGTGTCTGCTCGGACAAGGGTTTCGCCGAATCCTCGAAATCAGCAAAGCTTTCGAGAATATTTTTAAGCCGCATTACGTCACGGAAAGCGGTCACAAATTCCAACTGCGCTTTTTCATCCGGCAGACTATCCACGCTTTCAACCGTTGGCGTTAACGTCAGCAGGCGATCAACAGCATCCTGATAATCACTCAAATATTCTTCAAACGGTTTTACCAGCACGACGGATGATGCGTCTTTATTGGAAAACAGCGCAATCGCCTCGTCTGTCGCCTTCTTCAGGTTGCGGAAGCAGACGATGTTCCCGTGGCTTTTCTTCTCGTTAAGGATTCGATTGGTGCGTGAAAAGCCTTGCACCAAACCGTGGAAGCGCAGGTTCTTGTCCACATACAACGTGTTCAGTGCGGGGCTGTCAAAGCCGGTAAGGAACATGTTCACTACCAGCAGAATATCGATGCCTTTTTCTTTGGTGCGCTGGGCGATGTTCTTGTAATAGTTATAGAAGCTTTGCGAGTCATTAGCGGAATAGCTGGTACCGTACAGTTCGTTGTAATCCTTGATAAAACTGTCGAGGTGGTCGCGGCTGGAAGTGTCAATCTTCGCCCCCTGCGGCAGGCTGATATCTTCTTCATCCAACAGTCCATTAACCGCTTCTTTATCACTTTTGTCCGCTTCGTTGGCGGCATAGGTAAAGATGGTCGCCACTTTCAACGGTTTGTAATTTGGATTTTCCGCAACCATGGCGGCCTGTTTTTCTTTAAATAGTTTGTAGTAGCGGATCAGCATATCCACTGACCCGACGCAGAACATGGCGGTAAACTCACGGTTGCGGGTCTTGGCGTTGTGGTGTGCCAGAATATAGTCGGTGATTTTCCCCAGCCGGATGTCGCTTTCCATCACCTCTTTGGTATCGATATCTTCCACCTCGATATCAATCTCATTACTGCTCTCTTTGCGTTTGTAGGTGCCCACATATTCCACTGCAAAACGCAGTACGTTTTCGTCGCGAATGGCATCGACAATCACGTATTTGTGCAGGCATTTCTCAAACAACATTTCTGTGGTCTGCTTGATGCCATTGGTGATATTGACGTTATCGGCGAAAATCGGTGTGCCGGTGAAGCCAAACAACTGCGCGTTTTCAAAGAAATTCACGATTGCTTTATGGGTGTCGCCAAACTGGCTGCGGTGGCATTCATCAAAGATAAACACGATGCGCTCTTTGCGCAGATGTTCCAGTTGTGCTTTATAGCCATCGTGCGTGATGGCGTTATTTAATTTCTGAATAGTGGTCAGCGTCAGTTTGCTGCTGGTGGTTTTCAGATGCTTAATCAGCGTGCTGGTGTTATTAGTGGTATCTACGCTGTCTTTGGCAAAGCTGTTGAATTCTTTAGCTGTCTGGTAATCCAGATCACGACGGTCGACTACGAAAATAACCCGATCCACTTCGGGCATTTCCATGATCACCTGGCTGGCCTTAAACGAGGTTAGCGTTTTACCGGAACCGGTGGTGTGCCAGATATAACCGTTATGTGGTTTGCCCTGAAGATGTAGGCTTTCCTTCACATGACGGATCATCGCTTCACAAGCGTAATATTGATACGGGCGCATCACCATCAGGCACTTACGGGTTTCGTTCAGCACCGTGTAATGGGTGATCATTTTGGCGATATGGCAGACTTTTAGGAACGCTTCGGCGAATTTATCCAGCGCTTTTATCGGCTCGTTTTTTTCATCGGTCCAGAAATAAGTTTGTTCAAAGTGATTGGAACGGTTGTTGGCGTAATATTTTGTATCCACGCCGTTGCTGATGATAAAAATCTGCACATACTGGAACAGACCGCTGCCAACCCAGAAGGAATCCCGATGGTAACGATCGATCTGGTTAAAGGCCTCTTTCAGCCCCAGGCCGCGACGCTTAAGCTCGATCTGCACCAGCGGCAGACCGTTGATCAGCAACGTGACATCGAAGCGGGTTTTACGTGTGTTTTGTTCGGCATTGAACTGCTTCACCTGGCTCGTCACCTGAAACTCGTTCTGGCACCACTCCTCTTTATTGATAAAGCTGAGCCACTTCTCGGTGCCGTCATCACGCAATAACTGGTAACGATCGCGCAGGATCTTAGCGCGATCGATAACTTCATTGCCTTTGGTCAGGTGCAAGAAAATACGGTTAAATTCGCCGTCAGTTAGCGGAGAGGATTCCAGTCGGTTATGGATTTCAATCTGCTTTCGCAGATTAGCTTTCATGCTGGTTTCATCAGTGACATTCACCCGTTCGTAGTGCATGCCCACCAGCTGTTCCACCAGCTGCGTTTCTAACTCGTATTCGCTTTGCGTTGCCATCAGTGTGTAGTGCCTTTCGTTATTGTGCAGGCCCGGAGTAGGTCGGGCCGGATAAATTCTATACGAACATTTGCTGGAGCAGGCCCTGCTTCCAGGTTTTTAACTTGTCCAGTTCTGCTTTTTTGACAACGATTTTATCGTCAAGGGCAGAGAGGAAGTTGGCGATTTTGGTTTGTTCTTCCTTACATGGGACTTGAACAGGTGTTTTTCTCAGCTCAGTTTGATTAATGCTGGCTTGACTGATGGCTTGATTTGCTCGTGATTCGAAATATTTCTTGTTAGTATCTGTAGTAAGTTGATAGTAAAAGAACAACTTACAGTGGCTATTTTTAATGACTATCCGTAAAAGATTCATTCCGTGATAAAGTGTGTCATCTATGTCAAAATAAGCTATCTTACCTATATGTGAGATGCTATTTATATTGCTGAAGAGCATATCCCCATAATTCAACTTATAATTTGAAATGTCATTATCAGTATCAACAAACCCTACTTTTTTCATGTTAATACAACGTTCAGAAATAGTTTCTATCCTACTCACAGGGTAGCCATTTTTTGAATCATTCTGATCTAGGGCTAGTCCATTTGTTATAAGATCAACAACTTCATCAAGAATCGTACTTTTCCACTCAGGAAACGCCTTCCCGCTATCATCTTTAAACCGCATTTTCTGACTAAAAATCTCTTTCATTATACCTTTTTTGTACTGACACAGTAGGTCGTACTGCTTGTTCAGAAGCGAGGTTTTTTCTTCAAGAAGAGATAAAAATGATGCTATTTTTACTTGCTCGTCATTTCTAGGGTAGTTAAATACTAATTTGTTAAGCTCAACCATAGTCAATGCTTTTTGAGTTGAGCCAATTGCTGAATTTAATATTTCATTTTTTTTAAATGTCAGAAGGAATGACAAAAAAAGGCTGTTGCATTTTAATTCTCTAAGCCAGATCAAATTCCCATCTTTAAAATAAAAATCACCAATGTTATTTATGTGGTAAATATTACCGAGAGTTCCAACTGCAGTGATTAATATTTCTCCCGCTCTAGGTGTGCCATGTTTAACTTTAAATTCATTAAAAAGCAACGGGCTAATATACAAAATATCTGAAGGTATTATTCCGCTCTTTAATTCAGTTATCTCCTTACCTCTAAAGAAAGGAACGCCTTCTTTCACATAATCAGAAAGATGAACACGTTTACTCGATGTTAAGCAGGCGATATCTTTTAGGCTTTTGGGTTCCCATATTCCCTCAAAATTTTTAAACCTTAATTTTGGCACCATCACTTATTCTCCTCCACCACTGTAAACGGTGCTTCAATCCCCAGCTCCTTACAGAAACCAGCGATGGTCTTATCAATCTCAGCAACTTTCCCTTCCAGATCGCGAATTTCCTGCGCCACGGCGTTGAGATCAATCTCTTCTTTTGCTTCAAAAGTATCAACATAGCGAGGAATATTGAGGTTGTAATCGTTGTTACGGATCTCTTCCAGCGTCGCGATATGGCTGTACTTTTCGAGTGCTTTCCAGTCGTTATAGGTATCGGCGATGTTATCGATATGCTCGGGCAACAGGCGGTTCTGGGTTTTCACCTTTTCAAAGTCATTGCTGGCGTCGATAAACAGAATACTGTCGTTGTGCTTACGGCACTTGCGCAGTACCAGTACGCAGGTCGGAATACTGGTGCCGTAGAAGATATTGGCAGGCAGGCCGATCACCGCATCAATGCAGTTCAGCTTCTCAATCATAAACTGACGGATATGGCCTTCCGCTGCCCCACGGAACAGTACGCCATGGGGCAGAACCACCGCCATGGTGCCGTCATCTTCCAGGTGATGGAACATATGCTGTAAAAACGCCATATCTGCTTTACTGGACGGTGCCAGTTTGCCGTACTGGGCAAATCGCTCATCATTCATAAACAGTGAGCTTGCGCTCCATTTGGCAGAAAACGGCGGGTTGGCGACAATGGCATCAAACTTCAAGTGTGTATGCTGAGGGTGCTCCAGCGTATCTTCTTGGATGATTTCAAAATCCGCATAGTGAACCCCATGCAGAATCATGTTCATACGTGCCAGGTTATAAGTGGTACGGTTCATCTCCTGACCGTAAATTTTACCCACTGACGACGCTTCACGTTTCACGCGCAGTAACAAAGAGCCAGAGCCACAGGTCGGGTCATACACATTTTTGAGCTTCAGCTTGTGGGTGGTGACGATTTTCGCCAGCAGGGTGGAAACCGGTTGCGGGGTATAGAACTCACCAGCTTTTTTACCTGCGCCTGAGGCGAACTGTCCGATCAGGTACTCGTAGGCATCACCGAGGATAT
Source organism: Erwinia endophytica (assembly GCF_009295515.1). GTDB lineage: Bacteria > Pseudomonadota > Gammaproteobacteria > Enterobacterales > Enterobacteriaceae > Erwinia > Erwinia endophytica. The sequence continues at coordinate 17,790 of NZ_RQVV01000059.1, read as the reverse complement.
CGGAGCTGGCTTCGCTCAGGTTAAAGCTTAGTTTGTCGAGTTCGGTGATAACTTTGCCGATTAACTCGTTTTTTGCTTTTGCAGTATTTCCCAGTTTACTCGAGCCTAAATCCAGATCTTCAAACAGGTTGCTGAAGTCATCTGCAGAATCGGTACCCAGTGTGCTTTGCTCGATGTTGCGCAGAGTTGCCGCCAGGTCTTCCAGAATAAAGCCAGTACCTGCACCTTTAGGATCGTTGGCGACGCGTTCGGCCATGGTGTGGAACAGGTTAGTCGGTGGCAGGAAGTAGCCTAGTGTGCGAATGCTGTCTTCTTTCACAGCATCCACAATGTCCTGATACGCTGGATGTTCTGCGGTCAGCTCGTTGTATTGAATCCCATCTTCAGCAAGGATTTTGTTTGCGTAGGCGACAAACTTCTCGGAAAGATACTTATAGAAAACAAAGCCGAGGCAGTAATCACGGAACTCATCGGCATTCATCTTACCGCGCAGGGTATCGGCGATATTCCACAGACGACCTTGCAGTTCACTTAAATTTTGCGCTTCAATTTGGGGAGACATAGTTCTTCCTGATGTTCTGTTGCGTAACCTAATCGGGTTACGTTTTGGGTCAAATTATATCACTGAGCTGTTTCAGGATCTGTTGTTCGTTAAGCTGGGCGATACGTTCCTGGTAATAACGCTTTTCACGTGCTGCCAGGTAAAGCCCCCCCATAGCATGTTGCTGCGCAAGGGAGGGGAGTGTAATCACAAAATTTTTTAATTCGTTAACGGCAATCCGCTGTACAACCGTCGAGCCTTGTGTGGCCTGCGCCCGCTGGCGTCGTCCTTCGCTGCTTTCGTTGAAATGCCAGACGAACCAGAAAGCGCTCAACTGCGTGGCATCAACATTCACTTTGACGTAGTTATTACCCAATATCCGTCCTGCATTCATTGGGTTCACCAGTACTGCTTTAACATGGGTCAGACTAATGACAACGTCACCCGCTTTCGTGAGCAGCACAGTATGGCCCGTTTTGACGACTTGTTCCTTGCTGTTGGCGCTTTCGCTGTAATGCCAGTCATCTGCCAGAAAGTGTTCGGTGGCATAAAAAAAGTAAGCTCTCCCGTGATCACTTTGCTGGATACGGCTGATATGGGAGCCTGCTGTAAACGTGGCGATATCCTTGTAGGTGAGCAGCATTAAAACTCCGAATAAATATAAATTACACTTGGATTGTGGGGCGTAGCATACTCATGCTGAATAGATTAAATCAAGTAATTTAAATTTATTACATGTGCTTGTGATCAATTTTTTTCTGACAGGAATAGCGTTATATAGTGCTCATATATCAGGTTGAACACTAAAAAATCATTCATAACTTCAAGTCTTAAAGCATGAGAACCCTTCATGGTCTGCTGATGGTAAATGTAAATGTTATTGAAATTAATGATTTTTATTGGCAAGGCAGTCTTTCATTAAAGGATAATGAGAATGTATTTGAGAAAGCTGGCAGTCCGTAATTTCAGAAGGCTACACGATGTTGTCATCGATCTTGCGTCAGACATTTCAATTTTCGTAGGGGCGAATAACAGCGGTAAGACTTCAGTCGGTCATGCACTTCAACTATTCACCGGTAAAGGCCGGTTCAATATTCATGACTTCAATGCAGAACTTTGGACTGACATTGTCACATTTGGAGAAGGGGCGGATGCTGTGTCGCTACCTTCACTGGAAGTTGATATTTGGTTTGAAGTAACATCGAATGATGTTCATCGTGTAGTAGATCTTCTCCCCAGCTTATCGTGGTCTGGTTCTCTAGTTGGAATGCGCGTTGCTTTTGCCCCCAGCAATCCTGAAAAAATCCGTTCGCGCTTCCTTGCAATACGCCAGCTTGCCGTCGATGCCACACCTAAAGATGAAAATGGAACTCCCAAATACGATCCTTCGCCTCGTAATCTGTGGGAATATCTTCGCGATAGCCTCAATGACGAATATGAACTCCGCTATTTTGTTCTCGATCCAACACGTTTCAATGCGGAAATGATATCTGAGGAAGGCTATGAGCCTACTCCGCTCACAGGGCGTGATCGAAGTGGTCGCGAAATACTGAACAACCTTATCCAAATCAACTTCTTGAATGCTCAGCGTCATCTTTCAGATGGTTCCGGAGGTTCCCGTTCGGAGGATCTCTCTCGTGTTCTCAGCCGTTTTTACGGACGAAACCTTGAACAAAAAGGTGAAGATTACGAAGCATTAAGTGCTTTGGCTGCGTCTGAATCAGCCTTCAACCAGCATCTTGAACGTGTTTTTGCTCCTACGCTGAAAAGTCTGGCGAAACTCGGATACCCTGGACTTTCAAACCCACGCATGATGATTCGTTCGGCCTTAGACCCAGCGCAGATCATGAACAACCAAAATGGGGCCGTTATACATTACGCGCTGGGGGTTGATGATGGTAACCCTGCCCCGCCAACATTACCCGATAGTTATAACGGACTTGGTTTTAAGAATCTGATCTTTATGGTTGTTGAATTACTCGACATCCACAATCAATGGTTAGCAATAGAAGAGAATCGACCACCCGTTCACCTGATCTTTATTGAAGAGCCAGAAGCTCATCTCCACGCACAGTTACAGCAGGCTTTTATACGCAAGATAATGGATCTCCTTGCAATGGAGAGTGAGGAGCTTATGCACTACACCACTCAAGTGGTGGTTACCTCTCATTCAACTCATATTCTTTACGAACGCGGTTTTCGGCCGATCCGTTACTTTCGGCGGAGGCGTTCATCAAATATGTCAGCAACAGATGTGCTCAACCTCTCTGTTTTTTATGATAATACTGATCCTGAAATTCGAGATTTTCTTGAGCGTTATTTGAAGCTGACCCATTGCGATTTGTTTTTTGCCGACGGGGCAGTGCTTGTAGAAGGTAATGTTGAGCGGTTACTGCTACCGCAAATGATTGCTACTGCCGCACCTAGATTAAAATCCTCTTACCTTACAGTCCTCGAGATTGGCGGTGCTTTTGGTTATCGATTCCAAAAACTAATTGAATATCTTGGGCTTACCACACTCATTATTACTGATTTAGATAGTGTGTTCTGTACACCACCAGTACAGGATGAAACAGACACTCCGGCTGCAAATGATGATGGCGAGGAGTCTGATGATGAGGAAGAACAGGCCAATACAGAAATACCAGGAAAGGCTTGTATCGCCAATCATCCTGGAGCTATGACCTCTAATCAAACACTTCGGCAGTGGTTACCGAAATGTGACACCGTTGCCGCTTTATGGGAGGCAACGGAGGAAATGAAAATACAAAGCCGCACAGCTGAGTGTGACGCTTTGGTTCGTGTTGCTTACCAGTGCCAGACAAATGTTACATGGAAAGAGGAAACACTGGCACTTGCTGGTCGTACTTTGGAGGAAGCTTTTGCGCTTGAAAATCTGTCCTGGTGTCAGGATGTGAGCTGCAAGCCACTCAAGCTACGTATTGCCAGAGCGGTAAGTATGGATCTACTGCCTCTGGCCCAGCGCATTCACAAGCGCGTGCAATCAAAAAGCTTCAGTAAAACTGATTTTGCCCTGAATTTACTTCTTAAAAAACCGGATGAATGGTCCGTCCCAACATACATTGCTGAAGGGTTGAAATGGCTTGAAGCTGAAATAGCCCCGCCGGAACTAGAAATTGCAGAAGATCAGGAAGAGGGTGTTGAAGATATGTCCGTCGATCTGGCTGAGATTGATGGTGGGAGGGTTGCATGACCAGTCGCATTGGTAGCCCTGATACACAGGCAGATCTTGATGTTCGTGCTTGTCTGGATAGCTCGCCGCCATGTTCATTTGTCATGGTGGCAGGTGCTGGCTCAGGGAAAACAACATCTCTGATTAAAGCCCTCGCACATTTGGCTGGTACTCGTGGTTCTGATTTACGTCGCGCCGGGCAAAAAATATCCTGTATTACGTATACAGAAGTAGCTGTTGGTGAGATTGCCGCTGATGTTGGTAACTCACAGTTATTTCATATTTCAACCATTCATAGCTTTCTTTGGTCGGTCATCCGACCTTTTCATTTAGATATCGCAAAGTGGGTCATAGCGCGAATACATGAAAAAATAGCTGAAAAGCAAGCCCATTATGATAGGCCCAGAACACAAGCTAAAACAAAATCCCGTCTTGAAGATGAAATTGCCTATCTCTCTGCCCAACTTGAGTGCATTGATGATGTTGATAAATTTATCTACGGGACAGGAAGTAACTATGCTAAGGGTATTTTAGGGCACGATGATATTCTTAAGCTCGTACCTGCTTGTGTTGAGGCTCATCCCCTTTTGAGAAGGATTGTCGCCAAGCGCTTTCCATTTGTTTTTGTCGATGAAAGTCAGGATACCGATCCGGATGTGATCTCTGCGCTTCGAACTATTGCTGATGACAATCCTGACATGTGCATAGGATTTTTTGGTGATCCAATGCAGAAAATCTATATGAGCGGAGCAGGTGCCGTTCCGTTAAGTGATGGGTGGTCTGAAATTACAAAACCAGAGAATTTCAGGTGTCCGACGTCTGTACTTGGTGTTATCAATTCGATTCGTGCCTCTGGGGATGGTCTCCAACAAATTCGTGGTCGAACAACTATCGTAGATGGCGTTGAACAAACTGTATCAGGCACAGTGAATCTTTTCATCTTGCCTTCAAATGTGGAACGAAGTGCCTATCTCACATCTGTCAGACGTTACCTTGCAAATGAAACTAGCGATGAACAATGGTTAAGTGATACACGCGAAGGTGATGTTCGTCTTCTTGTTTTGGTGCATCGTATGGCAGCTAATCGACTGGGGTTCCCGAATTTATTTGCTGCTCTTACTGATAAAGCACCGATGAGTTTGAGTGAAGGGGTGAACGATGGGTCAGCTTGGCCGATTCGTCCGTTTGTCCAGCATATACTTCCAATTTTTGCTGCGGCTCAGGCAAACGATCAATTTCAGATTATGTCGATTATGCGTAGCGAGTGCCCAAAGCTGGAGCCGTTACGACTGCATGGTCAAGCTATGGTGGCAGTTTTAAATGAACTACAACAAGGCATCGATGGCCTGCTTGCGTTGTTGGGAGAAGGATCGCAAGCAACAGTTCGGGATATATTGCTACATGTTAGAGACTGCAAGCTGTTACGTCTTGACGACCGCTTTGAAAATCATTTAAGTGATGAACCTGTGAATGATGGCAATGATGACTTCGAAAATGTTCAGAACTATCTAAGATGCAATGCCCATGAACTTTGGGCATACCGGCGCTACCTTTCAGAGGAATCACCTTTTGCCACTCATCATGGTGTAAAAGGTGCACAGTTCGAGCGCGTATTGGTTGTTATTGATGATGAAGAGGCTCGCTTCAGCCAATATTCGTATGGGAAATATTTTCAATACATTCCCCTTTCCGACAACGATCTAGCCAATCTTGAAGAGGGTAAAGAGTCAGTACTCGACCGTACTCGTCGCCTTTTTTATGTCTGTTGCTCCCGTGCGCTGAAAGATTTGGCCGTTGTTATCTTTGTTCCAGATGTTGCCGTCGCTCAAGCGGCAATCGTTGAGCAAAATTTATTCCCAGCATCGGTAATTCTTGGGGCGCACGATCTGGGCTAGCATGAATTATATACGGTCATTAATTGGCGAGAAATACTACGCTCATGGCCGGTTATAGCCCTGGTTTTGTTAATAAGACACCTGCACTCTAAAATTTTTCAGACATATATCATTTCCCTGAACGCAACATCATTACGGCGAATCCCTCAAGGATTCGCCTTTTTTGTTTTATTTGTCTCAGGAGATGCCATGAGAAATTGATCAATATAATTAATAAAAAATCAACTTGGGCTCGGCCCCCAAACGTCCCATGAACCACACCCCCACCGAGTTCTAAGTTGTCCACGTAATCCCCATACCACTGCAACATCTCCCTACGTTGCTCCAGATACTGCGCATGGTTGTATGTGCCACGAATGGTGTTTTTATCCACATGAGCAAGCTGTAACTCGATCCACGCAGTGTTATAGCCTTGTTCATGCAGAATAGTACTCATCGTGTGCCGGAAACCATAGCCCGTAGCCTTCCCGTGATACCCAACCCTTTTCAGTACCTGATTGATACTCGCTTCGCTCATTGGTTTCGTGATGTCGTTACGGCCTGGGAACACCAGGTTGTAACGGCCCGTCACCGCTTGGATCTCACGAAGTGATGCCACAACCTGATCGGATAAAGGGACCAAATGCGGGCGGCGCATCTTCATCCTTTCTACCGGGACTTCCCAAACACGTTTATCGAAATCAAACTCTTTCCATTCAGCCTGGCGGAGCTCGACGGTGCGAACCCCGGTCAACATCAGAATTCGAGTCGCCAGTCGGGTTATCGGGCTACCAGAGTAGGCAGCAAGAGCCTGCAAGAAATCAGGGAGTTCATCAGCTAGCAGATGGGGATAATGGGTAGACTTAGGCGCAGTTAAGGCACTTGCCAGTTCAGAGGCCGGATTAGTTTCAGCTCTGCCGGTCACTATGGCATAGCGAAATACCTGATTGCAGGCCTGGCGGATTTTACGCAGTTTATCGAGCACACCCCGCTTTTCAAGTTTACGCAGCGAACTGAGCACTTCGAGTGGTTTTATCTCAGCAATGGGACGCTTACCAATATCAGGAAATATGTCGTTCTCGAATGCTTCCATCAGATCTTCGGCATAGCCTTTCGACCAGTTAGGCCGCTTGTACTCATGCCATTCCAGGGCGATAGCCTTGAAGGTATTTTCGACATTGGCCTTTTGAGCCAATTTCTCTGCTTTCTTTTCCTCTCCAGGGTCACCGCCTAAAGCGATGATCTTCCGTGCTTCCTCTCGCTTCAAGCGAGCATCAGCCAGAGAGATATCAGGGTAAACACCGATAAAAAGCTTTTTCTCTCTCCCCAAAAAACGATACTTCAAGCGCCAGTATCTCGCCCCGTTAGGTTTCACCAACAGATACAGGCCACCACCATCGGTGAGCTTGTATTCTTTTTCTTTGGGTTTTGCAGTATCAATCTGTCGTGCATTTAGTGGCATAAAGGGGCCCCTAATTTCCATTGAACGAGATGAGCCCCCTCAAAGGCCCCCAGATACCACTTGATTTGGGTATAACTGAGTTGACTTCGATTGAACTCGGGACAGAAAAATCCAGTAACTTCAGGGAGTATAAGGGAGAAACAGAGAATTCAGTAGAGGTGTGTTGACTTGAAAATGGTACGCCCTACAGGATTCGAACCTGTGACCTACGGCTTAGAAGGCCGGTGCTCTATCCAACTGAGCTAAGGGCGCACTGGGTGTTGCGTGGGTCGAATTATACGGTGCGAATGAGTCGAGTCAACGATTTTGCAGGGCGATGTAACCTGTTGCTGCACTATTGAGCAATAACCATCGAAACTGTGCCTGACAGTTGCGTCCGCTTCTGACAAAATAGGCACCAATCCCCGTTTCAACTCAACACAGATGGATCCCCTCGCTGATGGTAGCAAAGATTATTGACGGTAAAACGATTGCGCAGCAGGTGCGCCAGGAGGTTGCGGAAAAAGTTCAGCAACGTCTGACAATCGGCAAACGAGCGCCTGGACTCGCAGTTGTACTGGTCGGTGACAATCCGGCATCGCAAATTTATGTCGGCAGCAAACGCCGGGCCTGTGAAGAAGTGGGCTTTCTCTCCCGCTCTTACGATCTGCCTGCATCCACCAGCGAAGCAGAATTGCTGGAGCTGATTGACAAGCTGAATAACGACGGTGAAATTGACGGGATCCTGGTCCAACTGCCGCTGCCTGCGGGTATCGATAATGTGAAAGTACTGGAGCGCATCTCCCCGTCGAAAGATGTTGATGGTTTTCATCCATACAATGTCGGTCGTCTGTGCCAGCGCGCGCCTAAGCTGCGTCCCTGTACCCCTCGCGGTATCGTCACCATGCTTGAGCGTTATAACATTGATACGTTCGGTCTGAATGCCGTGGTCGTGGGGGCCTCCAACATCGTTGGTCGCCCTATGAGCATGGAGCTGCTGCTGGCGGGTTGCACGACCACCGTAACCCACCGCTTCACTAAAAACCTCCGTCACCATATTGAGCATGCCGATCTCCTGGTTGTTGCCATCGGTAAACCTGGCTTTATCCCAGGTGACTGGATTAAGCCAGGGGCGATCGTTATCGATGTCGGTATTAACCGTCTGGAAAATGGCAAAGTGGTGGGAGATGTGGATTTTGCAACTGCTTCCGAGCGTGCCGCCTGGATAACCCCGGTTCCTGGTGGCGTTGGTCCGATGACCGTAGCAACACTTATCCAGAATACCCTGCAAGCCTGCGAAGAATCTCACGATGGAGTGGAAAAATAATGGCAACGTTCTCCCTGGGAAAGCATCCCCACGTTGATCTGTGCGATTTGCTGAAACTGGAAGGTTGGGCCGAAAGCGGTGGTGCGGCGAAAGATGCCATCGCCGACGGCCAGGTCAAAGTTGACGGCAAAGTGGAAACCCGCAAACGCTGCAAAATCGTTGCAGGTCAGCAGGTCAACTTTAACGGAATGTCCATAAACGTTATCAACTAAGTCGATGCCGGGAACGATCCCGGCATTTTTTACCCTTCAAAAGCCACCGCGTATACCGACTCAATACTGCTGAACATCCCATAAAGCTCATCCACTGACCGCCCTTTTCTGATCATCAGCTTCATCACCAATTCGATCTTATGATTTTTCCGGTCCCGGACGCTGACTGCATCCAGCGAGGTTTTTCCCTGCTGAACTTGCGCCATCACCAGCGGCAACGCGGCTTTGTCCACCAGGATCAATCTGACAGTTACCCTGCCCTGTAACGGCTGGATAGCCTGATGCATAAAAAGATAAGGACTGATATTGATCGCCAGTAGTAGCAGCACCGTCATTAGCAATGCATGCAAATAAAAGCTGGCACCACAGGCGATCCCTACGCCTGCTGATGCCCAAATGATTGCCGCCGTAGTCAGACCGGAGATCGCGTCATCGCGGCGATGCAGAATCACCCCAGCCCCCAGAAAACCAACACCACTGATGATCTGAGCCGCCAGACGCATGGGATCACTGCGGATATTCTCGGAGATCCCGGCGTAATACTCCGCTGACTGAATCGAAATATCGGTCATCAGTCCGCTGGCTACCGCGATAATCACACAGGTTTTAAAACCAACCGGTTTCCCTTTCGATTCCCTTTCCAGCCCAATGACGCCCCCCAGTACAAATGCCAGAGAAATTTTTGCGAGGGTCAGCCACGGATGCCCCCCAATCCCTCCGATGAATGTCATCCACTGTTCCATCTCTCAGCCTCCTGCTGATAACATCACGCGGATTCCTGAACGGCTGGAACCACTTCAACAACATCCGCCTTATCATCCCTGAACAACAGGAAGAACAGTAACGAAACCACACCGGCGACTGCAGCAGCAAACCCCCAGAAGCTGAACCATTGCGGCAACAATTCGGCCCCCTGTCCACCCACCGTCCGGTTAAACAACGTGCCACAAATAGTTGAGGCAAACAGCAACCCAAAACCATTAGAAACCATAAAGCGCAGACTTTGCGCCTGGGCTTTGATTTCCGGTTTCGCTTTACGATCGACATAGATATCTGCCGCGGTAAAAAAGAAGTCCCAGCAGAAACCCTGTAGCAGCAAGCCAGCGACAATCAATATCATGCTGCCGTTCAGCGCCACGTTAGCGAAAAGTAACGAGCGAACCACCCAGCAAACAGCCCCTGCCAGCAGGATGAACTTAAACCCTGCCCGCAGTAAGAACCAGGAGAGCAGGAACATAAAGATCACTTCGCTGGCGATCCCTATTTGCATCATGGTTGCCGCATTTTCAAATCCCAGCGCTTTGAGAAATACCGGGATATACGCGGAATAGGCCGTTTTTGGGATCATCAGAAAAAGAATACTGACCATCAGCAACGTAAAATTTCGGTCTTTAAATAACGCCAGCGCATCCAGGCAGAGTAAATCGCGTAGAGAAAAAGGCACGCTTTTCGCCTTCGGTGGCGTATTGGGAAGGGTAAAACAATACAGGCCGATAATAATACCTACACCGGAGGCGATATACCAGGTAGTCACGTCGCCAGAATACCCCATCTGGCCAATGATAAAGCCCATCGCCATAAAACCGAACGTACCGAATACGCGAATAAAGGGGAAATTTTTAACCCCGTTGATATGACTAAAACTGATACTGTTTGCCAGTGCGGTGGTGGGATAAAACAATAATCCGACCAGGAAAATCATCAACAACGTCATGCCGGTGTTCTGCGAGGTAATAAAGTACGGTACGAAAAACAACAGCGCAGCATTCACCAGATGCAACATGCCCATAATCTTCTGCGAAGCAAAAAAGCGATCCGCTACCATGCCAATCAGTAACGGCGAAAGCATCGTAGCCAGACCGAGTAAGGCATAGGACGTGCCGATAATATTTGCCATGCCATAGGTACTCAGCACCAGCCCCATCGTCATATTCCAGGCTCCCTGCATAAAGTACTGCAGGAACATCATCAGTAGCAGACGTGGCGTTTTAATGGCGGTCATGGCATCCTCCTTCGGCAAGGTTGATAACCAACCCATCCCAGGCTACGGTCAGATTTTTGCCTGCGCAGGCCGCTTCCAGTTCAGCATGCAGTAAACCACCGGTATGGGACAGATGCGAAAGCGCCATCTGACTGCCCGGATGCAAGCATCCAATTGTTTGTAAACGCTCCTGTACCGCAAAAACGGTAGCCAGATTCATATGGTTATCACTGCGTATAACGCCATGTTGACCATAGGTGCATTCCACGATCACACCATCGAGCCTTTTCCCTTCCAGCCACAGCCAGGTCAGTTCGGGATACCAACCGGAGTCATGGCCATACAACAGGCTGACGCCTTCCTTTTCAATCAGATAGAGGAAGCAGGTTTCCCATTTAGCATGATTTGCCAACAGCGGCGTAATGCGATATTCCCCGCTTTCAACGGAGACAAAAGGGATTAAGCGATGGAAAATGAATCGTGCGTCGCTGTAGCCAGGTAAAACGTCCATACAACCATTAATGGCCCGATCGTTACCCCAAATATGTAAAGGATTATCGATAGTCAGCCCATAACCTTCCATACGGGCATAGAGATCGCCAACATTGAAATGATCGGGGTGGGTATGGGTGACCAATAAATCAGTAATGCCACACGCATCCAATCCCTCACGCAGCAGTTGCTGACTAAACTCCGGTGCTATATCAATTAACATCACATCATCGATCAATACAGAAGAGCGGCTTCGCTGATCTTTCCCCGGATGAGATCTGACTTTTTGGCAGTAATCACAGCGACAAAAGGGGTTCGGGATACCTTCAGAGGCAGCCGATCCCAGAAATTGTATTTTCATCATCATTCCTTTGTAGGTCAGGTTAATTGTCCTTGTTATGGCTGCCAGAATGGGTATGTTCTGGTAACTTTAGGAACGATGATGATGAGGAGTGTGATGATGATAAACAATCTAATTAGTTAAATTTAGTGGATAACATCAAAGTATTTTTCTGCAATTCCATAAAATTTATTTTCAAGATCTATTCTCGATCGCAAAAAGAAAAAATATATCCATCAGGAAGGTTCGTTTAATCGTTATTACTTCTTATAACAGGAAGCGATAATTAACTGAATGATTTAATCGTTCTACTATTTTTAATAAATTTTATTTTACTGGCAACCTCTCTCAACATATTTTCACCTAATACTAAAAGCATTACGCCCCCAATTAAGGAGGCATAAAGGGATTAAAGGAAAATACTTACTTACGGCGCCAGGTTGTACCCTGTGGGCCATCTTCCAAAATAATACCCAGCGCGTTTAACTTGTCGCGCGCCACATCAGCCTGCGCCCAGTTCTTCTCTTTACGTGCATCGTTACGCATTTTAATCAATGCTTCAATTTCAGCGACTTCATCATCGTTACCCTGCGCACCACTTTGTAAGAACAGCTCAGGATCCTGCTCCAGCAGCCCCAGCACACCCGCCAGTTGACGCAGCTTCGCGGCCAAACCATCCGCCGTTGTCGTGTCTTCCGCCTTCAATCGATTCACTTCGCGCGCCATATCGAACAGGACTGAATAGGCCTCTGGCGTGTTGAAATCGTCGTCCATCGCCTCACGAAAGCGGGCTTCAAAGACTTCACCTCCCACCGCGGCAGCAGAAGCATCGGTATTGCGTAGCGCGGTGTAGAGACGCTCCAGCGCGGCACGCGCCTGCTTCAGATTATCTTCGCCATAATTCAACTGGCTGCGATAATGGCCTGACATCAGGAAGTAACGCACCGTTTCAGCATCGTAATGCGCCAACACGTCACGCACGGTAAAGAAGTTATTCAGCGATTTGGACATTTTCTCGCGATCAACCATCACCATGCCAGAATGCATCCAATAGTTAACGTACGGGCCGTCGTGCGCACAGGACGACTGAGCGATTTCGTTTTCATGGTGTGGAAACATCAAGTCAGATCCCCCGCCGTGAATATCAAAATGCTCGCCCAGTTGCTTACAGTTCATGGCGGAACACTCAATGTGCCATCCCGGACGACCAGCCCCCCATGGAGAGGGCCAGCTTGGCTCATCGGGTTTCGACATTTTCCACAGCACAAAGTCCATCGGATTACGCTTCACATCTGCCGCCACTTCCACACGCGCACCAGCTTGCAACTGTGCCAGATCCTGGCGGGAAAGCAGGCCGTAATCCGGATCACTTTCTACGGAAAACATCACGTCGCCATTGCTGGCAACATAGGCATGACCACGGTCAAGCAATCTGGCGACCAGCGCGATAATTTCAGCAATATGACGCGTCGCTCGCGGTTCCTGATCTGGTGGCAGGATATTCAGCGCCGCAAAATCAGCGTGCATCTCAGCAATCATCCGCCCGGTCAGATCGTCTACCGTTTCACCATTTTCATTAGCCCGTTTGATAATTTTGTCATCAATATCAGTGATATTACGCACGTACTTCAGCGAATATCCCAGATAACGCAGGTAACGAGCCACCACGTCGAAAGCCACAAAAGTTCGTCCATGACCAATATGGCACAAGTCATAAACGGTAATGCCGCACACGTACATACCGATTTGTTCGGCGTGGATCGGTTTAAATTCCTCTTTTTGGCGACTCAGGGTGTTGAAAATCTTAAGCATTGAGACATTCCGTTTTTTTAGCGTGTACGGGGTATATTACCGGTGAAAGCCATATTCTGACGTATTGTTAGCACAAGCGCTACGCAAAACAAGACCATACTCATTTCCGTTTATGCGGCAATGCTGACTCATCATCACATTTTGTGATATAAAAGCCGTCTGTTAAAAGCGAGCTGACGCCTGTGGCGACCTCTGCTTACCGTTAACCACTTCAACCTTTACAGGATGAAAACATGGTCACTTTCCAGACTAATCATGGCGATATCGTCATCAAAACCTTTGATGACAAAGCGCCTGCCACTGTTAAAAACTTCCTGGATTACTGCCGCGAAGGCTTTTACGACAACACAATTTTCCACCGTGTCATCAACGGCTTTATGATCCAGGGCGGCGGTTTTGAACCCGGCATGCGGCAGAAAAGTACCAAAGCAGAAATCCGTAACGAAGCAAACAATGGCCTGAAAAACACCAAAGGCACCCTGGCGATGGCCCGTACTCAGGCGCCTCACTCAGCAACGGCTCAGTTTTTTATCAACGTGGCTGACAACGATTTCCTCAATTTCCGTGACGAAAGCTTGCAAGGCTGGGGTTACTGTGTTTTTGCTGAAGTGGTGGAAGGCATGGATGTGGTTGAAAAAATCAAAGCCGTTCCTACCGGGCGCAGTGGTATGCACCAGGATGTACCGAAAGATGATGTGGTGATCCAGAAAGTCATTATCAGCGAATAATGCCTCACTCGCTATTCATCGCCGATTTACATCTGTGCGAAGAAGAACCGGCAATCACTGCCGGTTTTCTTGCTTTTTTAAAGCGTGATGCACGCCAGGCCGAGGCACTGTATATCCTGGGCGACCTGTTTGAAGCATGGATTGGCGATGATGACCCCGCGCCATTGCATGCTGAAATTGCCGCCGAACTGCGTACATTAACCCGTTCGGGTACGCCCTGCTATTTTATCCACGGCAATCGTGATTTTCTGGTTGGCAAACGTTTTGCCCAGTCCTGCGGCATGACATTATTGCCGGAAGAAAAGCGACTGGAGCTTTACGGCAAGCGTATTCTGATTATGCATGGTGACACGCTGTGTACCGATGATAAAGGCTATCAGCGCTTTCGTCATCGCGTACATCAACCCTGGCTACAAACCCTGTTCCTCGCTTTACCGCTGTTTATCCGCAAACACATCGCCGCGAGAATGCGGGCCGGGAGCAAACAAGCCAACAGCAGCAAAGATATGACCATCATGGACGTCAATGCCGACGCAGTGAAACAAGCCATGTCACGCCATCATGTCCGCTGTCTGATCCATGGTCATACTCATCGTCCAGCCGTTCATCCGTTGACGATAAATGGCGAATCCGCAGAACGCCTGGTTCTGGGAGCCTGGCATACGCAAGGCTCAATGATCCGCGTGAGCGAGAACGAAACCGTACTGATATTCTTCCCATTCTGACGTTAAAAAATGCCGCTTATCCTCTCCTGACGCCTACGCAACCGTTTTCCTTGCTGTGGAGTCATGGTATTCTCTCAGCCCTTCCCATCTGACTGTCCGAGCTGCTTTCAGATGACGTTTGTACTATCACAGGAGTCAGACCCGCATGTCATCCAACGCCGTACCGGCCCGCATTGCTATTGTCATGGGTTCCAAAAGTGACTGGGCCACCATGCAATTTGCCGCGGAAATCCTCACCCGTCTGGCTGTGCCATTCCATTGCGAAGTGGTTTCAGCGCACCGTACGCCGGACAAGCTGTTCAGTTTTGCCGAACAGGCCGCGGATAACGGTTTTCAGGTGATTATTGCGGGCGCAGGCGGAGCCGCCCATCTCCCAGGCATGCTGGCCGCCAAAACGCTGGTGCCGGTATTGGGCGTACCGGTGCAGAGCGCCGCACTGAACGGGGTGGACAGCCTCTATTCCATTGTGCAGATGCCGCGCGGAATCCCGGTCGGGACCCTGGCGATTGGCAAAGCCGGTGCGGCTAACGCGGCATTACTGGCGGCCCAGATTCTGGCGTTGCATGATACTGAACTGGCCTCACGCCTTTCCGCCTGGCGTCAAAGTCAGACTGATGAGGTGCTGAACACCCCGGATCCGCGGGAGGACGCATGAAGCCAGTTTGCGTATTAGGAAACGGTCAGTTGGGCCGGATGCTCCGCCAGGCTGGCGAGCCATTAGGTATCGCAGTTTATCCTGTTGGGCTGGACGCAGAACCGGAAGCATTGCCGATCCATCAAAGCGTGATCACCGCTGAAATTGAACGCTGGCCAGAAACCGCCCTGACGCGCGAACTGGCCAGCCACCCGGCTTTTGTTAACCGTGATATTTTCCCTCGTCTGGCCGACCGCCTGACACAAAAACAACTGCTGGATCAGTTGGGGCTGGCGACTGCGCCATGGCAGTTGCTGGCGACGGCCAGTGAATGGCCGCACGTGTTTGCTTCACTGGGAGAACTGGCTATCGTTAAACGCCGCACCGGGGGGTATGATGGCCGTGGACAGTGGCGTCTGCTCGCGGGTGAGACCGCCACGTTGCCAGACGACTGCTATGGCGAGTGCATCGTCGAACAGGGGATCAATTTCGCTGGTGAAATGTCGCTGGTGGGTGCTCGTGGGTACGATGGCAACACCGTATTCTACCCGCTGACCCATAACCTGCACCAGGACGGTATTCTCCGTACCAGCGTGGTACTGCCTCAGCCAGATACAGCCCGTCAGCAGCAGGCTGAAGCAATGTTGTCAGCCATCATGAATGAGCTTAACTATGTCGGCGTGATGGCGATGGAGTGTTTTGTGGTCGCAGAAGGTTTACTGATTAATGAACTGGCGCCGCGCGTACACAACAGCGGACACTGGACGCAAAACGGCGCGTCCATCAGCCAGTTTGAACTGCATCTGCGCGCGATCCTGGATCTTCCGCTGCCGCAACCGGTAGTGAGTACTCCGTCAGTGATGGTGAATCTGATCGGCACCGCGCTGAATACTGGCTGGCTGAACCAACCGTTGGTCCATCTACACTGGTACGAAAAAGCCGTGCGTCCGGGCCGTAAAGTGGGGCATCTCAACCTGTCGGATGTGAGCACCGACTCGCTCCAGCAGGCCCTGCACTCCCTGGCTCCGCTGTTACCTGCAGACTACGCCAGCGGGATTGCCTGGGCCATCGACAAGCTACAATAATCGATCCAGTACGGCTGCCTGGCCAATTTGTCGGTTCTGTCGCATTAAGCGGCTCATCAGGTAACATGCTGTTTTTTTGTGATGTTGCCTGCCCATGTCCCTGACCAGAAAAGCCTTCAAACGCCTGCATGATCCCGCTGATGTAATAGCCCAGTGTGTCCGCTGGTACCTGGCGTACTCACTCAGCCTGCGAAATCTGGAAGAGATGATGGCAGAGCGTGGCGTGGTGCCTGGCCATGCCACACTTCATCGCTGGGTTATTCGTCTTGTCCCACTGCTGGATAAGGCGTTCCGTCGGCATAAACGTTCCATGGCCACCGATGGCGAATGGATGAAACGGACATCAGGGTGAGAGGCAAGTGGCAATACCTGTATCGGGCAGTAGACAGCGAAGGCCAGACCCTCGACTTTCTGCTGACGGCGAAGCGTGATGCCGCACCTGCCCTGCGCTTCTTTCGTAAGGCCATCCGCCATCACAGCTGGCGAGAAGTAGTGACCATAGACAAAAGTGGAGCGAATACAGCAGCACTCGCGGTGCTTAACGCCGACAGAGAAGACGATGAGCGCATTAAGGTCAGGCAGAGTAAGTATCTGAACAATTTGATTGAGCAGGATCACCGGAATATCAAACGCCGAATACGGCTGATGCTGGGATTTAAGTCGTTCCGCCGGGCACAGGCCATTCTGGTCGGCATTGAACTGATTCACATGATACGTAAAGGGCAGTACGGGCATCCGGGCGGGGAGGGTCTGTCTCCTGCAGAACAGTTTTACCTGTTAACAGTGACCCTGTTTACTATTTTGTGTAAACGCCTTTTCTCAGAAGTGACCATCCGGGCGGTCACCGAACTCGATAATAAAACGGCTCATTGCTAATCGCCAGTTCGACAACGGCATGGTCCATTTCTGGGACGCCGCCTGGATCGCCAGCCACACCACTTTTTTCACGGCATCGTCTGTTGGGAACACTTTACGTTTTTTGGTCGCATGGCGGATCACGCTGTTCAGCGACTCAATGGCATTGGTCGTGTAGATCACTTTGCGGATGTCCGCTGGCCACGCGAAGAATGTTGCCAGATTTGACCTGAACCGCACCGGTTTTTTTGGAGAGTATTAAGTCCGGAAGCTCAGGCTGCCAGAGCATTATTTGCACTTGAAGCATAATAAGCTTTTTCGGCTTCTACCGGCGGTATGTATCCTGGCCGTTCAAGTAACCTTCGATTGTTGAACCAGTCCACCCACGCCAGTGTCGCAAGCTCCACTTCTGCGTGGTTTTTCCAGCTCTTACGGTGTATGACTTCCGCTTTGTAAAGGCCATTGATACTCTCGGCCAGCGCATTATCGTAAGAGTCAGGGCTGGAGCATACTTTGTTAAATTTCTTTAACAAAACCAAACATCATCAAT
>NZ_RQVV01000006.1 GCF_009295515.1 Erwinia endophytica | reverse complement strand
AGAAACTGTGTTTTTGCTGACATGCTGTACCTGATAACCGTGTTCCGGATGATAACAACGCCCTGAATCGGGGCTGACTGTCGAAATAATATCGCTGTTTACAATGCCGCCGCCGTATCCTGCCTGCGGCATACATTCGCTGCCATGGCGCACCAGACCGGGCCTTTCAGCGCCTCATCAACCGTGTGGCGCCGCCCGGCGGGTTGCGTTTGTCCCAGGGAAAGATCACGAAGTTTTATATCATAAAATACAAAAAACCAGCACATAATTCCAATAATTCAATATTTATAAATATATAATGAGAGCAAAAATCAACCACCATGAGTAATTGGTTAATTAACAACCCATAAATGTGCAAAAAATGGCATTAGTGGACAAATTTTATACTTTTCGTAATCTTTCCCTGGCGTTTGTCCGGGCGGCGGCATGACTGAGTAAGGTTGCCGTAACGGGCCGCATAAAGCGCCAGAGGTGGCATTTCGTTATTCTTTTACGGGTTTCAGCGTCAGCCTGTTGTTTCCCGCTTCGATAACGCGGGGTTTATCCGGATCGAGGTCGTCACGGCTCAGCACCACCCGCCAGGTGTTATTCACCTGATCCGGCGACATAAACATCCCTGCCACCGCCACATACTGCGCACTTTCCTCCATCGGCATATCCACCATTACCGCCCCGCCGGGAGTAAGACGGATATCTTTTTCAGCCACCAAATCTGCTTTAATGGCCTGACTGTCGTTTGCGAACAGCGACGGATAATCCGTACTGTCAAACGCTTTCCGCTCCTTTAACTGATAGATGCGGACCACAGTGGAAAGCGCAACACCACGGGCATTGCTGTTGACTGCCTCACGCGCCCGGATATCAAGATGCAGGGTTTTCACCTGCTTATAAAATATGGATTTGGTCACCGCCACGGTGCCATCCGTCACTTTCTGAGTCAGCCCACAACCTGCGAGTAGCAGAGTGAGACCGGATACCAGAATAAGAAGTGGGGTTTTACCAGCGGTAATCGCCATCTTCATCGCTCTCCCTTCGGTGAATATTTTCCTGAACGCGTTCATAACACCCCAGATTGATAATAATTGTCCTGTCTGTCTGAACCGCACCGGTGCTGAGCGGTTTCATTATCGCCGTACGCCCAAGTTGCCCCCCAGACGCATCCGCCTGGCTGTTCATCCTGGCATCAGGCAGCAAACTCCGCTTCACACATAACTGCAGGCGGACGTCCAGCCGGGCGCCAAGATAAACATGCAGCAACGCCATCAGGTCGGTATGCAGGTCACCGCCAGGCAGCCAGCCCTGAATCTCCCGCGGATTCACGGTGGTGAGGCGCATTAACACCCGGCTGTTCACATCCGTCGCATACGCGCCCATCACCGGACGTCCCTGCAAACTGACCGGCTGACGCACGCTCATGGCCAGCGGTTTTTTCAGTGGCACCCGACGTTTGTCATGGTGCCAGATTTTCGCCCGGGTATCCGGCGCCAGCAGACGCACCAGTGATGCCACTCCTTCAGCTGTCCGTCCCGGAAGCAGCATCACCGGCAGCAGTGCCAGAAAACGGGATACCGGCGTGGCGATATTGCCGGCACAGCCATCAATGCCCAGCCCAGCCAGCCCCAGCAAATACTGTGACGTTTTGTCTTTCCCTCCGGCCTCAAAGGTCGCCGGGTAAGAGTATTTACGCCAGATGCGGTAATACTGGGCTGTCAGGCGGTGATTGAAGATATCGAGAAAGTCTGCCGTGGCTTCATAACCTTCCCGGCGCTGCGCGATATCGTCGACATAGTGCGTGGGCAGTGGCGACTCCACCCCGTAGAGCCCCATAAAGGTCACCCTGACGGAGGGCGGCAGGTGCGGGTGCCCTGCCGGTTCCAGCCTTTTGATTTCCGCCGCCGGGAATCCCATTCCCGGATGAGGGCGAAAACGTACCGGCTCATGACGGACCTGCCAGTCACTGCCGATAACCGGTTTATCGGGCTGACTCTGCTCCAGCAACTGACAGAAGCGATAAAAGTTGATGTACGGCAACCGGTCGCCCAGTTGTTCCATCAGTCTGGCAGGCGCGGACAGTGATTCTCTTTCCACCGGATACATTTTCCTTCTGGCTGAACAATCAGCGTGAGCTGGTTAAACTGATTCATGTCGGTATAGAGAGCAAAGAAGCGGTTCAGCAGTTCGCCGAACAGATGAATATCGCCCTCGCCGGTAAAACCGTTACCATCAATCGTGACCTCAATATCCAGCCCCCGCAGCAGGAACCCTTCTTCAAAGCGCTGAATACGGTGTTGCCGGACCTGCTGAATGGCATCCAGCCGGCGGTTATTCAGCTCGTCGTCCTGCCAGTTGTAGAGCGCCAGCGTCCCGCGCAGAACTTCCGCACTGCTCATCATGTTAAGGAACCCGGAACCCAGGTGGCTGAGGACGCGCCAGTGAAAACGGTCTTCCGCTGGCGGATAAACCGGCAGGGTGGGTTTGCAGAGATTCCTGACCGAGACGCGGGTCTGCACCACCTGCTCACAGCGGTCAAGCAGGGTACTTTGCAGGGCGCGTCGCGGTAACTGACCATTGGTACCGGTAATACGTAATGACACCGTTTCCCGGGCGAAAGCGCGATCATCTTCCCACTGATGGCCACCCAGTATCAGCCAGGTATCATGCAGGCCAGTGACGCCGCGCTTCACCCGGGTATGGTAATAACGTGGCGGCGCCTGACGGCGCATCATCCCGCCTTTATGACGAAAACTGCTGAAGGGAACATATTCAGCCTCGCCGGTACGCCCCGATCCCGTCACCGAATCGACGGAATAAATCTCGGTATGTCCGTCCTGGAGGCGTTTTGGACGCAGCAGGTACTCACACTCCAGCCCGGAAATGGTCAGCGGGTCTGCCTCCAGAGTGAACAGATTAATCACCGGCACGCAGTGCAGGCGAATCGCCTCATCAGTGACCGGCAAATCAGACGGCCATGACTGGCTCAGTACCACTTCAAGATCAAAGAACGCCACCCCGGCGGGCAGGGTGATACTGTCGAGCCCGTTGAGGTGGACGAACATAAATTTTTCACGGAAGGTGAAATATTCCAGCAGCAGTTGATAACCGCTGAAGCCGCTGTCACCTTTCGGCCACAGGCCCTCTTCCTCAGCAAAACCACCCGGCGAGAAGTAACCGTCGAGACGGATACGATCAGCCTGTCCGGGCAGACGCAGATACATCGCCGCCTGCCGTCGGGTGAGCATCAGGTGAAGATGGCTGCTCACCGGCGCTTCTGCCGCCAGATACAGGCTCAGACGACGCAGGCTGCCCTGTGACCAGTCGGCCTGTTCGCTGCAGGCAAAGCGCATCACCAGCCGCGAACGTCCGTCAGGCTCGGTGGTCATGCTCACCCCCGACACACTGAGTGGACTGAGCATCATGTCGCGGGTGGTTCGGTAGCGACAGACGGTATTTTTCGGCCCAACCGGTCGGGAATACACCTCCAGTCCGGCAGGGACATATTCCGCCATTTTCATCGACGACAGGGCTGGCGTGAAAGCCACCACCGACAGGGAGGGAATGGTCCGCAGGTAATGCGGCCACAGCATACTGACCAGCCCCTCGGTCAGCTCCGGCAGATCATCATCAATTTTCTCGCGCAACCGCCCCATCGAGAAAGCAAACCCCTCGAACAGGCGTTCGACATAAGGATCGGGGGTCCCCGCTTTGTCCAGATCAAGCATGGCTGCCCGGTCAGGGTGGGCCCGGGCAAATTCTTTGGCTGCTTCACGCAGGTAACGCATTTCAGCGTCATAATAGCGCAGGGTTAAATCGTCCATAAAAATAACGAGCCTCGCAGAAATATCAATTCACCACCTCACTGAAAGAGAAGTGGGTAATAACTCATCGACAGAAACCAGTAAGGTCAACATAAATAAGAATAAAAGCCTGACAGTTTTAATTATTTATACTCTGACTATCCTGGACGGAAGTGTTATGCCCTTTCAGTGAAAGAAGCAATGTCGACATAATATTTTTTGAAATTAGGGTGATCCACACAGACAGTAATACTGTCATTGCTTAAATAAGGTTCAGGATTGTAATAAAAATCAGGACGGTTAAATACATGTACTTCAGGGAAAGATCATGAAGTTCTATATTATTAAATATAAAAAAACAAATATATGATTCCAATAATTCACTATTTATAATATATATCATAAGAGCAAAAATCAACCATGCTGAGAGACTGGTTAATTAACAATCCATAAATGTGAAAAAAATGGCATGAGCGAACAAATTTTATACTTTTCGTAATCTTTCCCTGATTCACCGCCCCCCACTTCCGCTGATCATGGTTCAGACGGGCATACCGGCGCCCTCTTCATCTCGGTCATTCCATTGAGAACATTCATATTTTATAAACACAGCCATGCAATATTTGTGGTTATCCCCCCCGGTCACTGGCGTGGCCGGTCAAAAATGCGGAAAACCTTTTTGACTGGTAACTGAAGCGGCCAGGTATCAGCCGCATACCTGACGCCCGGCAGAGAACATCCAGTAATGGCATCAGTCTGTTTCCCCGGTGTCCGCCACGTCAGCAGGATCCGGCGATGCGGCCACACTAAAAATATTTTCCGGCAGGCGGAAACTCCGCAATTTGAGCAGCACCAGCGGCCCCTCGCCGGCTTCGGTACGCAGGGTGTAATTGAGACTGCGCCCGTCCGGCGCTTCCCAGCGCAGGCTGTAGCTGCTGTCCACCCCGGGATACGCGCTGACCCGGGCTGTATCCAGCAGGCGTATCCAGCCCCAGGCGCCCGGCAGGTCCGCGTACTGACGGGTACCGGCCTGAGTACTGACCCAGCTTAAGGTGGCGCCCGGCGCTTCAGTATCCGCAGGCCAGGTGAAGCGTTTCCACTGTGGCATCTGGTTAACGTAGGTGAGTTTCTGACTGTCGATTATCATATCGGTCTGCATCACTTCCGCCGAGGTGCCCGGACGTAATTCAAAACTCATCCCGGCATTGCCCTCGGTGAAGGCCACATCCGAAATATGACTCAGGGTGTTCATTGCCTGTAAAAATGCTGGGTTAAAGGTCAGTCCCTGCGCGTTAATACTGTCCGGCACCCAGTGGCTGCCCTCACGATGCAACACGCCTTTGAGACGGGTCTGCAGGAACTGTGCAATACGCCCTGAATCGGCGTTCAGGTATTTCGCCAGCAGTGGCAGGGACACCTCGCTGCTGGACTGATTAAAGGGATAACGACCGCCGAAAGCACTGTTCCAGTCACTGACCACCGCCTGTTGCCACTGGGCATTAAGGCTGTCAGCCGCCGGTGACAACACCTGCTGCCAGGCCTGCTCCATCGGCTGGACAAACACCGTACGGCCAAAACCATTCCATTCCTGGCCGAGCCCGGCCGCAATTAAGCTGCCATAGTCACGGGTTTCAGTCAGATCCACCGCCTTCCCCTGGAACACCGTCTGCGCCAGAGCCTGAGTCATCGCCTGTGGATCCGCCGCATTGGTCACCTGCTGCAGGCGCAGACGCACTTGCGTGACGCGGGTCAGGTAAGCCTGCAGGCTCTGGGCCCGTTCCCCCTGCTGGTTTTTATCCATCAGCGCCAGCACCGGACCGAAAGTCGCCTCCAGCGGCCCGTGGACGCCCGCACTCTGGTCAATGACGTTTTTATTATTCCCGCCCAGCAGATCCTTCGCTGATTTCACCAGCGAATCAGCGAGCGCCTCGCCGGTTTGTCCAGTGCGTCCCTGACGGTTCAGGGTGTTCATCAGCGCCACCAGGGGCGACTGGCGCACATCGGCCATCAGGGTAAGCTGGTCAATGGCGTCGGACAGAGTGGCGGCGCGCTGCCAGCGCAGGCTGTTGAGGAACGCCAGCCATACCCCGCCGAAATCAGCAAAATAGCGTTCCGTCAGCCGTTGCCTCAGCGCCTCCGGCGAACCTTCCTGCTGCGGTTTTTGTTTGCTGTCGGTCAGGACCCAGTCCAGCTCATCACGGCGCGCCTTCACCACCTTATCAATCGCCGGCTGCACCGCCTGTTCCCAGGCCTGACGGGTAAACATCCCCGGCACCACCTCAGAAGTACTGAACAGACGGGCCGCATCCGTCTCCCCGGTCATGTCCTCAAGGCGCATATCCATATACAGGTTCGCCACCTGTGACAGCATCTTCTGATAGAGCGACGATTCACTGTTACGCATGCCCATCAACCTGACCAGCAGGGCGCGCGTCTGACTGACCAGATTCTCATCCGCTGACAGACGCCATTGCGGATGCGCTGTCAGTTGCGCGCCATAAAACGACAGCAGCGACGGGGCAATGCCCTGCCACTCGCTGTCCTCCAGCCCCTCACGTTGCGGCCAGTCATGTAATAACGACGGGCTGAACCATGTCGCATCCATATGCTCAGGACGGGCCAGCATCAGGTAAAGCCTCAACTGGTTATAGACGGATTTAGCCATCTGCTCACGCAGCGGGCTGTCCGGCGGCAGTTGAACAAACGCGCCGAGCTGTTGCTGAAGATGGGCCGCCGCCGCATCCCGCAGCAGCGGCTGTGCGCTGCTGCTGTAGCGCGGCCAGAGTGTGGCCAACAACGCATTGTTCTGACTGAGTCCCGCGCGGTTATACCACGGTACGCCATGAACTGAACGGTACTGTAAACGCCCCAGCGTTTTCTGCAGCTCCAGCAACGCATGCAGACGCCCGGCCAGCGACTGCGTCTGCTGTAAGGCCTGCGAGGCCTGCTGCTGCGCACTGGCAATCAACTGGCGGTTACTGGTAAAGGAGAGCACCATCCAGGCGCCCCACAACAGCATCAGCAGCGCCAGCGAGAACGCCATCGCCCGTTGCCAGTTGATGCCCGGTTTACGGGGCCGCAGCCCAGCCGGCAGCCCGCGTACCGAATCAGGCAGGACATCCCAGCGGTTATCCATGCCCCAGTGATGTTTTACAGCGCGCTCAGCACCGGCAGACGGCTGACTGAACACCACGCCAGCCAGCGGTACAGGACGGTACGGATTGAGCATCGCCGCGAGGGGCGCGGTCATGCTTTCAGGGTGATGAATAAGCTGGTCGGCCAGCGTCAGCAGGAAATGATGCCGTACTGACGTGCAAATCTGCTGAACCCCCTGCCCGATAAGCGTTGAAGAGAGGGTCTGGAGCAGCCCGTTCAGCACCGCCGTGTTGCACCCGGCCGGCAACAGGCACCCCGTGGCCTGGGTGATGCGCCCTTCCTGCCTACCGGCACGCGGGTGCAGTGACCAGACATACAACGGCAGTTGCCAACCCAGCGCCGCCATCCGGCTGTTGATGGCGTGGATGGTCATATCCATCGCGCTGTCAGAAGGCGCCGGCAGCGGTTGCGGCAGGTCCGGGGCCGCCAACTGGTCAAACGCAGCGGTCACCCATACCATCCCGTCGGCAGGACGGTGGCGCAGTTTACGCAGCGCGGTCAGCCACTGGCTGTCTGCCGGGGTATTGAGGTCACCGCCCCACAGCAATAAAGTGCCCCTGTCTTCCTGCCAGAGTTGCGTGGTCAGGCCCGGCGTCAGTTGCTCCACCTCAGAAACGGTACCGGTTATCAGCAGAATACGGACTTTACGGCCCCAGCGGCGACCATAGAGGTGACGCATCGTCTCGCGGATTTCTAGGACGGTGACGGTCCGGGGAGCTGTCCTGGGAAGTCTCGATTCATCACCCGGCAGGGCGCTATTTTTCTGCTCCTGCCAGCGGTGATATTTTTCCCGCATAAACCGGAATATGAACGGGATATAACGAATAATAAGTAATGCAATCCAGGCCGCAGCAAATACCAGTGCCTGCTTAAGGTGAGTATCAACACCGTACTGGGGGCCAAAATGAAGGATCAGGCCCAGAATAATTAACGAAATGAAGGCCACAATACCTGCAAGCCCCCCTCTGCTCCATGAGCTACCCGGCATCATTATTTTTACTCCCTGGGGTAACAGTACTGACGAAATGGTCAGTTCCTGAGGTAAACAGTCCTAAAATAGGTGTTTTACTGATAACCACGATATCAGAGACCAGCGCCGCCAGTAGCCAGGCGCTGCCAGCACCCGGGATACCGTTATATTTTTCCAGTACATCGATTTCTTCAGGCACCCACGGCGTCTGATACATCTGAGCCGCTGTCATTACGTCAGCAAACTGTTCATTCCAGGAGGCGCTGTCACAAAACACTTTTGATGTCTGGCAGGCGATCGTTTGTGTTTCCAGAAACAATCCCATATCAGCGTTGAAATGAGCCATATCCAGCAGCATCGGTCGCAAAATGCGGGCTGAATGAGGAAGTTGATATTTTTCGGCCACATCATCACTGGTAAGAAGCATACTCGCCAGTGAATCGGAATATCGCTCAGCCCCATCCGTCTGCAATACCAGGAGCAAATCGATATTCAGAACCGGGGTTTTAAGACGTTCTTCGACCCAGGAAAAAGAAAGGGCTTCACAAAAAGAAACGGAACCAGTGATGGCGCGATCAGGGTATATGCTTCCCCAGGCTTTGCGAAACTGAGAATCAGAATCCGCAGAAATGGCGTCGCTTACAACAGTGATGTTAAGCGGTACTGTAGCGGGTAGTATCGCGATTGCGTTCTGCACACCAGCCAGCCCCAACTCTAACAAAGAACTGCAAGTTACAGGTTGAGCGTCAAAATGGCTGGACAGAGCAAGAAGTTGCGGCGCGTCTGATGCCTCTGATTTCGCGATAGCATCGGAGGTCACGCCTGAAGGTAACAGTATACTGCTGCCAAGCACGGCCAGATAACGCCCTGCCCAGGCTTCCCATTGATGTTGCCCATATTCAGCTTCCTTCTGCAAAAAATGATGCTCATCAACAGTTCTGCCCCAGAACCAACCCCGGAGACAAAACAGAAAAAACCAGCCAATAACAGGGCTGGACGCCAGCCACCAGATATTGAATGCTGCCAAAGTCTTAACCATGCCGGAAGCATGGAGGATAAACAGCAGCACGCCCACAACGACGGCAGCACCTCCAGCTAAAAACCACCCCATAAAAGAGGGTTCAGGAGGTAACTCCATTGTTGTTGCTTTCGACCTTTCCCAGCCCATTTATCACCCTACCGTGCTGTTCATCGCACTTGAAATTACCGTACAGCCACACTGGCACTTACAACCATCGACAACAACAGCATGACCATTGAAAGTGCGATTCGGAGATCCTTCTACAATTGGATTAGTGCCATGACCTTCAATCGGGCAACTCACCATGTCGCCGACTAATGCTGCTTTTTTTCCGTCGACTGTAATATTGGTAGAAGCGGAGATCACTTTCCCGCCATGAGACGTTTTGTCACCAAGTAAAACCAGACCTTTTGCCATATTTCACTCTCGATAGAAAAAATAATCAGTTAATTTTCATTTTATCGACTTTATCAAAATCAGGGAAAAGCGTTCTTTCAGGTGCAATGCTCCCGTCTGGATAAATAATTTTTGGATATTTACCTTTTATTTTTTTTTCTAACCCGACAAACCTTGTTATTTTTCCCTCATCTATTTCAGGGGAAAATTTCACGGAACTAATCTCACCAACACGCAATGATAGGAAGTCTTTCTTACCAAATAGAGATAAGCTATTCTCTACCCCCCCCATTTTCTTCTCTCTTATATAAGGATAATATTTAGGAGATAAATCTACATCTCCAGTGACAAAGGTAAATTGTCCATTACGAGAAGCATCATTATCAAAGGCGAGGGTCACACCTACCGCCGTACCAGGAACAAGATCTTTGCCAAGATGTATAGCATCTATATACTCGATACCTAAATTGACCGCGCTCAACGTCCATTTGCATGAACCGCCACCAGTCATGGCCACTTTTGCTTTCCAGATATCCCCGCTCTCTTGCTGCATGGGGATCCCAATAACGTTGTAGCTGGGTTCTGTGATAACAGACCCATCAAAGCCACTGATTCTCTTTTTCATGCATTCATACGAGATGTATCTGACTTCCAGCGGGAAGGGTTTTGTATACTGAGACGGGTTTTTTACTTCAATATTGACCCATTTTGTATCCGCCGGCGGGGATAACGTTTTGTTTACGGCCCGGCTCATACTGCAACCCGCCACAGTAAACAACACCAGGGAAAGCAGAGTAATTTTTGATTGGTTATACATTTTCCATCACCTCTTCACCATATTGAGCAAACCGCAAAAGCGTATCATTGCCAGACGGCATAGATAATGTTGGAGTCAGCGACACTCCCAACAAACCTTCGATATTAAGGAACATTTCATTTCTGGATAATTCATCAGTCGGTATATCATTTTTATTTTCTGCCATCTGCTCCCTGAATGAATCAACGTTATACCGATGCTCAGTAAATGTGCGCTTTTCCACTATACCGGCGTTATCAATCAACTCTAAGAGCTTGTTATACATATAAGGCATATAGGATGTCATAAAGTGTTCAAAAATATTTAAATTAATCCCTCTATCCGGGTTGCTGCCTTTAGGGAAGAAATCTTTTAAATCCGATTGCGTCAATGACGCTTTAAATTCTTTCTGTTTCTTCCCGGCCTGTTGCATCTCTTGTTCCGCCAGAGCGGGCACCAGATAAAGCTTAGCCTTTAGTGGTAGTGGATTTCTGATGGTAATACACCCTGCCGGCGTTGGTAGGTCTCTCTTACACTCATTCCATTCCCGACTCTGGGTGGCCGTGAGAAAGGCAACCGTATTGCCGTGGTGCCAGAAGCAGTCTCCCCAGGTAACCATCTGGTTAGCCAGAAGCTCACCCAATGACCAGAAAAAGCCCAGCGTCCCACCAAACCATCCCCATAATTTATATAACTCGTTATCCAGGTTGGCTTCTGCGGGTACGGCTGGAATAGGATCATTATCATTAACATGACGGAAATGGGTAATCTCCGACAATTGCATCACAGCATCACGTGTAAAAGTTCGTGGCATTCCATAGGTGTATAAAAGAGGATTATAGATCTTTAAATTTGCGGACTGAATCAATGCCAAAGCGCCGCCAAGACTATGACCGCAAATAAATACATCCAATCGCTCAGCCAAGTCATTGAGTATTTTTACTTCCTTGGAGAATAATCGCTCAACGCGACTATATCCGCTCCAAAACCCTGTATGCACTTTCCCCGCGGGTAATAAGCTAGTACATTGGGTTTTATCTATATCGCATAATTCTGAATTTACCGGTCTGAACGCAAGATCCGTTCCTACATCAAACAAGCTGGCCGTTCCACGCCAGGCAACAATCACCTTATCCGCGTTATAAACATAATAAAGCTGCGTATCACCGTCTGCCTTTGTTGCAGCAATATCGCTCTCTACCTGTGCTGTTCCATGTGGATTCTTCTCGTCTACTTTAGGCGAAGTGTCTCGTGAGGTATCCATAAATACCGGGGGATGATATCGTTCACTAAAGGGAACATCCTGTACTAACGTATTCCATGCAGAGCCGTCTTTATAAAGCTGAGGTAAGCGGGATAGATCCTGACACTGGTTAATAAAAAAGCGCGTAATTGACACCGTATCCAGAGTACTGTCATCTGCATAGGCAAGCGTTGCTGCTGCCCCAAGGTTAATTCCATTCGCAATGGAATAGTCCTTTTGATGATGCAAAACAAGCTCCCAGGCTCTGAAGGGGCATATTTCAATAACGTGTCGCTTTTCAAGCTGATTGGTTCTTATTACTACCCCTTTCATAATTTTATTCTGGGGGAAATGGAATGGCGGCCAGACCTCCCCATCTCTTAACTCAACAGAAGGAAGCGTCCGGCAAAGTTCACCGATAACGGCATAATGCCAGATATACCCTTTCTCTTCAGCTTCAGGACGCACAACAGAATCATTTTCCGCATCGCGGCTAACACGCAAGGCACGTTTTTCCATTTCCGTAGCCAGTTGATTGCCATCTAACGTCAGCCTCAGCTCCAGACCGTGCGGCATATCGACCCTGATTAGCCCGTCAGCATCGCTCTGACCAGAATAAGTGAATCCCTCCACCGGCCCGGAAACAGGATGAGCACTTTCCACAGTCCATGGCATATTCGCTACAGGATCGCCCTGCTCATCAACCAATTGAAATTCGACCCAGTAGGGCATCTGCTCTTCGCAGGGAGCATGGGGATTTTTACGACAAAGTGAGGAAACCGCTGTGGTCATTTATTCGCCCTCCTGATTATCAGTAACATTTCGCGGATGGCAGTCACGCATCCAGTTAATAAAGCATTTATGAAATTTTTCAGGGCTGATACAGGACACAACTCTGGCAATCGAGTCGTGGACTGGAATACCATTATCAAAATCGCCATATTTTTTCATAAAATCAAGATGGGTTTCACCAAAATCCTTAATATCTTCCCAACCGTCAGCACCATAAATAACAGCATATATCTTCAACAGCAAAATATCAGATAATTTATGCTCCACCTTCCAGGATTTTCTGTAATCAGGAATGACAGTGATGTGCTCCATGATTTTTGCAATATCCATATTTATTCTCCTTATTTCATTCGGGAGAATTTGATCACAAATAAAAATTAAATGATAGTTCTTTCACCGTTATGAACGGCATTTATCTGAGTGAAAACTGTACATTTTTAGTATGTAAAATGTACTTTTCGTGATCTTTCCCTGCGCCCATGCATCATCAGGGAAATCGTAACGAGTCAGATTGTACAAAAAATAGTTACGGGACACACCCTAGTTTGCATTGATTTTATTAAAATCAGGAATTATTGTACCTTCTGGCGCTACGCTTCCATCCGGATAAATTATCTTCGCGTATGAGCCAGGCTCCTTCTTTGCCACTCCAATATACCGAGTGACTTTTGATTCATCTAACCTAGGGATAAAACTAACCTTATTAGTCCCATCCGCCTTCAAGGAGATAAAATTTCTCTCACCTAAAAGTGACAAACTAGTTTCAGTAGAGTTTAATTTCCTCTCCCTTATATATGGGTAATATATTGGTGACAAATTAATATCGCCATGAACCGTCTTAAACAGACCATTTCTTGTTGCATTATCATCAAACGCAATTGTTACGCCAACTGCAGTTCCCGGTACCAACCCCTTCCCGAGATGAGCAGCATCAATATATTCAATACCCAAATTGAACTCACTCAGTTTCCAGCTACACTTACCACCGCCATCTTTTGCTATTTTTGCAATCCATACACCGGATGAGTTCTTTTCCTGAAGAGGTATTTTTATTGGATTGAGTCCCACCTTCTCATAATGCTGACCATCCCGCATACTCATCAACTCACGCTTGCAAGTCGTAGATACATACAACACTTCAAGAGGAAAAGGCTTTGTATACGCAGAAGGATTTTTTATCTCAATATTAACCCAGGCAGTATTTAGTGGGGGTGACAGTGTACGATCATCTGCACTGACACAACTAACAATAAAGGACATTAGCGTGCAGAGGAATAATTTATTTAGCCCCTTACACATAAATTAATCCTTCAACCTGTTTACATCAGGGTGAGTTGTTCCATCAGATACAACCGAGCCATCAGGGTAGATAATTTTATAGTACACTCCAACTTTTTGTTCTGTTGGAGCAATCATCCTGACCACTTTAGACTCATCAACTGTTGGCTCGAATTTAATCGAGACGTTTTTGGCAGTAGAGACTATCCTTTTTTTCACAAAATTGACTTTACCAAATAAATTTAAAGTGTCATTCACGTCAATATCTTTATTACTATCTATCAAAGGGTAGTACACAGGAGATAAAACGAGTTCAGAACCTTTAAATACATCAAACCGACCACTTTTTATTGCGTTATCATCAAATGCAATTGTAGCACCAACAGCCGTCCCCAGCGCCAACCCCTTACCAAGGTGAGTTGCATCAATATATTCAATGCCCAGATTAAATTCACTCAGTTTCCAGTTACACTTACCACCACCATTCTTCGCTATTTTTGCAAGCCATGTATTAGAGTCATCTTGTTTCTGAAGTGGGATCTTTATGGGATTATATCCCACCTTCTCATAGTGCTGGCCGTCTCGCATACTCATCAGCTTTCGCTTACACGTCATTGATATGTACAGGACTTCAAGGGGAAAAGGTTTTGTATACACCGAAGGGTTTTTTATCTCGACATTTACCCATTCAGTATTCGATGGTGGTGATAATGTTCTGTCGGTTGCCTGAGCGCATCCATTTAGCAATAAAACAAACTGGAGCAAGACGAATGAATTTAATCTCTTATACATTTTCTATATCCTCTTCACCATAATGGCCAAATCTTTTAAGAGCATCGCAACCGGATGCGGCAGAGATGGTTGAGCTAAGCGAATTTTTTAGCAAATCCTCGATCGAAAGAAACTTTTTATTCCTGTCAAATTCATTCTTAGGGATTTCACCTGAATAGTGGTCCATTTGTAAATTGAAGGATGCTACTTTATCGGCATGCTCAGTGAAGCTCTTTCCATCGCTTAACCCTTTTTCATAAGCTAATCCTAACAATTTATTATTTATATAGGGCATATAGGATGTCAGAAGATGATTTCCAACATTCGCAGGCATCCCTCTATTTGGATTCATACCTTCGGGGAAAAATTCTTGAAGATCTTCCTTAGTAAGTGAAGCTTTAAAATCCTTTTGATCTTGCCCAGATTGCTTAGCTTCCTGAAGTGCCAGCGAAGGGACAAGATAGAGCTTAACTTTTTCAGGAAGTCTTGCCTGAATGGTCATGCAATTTCTTGGGTATGGAAGCTCAATACTACACTGTTGCCATTTTCTACTTTGCGTAGTGGTTAAAAATACGACCGTATTCCCATGGTGCCAAAAACAGTCACCCCACTCTACGACTTGCCAGGCCGTAAGTTCAACGACAGACCATAAAAAACCAAGCGTTGTTCCCAAAGGCCCCCATAACTTATATAAATGATTATCCAAGTCAGCTTCAGGTGGAACTGATGGTACCGGGTCTTGATCGTTTACATGCCGATAGTGAATAATACTTGATAATGCATCTACAGCATTTTTAGTGAACGTTCTTGGCATACCGTATGTGTAAAGAAGTGGGTTCCTATTTTTTAACCTAGCAGAATGAATTAATGCCAGCGATCCTCCTAAGCTATGACCACAAATGAATAAATCTTTACCCAATATTTGTCTGGCTAGTTCACGAAGCTGTTCTTCAAACATTCGTTCAATTAAGGTATAGCCTGCCCAAAATCCCGTATGCACCTTCCCCATAGGAACTAATGAAGTACATTCTGATTTGATATTGCAGCTATCGGACTCTACAGGCCTAAATGAGGCATCCGTTATCCCATCAGTCAGACTAGCAGTTCCGCGCCACGCTATAACTATTTTATTCTTATTGTAGACATAATAAAACTGCGTATCACCTTCAGGCTCTTCTGCTTTAGCTGAATCAAAACCGACAGGGGCAGCATATCGATCAGAATATGGAATATCGATAACTAAAGCATTAATAATCGATTTCCCAATTTTTCGGGAGGGTATAGTCGACAGGTTCTGGCATTGATTAATAAAATACTTCGTGATGATGTCTGTATCATCATAAGCTAAATCTGAGGCTAATCCTAAATTGATGGCATTTGCCATAGAGTAATCATTCTGATGATGGAGAACTAACTCCCAGGCTCTAAACGGGCAAATTTCGATCACATGACGTTTTTCAAGTTCATTTGTTCTGACCTTAACACCCTGAAATGAGCTACTCATGGGAAAATGGAATAAGGGCAATCCCTCCCCGTCCCTTAATTGCAAATCAGGTTGCTCATGACATAGTTCCCCCACAACAGCGTAGTGCCATACATAGCCATTTTTCTCTGCTTCTGGACGAACGGTCGAATCTTTTATAGGATCCCTACCAACACGAAGAACGCGCTTTTCCATTTCCTTTGTCAGTTGATTACTGTCAAGTGTCAGTTTCAACTCAAGTCCATGCGGCATATCTATGCGAATAAGTCCATTTGCATCGCTTTGACCTGAATGCGTAAAGTTATCGACTGGCCCTGAAACAGGGTGAGAACTTTTGGCTATCCATGGCATATTCGCCACGGGATCGCCCTGCTCATCAACCAATTGAAATTCGACCCAGTATGGCATTTGCTCTTCACAGGGAGCATGGGGATTTTTACGACAAAGTGAGGAAACCGCTGTGGTCATTTATTCGCCCTCCTGGCTTTCAGGAACGTTTCGCGGATATTCGATTTTTAACTGCGATGGCATAGACGTAAATATTGGAGAGGTCTCTCCATCTGCACCGGAAATGCCCTCATAAACATCACCTTCAGCCGTCGTAATTTTATATGTGGTGAAAGGCTTGACTGCTCCGCTGGCGGATGACGTTGTGGTAAACCCTTCGCTGTACCCTTTCGGGAAAGTCACCGGCGGTGTATCTAAGCTGGCAGGACCTGTCTGATTAACATTGGCCGCTTTCAGCAAAATATTCCCCGGACATCCCAGTTCAATATTCCCACCGCTAAGTTTTATATAAGCGCCACCACAACTTAAAATCAGTTCCTTGCTGGCATTCACCTTCACGCATCCCTGACCACTGGCGACAGTGATGTCCTGTAATGCTGAGACATTCATGGCATCAGCTTGTGCCTGGATATCAACCTTCCCTGCTCCTGCATACATTTTCATGCCCGCAGCCTGTGCAAACAAACTTACAGCCTCGCTTGCCGCTACAGTGAATGATTGCCCGGCGCTAATATCGGTGTTTTTACCTGACATCAGGCCAATACTTGCCCCGCCCGAAGCAAGCCGAACAGTCTCAGGACTTAGAATGCCTATTCCAGCAGGTGCACTGGCCAGAATTCCTGGCATTTTGAGATATTTCAGTGAGCTGTTAAGCGTCTTTTGGCTATCGATGTCGGATACCGTTGCCTGCGCCCCTTTCGCAGCTGCCTGGAGGCTTCTTGCCAGCGTGAGTGCCTGCTCCAGTTGTTCTACAGCCCGGTCCATTTCAAGCATTTTACTGCCAACGTCAGGCTGAGCATCTGCAGTAAGCAGAACTCCCTTACCACCACGAACGCTGACCCAGTCGTTAGTGCGCAACTCCGCCCCCTCGCCACGAAGAACCCTGGAAGCATTGACGTTGTGTCCTAAATTGAGCTGCGTTTTACCCCCGTACTCGGTACTGAGCTTGACGTGCTCTTCACCCCGCTTATCCTCCATCCGCAGTTTGTTCAGGCCTGCGGTACGGATGACGTTGCGCGTGCTGTTGGCTTCGGTGACGTGGTCGACATGAAGGGAGTCGTGCATCGCATGGGCGATATACGGCCGGTCCGGGTCACCTTCATGGAAGGCGATGGCCACTTCCGTGCCCTGTATCAACGGGAAGTGGAAGCCGTACTTATCACCACCGTAGGGCTTAGCAAAGCGCACCGGCATGCTCTCCTGCCCCGGCCCTTTGTCATCACGGTCAGCATCAAATTTCACCCGGTACAGGCCCGCTTCATCCTGCCAGGCATAGATGTCATTCTCTCTGGCGCTGGTCACCCGGGCCGTCAGCGTGCCACTGATGACCGGCCGCTTTTTAGCAGCAGGACGCCAGCATCGGTTCTCGTAGTACGGCATTGCAGCCCATTCCACCTTCAGCGCGCTCTGACGACTGGCGGAGTAGCCGGCACTGATGATGACGAGACCGTTTTCGGTTTCACGCGGCAGCATCGGCGGGATAGCTGTTTCGGTGATAGTCAGCACCTGAGCCGGGCCCAGGGTATGGTCGGTACTGCTGCCAGTTACAGTGGTCTGGGTGGAAAGGTAGCGTTCATGTTCCAGACGCGCCCAGAAGTTACCGGTTTCTGCCGCCGGCGTGATTTTGTCGCCACGTTCAAGGTGACGCGGGCGATAGTGATACACATCACCGTAGGTGTTCCCTTCCCCGTCGCCGCGGGTCATGTCCGCCGGAACGGACGTCAGAATATTCTGAGCTTCGCGGTGGTTGTAGTCACCAGCCGTGACCGAGCGTTCCACCACGTTATGCCAGACGTGCACGTCCCACGCCGAATCCGCCGCATTGTCATTCGTCCCTGACGGGCTGTTCAGCGGGAGCTTCTTACCAAACGTCCACGCGCTCTGCTTGTCCGCAAAGTGCACCACTTCGGTCTGGGTGTCAGACTGCAGGGTGAAGAAGTAAAAAATCCCCACCTCCGCCAGCAGACGTTCAATGAAGGCGAGGTCGTTTTCCTGATACTGGTTAATCTGCTCACGCTTTGGATAGTCAGCTTTGAGGGTAAACTCATACTCCCAGTCTTTCAGGCCATGTTCCGTGAGCACCTCTGCAACCACTTCCGGTACCGACTTGTTGACGAAAAAGCGGTGAGTACGGAACTGATTGCCCAGCAACGCCAGAAACGGCTCCAGCACAATGCAGTACTGCGCTTCATCTGCTGAACCCCCGGTACGCTCAAAATGCGTCACTACGCCGTGAACCACCTTGCGTTCCGTCAGGGAAAGCAGGTTGCCCGCGCCCATGGTCAGGGTCGCCGGCTTGCTCAGCATCTGGCGGGCATCAATGTTCTTGTCGGTACTGGTGAAGTTGATGGTGTAGCTGTAAAGCTCGCTCATCGCTTCTGAACCACTGAAGTCCTCCACGTCTATATCGGCCGTACAGGAAGGGATATCGAGGCGGTAGCGGTTCAGGGCTTTTCCGGTGACGGTGGCCACCATCGTGTTCAGGGTATCCGTCAGGCTCATGGCGTTGACTCCATTGTGTATTCGGTTATTCCGTCAGGGCTGGCGCGGGCCAGCATTTGGCACAGAAAGTGAGAAAGAGATTATTTCTTTTGGTGATTTTTCAGCCAGAAAAGCAGCTTCATCAGGAGGAACGCCCCGGCAGCACACAACGTTGTTTTAATAACGATGATATGCATCTCGAAGCTGTCCATCGCTTCTTCTCCGTCACCACTAATCGGGATATGGGCTTTCACAAAACCCGCAATCCATGCATCGGGAATGAAGTGGATCCCGCTACAGAACAGCACAATAAACAGCAGGATTTTCATTCGGCATTCTCCGCTCGCTTTTTCAGAGCCTGCTGTGTCCGGCGTTTCTCAGCCTCTTTTCTTTCTTCGGTCTCTTTATCGCACAGGCTGTAGTCCGGGGTGCCACGCACATCGATACGGGCATAGGCCTTCAGGCCATTGCCGCCAGGAACCGGGAAGGTTCCTCTCTGCAGTAGCAGACGTCGCAGGTGCTGAAAATCACTGAAACGGCGCAGGGTGATACAACCCCAGGATTCACCGGAGCCATCGCTGTTCAGAGGATGAAGGCGAAATCCGGTCCGGTTCAGGCCATTCACCATGATGCCATCTCTTTTGGTTTTATCGCTGAAAAGGGCAAACCATTCAGAATGATGATTTCGGTAACCATGCCAGGCATCAATCGCCTCTGCCCGGACGCGGTTATACAAGCTGCCGGCAGGCCGGTCGGTCACCCAGTAAGTCCCCGGCGGGATAGCAGCATTTTCATGGTCGGCACAGTCAGGGTTGTTGATATAAAAATCCACCCCTGTCAGCACTTCAAACGTCCCGATGCCGTAGCATTTCAGGTACGCCGTTTTGCCATCCGCCGACAGGTTGCCGTAATCCATCATGCAAATCTGCATTTCAGCCTCCGTGCGCCTCATTAAACGCCAGTACAATCCCTTCGTCATCATCCCAGCCCAGGGTGAGTGTGTGTGGCTTCTGCTTCGCCGCCATATGGGTCAGCAACTGCTGGCTCAGTACCGGCAAAATCTGCTGGTTCAGCA
>NZ_RQVV01000058.1:3355-5141 GCF_009295515.1 Erwinia endophytica | reverse complement strand
CGCACTGCTCTTTAACAATTTATCAGACAATCTGTGTGGGCACTCGCAGGATTGATATCAGCGTTTTCGGACGCACCAAGAAATATCAAGCCTTGGGAGTGAACACGTAATACATTCATTACGGGGTTTTACCCTGAGCAGCGCTTCACGAGTTGAAGCAAATCAGACTTTAAATTGAAGAGTTTGATCATGGCTCAGATTGAACGCTGGCGGCAGGCCTAACACATGCAAGTCGAACGGTAGCACAGAGAGCTTGCTCTTGGGTGACGAGTGGCGGACGGGTGAGTAATGTCTGGGAAACTGCCCGATGGAGGGGGATAACCACTGGAAACGGTGGCTAATACCGCATAATCTCGCGAGAGCAAAGTGGGGGACCTTCTGGCCTCACGCCATCGGATGTGCCCAGATGGGATTAGCTTGTTGGTGGGGTAAAGGCTCACCAAGGCGACGATCCCTAGCTGGTCTGAGAGGATGACCAGCCACACTGGAACTGAGACACGGTCCAGACTCCTACGGGAGGCAGCAGTGGGGAATATTGCACAATGGGCGCAAGCCTGATGCAGCCATGCCGCGTGTATGAAGAAGGCCTTCGGGTTGTAAAGTACTTTCAGCGGGGAGGAAGGTGATGAGGTTAATAACCGTATCAATTGACGTTACCCGCAGAAGAAGCACCGGCTAACTCCGTGCCAGCAGCCGCGGTAATACGGAGGGTGCAAGCGTTAATCGGAATTACTGGGCGTAAAGCGCACGCAGGCGGTCTGACAAGTCAGATGTGAAATCCCCGGGCTTAACCTGGGAACTGCATTTGAAACTGTCAGGCTGGAGTCTTGTAGAGGGGGGTAGAATTCCAGGTGTAGCGGTGAAATGCGTAGAGATCTGGAGGAATACCGGTGGCGAAGGCGGCCCCCTGGACAAAGACTGACGCTCAGGTGCGAAAGCGTGGGGAGCAAACAGGATTAGATACCCTGGTAGTCCACGCTGTAAACGATGTCGACTTGGAGGTTGTTCCCTTGAGGAGTGGCTTCCGGAGCTAACGCGTTAAGTCGACCGCCTGGGGAGTACGGCCGCAAGGTTAAAACTCAAATGAATTGACGGGGGCCCGCACAAGCGGTGGAGCATGTGGTTTAATTCGATGCAACGCGAAGAACCTTACCTGGCCTTGACATCCACAGAAGAATTCAGAGATGGATTTGTGCCTTCGGGAACTGTGAGACAGGTGCTGCATGGCTGTCGTCAGCTCGTGTTGTGAAATGTTGGGTTAAGTCCCGCAACGAGCGCAACCCTTATCCTTTGTTGCCAGCGATTCGGTCGGGAACTCAAAGGAGACTGCCGGTGATAAACCGGAGGAAGGTGGGGATGACGTCAAGTCATCATGGCCCTTACGGCCAGGGCTACACACGTGCTACAATGGCGCATACAAAGAGAAGCGAGCCTGCGAAGGGAAGCGGACCTCATAAAGTGCGTCGTAGTCCGGATCGGAGTCTGCAACTCGACTCCGTGAAGTCGGAATCGCTAGTAATCGTGGATCAGAATGCCACGGTGAATACGTTCCCGGGCCTTGTACACACCGCCCGTCACACCATGGGAGTGGGTTGCAAAAGAAGTAGGTAGCTTAACCTTCGGGAGGGCGCTTACCACTTTGTGATTCATGACTGGGGTGAAGTCGTAACAAGGTAACCGTAGGGGAACCTGCGGTTGGATCACCTCCTTAACAGAAAGATAGATTTCTGCGCAGTGTCCACACAGATTGTCTGATGAAAAAGTAATGAGCGTATCAGGTCCCCAT
>NZ_RQVV01000058.1:0-3164 GCF_009295515.1 Erwinia endophytica | reverse complement strand
GAAGTGAGATATTGCTCTTTAACAATCCGGAACAAGCTGAAAATTGAAAAACGGCATGTTGTTTCCGTTCTGCGCAGGCAGGATGGAGAAGACGACATGTACGGGTCTCTCAAATGCTGACAACGACATGCAGTCCTTCGGGACGCTTGTGGGTTGTGAGGTTAAGTGAATAAGCGTACACGGTGGATGCCCTGGCAGTCAGAGGCGATGAAGGGCGTGCTAATCTGCGATAAGCGTCGGCAAGGTGATATGAACCGTTATACCCGACGATACCCGAATGGGGAAACCCGGTGCACTACGGTGCATCATCGCAACATGAATACATAGTGTTGCGAGGCGAACCGGGGGAACTGAAACATCTAAGTACCCCGAGGAAAAGAAATCAACCGAGATTCCCCCAGTAGCGGCGAGCGAACGGGGAAGAGCCCGGAACCATCATCATCAGTTGCATCAGTGGAAGCGTCTGGAAAGTCGCAGGATACAGGGTGAAACTCCCGTACACGAAGGTGCAGTTGTTGTGAGTTCGAAGAGTAGGGCGGGACACGTGATATCCTGTCTGAATATGGGGGGACCATCCTCCAAGGCTAAATACTCCTGACTGACCGATAGTGAACCAGTACCGTGAGGGAAAGGCGAAAAGAACCCCGGCGAGGGGAGTGAAACAGAACCTGAAACCGTGTACGTACAAGCAGTGGGAGCACCTTAATGGTGTGACTGCGTACCTTTTGTATAATGGGTCAGCGACTTGTATTCTGTAGCAAGGTTAACCGAATAGGGGAGCCGCAGGGAAACCGAGTCTTAACTGGGCGTTAAGTTGCAGGGTACAGACCCGAAACCCGGTGATCTAGCCATGGGCAGGTTGAAGGTTGGGTAACACTAACTGGAGGACCGAACCGACTAATGTTGAAAAATTAGCGGATGACTTGTGGCTGGGGGTGAAAGGCCAATCAAACCGGGAGATAGCTGGTTCTCCCCGAAAGCTATTTAGGTAGCGCCTCGTGAATTCATCTCCGGGGGTAGAGCACTGTTTCGGTCAGGGGGCCATCCCGGCTTACCAACCCGATGCAAACTGCGAATACCGGAGAATGTTATCACGGGAGACACACGGCGGGTGCTAACGTCCGTCGTGAAGAGGGAAACAACCCAGACCGCCAGCTAAGGTCCCAAAGTCATGGTTAAGTGGGAAACGATGTGGGAAGGCCCAGACAGCCAGGATGTTGGCTTAGAAGCAGCCATCATTTAAAGAAAGCGTAATAGCTCACTGGTCGAGTCGGCCTGCGCGGAAGATGTAACGGGGCTAAACCATGCACCGAAGCTGCGGCAGCGGCACGCAAGTGTTGTTGGGTAGGGGAGCGTTCTGTAAGCCGTTGAAGGTGGACTGTGAGGTTTGCTGGAGGTATCAGAAGTGCGAATGCTGACATAAGTAACGATAAAGCGGGTGAAAAGCCCGCTCGCCGGAAGACCAAGGGTTCCTGTCCAACGTTAATCGGGGCAGGGTGAGTCGACCCCTAAGGCGAGGCCGAAAGGCGTAGTCGATGGGAAACAGGTTAATATTCCTGTACTTGGTGTTACTGCGAAGGGGGGACGGAGAAGGCTATGTTATCCGGGCGACGGTTGTCCCGGTTTAAGCGTGTAGGCTGGCATTCCAGGCAAATCCGGAGTGCTGTAAGGCTGAGGCGTGATGACGAGGCACTACGGTGCTGAAGTAACAGATGCCCTGCTTCCAGGAAAAGCCTCTAAGCTCCAGGTAACACGAAATCGTACCCGAAACCGACACAGGTGGTCAGGTAGAGAATACCAAGGCGCTTGAGAGAACCCGGGTGAAGGAACTAGGCAAAATGGTGCCGTAACTTCGGGAGAAGGCACGCTGTCATCAGGTGAAACCCCCTGCGGGTGGAGCCGAAGGCAGTCGAAGATACCAGCTGGCTGCAACTGTTTATTAAAAACACAGCACTGTGCAAACACGAAAGTGGACGTATACGGTGTGACGCCTGCCCGGTGCCGGAAGGTTAATTGATGGGGTTATCCGTAAGGAGAAGCTCCTGATCGAAGCCCCGGTAAACGGCGGCCGTAACTATAACGGTCCTAAGGTAGCGAAATTCCTTGTCGGGTAAGTTCCGACCTGCACGAATGGCGTAATGATGGCCAGGCTGTCTCCACCCGGGACTCAGTGAAATTGAACTCGCTGTGAAGATGCAGTGTACCCGCGGCAAGACGGAAAGACCCCGTGAACCTTTACTACAGCTTGACACTGAACATTGAGCCTTGATGTGCAGGATAGGTGGGAGGCTTTGAAGCGTGGACGCCAGTCTGCGTGGAGCCATCCTTGAAATACCACCCTTTAATGTTTGATGTTCTAACCTGGCGCCGTAATCCGGCGTGGGGACAGTGTCTGGTGGGTAGTTTGACTGGGGCGGTCTCCTCCCAAAGAGTAACGGAGGAGCACGAAGGTCAGCTAATCACGGTCGGACATCGTGAGGTTAGTGCAATGGCATAAGCTGGCTTGACTGTGAGAGTGACGGCTCGAACAGGTGCGAAAGCAGGTCATAGTGATCCGGTGGTTCTGAATGGAAGGGCCATCGCTCAACGGATAAAAGGTACTCCGGGGATAACAGGCTGATACCGCCCAAGAGTTCATATCGACGGCGGTGTTTGGCACCTCGATGTCGGCTCATCACATCCTGGGGCTGAAGCAGGTCCCAAGGGTACGGCTGTTCGCCGTTTAAAGTGGTACGCGAGCTGGGTTTAGAACGTCGTGAGACAGTTCGGTCCCTATCTGCCGTGGGCGCAGGAGAACTGAGGGGGGTTGCTCCCAGTACGAGAGGACCGGAGTGAACGCACCGCTGGTGTTCGGGTTGTCATGCCAATGGCACTGCCCGGTAGCTAAGTGCGGAAGGGATAAGTGCTGAAAGCATCTAAGCACGAAACC
Organism: Erwinia endophytica; assembly: GCF_009295515.1. Taxonomy (GTDB): domain Bacteria; phylum Pseudomonadota; class Gammaproteobacteria; order Enterobacterales; family Enterobacteriaceae; genus Erwinia; species Erwinia endophytica. The sequence continues at coordinate 235 of NZ_RQVV01000058.1, read as the reverse complement.
TGCCCCGAGATGAGTTCTCCCTGGGTCCCAGAGACCCCTGAAGGGACGTTGAAGACGACGACGTTGATAGGCCGGGTGTGTAAGCGCAGTGATGCGTTGAGCTAACCGGTACTAATGACCCGTGAGGCTTAACCTTACAACACCAGAAGCGTTCTGGTGGGTGTTGAGAGACAGACAGAGAATTTTCAGCTTGTTAGCGGATAAAGAATTTAGCTGTTCTGCGGACTGAGGTCCG
>NZ_RQVV01000057.1 GCF_009295515.1 Erwinia endophytica | reverse complement strand
CCTATCTTTTATTTTAAGATACATCTACTGTCTGGTGTTTCTCGGGGCCGCCCCAGGGAATCTCTATTACAACGGCAAAAAAACATCGTTTATGTATGGCGCAGGTGTACAGATTAACCCAACAGAAAACTGGGCTGTTGATGTAGGCTATGAAGGGTCGAGTTTTGATGATAATGAAAAAAGGCGTTCCCTCAATGGCTTCAACATCGGTGTAGGTTACCGTTTCTGACCGCAATATTCGCCGGAGATGTCATTTTCTCTGGCAATGCCAGTGGCACGTAAAACTGAACAGGGCCGGAGAACCGGCCCTTTTTAATGTTGTTCACATCGGGATGTGTTAACCCGGTTAGGCATTGCCCCGCAGGACACCGGTTATTGAACTCTCACTTGCTTACGCACCCATGCCCAACTGGCAACCAGCACCAGCAACCAGCCGACACCAACATACAGCGATATGCGGGTATCCGGGAAGTAGCCAATCAAGCCGATAATAAAGCACAGGAACAGAATACCGACCAGAGCGGTAAAGGTGCCGCCAGGCATAGCAAACGTCAACGCCTTCGCCTGTTCTTTCGTCAAGGTGCGACGAAAGCCAATCTGAGCGAACAGGATCATAATCCACACCCAGACAGTGGCAAACGTCGCCAGTGAGGCTATCACCAGGAACACTTTCTCCGGCATCAGGTAATTCAGATAAACGGCTATCAGCATCGCGATCATCATCACTACCGTAGTAACCCACGGAATGCCACGGCGCGAAACCCGGGAGAAAACCGCGGGAGCATGCCCCTGCTCAGCCATACCGTGCAGCATACGACCAACACCAAACACATCGCTGTTAATCGCCGACAGTGAAGCGGTGATCACCACAAAATTGAGGATTGCTGCCGCAGCGGCAATCCCCATATGCTGGAAAGTCAAAACAAACGGACTACCGTGAGTACCAATCTGGTTCCATGGATAAATCGACATAATGACGAACAGCGTCCCGACATAAAACACCAGGATACGTAACGGCACGGTGTTAATCGCCCGAGGAATTGAGGTCTCCGGATTTTTCGCTTCACCGGCGGTAATACCGATAATTTCAATACCGCCATAAGCAAACATCACAATCTGCAATGACAGCACCATACCAATAATACCATGGGCAAAGAAACCGCCATGAGTCCACAGGTTGCTGATGCCGGTCGGTTGCCCTCCATTGCCTATACCCCAGAAGATAATGCCCAAACCGGCGACGATCATGATGATAATGGTGGCAACTTTAAACAGCGACAACCAGAACTCCACTTCGCCAAACACCTTGACCGTTGCCATGTTGATAGCGCCAATGATTAACACCACACTGAGCACCCATATCCAGTGCGGCACATCCGGGAACCAAACCCCCATATAGATGCCAAATGCGGTGACATCAGCAATAGCGACAATCAAAATTTCAAAGCAATAAGTCCAGCCAGTGATATATCCGGCCAGCGGGCCGAGATAGTCCTGGGCATAGCGTGAGAAAGAACTGGCCTGCGGGTTATTCACCGACATTTCGCCCAGCGCGCGCATAATAATATAAGCGATAGCCCCGCCAATCATATAGGCGAGGATCACGCTCGGTCCGGCCATTTTCATTGCATCTGCCGAGCCATAGAACAGACCGGTACCAATAGCCGACCCTAGCGCCATGAAACGAATATGACGGGTACTCAGTCCCTTTTTGAGCGTATTTTGGGTCATTTTCTTCCTGTCTTTATTCTCTTTACTGCGCCTGCTGGTAACAGCAGGCATCACTTTATTTACTGCTGATGGCGCTAACTTGTTGGCGACCCTGCATTCGGTCATAAATGACGCTCAACACCAGCATCGCCAGCGACGGTGGCAGCCAGGCCAGTCCCTGCTCAGCCAGCGGCAAATGAGCGACAAAGGCAGGCAGCGCCTCTTTCAATTCAGTCGTTTTAATCGCATCAACGATACCGAACAACAGGCTGACCACCATGGTTGGCGCGATGATACGACAGCTTTTCTTCCACCAGTTCAGGGTAAAACTCAGCAAAACCAGCACAATACACGGAGGATAAATCGCCGTCAGCACCGGGATCGAGAAGTGAATCAGTTGACTCAGTCCCAGATTAGATACCAGCATCGAGAACAGCCCGAGGATAAACACTAACTGGCGATAGCTCAGCGGCAGATATTGCGCAAAAAACTCTGCACAGGCGCAGGTCAGGCCCACCGCGGTCACCATACAGGCAACGAAGATCAACGCTGCGAGGAAGAAACTCCCCATACCACCAAACGTCTGTTGTACGTAGGCATGCAGGATCGCCGCGCCATTGGCATTCTGAGCAACTATGGTCGCGCTGCCGGATCCCAGTTTGAACAGCGCCAGATACACCAGGGTCAGGCCAAGACCGGCTATCAGGCCTGCAATAATGGTGTAACGGGTTAACAACGAGGCCTCACTGACCCCCCGCGAGCGGGCGGCATTGACAATCACAATACCAAACACCAGTGCCCCCAGGGTATCCATGGTCAGATAGCCGTTCACGAAACCACTGGAGAAAGCAGCATGTTGATATGCTTCGGTTGCCGGTGCCATGCTGCCTGCAGGCCAGAGCATTGCCGCGATACCTAACGCCGCCAGCGCGACAATTTTCAACGGCGCCAGAACATGGCCTACGGTATCCAGTAACTTGCCCGGATACAGTGAAATAGCGATAACCAGCATGAAGTACACCAGGCTGTAGATAAGCAGTGGTCTCTCGCCCTCACCGGTCAGTGGGGCAATCCCCACTTCGAAGGAAACCGTCGCCGTACGTGGCGTCGCAAACAGCGGCCCCACGGCCAGATAGCAAACCACCGCGAGGACCAGCCCTGCCGCTTTACCAATCGGTGAGCTGAGGGCATCAATGCCGCCGCCAACGCGCGCCAGCGCAATAACTGTCGTGACCGGCAGACCAACAGCGGTGAGCAGGAAGCCAAGTGCAGCTACCCAGACATGTTCACCAGACTGAATACCCACCATTGGTGGGAAAATAATGTTGCCAGCCCCCACGAACAGGGCGAACGTCATAAAGCCCAACGCGAGGATGTCTTTGGAAGTTAAACGATTAGTCATAAGCAGAGGAGTGACCCGTTACTGGTGTTAATACAACCGTGATATCAGCTTTATCTCCCTGATGGCTCTAAAAACACCCTGTTTCCATATCGATACAGGAAAATGTCCTGAATCGATATCATTTCATGGCGAATTTGCGCTGATTATGATCTTTTTTACAGGGGGATAACGTAAAAAACGGCGCTAAGTAAACCGTTTATAGCGAAGAAAGGCAATACGAGATCGATAAAGCAGAGTGATATAGCGCAAAAAATAAAAATTCCAGTTCATCACTCCATGTTGTTGACTGAGATCCCTACATGATAGGTCTCTTTTTACTCGCTGTAGGGTTATTTTCTACCAAAAACAGTCTCAAAATAGACCAAAGGCGCGATTTCTCGCGCCTTTTACACCATCCGACACCGGCTTACCAGACGTCGTTAGCAATATCAACCACCAGACGCAACTTCGCCCACTGCTGCGCTTCAGTCAGGTTATTCCCCTCTTCCGTCGAGGCGAAACCACACTGTGGGCTGAGGCAAATCTGATCGAGGCTGACAAATTTCGCCGCTTCCGCGATGCGTTTTTTCACCGTTTCCGGGTTTTCCAGCTCACCCGTTTTAGTGGTGATCAGGCCCAGTACGACTTGCTGTTTGCCTGGTTTAATAAAGCGTAACGGCTCGAAGCCGCCAGAACGTTCATTATCGTATTCCAGGAAGAAGGCATCAATATTGACGGTGCCAAACAGAATTTCGGCCACCGGCTCATAACCACCTTCGGAAATCCAGGTTGAGCGGAAATTCCCACGGCAAACATGCAGACCAATCGTCAGATCGTCTGGCTTACCTTCAATGGCTTTATTTAGCACCTGTGCATAAGTGCGCGCCAGCTCTTCTGGATCTTCACCACGCTCGCGAATTTGCCTTTTCTGATCTTCAGAACACAGATAGGCCCATACGGTATCGTCCAGTTGCAGATAACGACAACCTGCATCGTAGAAGGCTTTGATCGCCTTACGATAGGTCAGCGCCAAATCGTCAAAATAGGTGTTCATATCAGGATAGACCGTGGCATCAATGGCCTTACGTCCACCACGGAAGTGCAACACACTCGGGCTTGGAATGGTCATTTTAGCTATCGCATCGCCACTAATACTTTGCAGATAACGGAAATCTTCCAGCATCGGATGGTTGCCAAAACCGAGCTTACCGATAATCCGGACAGCATGTGCTTTGGTCTGCACGCCGTTGAACTGAATACCCTGATCAGCTTCATAGCGCTCCACGCCCTCCAGCCCCTCAAAGAAATCGAAGTGCCACCAGGCACGGCGAAACTCACCGTCGGTGACCACTTTCAGACCACAGGAACGCTGATGTGCGACCACATCACGGATCGCTTCGTCTTCAATACGACGCAACGCAGCCGCGTCGATTTCACCGGCCTGAAACTGTTCACGAGCCTGTTTGATGACGGCCGGACGAAGGAAGCTGCCGACCACTTCGGCACGATACTGGGCTGAATCTCTTTGCATGTCTGGTCACTCCTGGACTGCGCGCATTGCGCATAATTTACCTGTGAAATAGTTTCGCTGAGTTACCCTTAGACTTCTGGATGTCTATATGGCTGATATGCAGAATGTCATGAGAAACTTTCAGCGGCAAACGAGGAAATTTCATCATACATGAAAAAAATTCAAGTTTTACTCACCCATCAGTTGTCACGACAACTTGACTGGCTGATCTGACAGCGGCCAATATTCTGCCGCAACGGCGAGGTTGAGAGAAAATCGCATTCAGTTGCGGCGCGTTCAATCCTGGAACAGGATTATCCTGAGGTACGAAATAACAACACCACCGTGAGAAATAACGTTTTCACCCACTTCCCCGTTTCAGTCAACGAACGGCACTCTGTGGCTATCCAGCGTTGACGACCAACCTGGACGGTAATAAGAAGCTAAAACAGGTCTCTGTGCCTGGCTGGCTGGTAATATCCAGTCGCGCATTATGATGACTCAACGCATGCTTAACGATAGCCAGCCCCAACCCGCTCCCACCGGTCTGCCGCGAACGGGCTTTGTCCACGCGATAAAAACGTTCCGTCAGACGCGGAATATGCTCTGCCGCAATACCGGGGCCATTATCCCTTACCCTGAACAGCGCCCCCTGCGGCGTTTTCAGCCAACTGATCTCAATGCGCGTTCCCGCTGGCGTATGATTAATTGCGTTATAGACCAGGTTCGAAATGGCACTGCGCAGTTGCTCATCATTGCCATACACCCGCAAGTTTGGATCGGTGTTAAACTGAATCTCATGACGGCCCTGACTCAGTGTTTCCGCCTCACGCTGTAACAGCTGCAGCATCATCGGCACATCAACCGTCTCCTGTAGATCCAGTGTGGATGCAGCTTCAATACGCGACAACGTGAGTAGCTGCTGTACCAGTCCATCCATCCGGCGGATCTGCTCCTGCATGGTATGCAGCGCTTTGTCGCGCTGTGCACCTTGCATTTCTGCCTCTTCCATCATTTCCAGATAACCTTGCAGCACCGTTAATGGGGTGCGCAGTTCGTGGCTGACGTTGGCAAAAAAGTTACGGCGGGCGCCTTCCAACTGGTGCATTTGTGTCACATCACGCGCCACCAGCAGCCACTGCCCTTCGGAATAAGGCATCACCCGGAATTCCAGATGACGGTGGTTATTCAGCACCAGGGTCAGGGGGCCGCTGAAATCACGCTGGCGAAGATAACGGGTAAACTCAGGATAGCGCAGTAGATTCAGGATGTTCTGACCATTGTCTTCCGGCCAACGCAGCCCCAACAGCTGTTGCGCCAGGCCATTACACCAGAAAATGATCCCTTCCTCGGTGGTCAGCACCACCGCATCCGGCAGTGATTCCGCACCACTGCGAAAGCGTTTAATCAGGCTCCCCAGTTCACGGCGACGCCGACGATTTCTCGCCTGCATCTGATAAAGACCATAAAAGAGGGGTTCCCAACTGCCACGCCCGGCAGGGGGAGTAATGCTACGGTCAATCCACAACCAGCGAGATAAACGCAATAAATTGACAAAATGCCAGACCAACACCGCCAGTACCGAACACAACAGCAGCCAGGGCAGGTAACCTGTCAGAAGCCCTAAAATTAACGCGGGCAGGCAGGCAAGCGCCAGTTCAAACAACAATAGCTTCCAGGAGAGGCGTTCCAACACGGTTAATGCTCCTGTGCGAACGGTCAGTAGCGTGCAGAGAAGCGGTAACCTGTTCCGCGAACCGTCTGCACCATACGATGGTACCCTGTCGTTTCCAGCGCTTTACGCAAACGACGGATATGTACGTCAACAGTACGATCTTCGACATACACGTTAGTGCCCCATACATGATTAAGCAACTGCTCGCGGCTGTAAACACGTTCCGGATGCGTCATAAAAAAGTGCAGCAGTTTATATTCCGTCGGCCCCATTTCCAGCGGCTGATTTTCAGACATCACTCGATGCGAAGAGGGATCGAGGCTCAGCCCCTGTATTTCGATAACCTCTTCAACCGCCATTGGCGAAATACGGCGTATTACCGCTTTAATCCGCGCCAGCAGCTCTTTCGGAGAGAACGGTTTGCTGATGTAGTCATCAGCCCCTACTTCCAGCCCACGCACACGATCTTCTTCTTCACCCCGCGCGGTTAACATCATTACCGGAATATCGCGGGTCATCGCTTCACGTTTCAGGTGTTTTATAAACTGAATGCCTGATCCTCCGGGCAGCATCCAGTCCAACAGTATCAAATCAGGCCAGGGTTCAATCAGCAAATTGACAGCACTGTCATAATCTTCGGCTTCAATCGGCTGATAGTCATTTTGCTCCAGAACGAAACATAACATCTCACGGATTGGGGCTTCATCTTCGACCACCAGAATGCGCTTAGCCATTATTGCTCCTGCTACGGTGACGGAATGTCACTGGATTTGCGGCGTCATTATGCGTCAGTTTTATGACATATTTATGAAAAAGTCTGGGAAAGCTTCTCGATTTATAACACTTTTATGAAAGAGTGATGGCCTTTCTCGCTGGGGTTTTCATCGATGCTGTTTATAATCGTCGGATTAGATTTCCGCACCGAAGGGATCCCATGCGCGTAATTCATACCGCTGACTGGCATCTGGGCCAGTTTTTCTACACTAAAAGCCGGGCAGCCGAGCATCAGGCTTTTCTTGACTGGCTGCTGACGCAGGTGGAAGAACATCAGGTTGACGCCATCATTGTGGCTGGTGATATTTTCGATAGCGGATCGCCGCCAAGCTATGCCCGCGAGCTGTACAATCGCTTTGTGGTCAGGTTGCAACAGACCGGCTGCCAGTTAGTGATCCTCGGCGGTAACCACGATTCAGTGGCTACGCTGAACGAATCGCGTGAGCTGCTGGCCTGTTTGAATACCCGGGTGATTGCCGCCGCCAGTGGCGATCCTCGCCAGCAGGTATTGTTGCTCAATCGTCGTGACGGTCAGCCCGGTGCACTGCTCTGCGCTATCCCCTACCTGCGCCCGCGCGATATCACCACCAGTCAGGCCGGTCAGTCGGGCCACGACAAACAGCAAACCCTGCTGGAGGCGATAACCCACTATTACCAGCAATGCTGGCAGGCAGCGCAGGCTCAACGAGAAGCGCTGAAACTGGCGCTACCGATCATTGCCACCGGGCATCTGACCACCATGGGTGTGACAAAAAGTGATGCTGTGCGGGATATTTACATCGGTACGCTGGATGCCTTCCCTGCCCAGTTCTTTCCGCCTGCGGACTACATCGCACTGGGACATATCCACCGCGCGCAACGCATCGCCAATACCGGGCATATCCGCTACAGCGGCTCGCCCATTCCGCTCAGTTTTGATGAGCTGGGGAAAGATAAAAGCGTCTTTCTGGTGGATTTCGCCAATGGCGAACTGAGCAGCGTAACCCCCTTGTACATTCCACGGTTCCAGCCGATGCAGATGATCAAAGGCTCACTGGCGGAAATCGAAAAACAACTGGCCGCGATCGCCCCCCCTGAAGAGGGCAAAACCGTCTGGCTGGATATCGAGATTGTCACCCAGGCCTGGTTGAATGACCTGCAACGCCAAATTCAGGAAATGACGCTGACCTTGCCGGTAGAAGTGCTGCTACTGCGCCGCAGTCGGGAACAGCGCGAGCAGGCCATTGACCGGCAGAATAATGAAACGCTCAGCGAACTGAGTGTCGGGGAGGTCTTTACCCGCCGTCTGGCGCTGGAAAAAGAGGAAGATCCGCAGCGACTGGCCCGTGCCACGCAGTTGTTCAACCAGACACTGGCAGAGATTGACGATGAGGTTCAACCATGAAGATCCTGACGCTACGGTTTAAAAACCTCAACTCGCTGAAAGGGGAATGGAAAATTGATTTCACCGCTGAGCCGTTTGCCAGCAATGGTCTGTTCGCCATCACCGGCCCAACCGGTGCCGGTAAAACCACCTTGCTGGATGCAATCTGCCTTGCGCTATACCACGAAACCTCACGGCTGGGAAAACTGTCGCAATCACAGAATGACCTGATGACCCGCGATACGTCAGAATGCCTGGCTGAAGTGGAGTTTGAAGTGAAAGGCGTGGCCTGGCGCGCCTTCTGGAGCCAGAACCGGGCGCGCGGTATGGCGGACGGCAACCTGCAGGCACCACGTGTTGAACTGGCACGCTGCGCGGATAATAAGATCGTTGCCGACAAGGTTAAAGACAAACTGGACATGCTGATCGCGCTGACCGGGCTGGATTTCGCCCGCTTTACCAAGTCGATGATGTTGTCACAAGGGCAGTTTGCCGCCTTCCTCAATGCCGATGCCAATAGTCGCGCCGAGCTGCTGGAAGAACTGACCGGCACGGAAATTTATGGCCGACTGTCGGCCAGTGTCTTCGAACGGCATAAAAACGTCCGCCAGGCGCTGGAGACACTAAAAGCCCAGGCAAATGGCATGGCATTGCTGGAGGATGAGCAGGTACAGTGCCTCACCCGCCTGCTGGAACAAAAGATAGCTGAGGAGCGGGCACTGACCTCGCAATATCAACGGCAACAATTTCAACTGCAATGGTATCAGCAATTTCAGGCGGCGAAACAGGCGGTTAGCCGCGCGAAAGCAGAGCATCAACAGGCTGAAGCCGCCTGGCAACAGGACAGCTCTCAGTTGCAACGGCTGGTGCAGGCCGAGCCGGCTGAAAAGCTGCGACCACGTTGGCAGCAGCGTAATCAGCAGCAGCAGGATTTGCAGCAACTACAACAACAGCATCAGCGCCTGAGCCAGCAATTACAACAGACTCAGCAACAGTTGGAAGAAGCAACCCGGCAACTGAAAGCGAGTGACGCACAGCGGTTACAGCATGAAGCATTGCGCCAACAGCAGGAAACGCTGATCAACGACAGTGTCCTGCCGCTGGATAACCGTATCGCCTCGCTGGAACAGCAAAACGCGCAACTGACAAAAGAGATCAGTGAGTACCAACATTCACGCCAGCGCCGCCAGGCTGCCTTGCAGCAAAATCAGCAAGTGCAAACGGAAAAACGGGCGCAACACCAGCAGAATCAGCAATGGCAGCAAGCGCATCCACACTTTGCCCACTGGGGCGAATCACTGCCATTGTGGCGCGCCCGCTTTGAACAACAGCACCAGAGTGAAGTGGCGCTAAACGCACAACAACAACGTCTGGCGGAACAGCATAAAAGCCTCGAACAACGCCAACAACAGCTTAACCAGTTGGAACAGCAGGCCAGGCCGCAGCAACAGTTGCTGAACGATGCACAGCAACAGTACGCAACGGCAGAAAAAAATCATCTGGCCTTGCAACACCAGCACCCTGAAAATACGCTACAGACCACACTGACCCGGCTCAACCAGCAACGCCCGTTGCGGCAAACACTGGCATTACTCTCGTCGCAATGGCAGCCACTGACGCAACGCCAGCAGCGGACTCTGGCCAGCCAGCAAGTCCTCCAACAACAACGGGAGGAAGCAGAGCAACAATTGCTCCTGCTGCGTAATGGCTGGAAGGAGAAGTATCAGCACCAGCAGGACCTGGAAAAACGTTGTGAGCTGGAACAGCGCATTGTCGACCTCGAACAACATCGCGCCCATCTGGAAGCGGACCAGCCTTGCCCGTTGTGCGGTTCCCGGCTGCATCCCGCCATCAATGAATATCAGGCATTGAAGCCGTCTGAAAACCAGCAGCGCCTGTTGCAACTCAGGGCTGAAGTCGAAAAACTGAAAGATCAGGGCATCGCCAAAAGCGAACAGATTAAAAATCTGCTGGCCCAGGCAGAAAAACTGCAACAGGAGCTGCTCGACGGCGAACGTGAAACCAGCAAGCTACGCAATCAATGGCAGGAAGTGGTAACAGAACTGGCGCTGAGCTTCACACCGGATGACCCGGCCCAGGTGGCGGAATGGTTGAGCACACAAGATAACCAGGAAACGGTGCTACAGGCCCAGTTAGCTGAGCTGCAACACAGCGCCCGAACCCTGCAACAGCAAAGAGATATCCTCAATCAGTGTCAGAACGAATGGGCTTCACTCCAGCAACAGCAACAGTTGACAAGTCAGCAACTGCTTACTCTCCGCCAGACCATCAGCGAGCATGAACAACAGTTGCAACAGCAGCAACAGACCGTGACGCAACAACGTGACGCGTTGCAGGCGTCGCTGCAAGCGTTCGCCCTGTCGTTACCGGCGCAGGGAGAACATGAAGTGTGGCTTGCCGCTCGTCAAAATGAATGGCAACAATGGCTTAAAACGGAGCAGGCGCTCACTGACCTGGTGCCGCAACTGACCACATTAGCCACGCAACAGCAGATACTGAACGAGGAGATAGCCAACGAGCAGCAACGGCTGGCTGCGCTAGAACAACGCCTGAAAACTGAACAGGATACGCTCCGTGAACTGCGGATACAGCGACAAAAACTGTTCGGCGATCAACTCACGACAGAAGTCCAGCAACAACTACGTGCGCAGTCGCAACACCACGCTGAGCGAGTCCAGACGCTGCAGCACCAATGGCAGCAACAGCAAAACCAGTTAAATACCCTGACTGGACAGCATAACTCACTTTCTGAGCAATCAGCCACGCTGACCCAACGACTGAGCGAAACCCAGACGGCCTTCGCCGCCGCGCTGGCAGCCAGCGATTTTACTGATGAAGCCCATTTCAGCGCCGCTCTGCTGGATGAAGCGCAATTCAGCCACCTGAAAGCCCTGCAAAAACAGCATGACCAGCGCCGCCAGCAAACCGCTGTATTGCTGGAACAGGCACAGAAAAATCTCGCCGCACATCAGCGACAGCAACCGGACGATTTTCCTGAAACCCCGGAAACACTGAATGAAACCGTCGCCGCGCTGGCGCTGGAACGACAGGAAAATGCCCGACAACAGGGCGAGGCCCGCCAGCAACTGGCCAGCGATGCAGCCCGTCGCACACAACAACAAAGTCTGCTGGCGCAGATAGCTGACCATGAGAAACAAGTAGAAGACTGGAGTTATCTCAACCAGTTGATTGGTTCAAAAGAAGGCGACAAATTCCGCAAGTTTGCCCAAGGGCTGACGCTGGAAAATCTGGTCTGGCTGGCGAATAAACAGCTCAACCGGCTACACGGACGCTATCTGTTACAACGCAAAGCCCAGGAGGCACTGGAACTGCAAGTAGTGGATACCTGGCAGGCGGATGCCCTGCGTGATACCCGCACCCTTTCCGGCGGCGAGAGTTTTCTGGTCAGTCTGGCGCTGGCGCTGGCTTTATCCGATCTGGTCAGTCACAAGACCCGTATTGAGTCGCTGTTTCTTGATGAAGGCTTTGGCACACTGGATGCTGAAACGCTGGACTGTGCGCTGGACGCTCTGGACGCGCTGAACGCCAGCGGCAAAACCATCGGGGTTATCAGCCACGTAGAAGCGATGAAAGAACGCATACCGGTACAGATAAAAGTAAGGAAAATTAATGGATTGGGTTACAGCAAGCTGGAGACGCCTACCGCCTGAAGAGCGATAATTCATCCATCAGAGTCGACTAACCCACAGACACGCCAGCCCAAACATACTGACGTCTATCCCCAGCCATACTGCAAACCGCAGGGACGCTGGCGACCTGAGCACCGGGCAAAAATGCCAGACATTTTTGTCCTGCAACTGGGCTATTTCTCTCCGCCCGATGTTAAGCACGGTTCATCACCGTACAATGATCGTCTGGATAACCCACGATGAATCATCGCCCCATCAGAAAGCTTTGCTGAGCGTTATTTCATCAAGACTTCAACAAATTTCGCCAGCCACTGTGGATGCGCAGGCCACGCTGGCGCAGTGATCAGATTACCATCAACACAGGCCTGATCGATGCCAATATCCGCGTAATCTCCGCCACTCAGGCGGATTTCTGGCGCACAGGCCGGATACGCACTACAGGTCCGGTTATTTAAAATACCGGCAGCGGCCAGCAGTTGCGGACCATGACATACCGCAGCAATAGGTTTACTCTGCTGATTAAAATCTTGCACCAGCTTAATGACATCAGGATTCAGTCGCAGATATTCCGGAGCCCGCCCACCGGGGATCACTAACGCATCATAATTTTCCACCCGGGCTTCAGCGAAATCGGCATTCAGGATGAAACGGTGTCCAGGTTTCTCACTGTACGTTTGCGCCCCATCAAAGTCATGAATGGCGGTCTGGACATAATCGCCTTTTCCTTTACCCGGGCAAACCGCATCGATACGATGACCCAGCATTTGCAATGCCTGGAAAGGCACCATGGCTTCATAATCCTCGACATAATCGCCGACCAACATGAGAATGTTCTTTTCCATAATTAATGCATCCTGCTAACAAGTAAGTGGAAGAAATACATAACCTCTTTTACCGAGGGTTCGTCAAGCATCCGTGTCAGCCCGTTAACACCTTTACAGAACGACAACGAGATTCCTGCTTTAATATAAGCAGACTTTCATCAATCGGGGGATAAATGGTATCAGGAAAGAACATAACCAAAAGCAACGCCGCAAGTTGGCTGGTGGGGATTTTACTGCTGAGCGGCTGCCAGTCGGGCCCGAAAAAAGGAGCCACGCCGAATAAACCGTTACCGCCGACACCGCAGGAAATGCAGCAGATGGCGGAAGCACAATGCCGTAACCCACACGGTGTGTCGCGGGATGACTGTCTCTACCTGGCTAAAATGCAGTTCGGCATCCAGCACAATTTTTATCCTGCGGCAGATTATAAAGGCCGTGAATGCACGGTGACGATAACATGGAAAAATGGCCGTTACAGTGTACTCAGTGCCACCGGCGATGAAATACTGTGCCTGAAGACCTGGAGCGTCATCAGCAGTGCAGAAAATTTACCGCCACCGCCGAAGCAAATGCCGCCCCAACTGGTTATCGATTTTAAACCGCGCTAACCGGCCATTTTATCCTGTCGCCACTGGCGTGGACTGATGCCAAACCAGCGACGGAACGCCCGGGAAAACGCGCTGACCTCTGAATAGCCCAGCAACAACGCCATTTCAGAAATCGGGAGCTGTTTTTGCTGCAGATAATACGTCGCCATCTCGCAACGCACCTTATCCACCAGCGCAGTGAAACTCAGGTTTTCTTCGCGCAGCCGCCGCTGTAGCGACCAACTGGACATCCCCATCTTATCCGCGACCTCTTCCAGTACCGGTTCGCCTTTCAGTAACACCAAATGCACCTGCGCTCGTACCTGATCAACGATATTTTGCTGTGGTACCGCACTGTTCAGACGCCGCATCGCATCCTGCATCACCATCAGTAACATCGGATCACTGTCTGGCATGGCGCGAGCCAGATCCCGTTTCGGGATCAGCAGTGAGTTGAAGGGTTGATCGAAGTAAACCGGCGCGTCGAAAACTTTGCAGTGTTCATGCCACTGAGCAGGGCGAGGATGTTCAAAATGGACTTCGCGCGGGGCCCAGTTTTTACCCGCCACATGACGGATCAGGTTCATAAACATCCCCAGCGTCAGTTCAGCATCCTGACGACGGCAAAGGATGGCGCCATGACGCACCTGGTAGTCCAGCCGCCAGCAGTCACCTTTGTCCACTAAACGGGTCAATGTATCGTGCTGATGCCATGGAAAAGCATTCACCACATTATGTAACGCCTGCTCCAGTGTGGCGGAGCAGAGACCGACATAACCTATCAGACCTAATGACTGTGGTTTAAACTGCTTGCCGTAGTGCAAACCGAAGTTATCAAAACCTGAATACCGCGCCGCTTCTTCCATTACCCGGCAATAGTTAATCAGCCCCAGGCTCAGTGTCGGACTGGTCAGTTGCTCTGGATCAATGCCGCTGACGCCAAAAATTCGATCGACATCACCGCCTTTATCGCAGATAAAATCGCTAAGCCCGCTGGCTGCGGCGGCCAGTACGCCACGATGACTGGCGTAGCTGGCGTTCAGAGCCGTTGCCATTTCAGGCTGTTTGATCAACCCCGTTTCCATCATCATCGCCTCTGCTACAGAAAACATCCCCTGACAGAAGCAATTATCATACCAACTCAGGCACCAACCGGCAGTTCATGCGTTTCCAGATAACGACGACACAGACGGACTGAATGGTCGGCCCACTGCGGCCCCAGACTGAGAGCCATCTCCGTCTGCGCATGGGATCCCACCCAGGCAAGCAGTTGAATGCGACGCTGGATTAACAAGGCGGGCACCATAGCCATTTCTGCGTCGCTGATATGCGCGACCTGCTCATAACCTTTAATCCAGTTCTCAACCCAGTCGGCTGCACGAGGATGGTGCTCCACAAAACTGATCGCTGCCGCAAGATCGTGCAAATACCACCCCATCCCGCAATCGTCAAAGTCGATCACTCGCGTTTCGCCTTGACACAATAACAGGTTGGTCAGGCGCAGATCGGCATGGATCAAGCCATAACGCGATGAATCTTTACCAAACGCCTGCAATTGGCTGCCCACTCTGGCAATGGCTTCTTCCACTACCGGATGATCTGACAAGCGCAGATTGGGTGCATCACGCCAGTCGCCCCAGTGGCTTTGTGGGCTGACCATGGTGTGATGATCCCAGATAATGCGCTGGAATCCTGTCGGCTTTTGCCAGCTTTTACTGTGCTGATGCAGGCGAGCAGTAATGTGCCCCAACTGCTGAAAAGCGCGAGGATCGACCTCTGTCGTCGGCATATCTCCGTCGATCCAGTGGAACAACACAGCATAGCGCACACTGCCATCATCCAGTTGCAGGCTCTGCACCGTTTGCCCGTCAACATCGGCTACTGCCTGCGGTACCACGATCCCCGTGTCACGCAACGCATCCAGCCAGTGCAATTCACTTTCAATATCCGCGCGCTGATGATAATTACCACGATGCAGACGCAGGGCATAACGCTTGCCACCCGCTTCCAGCAGGAAAGTGGCGTTTTCTGAGCGGCAAAGCAGGCTCAGCTTGCCCTGCCGGGCAAATGGATAGCGGCTAAGCGCGCGCTGAGCGAGTTGCAGCAGTACAGTGTTATCCAGGTCGTCATATTGTTTTGCTGTCATAGTCTGGCTCCAGATGGGTTGGCTGTTGATTCCCCGCCGTGTGTTACCAGCATGGCGTCGCCGGCAATGGCCCGCTTGACCACAGACGACCCTCTTTTGACTTTAGCGTGTATCTGGCACTTTTCTTGTGTCGGAGTTGACCGTAGAGCACAAAATTCATTACGCCGCCGTCAAGTTTCCCCCTGGCACCGGCTGCATTATCGACTGACAATAATATTCATGACGGGGATATCGGTATGACAAGCAAGCTAAAGCCCACCCTGGGCGCAATACATCTGTGGGGCATTGCGGTAGGTCTGGTAATTTCCGGTGAATACTTTGGCTGGAGTTACGGCTGGGGCGTGGCAGGAACGCTGGGATTCCTGCTGACCACCGCATTAATCGCCACCATGTATACCTGTTTTATTTTCAGTTTTACCGAGCTGACCACCGCTATCCCGCATGCTGGCGGCCCATTTGCCTACAGCCGTCGCGCCTTTGGTGAGACTGGCGGCCTGATTGCCGGTATGGCGACACTGATTGAATTCGTTTTTGCTCCACCGGCTATCGCTATGGCGATTGGCGCCTATCTTAATGTGCAGTATCCGCAGTTAAACCCTAAATACGCTGCGGTAGGTGCCTACATTGTCTTTATGACCCTGAATATCCTCGGCGTAAAACTGGCGGCGATGTTTGAACTGGTGGTCACCGTGCTGGCGGTGATGGAACTATTGGTGTTTATGGGAGTGGTCGCGCCTGGTTTTAGTATTGCTAATTTTGTCGCTCACGGCTGGTCCGGTGGTGAACACTTCGGCATGCCGGCTGTATCCGGTATTTTCGCGGCTATCCCATTTGCGATCTGGTTCTTCCTGGCTATCGAAGGTGCGGCTATGGCTGCTGAAGAAGCGAAGGATCCCAAACGTACCATTCCCAAAGCCTATATCACCGGCATTCTGACGCTGGTTATCCTGGCGATTGGCGTCATGCTCATGGCGGGTGGCGCTGGTGACTGGCGCAAGCTGTCGAATATCAACGATCCGCTGCCGCAGGCGATGAAAATGATCGTCGGCGAACACTCCAACTGGATGCATATGCTGGTGTGGATCGGTTTGTTCGGTCTGATTGCCAGCTTCCACGGCATTATTCTTGGCTATTCACGTCAGTTCTTCGCCCTGTCCCGCGCCGGTTACCTGCCTGCGGGACTGGCTAAACTGTCCCGCTTTCAGACCCCGCACCGGGCGATCATTGCTGGCGGCATCATCGGCATTGCCGCTATCTTCAGCGACAGTTGGATTAACCTGCAAGGGATGACGCTGACCGCGGCAATGATAACCATGGCGGTGTTTGGGGCTATCGTGATGTATCTGATGAGTATGCTGAGTCTGTTTCGCCTGCGCCGCATCGCACCAGAACTGGAACGCACTTTCCGCGCGCCGGGCTACCCGATTGTGCCTGCTATTGCACTGGTGCTGGCGTTTGTGTGCCTGATTGCGATGCTGTGGTTTAATCCGGTGATTGGCGGCCTGTTCATGGCCTTTATGCTGGTAGGATATTTCTACTTCCTGATGACCAAAAACCAGCGAGACAGCGCCCCGCGCGATGCCATGCTCTGGGGTGAATAACAGCTGAAGAGTGGCTGCAAGGCCGGATTCAAACGTGGCACCGCAACACCATAACTATTGATTGAGCGAGTTATTCGGCCATAACCCAGCGGTGCCTCTCACGCCGCTGGGGATCGCCATGCCCGGCTTGATGAATGGGCGTTTCGCATTCACCGCCCATCTCCCGTTGAGAGCACCATCAGATCTCTTTTAGTACCACCTCAATCGATACCGATACGCACTTGTTATTCCTCAGCATTTCCCCCTTCGTTTGTTACCTTAGAAGGCCTCAGGCGGAAAGGCAATGAAACCCTGCCGCCGATTCGTTATCATGCGCGCTGACTTTGAATTAGCGCGACTCAAGCGCCCGGAGAGGGAAGGCATAATGCTGTGGTTTAAAAATTTGATGATATATCGTCTGAATCGTGAGATTCCACTGGCGGCAGACGAGATGGAAAAACAACTTGATGCATTCACTTTCGCTCCTTGCGGCAGCCAGGACATGGCTAAAACTGGCTGGGTATCGCCAATGGGGCCACACGGCACCACACTGACTCACGTGAATAATGGCCAGATCCTGCTCTGCGCCCGTAAAGAAGAAAAAATCCTGCCTTCTCCGGTGATCAAACAGGCACTGGAAGCTAAAATCGGCAAACTGGAAGCAGAGCAACAACGTAAGCTGAAAAAAACCGAAAAAGATTCGCTGAAAGATGAAGTACTGCACAGCCTGCTACCGCGCGCTTTCAGTCGCTTCAGCCAGACTTTCCTGTGGATTGATACCGTCAACAACCTGATCATGGTTGACTGTGCCAGCGCCAAAAAAGCGGAAGACACTCTGGCGCTGCTGCGTAAAAGCCTGGGATCACTGCCAGTGGTTCCCCTGACGCTGGAAAGCCCTATCGAACTGACCATGACCGAATGGGTCCGTTCAGGCACAACGCCTGCCGGGTTTGCACTGATGGATGAAGCCGAACTGAAAGCACTGCTGGAAGACGGCGGGGTTATCCGCTGTAAAAAGCAGGAACTGGTCTGCGATGAGATAGCCAACCATATTGAAGCCGGGAAACTGGTCACTAAGCTGGCGCTGGACTGGCAGGAACGCGTGCAGTTAGTGTTAGCTGACGATGGTTCACTGAAACGCCTGAAATTTGCCGATACCCTGCGCGATCAGAATGACGATATCGATCGGGAAGACGTCGCGGCGCGCTTTGATGCCGACTTCATCCTGATGACCAGCGAGCTTAGCGCCCTGATTAACAATACCGTCGAAGCCCTCGGCGGTGAAGCTCAACGTTAAGCGTTAGCGGGCCGGAAACGGCCCACTTGCACATCAGTCTTTCAGGTAACGGCACAGATAAGAGGAAGCCTCTGCCACCTGCAAGTGAAATTCGCTGTGACCCGGCACGTTGAAGATCTCACCCGGCCCATAATGTTTCCACTCGGTTTCGCCTGGCAGCAACACGTTTAGTGAACCACTGACCACAGTCATTTCTTCCGGCTGACCGGTGCCAAAAGTATATTCTCCCGCCGCCATCACGCCCACGCTGGCACGTCCACTACTGGCGCTGTCAAAACCAATTGATTTTACTTTTCCGTCGAAGTACTCACTGACGTTGAGCATATAAATATCCTTAGCCGCATAAACAAAGATAAAAGAGCCGTGTAAAGGTAGCGAGATTCTTTCGTTTATACCAGCAAATCTGCCGCCAGCCTGGCAATCAGCACGTTAGACAGCAACACTGGGATCCCCATCAGCTTTTGTAAAAAATCCCGATGTCGCTGATGATAACCAAGACAATCCAACACCACGACATCCGCGCCCTGTTCCTGTAACCACAGCGCCGCATCAATCAGGTCATCCTCATTGCTCTTCCAGGGATTGGCCACCGCAAAATGCGGCTTTGAGGCCAGCTCGCGCCATTTGTATACCTGCTCATCGAGATATTCCTCGCGCGCCACCATGATCCCCACCTGATGCCCACTGGTTATAGCATTAACCAACGGCGGCAAAATGCGGTAAGGTTCGATCAGAACCGCGCTTTCCGTGACAAGGTTTTTATACTCACCGCTACATAACATCAGGATCGTTTCAAAACCCTGATATTCCAGTTTTTTTATCAATTCCTGTAGGGCATTTTCCACTCTGGCTGCCGACAGCACCACATATGACCCGTCTTCAATGTGTGCCATCACGACTTTTTCTCCCGCTATCGGGCCGTAACGTTGTGCAATGTCAGCAACAGAAAGACCATCCAGCAGACCAAAATGCGCAATTTGCTCTTCCGGCAGATATTCCAGCAACAAAGGATGAAGATCGCCACGAGACGCAATCCCCAGAGTTAAGGTTGCCAGTGCTTGTTTCATCGTTTTACTTTCCGCAAAATCACTGAGGTGAGTCCAGTTACAGGGCGTTTACCGAGGGCATAAATGGGCATAACGGATAGAGAAAGCATAGCATCCTCCCCTGAATTGATCGGGGATTCAGCAAAGGAAAAACCTGTCGATGGTTTTGCCTGGGAGGAGGATATCAACGGAAGATAGCTGAGGCATCCTTGCCACCCGGAATGATTCTTTCTTCTGATCTTCATCACGCGATCCCGCGTCAACCGCTTCCTGTTCCATGTTATGTTTACTGATCAGCGTATCAATTCTAAAACGGCGGATTTTAGCTCAGGTATTGAACCGCTCAGCTGGCGCTGGCGAGTGCCAAAATATTGATAATATCTTCCACTACGCTATCAGGATGCTGCATCGCATTGACAACGTGGTGCGACGCATCATGATACAATGCATCACGCGCAGCCAGCACTTCAATCATTTCTTCAGCAATTGGGCGGCCCGTCAGCGTAGGCCGTTGATCCTGTTCAGGGTAAGCAGCCAGACGCGCAGCCAGTACGCTGGCTTCAGCGTTCAAATAAACCACCTGGCCGTGCTCACGCATATGCTGACGGTTGGCCGCCGCCAGAACCATCCCTCCACCGGTAGCAATCACGGTGGCTGGCGCAGTAACGGCCTGCAATGCCAGTGATTCGCGCTGACGAAACCCATCCCAGCCTTCTGCTGCCACAATATCCGCGACAGTACGTCTTGTCGTTTGCTGAAGGTGATGATCAGTGTCACGAAAGGCATAGCCCAGCGCGGAAGCCAGCGCCTGGCCTACGGTGGTTTTACCACAGCCACGCGCACCGACCAGATAAATGGGTAACGCCATAACAGCTACTTCCTCAACCTGATTGCCCCTGTCCATGCTCACGACGAAAGGCAGATAATGATTAACTTTGCGTCGCATCATACCGATTATTCTTCCCTATCACCAGCAGTCACCTTTTCTTTACACCTAAAAATTAAAGAAAATAAACTATCCATATGTTTTTAAACAAAAACTCGGGTGTATCTTATTGTTTACACCCCTTCTTTTGTCACCCTGACTGGCAACATTTACTTACCCGAAGCCCGTTTACTTTCCCCTGTTCTGCCCCAAAATAGAGATCATCGCCCGTTTTGGAGGATTACCTATGCAGAGCGAAGAACAACAGTTAATTGTGAACCTGTTTGGTCGGTTAAAACAGGCAGAGACCCAGTCCGGCCCACGAGACGCCGCCGCGGAAAAGCTGATCCAACAGTATTTGCAGCAACAACCAGGCGCACCGTATTACATGGCGCAGGCGATCCTGATTCAGGAAGCGGCAATGAAGCAGTTGAATAACCGCGTCAGCGAACTGGAAGCAAAACTGTCTCAGGCTCAACAACCTCAACAAAACAGCGGCAGTTTCCTGTCCGGCTTGTTTGGCGGTGGTCAGCGCCAGCAACCCCAGCAATCCCCACCGTCACAGCAATCTTCGCCATGGGGGAGTAATGCACCAGCGCCAGCGCAACAGCAACCTGCCTATACGGCGTCCCCTGCTGCCGCGCCTTCCGCGACCCGTGGTTTTTTAGGCGGAGCTTTGCAAACGGCAGTGGGGGTGGCTGGCGGGGTGGTGATGGCGGATATGTTAACCAACATGTTCCATCACTCTCAGCCGGAAGAGATTGTAAACATTATCAATGAACCAGCGCTACCGCAGGAGAACTTCGATAATAATCTCGATACCTTTAACTACGGTAACGATAGCCAGTTCCTGAATCAGGACGCCGGCTTACAGCAGGAATACACCAACAACGGCTTGGGTGATTTCGGCAATGATGACTTTGATAATGACGATTTTAGCGATGACGACAACTTCGCCTAAATCTGTAGTGCAAAGTTAACTGAGATGACCGGGCCGAATACCCGGTCATTTCAGTTTTACTGTCGGCCTTTTTTGTTCCTGTAGCCACTTATCCAGTTGGTTGGCAAACTGCTGACGATCACGCTGATTAAGTGCGGGTGGCCCACCGGTTTGTACACCGCTGGCCCGCAGCGTATCCATAAAATCACGCATGGTCAGTCGCTCCCGGATGGTCGCTTCACTGTAACGCTCCCCACGCGGATTAAGCGCGATAGCTCCCTTTGCCATCACTTCTGCCGCCAGAGGAATATCGGCCGTTATCACCAGATCCCCCGCTTCCGCCCGCTGCACAATTTCATTGTCGGCGACATCAAAACCCGCTGGCACTCGCAGGGTGCGCAAAAAACGCGATGATGGTACGCTCAGTGATTGGTTCGCCACCAGCGTCACCAGCGTTTGTTCTCGCTCCGCTGCGCGGTACAGTACTTCTTTAATCACTTTCGGGCACGCATCGGCATCAACCCAGATTGGCATCGTCATTTCCTTTGTACATTGAGATGGGAACAGACGTTATCTTGCCGCTCTTTTCCCGAATGGCAAATTTAATCTGCTCCCATGACAGAAAATTAACCAGACGCCCTGGCGATATTGCTTCCATTATTAACATCTTATTGTTGCCTGAACACGACCGACGCTGGAATAAGATCAGGAATCACGTAAGCTAGACACCAATGAAAAACGGCATGAAACAGGGAGTATTAGGATGAACAAAAAAATCGGCTTTATTGGCTGCGGCAATATGTCAAAGGCGATCATCGGCGGTCTGGTGTCAGCCGGCCAGGTGAAAGCAGACGATATCTGGGTCTATGACCACAAACCAGCCACTAACCAGGCGATGCAGGAACAATATGGCATCACCCCCGCATCCAGCGCAGAGGACGTGGCGAAGCAGGTCGATATTCTGTTCGGCGCGGTAAAACCTAACGTCATTCTGAACGTACTGAAAGACATTTCTGGCAGTCTGAACAAAGACACCGTCGTGGTATCTATCGCCGCTGGCGTTACGCTGGACACACTGGCCAATGTGCTGGGCCATGACCGTAAGCTGGTTCGGGTCATGCCCAATACGCCTGCGCTGGTAAATGAAGGTATGACCTCCGTCACCCCCAACGTATTGGTGACTAAAGAAGAAGCCGATGAGATTGTCAAAATCTTCAACGGTTTCGGCCACGCTGAGTTGGTGCCGGAATATCTTATTCACGCGGTGGTCGGCGCCAGTGGTTCAGCACCAGCGTATGTCTTTATGTTCATTGAAGCGATGGCCGATGCCGCCGTGCTGGGCGGTATGCCACGGACGCAAGCCTACCGATTTGCCGCACAGGCAGTTAAAGGTTCAGCACAAATGGTGCTGGAAACCGGCAAGCATCCTGGCGAGCTGAAGGATATGGTGTGTTCACCGGGCGGCACCACGATCGAAGCGGTAAAAGTACTGGAAGAAAAAGGATTCCGCGCGGCGGTGATTGAGGCGATGCAACAATGCATGGCTAAATCAGAAAAGATGAGCCAGGAATAGCTCTGTCGGCCAGAAAGCAGGAAGAAATAACCGTTAACTGACTAAAAGTTTTAATCTTTTAAATAACGGTAAGCGGGCCCTTACGGGCCCGGAGAGGAAAGCACAGACTTAACTTTTCTTCAGACAACTGCTCATAAAGGTTTTACGTGCCGCACCTTTGAGGGATTGCTCACTGGCCTGAGCATTACAGGTTTTCATTTTAACCTGCTGAGGCGTCAATTTTTTGCCCGTACTGCTGTCTTTTTTCAGGCAACTACTCATGAAGGTTTTACGCTCATCCCCCTTCAAAGACTTCTGCCCTGCCTGCTGATTACACAGGGTCATCTTCTGCTGTTGCGCGGTTTTTTCGGCAGCCCCCGTATACCCGCTGACCAGTACGGTCAGTGCCAACGCTGACATTAACATTTTCATCTTCATTTATTGCCATCCCAAATTGGTTAAAAAGCCAGTTAAGTCTGCCATAGAATCAGCAACCTGGGGGATATGTTGGCTAAAAGAATCGGCTGAAATGGAAAAAATAAGAAAATTCATCCCACAGACACATAGTCTGTCAGTGTCCCTTCGGGCAGTAAAAAAGCTAAGTACGGGGATGGGTCAACAGGCGCTGAACATGATTGTTCAACAGAGTAGGAGCTTTCGTATTAGTCAGGTAAAAATCTGAGGAGCATTTTACTGAGACAAGCACGGCCTTCGCAATTACATGCCAGGAGAGATCCCCCTGGCATGCTCATTTTAGCGCCCCGGCCCTGCTGAGAATCCGCCGTGAGGACCGCCATCGCCACCACCACCACCGCCGCCGCCACCACCCGGTGGTGGAAACAGGCAGCCACTTAAAGCTGTTACCAGCGCAATCACACTCGCAACTTTGATTACTCGACTCATCGTTATTTCCTCATGGTAACGTTGCTGCCGATATTAAACGTCCGCCAGCAAGGCCACAATGCAAAAAACTCCGCTTCAGAACCATTTTTACCGTGGGTAACCACGCTTAACAATTTCCTTGCGAAAAATAATAACAATACAACCCAAAGTACGCGTCTCCCAGATAACGCGACGACATCTTGACGACAAGACCTCGTCTTTCAATCTGCTTCTCCCCTAAACCCAGACACTTTATTTGCAATCACTACGGCGATAAATCATCATCAATTGAATGGTATTCACCAACACCACCATTGCTGTCGCGGCAAATACCCAACGGAAGCCGCCGATAGCGGAAACACCTGCTCCAATCAGCGGCCCCACTACGTTACCTAAATACATAAACGACTGATTATAACCAAAGATCCGCCCGGTTATCTGATCGCTGGAATTACGCAGCAACAAGGTTTGCACCGCCGGCATCATCGCCCCATCGGCAAAACCCAGTAAAAAACGCAACGCTCCAAGCTGAACAGCGCTGCTCACCCAGGACATAGCAATAAACAACAAGATAGTCAGGATAAGCGCGCTAAAAAGGATGCGCTCAGCACCAATCCTGTCACCCAGCTTACCCAGTCGCGGAGCGGAAAACAGCGCAGAAACACCGGGGATCGCCGCAACCGCCCCACTGATAAAGGCAATATTCTGTACATCAGGCTCAAGCTGGCGAACAAACAACGTCAGGATCGGACTAATCGAGCCGTTACACAACTGGATAACCAGTGTGGTGATAAACAGGCTAACAATCAACCCTGGGCGGGCCAGCGAACCAAACACCCTTCTGCCACTGAGCTTGTCTTCTTTTTTCACTGAGCGGTAACCGGTCTCTTTGATGAGAAACAGCGTGATCAGAAAACTGGTCAGTAATAGCGCGGATGTGATCAAAAAAACGGCCCGCAGTCCCACCCAGTCAGCGAGAAAGCCTCCCATCAGCGGCCCCATAATCACCCCGCAGATCTGTGCGGTAGTCACCATACTCAACGCCCAGCCGCTCCTGTCACGAGGTACCTGAGTCGCCACCAGCGCCATGGCATTAGGAATATAACCAGAGGTCAGCCCCATCAACGCGCGCAACAGCAACAGTTGCCAGACGTGAGTAACAAAGGCCTGCAACAGGATAACGCCCCCCATGCCTAACGACGCGCGCAGCAACATCAACTTGCGGCCTTTGCGATCGGCAAGGCTTCCCCACATTGGCGCCACAATGGCCGAAACCATAAAAGTAATGCTGAAGATTAACCCGGACCAAAGCGTCAGTTTACTGGGGTCGGTAACACCTAATTGCTCAATATAGAGCGGCAGAAAAGGGATAATCTGGCTGATGGCAAGGCCGGTAAACAAACAACCAAACCAGACTGAAATGAGGTTAACCTTCCAGGATTCCATCGTGCTGTGCAAAAATCCTTATAGCAGAAGTATGAGTACAGAGTGTAACAGGGGTATTTTAGCCATGAGGAACAAATAAGGTGATAACTCTCACTTTGAAATTTCCATCTACTGCCAGCCAGCTTCCGGACAATAATTAACGGCTACAACAGCTTATACTGCCAGTCATGCAGATTTTCCTTCTAAAACAGGCTGACGGGCCGGGGCGTCATGTTGCACCCACTGAATAACAGATACAAAAAAACCCGCCATCAGCGGGTTTTTTTTATTTTCACCGTTAACTGCCGGAGCAATTAACAATGAAGGTTCTCAATCTTACAGCGCGGTTACGTTAGCAGCAGCTGGGCCTTTCTGGCCATTTTCGATAGAGAACTCAACTTTCTGACCTTCTTCCAGCGTCTTGAAACCGCCATTCTGAATTGCAGAGAAGTGTACGAAAACGTCTTTGCTGCCGTCGGTAGGAGAAATAAAACCGAAACCTTTCTCAGCATTGAACCATTTTACTAAACCAGTCATTTTGTTAGACATTTGTCTTTCCTTCAATAAGTATTAAGCCGCAATGGCCAGAGGGTTTGTCAACAGGGAGGACTTATGAGGCACTTAAGAAGGAAGTCAGGAAGAAGTGATATCGAGGATAACGCTTTAACTGAAAACTGCTTTACTAAAATTGCTCGCATACGTTGTCTGTTTCAAAACCGACAGTGCATTAACGCATAACGAAGAGCCCAGTACAAGCATTATATGCTACGCCCCAAAGAAATGAACATTAACACATTGATTTAAATAGAAAATTATTTAATCTTACTTGAGGTGCATTGAATTTAACGTCTAATTAACAGTAAAATTCTTTCTCTACTTCGCTACGGAGCGGAATCAACGACCCGGAAACTCCCGGTCAGCAGCCTACGAAATCATCATGGGATTGGGTACCAGGAACCTTACCTCTTATTTATTTGTTAACAAGGAAGACACATGCTCGAACTTTTCAAAGCCATTGGCTTGGGTCTGGTGGTGCTACTGCCACTGGCAAACCCATTAACGACCGTCGCACTGTTCTTAGGCCTTGCCAGTGACATGAATTACGCCGAACGTAATCGCCAGTCATTGCAAGCATCGATATATGTCTTTTTCATCATGTCCGTCGCGTTTTACGCCGGTAATGCAGTGATGAATACCTTCGGTATTTCCATTCCAGGATTGCGAATGGCGGGAGGGCTGATTGTAGCATTTATCGGCTTTCGTATGCTCTTCCCACAGCAACAGGCAGGGGACACGGTAGAAGCCGCTCACAAACTGGATGAGCTCAGCGAACATCGGGTAGTGAACATTGCTTTTGTTCCTTTGGCTATGCCCAGTACAGCTGGCCCCGGTACCATAGCGATGATCATTAGTGCCGCTTCAACCATTCGCAGCAGTACTCAGTTTCCACACTGGGTTCTTACCGTCGCGCCAGTACTGACTTTTCTTTTGGTCAGCATTATTTTGTGGATTTCCTTGCGCAGTTCGGGAGCGATAATGCGCCTGGTGGGCAAAGGAGGCATTGAGGCTATCTCACGCCTGATGGGCTTTTTGCTGGTTTGCATGGGCGTACAGTTCATTATCAACGGTGTATCGGAAGTCATCACCACCTGGCCCGCTCACTGATTATCCAGCAAGCAGAATAAAAAATATTTCTGCTTGCTATTGGACTTCCTGGTACACCCATCTAGAGTAATAAAAATCTCCGCCTGTTTTTCAGACTAAATAGCGGTTCACCATTCCGGTGAATCGGATCGAATCTCATATTTTATTTCCCTGATCTCATCGGTTCGCCGCCGGGCGATCGATAGCGCTTTTCCGGAGGTTTATCATGGAACATTATTCAGTGGGTGCAGGCCGCGCCATTACCGATTATTTTAACAGTCCCGCTTTTCACGCGCCGAAAGAGAGTGAACTTCTGGCGGCAATTCTCACCGAGCTAATGCGCAGAGGCAGACCCACCACCAATAAAGTGATTATTGCCAGCGTGATTGCAAAACTGGAGGGTGAAGTGGATGAAGCGCTACTGCAAGGCTATCGTAACTTACTGACTCAGTTGCTGGATGGAAAAGATCCCTGAGACAACGTATTAAAACTGCCAATATCGAACCATGTGGCTTCATGTACCAGGGAATCAAGCGCTCAATAAAGGCCGAGGTCGCCGCCAGTCAGTCTAAAACACCATCGCGCTGGTAGCATAAACGACCGTAAGGTGATAACGCTGAGCCTCCAGTATTAATCCGCCGAGCGATTGCTCTCGTTCCCCTTCTTGTGTTTTATCATTATCTATTTGGCATCCGCCGCCCGACGGGCGAAAGGCTTATCGACGCTTTTATCCGCATCATGCTATCTCCCGTGACGATAAAAGACTCCGTCATAACGACCACGTAAATACCCGCGTTAGCCAGTCAACATCCCTGAATAATATCAGGGGCCGAATCGCCACTCTTGTTAACCCGGTCAATGACTGTTGTCGCGTCGCTCTCATGTCATGGGCAGAACGACTTTTTCTGATATTACGAATGTTTACATGCCAAATGATTGTCCGTTGAAATTATCCCGTTATCATAAACGCGAGCCCGTGTCAGTCCCTGGAAATCGCCATGGAAGCGTACGGTTTCTGTTAATCCATCACCCCATAAGCCCCGACTGTTTTAACAACAGCAAAAGGAAGTGCTGAATGAAAAAATTACTGATGACTCTGCTGCCAACCTCTTATCCCCTTTTAGCGACCTCTCCCCTCCCGTCAGATATCCGGTTGACTGTGTTGTTTGCCCCTCTCTTAATGTTGTTCCGTAACGAAAACCGTTCACTTCCTGACGCGAAAAATTCACCGCTCTCTCAGCTTAACGGCTGCGATAGCAACAACGTTCACGGTAAACCATTGCTCCCGGAACTGAGAAATGGAGGCACTGCGTGTACATTCATTAACGTTCTGCAGGAGCGAGCTAACCGTGGCGATGTTTAAACCGATACTACGGAATATACTGCTGCTGGGCATACTCATAATCGCACTATCCTCGGTATCAGATGTTTTTCGTGTCCCACAGTTAACTGAAGGTTTCGCTGATCAACGGTTGCATACCATTGATGGCAGAGAACTCACTCTGGCGGAGCTCAGCGCCAAAAAACCGCTACTGGTTTATTTCTGGAGCCGTTGGTGCAATCTCTGTCACCACACCCTGCCTACCGTACTGGCACTGAGTAATGACGGTATCAACGTGCTGACCGTCGCCCTGCGATCCGGCGATGACATTAGCGTGGTGCGTTACCTACACGGCAAGCATCTGACTATGCCGGTGGTGAACGATCCTCAAGGGGAAATAGCCACCCGCTGGAATGTTAGCGTCACCCCAACCTGGTTAATTATTTCAGACGGGAAAGTGGTACTGGGCACCACCGGATGGAGCAGTCCCTGGGGGATCCAGCTCCGGCTGTGGTGGGTACAGAAATGGTATCAATAACAGTAAACCTGTACGTTATTGCGCGCACAGGCCCTGTATCAAACCGATGGCCTGCTTAACCACAGTAAACACGGCTAATTTTTCCCTGACTGTCACCCATAAAATTCAGGCGGTTGAGATTGAAATCCATCGATACAGATGCATCGTAAGGCACGGCCCTTGCCGGATGCTCAAAGCGAATATCATCAATGGAAGACAGGGGTTGGCCCACGTACTGCTGATATTCGGAAGCACCGCAACGATCCATATCTGGATCAACCTGCACGCTGGTATCTTTTTTTGTCGCGACGGACTGGCAGCCCGCCAATGCAAACAATGCCACCATCATGGTGTCCCTCAGTTTCATCATCTCTCCTGTACATCTTTCAACACATTCATGCCAAGGCTAGCAGATTCTGCCGGTGAAAGAAAAACGCGCTATACACCAAAAAGCGAGCCTGTTCAGGCAAAGATAAGACATTTGTCACCTTTTTTTTCATCAACCATCACTACTATGATTAGGAATAGTCTCAAGAAAAGGAAGATTCCATGGAACTGGCCATTTTTATTCTGTTTGCCGTAGTCATGACTCTGGTCGCGCTGAAAGCCCGATAAAATACAAGCCCTCCTCCAGTGTCACTCTCCGTCATACCGCAGGAGAATTAGCCCTACACTCAACGGGGTCATCATGATTCGTTGTCACGTGATGACCTTTTCGCTGGCGGTGGTGGTGCTATGCCTGACTGAGGTTCTCCGCCTATGTTGCATAATGTCGCCGCTGTTACGTCTGGGCTCTGGCTGACGCTGGACCGACAATATTTATAACCAATAACGCCTTTTTATAACCATTTAATATATAGATAGCGAATAATCTACTATTTATCTGACTGCCAGGTAATCTACACTCGCGCTCAGAGAGGGTTGTGTATTCAATGTGATGATTGGAATTACGATGCATAATGCTCACGCTCGATAAACGTACCAATGATCCTGTCATGCATTTCAGCTGATTTTGAGTACCCCAGTGTCTTGCGGTTCAGTCATTTTAGTCTGTTACGAAGGTTCAGGTTTTCACGCTCAATTCGTGGTGTGTAAAGCTTACCCGTGATGTGCTTTTCATTCGGTAACACGTCATAAGCACTGAAATTATCTGTACACCAGAAGGCCACATTAAAACCTGAAAGCCCCCCAGTAACGTGCGTAGTGTTTTCTTGCTCCGGCGACCAAAAGCATGGGCAACAATCCGTTTTAGACGAGGCTCCCATGCGTACCACAGCCAGCGTTGCTTCTTTTTATTGCCGACAAATGACCACATTTCATCCACTTCGCAAATGCGCTGAATGTGCTGATTATCCAGTGGAAGAGAGGTGACGTTTTTCGGCGAGAGTTTTTTAGTGTGTGCGCAACGGCATTAATGCTGATAGGCAATGCTCGTGCAGTGTCGCGAATGCCAGCATTATTCATGGCAAGATCAATGATCTGATCCTTCATGCCCTGCTGGCAGGCACGGTATTTATATTCACGTTGAACGCTTCGGCAGCATGCCTGACAGCGATAACGTTGATGCCCGGCACTCCCCCTGTCCATGCTTTTTTACTGGGTCTGCTTGCTTACAAAATGGACATTTTACATCAACCTTAGCCATCAGAATCCCTTTGATAAAAACGGGGAATTTATATGATATTCAACGGATTGAATACATGACCCAGTAAATAATCTGTCCCCGACGGGGAGATAACGGGACTGTCCCGGACGCGTCTTTGCTGTCATGTCCGGTACGGGCGACAAAACCGCCCGTTAATCCATCAGGAAAATGCAGAGTCCGCCGCGTGCCTGTTTTTATCTGCTTCAAAGTGCGCTTTGAACTGCTCGTAAATTGAGATCATATTTGAGGCATCGCCCTGCAGCGGACTCAGCTTACCGGCACGAACCAGTTCAATCACCAATTGCAGCGCAGCTTGTTTTGGACTGCTGGACGGGTGGGAAATTTCAGATGTCATAGCGGCTTCCGTGAAAAAAGCATAAAAAATTAATTTTAACAACTTTCACCACTACAGATCACCTTTTTCTACGCGTCCTTCATTGTTTATGTCGCACTATTTTTTCCGTTGTTTCAGCCAGTTCTGCATCTGGTCAATTTCCGGCTGCTGCGCCTTGATGATGGCCTGTGCCAACGCCCGCATCTCTGGATCGTTGCCATATTTCAGCTCAGTTTTGGCCATATCAATCGCGCCCTGATGATGTGCTATCATGCCTTTCGCGAAAGCGATATCCGGATCGCGTTCTTCCATACCAGCCATCATCTGATGGTGCATTTTATCCATCCCCTGTTGATAGCTCTGCTGCGCGGGAGTCTCGTCGAGTCCCTCATTCATCGGCATCGACATCTTTTCCGCCGCCTGAACAGAAATGGATAACATCAGGGGGATAATCATGCAGGAAAGTCGCTTATTCATTGTGGCTTCTCTCATCGGTAAACGGATGTGTATCTCCCCATCCTGAACCTTCCAGCAAGGGGAAAGTCAAGTAGATATCGCCACATTGCCCACGGTCTTTATCCTGAAAAAATCACAATTTATATCGGAATAGCCTGGCCGACAGACGCTAACTTTTTCATGTCAGTCATTTCCCTCGCTTAAGTCTGGCGGTGACAAACAAAGATTAATGTCATTCATTAACAGGGAGCCACGCCTTTCAAAGCACCGATATAATGTATCACCGTCAAGTCACGGCAATGAAATGTCCCTCTCCGGCCACAATCTGCGCTTTTTTCTTGCCCGACGATACGTCAGGACAACGGAATATGATACCTTTAGCCCACTGACGATAATCTGGCTGGCCACGTCAGAGCATGATAATGGCAAGGACTCAGGTGTTGAAAACGATCAATCTTAAGCTGCTCACGGTGGCGGCAACATTTTTGGTGATTCTGCTGCATACGGCAGCGATCCCTTTCAGCTATTTCCATCTGGCATGGTCAGTTTCGGTCATGTACGAGGTATTGGGACGTACTGCATTTCCGTTGTTTTTGTTGATTGCCGGCTACGCCTCATTAAATAAAAACGAGTCGCTACTCAGTACGCTAAGAGTCCGCGTGCTGAACTTAGTTATTCCGCTGATTGTCTGGTCGGTTATTTATCTGGTTTATAATGAGTACGTCAATGAAAACAAAGCCCCCATCAGCATTTTGGCATTGCTCAGCACCCCAGCCTATCCACATCTGTGGTTTATTTACACCATGATATTGCTGTACCTGGTCACCCCACTCCTGAACACCTTCATTCAGAATGGCAGCCGCCAACGAGTCAATTATACGCTGACCGTATGGTTTGTTCTGGCCTCGTTTTATATGCTGTTGGATAACGTTAAGATCAACTTGCTGGAAGGCCATCACATCCCAACCCCAAGCAATATTGATATGGTGGTGTACCTGTCAGGTTTCTACATTCTCGGTGGTGTGATCAGACGCTTTAAGGTGAATCCGAAGGTGACCATCTCAACGATTGTTTTCATCCTCTCGGCAATATTAACCGCAGTGATGACCTATTCATTGTCGATCAGTACCTTTTCTCCAAACAAAGTCTTCCTGTTCTATTCGGCGCCAACACTGGTCGTGGTATCGCTGGCTGGCTTCTTTATGCTGCTCAATGCCCGATTTTCTTACAGTCAATGGGTGTTAAACCTGATCCGGACGTTGTCACGACTGAGCCTGGGGATTTTCTTCGTGCATATTATGGTACTGGAGACACTCCTGCGGGAATTGAGCATCAACTTCGAAGGATACAACTCCACCCTGACCATCCCATTAGTGTCAGTGGCTTGTTTTATCATCTCAGCCGCTATCGTCTGGCTACTACGACAGGTTCCATGGCTGCGACGGATTACCTGAGCAGAAACAAGAACGGCCACTCAGTCATGAGTGGCCGTTCTTCCGGCAGACCGTCGGGTTGCCCCCTGCCGTTAAAATGCAGCTGAGGCAAATCGATGTGGCGGGTTGATTGCCTTACGGGCAATCCAGTAAAGCAGAATTCTTTCTTCATCATGGTCCTGATCCGCCATCACCAGCAACTTCAAAGCCAGTGTGGTCTTGCTGACTGGTTGTCCCGTGATGCTCAGTTCAACCACCGCTTTGCCAATAATCTTGCAAACTTCGTCCTCGCTTGAGGTCGGTAATTCAGTGTCAGTGCTCATTATCTCCTCCTGTTGTGGATAACAATAAGCCTGGCAGACCCACCGAAGATTGCCATCTAAACGTCATGCTCCGGTCATATTACGGCACCAGTACGAGGGTTCTGCGGCAAATTATCGAGCGAGTGACAACGATAAACCCACGCAGGGGGAAGATTGCAAAGTACCCGCGTACGATTCCAGGCAAAGTAGCCAGAGAGCAGCGGTTCGGAAAGCGAGGTGTACTGAAACTGTACAAACACCCCTTCAGCACTGAGCTGAGCTGCGGCACGCTCCAGAATGGCGTGCCGGACAGAGTGCGGTAAAGACAGCAACGGCAGACCGGAGAAGATGGCGTCATATTCTCCATTCAACGTTTCAGCAGAAGCTTCCGTTACCCGCAGGCGTGGATCGCTAATCACCGCCAGTTTAGGATGAAAACGGGGATTAGTTTCAAACGCCAGGAGCTCCGCATCTGGCCGCATCCGCCGCAACAGATGGCGAGTTAATACACCATCTCCAGCCCCCAGTTCAGCGATGCGCTCGCAGCGGTCCCAGTCCACCGCGTCGGACATGGCCTTGCACAGCGCCGTGGAAGATGGCGCGATGGTCCCTGTTTTCCGTGGATTAGAAATGAATTCCTGCAAATAATCGGTCTTAGCTTTGATATAAGAGAACGTGGATAACAACATAGGTATAGGCAACCTCTGGCAAAATAGAGTCCTTCTAATAGGCCACAAGAAACTTAACGAGTTCTTAAAACCGGCTGCACAACCTCAAAACTAAGATTAATCGTAGCCGCCAGAGGTGTTTTATTTCGATTCATTCACATCCGGTAAAATTTTAAAATATGACAACATCGAGACGGGCAGAACAGGCTGGAAAATCCACTGAATCTCTGCCGCGACGTGCTTTGCGTGACGGCGGTATAAGCTGCAACACGTCTTCCCGCAATGGCGTGTAAGAAACGGGCGCGTCCCCCCAGCTTGCCCGGCGTCCTGGACTAGTTTCACCGCATCATCCGTACGCAATGCGCCAGTACATCAACCTCTCCCCTGGCATTACAGGGAGTAAGGGGAAAAGCTGAAAGTCCACGAAAATACATCAGTTGCTCTCCATAAATCACCGCCGTCTCACACTTGACCTATACTTAACATTGGTCTGGTATGTCAATGGAGTGGACTATGTTGATTGGTTTCGTATTACTCGTCAGCGCCTGTGGTCACGATGCCTGTGATGCCTTGCCAGTATCTGAACATATTTTTCCCACTCGCGTAGCTTGCCAACGTACCGCTGATCGTATCCATGAACGACGTCCCAACGCAGTACTAATCTGTGGTGAGGTTTACCGTAGCCATGGCAGCGAAAATACCAGGGTAAATTAACCCTCAGACAACCGTTAGCATGGGTTGAAGCACTCTGGGCCACAATACATGGCAAATAAACCGATGTACTGCGTATAAAACACGCATATTTATTTGTTATTACGATTTAACTTTTTTTATCGCATTGTTTTGCTCAAAATAGCCCGTTGTTTTCACAATCTGGTGTATCAACATCAGTCACGGGAGGCTCATGCAATCAGAATTTTTGCTCGGAATCGATGGCGGCGGCACACATTGTCGCACCCGACTCACAGCCGTTGACGGCACAGTACTGGCTGAATGTAAAGGCGGCGCCGCGAACGTTTACTCCGACTTTGACGGTGCATTGAAGACACTTAACTTATTGATTGAAAAAACCTTCCTGACTGCCGGATTACCATTATCCGCCCAAAAAAGAACCGTAGCCGTACTGGGACTGGCGGGAGCAAACGTTCCTTCGGCCAGTGCTCGCCTGCATCTTTCTCGCTTTCCTTTTGCGCGGATCCAGCTCCTTTCTGATGTGGATATTGCCTGTATCGGGGCACATCGCGCTGAACCCGGCGCGGTTTTGATCATCGGTACCGGCAGCCAGGGGGCCGCCTGGGATGGCGAGAACTTTCACCGCATAGGCGGCTGGGGCTTTATGCTGTCCGATCAGGGATCAGGGGCAATACTCGGTCAACGACTACTGCGCAAATCGCTACTGGCGCATGAAGAACTGTTCCCTACCACCGCACTCACCAGGCGAGTAATGAACCATTTCAGCCACTCGCCTGACACCCTGCTTAACTGGAGCAAAAGTGCAACACCGGGCGACTGGGGACAGTTTTCACCCTGGGTTTTCGAGGCCGCACGTGAGGGCGATTCACTTGCCGAAACACTGATCGCCGAAAACGCCGCTGAGGTAGTACTGATGGCCAACGCGCTACGCCAGCGCAATCATGGTCCACTGGCTCTGATGGGCGGCCTGGCCACGCCGCTCCTTCCCTGGTTACCACAACCTCTTAGGGAAAAAATCGTCCCTGGCCACGAAGATGCGTTATCAGGCGCATTAAGACTGGCTCGCCTCGGGTGATGTTCACCTGCGCTAACACGACGCTATCGTATTTCCGGGCGGTGAATGTTCATCACCCCCTTTTCGTTGAGATCCCTCCCCCGTCATAATAGTTCCAAATATTACCGGCAGATATAGTGAGATAAATCTAAAAATATTTCTGCAATGCGTGCTATCTGCCACACTCCGTATCATTTTATTTAAACATCAATTAGTTAATTAAAAATTTGCATCCATTGAGTGCTTATTCATGATAACTATCCCCACACCAGGCACTGAGTGAACATTTCACCAAACAAAATGGAACAGGCCTCTCCAGCCAGACAGGCATTAAATGTTAATTTTCAATACATTAAATAAAATCGAACAGGCGGTTAGCCCTCTTCTAAAAAACACGGTTGACTGGCGAAATGACGGTTT
Organism: Erwinia endophytica; assembly: GCF_009295515.1. GTDB lineage: Bacteria > Pseudomonadota > Gammaproteobacteria > Enterobacterales > Enterobacteriaceae > Erwinia > Erwinia endophytica. Next base: position 282,588 of record NZ_RQVV01000057.1, on the reverse strand, counting down.
TGAACTAGATTTATCCAGCCCACATCCTTTAGCAATGAAACGGGTACATATTAATTTGACTTATTATCACTAGAAAAACGGAGCGGTTAATCCGTCATGGATAAAACACATTTTTATCAGAGACTGATGCGCTGGCAGCACCTGCACTTTAATGATGTCGTGCTACGTGAGCATCCAGGTACGCCAGCGTGGAACAACATGTATGAAATTTACATTCAGGATAACTCATGCCTGTCTGCACAACTGTATATCCGCACCACTCAGCCTGGGGAAAATACCACTCAGGTGCTGGAACAGTACCTGGCATGGCTACATGAGTACAACACTCATGCGACTGAGCGAACGCTAACGTTCAAACAGGGAACCCATGCCGCACAATCAACACAGTCTGAGAGCTATCAACGATCACCCGCCAGAAAAATACCGGCCTGGGGCAACGCCGTTTCCCAGCGAATGCGAGATGTGCAAAGGTAATAACTCACTGCCGGAACACGCTCCGGCAGTCTCTTTTCCCCACTCAGTCCCGCCGATTCACTCGACATTGGAATTTAATTTCGTGTTTTTCCTACTAAAATGGTCAATGTTAATTAAATTAAGTAAGGAATGTGACTTTGATCACTCAATGACCACAATAATACGTTAGCCAGGGAGTTACTTGTGACTAATACATCGAACATCGGTACAGCCAGTACGACGCCAACCTTGTCGCCGCCGACCGAACCACTGGTAAAAGTAATTGCGTTTATTGCTACATTGGGGGGGTTACTGTTTGGTTATGATACCGGGGTCATTGCCGGTGCCCTGCTTTTCATGAAGCAGGATTTGCATCTGACCTCGCTGACCACCGGTATGGTGACCAGTTTTCTACTTCTCGGTTCCGCTCTCGGTGCCGTCTGTGCCGGGCGCGTTTCTGACCGTTTTGGCCGAAAAAAAATCATTCTCGTCATGGCGATAATCTTTATGCTCGGCTCACTCGGCTGCGCCATGGCCCCCAACGTCATTACCATGATTATGTTCCGTTTCATCCTGGGCCTGGCTGTGGGAGGTGCCGCCGCAATCGTACCAATCTATATTGCCGAAATCGTTCCAGCTAACCGCCGTTGGCAATTTGTCACGCTCCAGGAACTGATGATTGTTTCCGGTCAATTAATTGCCTATACCAGTAATGCCGCCATCAATGAAGTCTGGGGAGGCGAAACGACCTGGCGCTGGATGCTGGGTGTGGCCTGCATCCCGGCAGTCGTTTTGTGGGTGGGAATGCTATTCTTGCCTGATACGCCGCGCTGGTACGCCATGCATGGGCGCTATAGTGAAGCACGTGACGTACTGGAGCGTACCCACCACTCACGCATGGTTGAACGAGAGATGGCCGCCATCCGCAAATCAATGGATTCCAAAAGTCAGAAACATGCCCGCCGTCAGAAAACCATTTCAGTATGGATGAAACGTTTGGTGCTGCTGGGCATCGGTATCGCCATGTTGCAACAGCTCTCAGGCGTTAATACCATCATGTTTTACGCGCCGACCATGTTAAAAGCGACCGGACTCGGTACCCACGCATCATTACTGGCCACCATCGCCAACGGTGTCATCTCGGTTATCATGACCTTTGTCGGTATTATGCTGCTCAGCCGTTTTGGGCGACGTCCACTCCTGTTGATTGGTCAGATTGGCTGTACCTGCACGCTGCTGACTATCAGCATGCTGACCTGGCTGATGCCAGAAACGATCAACGGTCATCCCGACCTACTGCGTAGTTATCTGGTACTGATGGGCATGCTGGTGTTTCTATGCTTCCAGCAAGGCGCGCTGTCGCCGGTGACCTGGCTGCTGCTGTCGGAGATGTTTCCAATGCGCATTCGCAGCATGGCTAATGGCCTGTCGGTCTTTGCCATGCAGATGACTAACTTCTCAATCGCCTTTATGTTTCCCATGTTGCTGGAAGGCATTGGCCTGACAATGACCTTCTTCTTATTCGCGTTAATTGGCATCGCTGGGGGGATTTTCGCGGTGTTCTTTGCCCCGGAAACTCAGGGGAAAACGCTGGAACAGATCGAAAAACACTTCAAAAAGCATTTTCAGGATGAGCCACTGCCGCAACCCAACAACTGAAGACACAGCATGCCAGGGATGGCGCGACTCGCCCTTTTTTAATCATCATGGCGGAAATGTTGTTCTGAGCGCCTCAAGAACGAAGCAGCCTGGCGGCTGCAAATCGATGTATGGCAAAATGGTGACGTTCTGAAACGACTCAACCGCAGGTAAGCGCAGTGTCCCATTCCCCCGAACATCAGCAAATTCATACAAAAATGGTTAAGCAGGCACTAAAAGACGTCGCCCGCCAAAACCAATATCCTTATCAAACTGTTTTTAAAGAATTTGTTGATGGCAATAACCCTTCCTGTACCCAGTGCTTCTGGGAAACCTTTTACCGCCTGTTCCCCCGTTCTTCCTACCATTTCGTCGCCTTCTGCCATGACTGCCGCCAATTCGACCTCTATGAAACCGAAGCCGCGATGCATGCCGATGGCCCGGTCTGGTGACAGCGGCTTTCAACCGAGGCCCATGAAGGCGTTGTTCCAGCGCAACGGTGCCTGGGCCGACATCATGGCCAGCCATCCAGTACGGCCGGTCGAAGTCGAGGTCATTACCAAAATGCTGGCTTGCGGTACACCACTGATGGGTTCCCGCGAATTTCATTGCAGTAACGCTGATTGCACACACCACCAGTTTGTTCACCAGAGCTGCAACGGCCGCAGATGCCCGACATGCGGGAAAAAGGCCACTGACCTGTGGATTGCCACCATGATGGCACGTCTGCCGGATACGCCGTGCCAGCACGGGACTTTCACCCTGCCCGACACCTTGTGGCCGCTGTTTGAAGCCAACCGCTGGCTCCTTGGTGCCCTGGCCGCCGACAACCTGCTGTAACAGTGCGTCCAGAAGATATGTTTTCTGTCCATCTGAGCAGTCATGATGGCTAATGATTTATCCATCAGGCGTTAGGTGACGCCATTCCCCTCTTTTGCGGTGTTCGGGCCATCGACGAAAAGTTAAAGGAATTGTGGCCAGCGATCCAATTTCGCTGGCAACGAATATTTTGCTATTTGAAGGTTAAAGCTAGTTGGGCATGATTATAAAAGGCAGCATAATCTCCACTCTTATATGTCAAAGCGATGCTCTTTTCTAAATATGCCAACATATCATCAAACACAGAGTTACCGAGACTAAACCGGTTAACCCCAGCCGATTGAAGATCTTTTACATTGTCTATGTGAGGCAAATTTAGAATATTCAATGGTAGATAGATATGACTGGATATTTCATAAATTGATTGAAGTTCGCTTAACCCAGGAACAAACAAACAGTCCGCTCCTGCTTCGTGATAAATTGCAGCTCTTCTCAGGGTCTCAGCGATTTTTTCATTGCAAGATTCACTTAAATAAGTATCGGTTCTCGCATTGATGACAAAATCGGGAAAACCATTAGCCAATAAACCTGTTTTTATCGATGCAATTATTTTTGCAAATTGTTCAGAGGGTAACAGACCACCATGAACTAACGAATCTTCTATGTTTATTCCGGAACAACCAATATCGGCAAGTTTAACCACATTAGTGACAATATCAGCAGTATTTTGTGAATACCCTTTTTCTATATCAATGGAAAGTGGAATTGAAATTTGATAGAGTATCTTTTTAGCATTATCAAAAATAGTATCAAAGGAGATATTTTCACCATCCTTAACACCCTGCATAGAAGATAAAGCCCAACTAGATGTTCCTAATGCTTTATAACCTGCTTGCTCAAATATTCTTGCTGAAAGTGCATCCCAGCAATTACCTAAAATAAAAAATGATTCTTTTGAATGTAATTTTTTAAAAGTAGCGTTATTCATATAAACTCCTAAGAAGCAACAATATCAATCATGGCATTAAATACATGAGGCAACCCAACAGAGGATCCAAACCCATCACGAAAATATTTAGGGTGTGTCCCTTAACTTAACAACCGCTTTAAAAACAGCCTGACAGCTCCCAGTTTTAGCATACTCAGGTAGTTTCTTGCTGTTTTTTCTGAGCGTGTTGCAATACGACGATTTTCTTTTAGCATCGCAAAACAACGTTCCACGACATTGCGTTTTCTGTACAGCCGTTTGTCGAGTTTTCTTCGCCCGTCCTGACTGGCTTTTTCATTCGATTTAAAAGGAATAACCGCTTTTATTCCTTTTTCTTTCAAATAAATACGAAAATCCCTGCCTGAGTATCCTTTATCCGCCAGTACGGCTTTGGGACGGGATTTCAGGCATCCACTTTTACGAATAACACCGACCTGGCTGAGTAACGCTTTTGCATACCGACTTTCGTGGGCCTGTCCGCCGCTCAGGCTGAAACTCAGCGGCAATCCGGTACCATCTGTCGCCAGATGGATTTTGGCGCCAAAGCCGCCGCGAGAGCGACCCAACCCATGATCGTCGGGTTTATCTGGATGTTTTTTTTCGCCCCTGCGGCCGCTTTCAGGGCACGAATGTTGCTGCCATCAAGCGCTATGACATCCCAGTCAACCAGTGATTTTTCATCCAGAATCTGAAGTAATCTATTGAAAATACTGTTCATTACTCCGGATTTAGACCACCGGTTAAAACGGTTGTAAATTGTTTTCCAGTGACCATAGCGTTCAGGTAAATCTCGCCAGGGGGCGCCAGAACAGAGTACCCAGTATATGCCATTCATGACATGTCTGTGCGGTTACGGGACACACCCTAGTATCGAACGCCGGAGAGATAGCACGAATGCGTTACGTTGGTTGATGCAGGAAAGATCCGCCTGCATTCAGGAAATCCGTACAAAAAGCAACCTAACGTATTGAAAATCTATCACCTTTATGCCACCCTCCGGCAAATTATAAGGATTTTAGCCCCACAGTTGACGTTCCAGAGCGCCCTCTGGAAGTTTGAAATTCCTAGACGTCAAGCCGCGGAGCACTGCAGCATTTATAGTGCTAATCGCCGCGAAGACGGAGAAATTACCCTACCAGCACCGTCATCAACCAGAAGCCGGCAAAGGTCATCAGTAACGAGCCCACCACATGGGTGAATACCGAGATCATCGCCCAGAGATAATTGCCCGCCTGCATCAACGTGACAATCTCCAGCGAGAAAGTGGAAAAGGTGGTCATGCCACCACACAGTCCAGTGGTGATCAACAGCTTCCAGGCTGGATCGAGTTGCGGGTTACGCAGAAACCAGGCCATCGCCGCGCCAATAATAAAGCCGCCGACCAGGTTTACCAGCAGCGTGCCTGGTGGCAAATTCGGAAACAGTCCGTTTAGTCGGATGGCCAGCAACCAGCGGATCACACAACCAGCGGATCCACCAATAATAACGGCAATTAACGGTTTGAGCATGATGTCCACAGCCTTAACAGGCGGAAAAAAGAAGATGCGGCCTGATCTGATAGTTGCTTAGCGTAATCAGCCAGAGGGCTATTTACAACCCTTTAAAAAATCACGTATAAACATTCGACATTAAACGGGCTCTTTCCTCGGGTGTCGTGCCAGCATAATCACCCCCGGTTTAACCGCAGACCAAACAGCCCTGACACTGAAGAAAAAACCCGAAAAACAATAAAAAATTCAAATAGATGGAGTGATGATTACGCTGGGGTGCGTATGATGAATAAATCAGGTTTTTCTCTCTGAACTGGCAGCACTATTCTTCCACTTCGGGTGGTTTATTCTCTCTCTTATTGGGGAGTAACGACTTGATAAATCGACGTTGTAGTTCGTTCATCCGCCATCCTTCTAAACGATCCATCTCCTCCGAAGACATTTTTTTATCTTTATCCTCATGAGCATCAGTCATCCGTTCATCCCCCAGAGCACAATGAGCGACCAAAAAGTCAGACATCCCATAAACACAGCCAATAAGACCCATCCCCGAGTAGATATCCGCCATTTCATTGACAGTCCTTATAAGTTTTATCGTAAAAAATAGTATAAACCATCAAAAAAAGTGATCAACTTTCAGATTATGCTTAATGAAATTTTCTGGAAATTATACTTATCCATACCCTCTACCCGTCAGTACTCGCTGACCTGCTTACCGTGTCTCATGTCTGTGTGACGCTGTTTCTGACCCGACAGCAATGAAACCTGCCCCCCCATCAACACCGCAAAACGGTGCAGTCACGCTATTTTATGCACCACACTCTGTCACCCATTTCAGAAGACTCAACGTTATAAATTTGAAAAACACGACAGTGGTAGACAATATTAAATGTCTACTGGAACGGTGTAATAAACAGGCTAATATTGCTCATTAGTACCGAAATAACCTGTTGGAAATATGCCGATTTTATGTGCATACTGATATGACGCTAATGTATTGTTGGCGTGATCCAAACTGTTTACATTAGCTTTTTATATCAAGGAGTTAACATGTCTGGTTGGTTCGAATTGAGTAAAAGTAGCGATAATCAGTTCAGATTTGTCCTTAAAGCAGGAAACAGCGAAATCATCCTGACCAGTGAACTGTATACCACTAAAAGCGCAGCTGAGAATGGTATTGCATCGGTTCAGAAAAACAGCCCTTTGGATGAGCGCTACGAAAAGAAAGTGGCTGCAAACGGCAAATTCTTTTTCAATCTGAAAGCCGCAAACCATCAGGTTATTGGCACCAGCCAAATGTATGCCACAGAGCAATCCCGTGAAAAAGGTATCGCATCGGTGAAAAACAATGGCCACACCGACGCGATCAAAGACAAGACCTGATGACCTTATATCTCAGCCAGCTATACTGAATCGCCCCGCGTTTCCAGGGCGATTTCCCTCCCCAGCCGGAAGTGACTTCCCCCACTTGCCACGCATAAAAAAAGCGGGCTCCAGACCTGCCACCGCCATGAGAATCACTCCTCATAACCGTTCCAGATTCGGAACCCGCTGTTGCGGAGGCCAGCCCGTTATCAGGCGTAGCCGTAGTTCATCAGACGCTGGTAACGACGATCCAGCAGTTCCTCGGTACTGAGCACATCCAGATCAGCCAGGTCAGCCAGTAACTGCGCTTTCAATGATTCGCCAATCTCCAGTGGATTACGGTGCGCTCCCCCCAGAGGTTCAGGGATCACTGCATCGATCAGATTCAGCTCTTTCAGGCGCGGGGCAATGATCCCCATCGCGTCAGCCGCCAGTGGCGCTTTGTCGGCGCTTTTCCACAGGATCGACGCACAGCCCTCTGGTGAAATCACCGAATAAGTACTGTACTGCAGCATGTTCACTTTATCGCCCACGCCGATAGCCAGTGCGCCACCAGAGCCACCTTCACCGATAACAGTACAGATAATAGGCACTTTCAGACCCGACATCTCACGCAGGTTACGGGCAATAGCCTCAGACTGACCGCGCTCTTCCGCGCCCACGCCTGGGTACGCACCCGGTGTGTCGATGAAGGTAATGATCGGCATATTAAAACGCTCAGCCATTTCCATCAGGCGCAACGCTTTACGATAACCTTCCGGTGCCGGCATACCGAAGTTACGCCGAATCTTCTCTTTGGTCTCGCGGCCTTTCTGGTGACCAATGACCATCACCGGACGACCATCCAGACGAGCGATCCCCCCCACAATGGCTTTATCATCCGCATAGGCGCGATCACCCGCCAGCTCGTCAAAATCGGTAAAGACGTTGCGAACATAGTCCAGCGTGTATGGACGCAATGGATGTCGCGCCAGTTGTGCAATTTGCCACGCACCCAAATCGGAGAAGATTTTTCGGGTCAACTCAACGCTTTTCTCGCGCAGACGCTGCACTTCTTCATCCAGATTAATATCCAGTTTTTCATCCTGACGGCCAACCGACTTGAGCGAATCAATTTTCGCTTCAAGCTCAGCGATTGGCTGTTCGAAATCCAGGTAATTAAGACTCATAATATTCCTGTTTTAGTCAAACTCCAGTTCCACCTGCTCCGATCCCAGCAACAACCGCAGTTCGTTTAACAAACGATCGTTGGGCGACACACGCCATGCTGCGCCAAAGCGCAGTCTCGCCCGCGCATCCTCTCTCTGATAGTAGAGATGCACCGGAATAGTCCCCGAACGATAAGGGTCCAGGGATTGACGGAGACGGTTCAAAAGCTGGTCATCAATTTGCCTGTCCGTCAGCGATATAGCAAGCCCGCGTGCATATTTTTCACGGGCTTCATCAATGTCCATCACTTCGCGAGCGGTCATTTTAAGCCCCCCGCTGAAGTCATCGAAACTGACCTGTCCACTGACGAGCAAGATACGGTCTTTTTCCAGCAAATGCTGAAACTTGTCTAACGCATCGGTAAACAACATCACTTCCAGACGACCAGATCGATCGTCCAGGGTACAGATGCCAATCCGGTTACCACGTTTTGTTACCATTACGCGGGCCGCCACCACCAGACCTGCCGCCATAATCACTTCGCCGCGTCTGGTCGGGTGCATGTCTTTCAGGCGCATTCCCCCAACATAGCGCTCGATCTCTTTCAAATACTGATTGATCGGGTGCCCGGTCAGGTAAAGCCCTAATGTCTCTCTTTCACCATCTAGCTGCACCTGTTCCGGCCAACGGGGAACATCAGCATAGGATTTTTCAATCTGCTCCGGTGCTTCCGCCAACACACCAAACATATCAGCCTGACCAATCGCCTCAGCTTTAGCATGCTGATCTGCCGCTTTCAACGCATCACTCAACGCACTCATCAAGGCGGCACGATGTGGACCCAGGCGGTCAAACGCCCCGGACATAATCAGTTTTTCCAGCACACGGCGGTTTAGCTTTTTGGTATCCGTACGCGCGCAAAGGTCGAAAAGCTCACGGAAATAGCCGCCCTGATGACGCGCTTCCAGGATCGCTTCAATCGGGCCTTCACCCACACCTTTAATCGCCCCAATGCCGTAGACGATTTCACCCTCATCATTGACGTGGAACGGATAGAGGCCGGAATTGATATCAGGAGGCAGCACCTTCAACCCCATACGCCAGCATTCATCCACCAAACCAACCACCTTCTCGGTGTTGTCCATATCGGCAGTCATTACCGCCGCCATAAACTCGGCCGGATAGTGCGCTTTCAGCCACAACGTCTGGTAGGAAACCAGGGCATAGGCGGCAGAGTGCGATTTGTTGAAGCCATAACCGGCGAATTTCTCCACCAGGTCAAAGATCTTCATCGACAGTTCGCCATCGATGCCGATACTCTCCGCGCCTTCTTTAAACACTGAGCGCTGCTTGGCCATTTCTTCGGGTTTCTTTTTACCCATCGCACGGCGCAGCATATCCGCTCCACCCAGGCTATAGCCAGCCAGAACCTGGGCAATCTGCATCACCTGTTCCTGATACAGAATAATGCCATAAGTCGGCTCCAGTACCGGTTTCAGTGACTCATGCTGCCACTGGATATCCGGGTAGGAGATCGCTTCGCGCCCATGCTTACGGTCAATAAAGTTGTCCACCATCCCCGACTGCAAAGGCCCCGGACGGAACAGCGCCACCAGCGCTATCATATCTTCGAAGCAGTCCGGCTTCAGGCGCTTGATCAGATCTTTCATACCGCGCGATTCAAGCTGGAAAACCGCTGTCGTTTCCGAGCGCTGCAGCATATCGAAACTTTTCTTATCATCAAGCGGAATCGCCGCGATATCGATAGGCGGCTCGCCCTGCTTCGCACGACGGGCGTTGATCATCGACAGCGCCCAGTCAATGATGGTCAGCGTACGCAGCCCAAGGAAATCGAACTTCACCAGGCCGGCATATTCCACGTCGTTCTTATCAAACTGGGTCACCGGATGGTTACCGTTTTCGTCACAGTAAAGTGGCGCAAAATCGGTAATCTGCGTGGGTGCAATCACCACGCCGCCCGCGTGTTTACCGGCATTGCGCGTAACACCTTCCAGCTTGCGCGCCATGTCAATCAGCGCTTTAACTTCTTCATCCGCCTCATAAATCTCTGGCAATTGCGGTTCAGCCGCAAAGGCTTTTTCCAGCGTCATCCCCGGGTCTGGCGGGACTAATTTGGAGATACGATCAACAAACCCATACGGATGTCCCAGTACGCGTCCAACGTCACGGATGACCGCCTTGGCCGCCATCGTACCAAAAGTGATAATCTGTGATACCGCCTGACGACCATACATATCCGCCACATGCTCAATCACCAGGTCGCGTTTTTCCATGCAAAAGTCGACGTCAAAGTCAGGCATCGAAACACGTTCCGGGTTAAGGAAACGTTCGAACAGCAGGTCAAATTCCAGCGGGTCGAGGTCGGTAATTTTCAACGCATAGGCCACCAGCGAACCTGCGCCGGAACCACGCCCGGGTCCCACCGGCACGTTGTTATCCTTCGACCACTGGATAAACTCCATCACTATCAGGAAGTAGCCCGGAAAACCCATCTGATTAATCACATTCAGTTCAGTTTCCAGGCGCTGATCATACTCTGGTCTTCTCTGCGCACGGACTTCCGGGTCTGGAAACAGAAATTCCAGACGCGCTTCCAGACCTTCCCATGATTTCGTCACCAGGTAATCTTCTGTGGTCATCTCCCCGGTCGGGAATTGCGGCAGAAAATATTCTCCCAGGCGGATAGTCACGTTACAACGCTTAGCAATTTCTACGCTGTTTTCCAGTGCTTCGGGGATGTCGGAGAACAGCTCACACATCTCCTCTTCGGTGCGCATATATTGCTGAGGACTGTACAAACGCGGCCGTTTGGGATCATCCAGGGTGAAACCATCGTGAATAGCGACGCGGATTTCATGCGCGTCAAAGTCCTCTTCCTCAAGAAAACAGACTTCGTTAGTGGCAACCACTGGGATCCCTTCAGCTACCGCCAGTTCAACCGCCGCATGCAGCCAGGTCTCTTCATCTGGCCGCCCGGTACGGATCAGCTCCAGATAATAGCGATCCGGGAAATATTTCTGATAAAACGCCAGACATTCGGCAACCTGAGCCGTGTTACCACGCAGGTGCATCTTGCCGACATCACCACGACGACCACCAGAAAGCAGAATTAATCCTTCCTGATGCTCAATCAGCCAGTCCCGGTCAATAACCGGTCCCGCAGCGCCATAACCACGCAGGTAGGCACGCGAAATCAACAACGTCAGATTCTGATAACCGGTGTTGTTAGCGGCCAGTATGGTCAATTGTGACAACTCGTCACCCAGCGCTTCGCTGACTACGTTGAAATCAGCGCCAATTATCGGCTTGATGCCTTGTCCATGCGCCGCGCCGTAAAACCTCACCAAACCACAGAGGTTGGTAAAGTCGGTGATAGCAATGGCAGGCATACCCAGAGCCGCCGCTTTTTTCACCAGCGGCGCCGTCTTTGCCAGTCCATCTACCATGGAGTAGTCACTGTGTACGCGCAAATGAATAAAACGAGGTTCGGCCATCTCTGATCCCGCTTAAAACTGAAGAGTGAAAATTACAGTAGGGTCGTGACAGAAGCCGCGACATCGGCATCCAGCAAGGCGTTGCGCACTGGCGCAAAACTACGACGATGATGCGGCGTCGCGCCATGCAACGCCAGCTTTTCCCGATGGAGTGCGGTTGGATAGCCCTTATGCTGAGCGAATCCATATTCCGGAAACAACCGATCCAGCTCAACCATCTCACGGTCACGTGTGACTTTAGCGATGATCGAAGCAGCGCTAATTTCCGCTACCAGGCTGTCGCCCTTTACCACCGCCTGCGCAGGCATTGGCAATGCCGGGCAACGATTACCGTCGATCAACACAAAATCAGGGGTCATCGCCAGACCGGCCACGGCACGCTGCATCGCCAACATCGTGGCATGCAAGATATTAAGCTGGTCTATTTCTGCCGCCTCGGCACGTCCCAGACTCCAGCTTAACGCTTTTTCTTTGATCTCTTCAAACAGTGCTTCACGGCGCTTTTCCGACAATTTTTTTGAATCCGCCAACCCAATGATCGGCTTTTGCGGATCGAGAATAACTGCCGCCGTCACCACCGCCCCTACCAACGGCCCACGGCCCACTTCGTCCACCCCGGCAATGCAGGTGGCGACAGGATAAATAAAGGGACTCATTGACACAGCTCCAGTACAGCCGCCGCGGCCTGCTCATCGGCATTCCAGCGGATCTGGCGATGCAATTCAACAAAGGTAGCCAGCAATTGCTCTCGGGTTGCACTTTCAACCAGCAACGGTTCCAGCGCGGCGGCCAGACGCTCTGGTTGGCAGTCATCCTGCAGCAGTTCTTGCACCAACTCGCGACCTGCCAGCAAATTGGGCAGAGAAACGTAGTCAGTTTTCACCAAACGCTTCGCCAGCCAGAAGGTAAAGGGGTTCATACGGTAGCCAACCACCATCGGGCATTTCGCCAACATACACTCCAGCGCGGCGGTACCGGAGGCCAGCAATGCGGCATCGCTGGCAATCATTGCCTGACGACCTTTACCATCCAGCAAGTGCATCGGCAACTCAGGCGCCACTTGCGCTTTAATTTTTTCAAACTGCTCACGACGGTGCGGATTCACCAGCGGCACGACGATTTCCAGTCCGGGCCATTTTCGGCGCAACAGCGCAGCCGTTTTAAGGAAGTCAGCGCTGAGCATTTCCACTTCTGCGCTACGACTACCAGGCAACAAAGCCAGGCAAAGCGCGTCTTCGGCGATGCCCAACGCCAGACGTGCCGCCTGTTTGTCAGGCTCAATAGGCATCGCATCAGCCATGGTATGCCCAATAAAGCGACAGGGAACATTAAATCGATCGTAGAACGCTTTTTCGAAGGGCAGAAACGCCAGCACTAAATCGGTAGAGCGACCAATTTTAAACACACGCTTCTGGCGCCATGCCCAAACCGACGGACTAACGTAATGAATCGTACGGATACCATGCTGCCGGAGGCGGCCCTCAAGAGTAATATTGAAATCCGGCGCATCAATGCCGACAAACACATCGGGTTGCAGCTCAGTGAATCGTTCGGTGAGCACACGACGGATTTTCAGCAAACGAGGCAAGCGCCCCAGCACTTCAACCACGCCCATTACCGCCAGTTCTTCCATCTCATACCAGGCTTCACAGCCTTCGGCCTGCATCAGCGGCCCGGCAACACCGACAAAACGGGCGTCTGGATGTTTTTTCTTCAGGGCACGGATAAGACCAGCGCCAAGAATATCGCCGGATGTTTCTCCGGCGACCAGGGCAATGGTTAATGGATGCGGCTTATCCCCGATGACACGGGGACACTGGCCGGTATGGCTGGCTGATGACAACGACATGAGTTAACGAATCAGACCTCGCGTGGAACGAGCGAAGAAATCATAAAATGGTTGTACTTCAGGATGCTGGCGGGCAATGTCGGCAATTTCCGGCTTTGCTTCTTCCAACGTTTTACCACTGCGATACAACACTTTGTAAGCGTTGCGAATTGCATGCAGCGCTTCTTTACTGAACCCCCGACGCTGCAAACCAACCAGGTTAATACCAAATGGCGTGGCATGGTTGCCCTGCGCAATCACAAAGGGCGGCACATCCTGCGCAACGCCAGAACAACCTCCGACCATCACATGAGCGCCGATAATACAAAACTGATGAACTGCAGTCATTCCACCAATAATGGCAAAGTCATCCACACTGACGTGACCACCAAGGGTGGCGTTGTTGGCGAGGATACAGCGATCGCCAATCACGCAGTCGTGAGCAATATGCACATTCACCATCAGCAGGTTGTCGCTGCCAACTTTGGTCACACCTTCTGCCTGAACGGTACCACGGTGAATGGTGACACTTTCACGAATGCTGTTGCGGTCACCCACTTCAACACGTGTCGGCTCACCCGCATATTTCAGATCCTGGTTTGCTTCACCAATAGTCGCAAACGGATAAATGGTGTTGTCTTTGCCAATACGGGTGTGACCATTGACGACCACATGAGATTTCAGGACGGTGCCTTCACCAATCTCAACGTTAGCGCCAATGACACAGAAAGGCCCAATATTAACGCGAGCACCAATAATGGCCCCCTCTTCAATAATGGCACCTGGATGAATGACAGCAGTTTCATCAATCACGAATTATGCCTCCCGGCTGCGGGCACACATCATCGTTGCTTCGCAGACAATTTTACCGTCAACGGTCGCGACGCCTTTAAAGCGAGTCAAACCACGACGCGTTTTCTCGAAGTTGACTTCCATAATCATCTGATCGCCAGGCACAACCGGGCGCTTGAAACGCGCTTCGTCAATACCGGCAAAGTAGTACAACTCGCCAGGTTCAAGTTTGCCCACGCTTTTAAACGCCAGAATACCCGTTGCCTGCGCCATTGCTTCTAAAATTAGCACACCTGGGAAAATCGGTTTGCCAGGGAAATGGCCCTGGAAAAACGGTTCGTTGACCGACACGTTTTTTACTGCGCGAAGAAATTTATTCTCTTCAAACTCGATTACGCGATCGACCAGCAGAAATGGATAGCGGTGCGGCAGCAGTTCAATGATCTCTTCAATTTTCAGAGTATGAGTTTCAGTAGTCAAAATACTCTTCCTGTCCTAAAAATTCTGATGGCATCAATAACACGGCCTGCAAAGATCGCAAGATCATCCGCAGGCCGCAAATCAGTCTCTGTACGCAAGCTTTCCATGCGGCGGTTTATCCCCGCCAGCACGGGGAATACTGTTAACAATAATTAATTATTGTCACATGCTTAGCATTGTATTTATGAAAGCGAGCCATCACACTGGCAACAATCGCTCAGTCAGTCTTTACCAACCTTACGCTCGATGTTTTTTAAGCGTTTGCTCATTTCATCAATGTTCATTACCAGCGCGGCCGTTTTGCGCCAGGTTTTGTTGGGTTGTAGCGGAATCCCGGAAGAGTATACCCCAGGTTTAGTGATTGGTCGCATCACCATTCCCATTCCAGTCACCGTAACTTTGTCACAAATTTCCATGTGACCATTAATTACACTGGCGCCGCCAATCATGCAGTAGCGACCAATTTTCAGGCTACCGGCCATGATGACCCCTCCCGCGACAGCTGTATTGTCACCAATCACCACGTTGTGTGCGATCTGACACTGGTTGTCAATGATAACACCATTCCCAATCAGAGTGTTATCCAACGCACCGCGATCAATCGTCGTGCAGGCACCGATTTCCACACGATCACCAATCACCACCGTACCCAACTGCGGGATTTTCACCCAGTTACCACCATCGTTAGCATAACCAAAACCATCAGCGCCGATAACCGTACCGGACTGGATCAGGCAACACTCACCGATTTGAACTTCATGATAAACGGAAACATTGGCCCACAAGCGAGTGCCTGCGCCAATACGGGTGTTCTTACCGACGAAACAACCTGCGCCAATGATCACGTTATCGCCCAGCTCAACCCCCGCTTCGATCACCGCATTCGCCCCAACGGAAACGTTGTTACCCAGTTTCGCACTGGCATCGATAACTGCACTCGGTGCAATATCTTTGGCTGGCGGTGGCGTCGTATCGAGGATTTGCGCCATCCGCGCATAGGTAAGATAAGGATTCTTCACTACCAGGGCGGCACCCGGGCAGTATTCCAGATCCGCTGCCGTCAGCACCACGGCTGAAGCCAGGCAGGATGCGAGCTGCTCACGGTAACGGCTGTTAGAGAGAAACGTAATTTGTCCTGCCTGGGCGGATTGCATAGAAGCAACACCGGAGATGACCAATTCGCCATCTCCGTGCAAATCTGCATCCAACTGCTGGGCTAAATCAGCCAGTCGAATTGAAAACATTGATTATTTAACCTGTTTCAAAACATCAGCAGTGATGTCTTTGGATTTACCCGCATAAGCCACAGCATTCGCATCAATAACGACATCGTAGCCTTCATCACTGGCCACTTTACGCACTGCATCCTGAATACGGCTCAGAATTTTGTTACGTTCTTCAGCCTGGCGACGGCGGTTATCCTGCTCAAAAGCCTGAGCTTTCGTCGAGAAGGCTTCTCGCTGAGACATGATGTCTTTTTCCATGCGGCTACGTTCACTCGCCTTCATGGTCGACCCGTCACGCTGCAACTTCTGCATTTTCGCCTGCAAGTCGTTTTCCATACCCTGTAATTCAGTTGCACGGCCTTTAAACTCGTTTTCAAGCTGTTTCGCAACTGCCGCACGCGCCGGTAATTGTTGGAAAATGCTGGAAACGTTTACCACTGCAATTTTATCAGCAGCCTGAGCACCAGCGGAAACCGCCAGAGCGATAGAGAGGCCTGCGGCACACAACAACTTTTTCACTATAAACTCCTTACCATCAACATTTGTGTCTCAGACACAGGTATTGCGCGTTAAGACAACCCAGAGAGATTGCCAGTGAACGACGCGATACTTGCGATAAGCATCGCAAGCGATGGGGAAAAAAGGTCAACCTTCCTCCCCACATTCTGATTAAACCAGCTTACCAGGTATTACCAATGTTAAACTGGAACTGCTCGGCTTTATCTCCGTCATACTTTTTAACTGGCTGGCCATAAGAGAATACCAACGGCCCAAGAGGCGACATCCACTGCAACGCCACACCCGCAGACATACGAATATTGCCAGGATCACTGTAGTCCGGAATACCCGCTGCTCGCGTATCAGCGGTGTTTTGCCACTTGGTATCCCATACCGTACCCGCATCAACAAACAGAGAGGTGCGGACCGAATTGGAATATTTCTCACTCAGGAACGGTGTTGGGGTGATGAGCTCAGCACTGGCCGTCGCCATTGCGTTCCCCCCCACAGCATCATCAGAGTTACACAATGCATTCGACCCTGAACAGGTGGACGAGTTGTTATTGTAATATGCCGCTTTCGGACCAATGGTATTCGAACGGAAACCACGCACAGTACTGGAGCCACCGGCATAGAAGTTCTCGTAGAACGGCATTTCTTTACCACTCAGACCACTACCATAACCTATCTTACCGCGTCCCAACAGCACCCAGGTCCGGTCCTGATTCAGTGGAACATATTCCTGGGTATCGAGGGTTGCCTTGTAGAAGGCGTTATCCGATCCCGGAATGGTCACTTTACCATTCAGATTGGTACGGTTACCCGAGGTTGGGAAAAAGCCGCGGTCAAGGTTATTGTAGGTCCAGCCGTAATTGAACGTGAAGTCATCAGCAGAATACTCCGCGCGACCCGACAAATCTGGGTCCTGGCCCACGGAACGCAGATAACGGAACATCGCAATCTGCGGCTGCATATTGGACAGATCGTTATGTACGTAGCCCACGCCAACACGCAGCGTATTGTTCTCGTTAACCGGGAAGCCCAGCGTGCCATCTATACCATAGCTCTTGTTGGTATAGTCAGACAGGTCAGCGTCGTCTGCTTTAAAGTCGTTATAGAAGATGCGACCACCCAGGCTGACACCGTCGACCGTGAAGTACGGATCGGTCAGTGAGAATTCAGCATAGGTCTGGTAATCATTTTTGGTCCCGCTAATGCTTACGGTGTTACCGGTACCCAGCCAGTTATCCTGGGTCACCCCCACCTGGAAACTGACGCCGCTTTCCGTACCGTAACCAATACCAAAGTTAAAGGTACCGGTATTACGCTCTTTCACCTTGTACACCACGTCCACCTGATCCGGGGAACCAGGAACACGCTGCGTCTCAGTATCTACCGATTCAAAGTAGCCGGTACGGTTCAGACGCTCTTTACCCTGCTCAACCAAGTCGCTGCCTAACCATGCCCCTTCCATCTGACGCATTTCGCGACGCAGAACAGAATCTTTCGAGGTATCGTTGCCTTCGAAACGCACTTTACGCACGTAGTAACGGTTACCCGCATCCACATTGACGTGCAACGTCACGGTTTTATCCGCATCGTTAATTTCAGGCTGGGTCATCACTCGTGGATAGGCGTAGCCATAACGACCAAACATCTTCTTGATGTCGTCTTCCATTTGAGTGACTTTCGCACCGTTATACAGCTCTCCCGGCTTGATTTTGGTCAGCGCTTCCACTTCCGCAGAGTGACCGGCCATGTTGCCATTCACCACCACACCAGAAAGCTTGTACTGATCGCCTTCAGTAATGTTGATGGTGATGTAGATCCCCTTCTTGTCCGGCGTCAGACTGACCTGTGTGGAATCAATGTTGAAACGCGCATAACCACGGTCGAGGTAGAAGCTACGCAACGTTTCAAGATCCCCCGCCAGCTTCTGCTTCTGGTATTTACGATCGCCAACCAGGTTCCACCACGGCACTTCATCGCGCAGTTGGAAACGTGAGATCAATTCATCTGAGCTGAAGGCTTTATTACCGACCACGTTGATCTGCTGGATCTTGGCGGAAACCCCTTCGGTAAACACCAGTTTCAGATCGACACGGTTACGTGGCAATGGCGTTACCACCGCTTTCACGCTGGCACTGTATTTACCCACGCTGTAGTAAAAATCTTCGAGTCCTTTCTCAATCGAGGAGATAGTTGTACGGTCGAGAGCTTCCCCCACGCGCACACCAGAGGCTTCCAGATTTTGCTTCAGCATGTCATCTTTCACCGCTTTGTTGCCGGAGAAGGTGATGCTGGCAATAGTCGGACGCTCTTTAACCTGAACGATCATCGTGTTGCCGTCGCGCAACACCTGAACATCCTCAAAGTTCCCGGTTGCGAAAAGCGCGCGGATAGTATTACTGATATCTTCATCAGTAACCGTGTCTCCCACGCGAACAGGCATACTGAGCAATGCCGCCCCGACGGCGACTCGCTGTAGGCCTTCGAAATGAATATCCTTCACTACGAAGCCATCTGCCGCGTATACGGTAGCGCTGCTAAACAGCAGCGACGCTATGAGCAACTTTTTCATCGCCATCGTTGTTATGCATTCTTCCTAACTGGTTCTCGTCACGTAAAAAGAGGTACTGCAGCACATCAGCCATTCCGGGTTAAAACTCTGCTTAAAATGCGCATTTACCTGAATAAACTGCGATCTTCCACAAATTTCGCCTTTCTGGCCTCAGTTCGCTAATTTCTGAACCTCTTATAACCGCGAGAAATCATTGAATAGTGCAAGCCCCATTAACAGCACCAGCAAAATCGAGCCAATGCGATAACTGAAGTCCTGAACTCGCTCAGACACCGGCCCACCTTTGATCTTTTCGATCACCAGGAACAGCAAATGCCCACCATCTAACACCGGCAAGGGGAACAGATTGATAATCCCGAGATTCACGCTGATCAGAGCGAGAAACATCAGGTAATAAATCAAGCCATATTCCGCCGACATCCCAGCCCCCTGGGCGATTGAAATCGGCCCGCTGAGATTATTCAACTTTACTTCACCGACAATCAGTTTGCCCAGCATGTCCACTGTCAGCTTCATCAGTTGCCAGGTTTTGGCACTGGCTTCACCGATAGCCGCAAACGGTCCATACTGACGTACCGTTTTGTATTCATCCGGCAGCGGAATAACCTTAGGAACAACACCAGCAAACCCTTCAGCCTTACTGCCTGGTCTTATATCAGGCGTCAGCGTCAACTCAAGCTGATTCCCCTGACGCTCCACCTCTACCGCTAACGCTTTCCCGGGATTATCCCGAACAAAAGTGACAAAATTTTGCCATTGTTCTAACGGCTGACCATCGACTTTAACGATCCTGTCGCCCGGTTGCAAACCCGCCTTACTTGCCGCCGAGTCAGCCTGTACTTCAGCCAGCACGGTTTCAATCTGCGGTCCCCGGGGACGAATACCAAGTGCGGTCACCGGATCCTGCTTGTCGGGTTCGAACTGCCAGTGACGTAAATCAACACGCTTCTCACTGACTTGAGAGGAGCCAAAAGGCGCCACACTGAGTAGGGTTTGCTGGTCACCAATTTTCGCCACCAGCGCCATACGCACAGCATCCCAATCAGGCGTTTCGATACCGTCAACGGCTTTAAGTTCCATACCAGGAACAATTTGCGCCACGGCAGCAGGCGAATCGCTTACTATTTCACCAACAACCGGACGAATCCCAGGGATGCCGATGATGAAGACCAGCCAGTATGCGAAGATAGAGAAAATAAAATTAGCGATGGGGCCCGCACTGACGATAGCGGCACGCTGAAGGACGGTTTTATTGTTGAAGGCCTGATGACGCAGCTCCGGAGGCACGCTCTCGATGCGTTCGTCGACCATTTTGACATAGCCGCCCAACGGAATCATCGCGATAACAAACTCGGTGCCCTGACGGTCACTGTAACGCCACAACGCTTTACCAAAACCAATAGAAAAACGTTCGACTTTAACACCACAACGACGGGCCACCCAGAAGTGGCCAAATTCATGCACCGTAATCAACACGCCCAGCGCGACGATAAACGCCCCCAGGCTCCAGAGTATGCTCAGCATAGCGTCCCTTATAGCGTCCCGAAAACCAACAACAACAGGCAGGCGAATACTGGCACCGCCGCAGTCAGGCTATCAATGCGATCCAGAATACCGCCATGACCTGGGATCAGATGACCACTGTCTTTAATCCCAGCCTCACGCTTGAACATACTCTCGCTCAGATCGCCCAGTACCGAAGCCAATGCAGCAACCAAAGAACAGATCAGTAAAGTGCCGGTCGAAACCATCAGCGGCGCCCACAGGCTGAACAACCAGGCAATCAATGCAGAAGTCACCAGACCACCCAAAAATCCTTCCCACGTTTTCCCAGGGGAGACTTTCGGCGCCAACTTGTGCTTACCGAACAAGCGGCCAAATATATAAGCCCCTGAATCAGCGCCCCAAACGAGAAACATGACGTATAGCAGCCACCATGCGCCAGTGAAATGGTCAACATCGTAATGATACTGACGCAACGTCAGCATACCCCAGAAGAACGGTACAATGGTGAGTACGCCAAACACCAGGCGTATAACTCTGGAATCGCGCCACAACGCGGCTGAAACAGGATAGGACAGTACCAGTACCAACGCCACAATCCACCAGCCCAAAGCCGCCCAAAGCGAACCCGCGATTTGTGGCAGGTGAACAGAATATTGATAAGCGGGAAGAGTGAACATCATGAAGGCTAGCAACAATCCGCACAATACAGCCAGCCAGACACGTTGTGAACGTGAAACCAAACCAGCAAACTGCCCCCATTCCCAGGCGGCAAGCATGCAGATAACCATAGTAACCATGGCAAAACCGGGCGGCGGCAGCCAAAATAGCGCGGCTATCACCAACGGAATAAGTATAAACGAGGTAATCA
Organism: Erwinia endophytica; assembly: GCF_009295515.1. Classification (GTDB taxonomy): domain Bacteria; phylum Pseudomonadota; class Gammaproteobacteria; order Enterobacterales; family Enterobacteriaceae; genus Erwinia; species Erwinia endophytica. The sequence continues at coordinate 261,392 of NZ_RQVV01000057.1, read as the reverse complement.
GGCGAGACTTCAGCAAAGATTACCCCCTGTGCGCTCAGGCGCCGCCTGGCGCAGCGCCACCAAAGCGGCGCTCTCGTTGTGCAAACGCATTCAATGCACCTTCAAAAACTTGTTCATCAAAATCAGGCCAGAGAACATCGGTAAAAAAGAACTCTGCATAGGCGACCTGCCACAGCAAAAAGTTACTAATTCGATGCTCTCCCCCTGTCCTTATTACCAAATCCACTGGGGTCAGTTCATTGAGGCAAAGATGCTGGCAAAGTGTGCCTTCCTCAATCTGATCCGGACGAATCAGACCATCCTGCACCTGCTCAGCAATTTTCCTGACGCCATGAATAATATCCCAACGCCCGCCATAATTCGCGGCAATGTTGAGAGTGAGTCCATTATTTTGTTGAGTAAGTTCTTCAGCACGACGAATACGTTCCTGCAAACGGGCATTGAAACGAGTAACATCTCCGATAATCCGCAGACGAACATTGTTCTTGTGCAAATTTTTCACTTCGTTATCGAGAACCCAGACAAACAGTTCCATTAACGCCATCACTTCTTGCGGCGGTCGATTCCAGTTTTCACTGCTGAAAGCATACAACGTCAATGCATCCAGCTTGTGGCTCACGGCAAATTTTACCGCACGACGAACCGACTTCACGCCCGCTTTATGGCCCGAAATACGCAGTTTTCCCTGGTTCTTAGCCCAGCGGCCATTGCCATCCATAATGATGGCCACGTGGCGGGGATTTTCACCCCGCAGGTCATCGGTTTTTAATTGATTTTTGGACGACATAACGCGTAATTATTTCCTTTAATCAGAAATACGACGGTTGCTGAAATATCCACCCGCTCGACGCAAAAAAGCCGTGTTTCACACGGCCTGCAATACCGCTCAATGCAATCTCGTTCTCATTTAGCGGGCGAAGACTATATCATCTCCGCCTCCGCCTCACAAATGGCGGCATGTTACTGCGCTAAATCACCGGGAAATGCTGAAACGCGGCAAACACTTCATCGCGGCGGCTCGCGCCTGACGATCAATGTCCAGGACGGCTTCCACGCTGTCAGGTTCCGCACAATTCAACATTTCCAAAACGGTAGTATTCACGGCAGCGATATCGCTAAAGCGAATTTGCGTATCCAGAAAAGCAGCAACAGCTATCTCATTAGCTGCATTCAACGCCGTGGTAGCGGCCTGCCCAGTCTTGCAGGCATCAATCGCCAGTTTCAGGCAGGGATAGCGTACAAAATCCGGCTCAGCGAATGTCATCGCCCCCATCCGGGCGAAATCCAGCGGTAGCGCGCCAGACTGAACACGCTGCGGCCAGGCCATGACATGCGCAATCGGCGTACGCATATCCGGCGAACCTAACTGAGCCAACACGCTGCCATCACGGTAACGTACCATTGAGTGGATTACCGACTGTGGATGCAGGATGACTTCCATCTGGGCATCCGTCGCATTAAACAGCCAGCGGGCTTCGATATATTCCAGACCTTTATTCATCATAGTAGCCGAATCGACGGAAATTTTACGCCCCATCGACCAGTTCGGATGCGCACACGCCTGGTCAGGCGTCACAGAGGACAACTCGACCAGCGGCGAATCACGAAAAGGGCCACCTGACCCCGTGAGGATAATGCTATCAATACCATTATCCTCCAGAGAAGCGTATCCTAACTGCTGCTGGAGGGAAGCCGGTAAACTCTGAAAAATGGCGTTATGTTCGCTGTCAACGGGCAAAATCTGAGCTTTTGAGGCGCTAACCGCCTGTAAAAATAGCTGGCCGCAAGTAACAAGCGACTCCTTATTAGCCAGAAGAACCTGTTTTCCGGCCCGAATGGCGGCCAGAGTAGGCATTAATCCTGCCGCACCGACGATTGCCGCCATAACCTGATCCACATCATCAAGTGCCGCCAGTTCACAAGCCGCCTGCTCACCACTCAGCACCTCAGTCGCCACATTCAGACTTTTCAGATGATCTCGCAGCATCGCGGCGGAGTGTTCATCCGCCATCGCCGCATAGGCTGGCTGGAATTCGATACACTGCCCGGCCATCAGCTCAACATTATGGCCAGCAACCAGCGCTTTAACGGAAAACAGCTGCGGGTTCGCCCTGACCACAGCCAGCGTACTGGTTCCAATAGAACCGGTCGAACCCAGGATCGTCAATTGCTTCATGAGGGTACTCTGTATAATGACCGACAAAACGCTGCTGTTTCGTCAGATAAGAGATTAAATGCAAAACGCCGTAAGACTGACCACTCGAAAGAACGGCAATCTGTACGGCGTTTCAACACAACATGAAGGACTCAGAAGTCCATCAGCTCCGCTTCTTTTTCTGCCAATGCGGCATCGACTTTCTTAATGTAGAGATCGGTCATTTTCTGGATATCATCCTGAGCACGACGCTCTTCATCTTCGCTGATCTCTTTGTCTTTCAACAGCGCCTTCACTTTATCGTTGGCGTCACGACGAACATTACGCACCGACACCCGCCCTTGTTCTGCTTCATTGCGGACAATTTTGATCAGATCTTTACGACGTTCTTCCGTCAATGCTGGCAGTGGAACACGAATATCGCTGCCTGCTGAGCTTGGGTTCAGCCCCAGATCCGAGGTCATGATCGCTTTTTCAACCGCCGCGCTGATAGAACGATCAAATACATTGACCTTCAACGTACGTGAGTCTTCAACTGTCACACTGGCCAGTTGGCGCAGCGGCGTAGCGGCGCCGTAATATTCGACCATAATACCGTCAAGAATGCTTGGCGACGCACGACCTGTACGAATTTTGCTGATGTTGTTTTTGAATGCTTCGACACATTTATCCATGCGTGTTTCAGCATCTTTTCTGATTTCGTTAATCACGTTGGAACCCTTGGATTCTTGGTTGACCTGCCAGGCTCGGCAGCCAGAGCCCGTTTAACATAGCCGTATAATACTGAGTGCAGCGCATAACACGCTACAGAAGCAGAATATACCTTATTTTACGCGCTGACTGATATTATTGCGTAATCAAAGTGCCTTCTTTTTCACCCATGACCACACGGCGCAAAGCGCCTGGCTTATTCATATTGAACACACGGATGGGCAGCTTGTGATCACGGGCCAACGTAAAGGCGGCCAGGTCCATCACTTTCAGTTCTTTATCCAACACGTCGGCATAGCTAATCTGCTCGTAAAGCGTCGCGTCGGGGTTTTTTACCGGGTCAGCAGAATACACGCCGTCCACTTTGGTGGCTTTCAGCACCACATCAGCTTCGATTTCAATTCCGCGCAGACAAGCCGCAGAGTCCGTGGTAAAGAAAGGATTACCGGTACCGGCAGAGAAAATCACCACGCGGTTATTGCGCAACAGGCTGATAGCCTCAGCCCAACTGTAGTTATCACAAACACCATTCAATGGAATAGCGGACATCAGGCGGGCGTTCACATAAGCACGATGCAGGGCATCACGCATTGCCAGACCATTCATCACCGTTGCCAACATGCCCATGTGGTCGCCAACAACACGATTCATTCCTGCCTGCGCCAAACCCGCGCCACGGAACAGGTTCCCACCCCCGATAACCACACCTACCTGAATGCCCAGTTCTACCAGCTCTTTCACTTCCTGAGCCATACGATCCAGCACGCTGGCATCAATACCGAAGCCTTCGTCACCTTGCAGGGCTTCGCCACTCAGTTTCAGCAGGATACGTTGATATACAGGTTTTGCATTGGTCGCCATGGTGTTTTTTCCTGGAAGATATATGTCGATGTGAGGAGTTAAATCTGATCTATCATCCCCTTAGCATCACAGAAATGCTATTGGGATGAGACTGAAAATTGCGCTGCCGGAAGACGGGCAAAAAAGAACCGCCAGTTGGCGGTTCTTTCCGAACAATTAAGACTGCTTAGACATCGCCGCCACTTCTGCTGCGAAATCACTTTCAACTTTCTCGATACCTTCACCCACTTCGAAACGGATGAAGTTAACAACTTCAGCATTTTTCTCTTTCAGAACCTGACCCACCGTTTTGCCTGGATCGATAACGAAAGGCTGCCCCGTCAGAGACACTTCGCCGGTGAATTTCTTCATACGGCCTTCAACCATTTTCTCGGCGATTTCTTTTGGCTTACCAGACTGCATGGCGATGTCCAACTGAACCTGGTACTCTTTCTCTACCACGTCAGCAGACACATCTTCCGGCTTAACGAATTCTGGTTTGCTGGCAGCGATGTGCATCGCCACTTGTTTTACCAACTCGTCGTCAGCCGCTTTTGCAGAAACCAGCACGCCGATACGCGCGCCGTGCAGATAGGTTCCCAGCACATCGCCTTCCAGCGCAGCGACTCGACGGATATTGATATTTTCACCAATTTTAGCCACCAGCGCCACACGTTCTTCTTCGAACTGCGCTTTCAGTACGTCAACATCAGTGATTTTGCCAGCCGCCGCAGTATCCAGTACTTTGTCAGCAAAAGCCAGGAAACCACTATCTTTAGCCACGAAATCAGTCTGGCAGTTAACTTCCAGAATCACGCCGTAGTTGCCAACGATTTTGGTTTTGATAACGCCATCAGCCGCCACGTTGCCTGCTTTTTTAGCGGCTTTGATCGCGCCAGATTTACGCATATTTTCGATTGCCAGCTCAATGTCGCCATTGGCTTCGGTCAGCGCTTTTTTACAGTCCATCATGCCAGCGCCAGTGCGCTCGCGCAGTTCTTTTACCAGAGCAGCGGTAATATCAGCCATTCTCTAATCCTCGGTTAACTCGCATCTGCCCGCAGCGCCTTCAGACGACACGACAAATGCCTGGTATCGGGAGAAAAATTTCGCCCCGCCGGTGGTGACCAACGGCAAAGCAAAGTCGAAAAAATAAAGGGGCCAGTCAGGCCCCTTACAGATTTTAAATCTGATTGCTACCCAGCATCTTTAATGCTGCGATAAGGCGGCAGACGCACAATCCCCAGGATGACTCAAGTCAGTGACCGGGGAAACGTATGCAGTCAACATACTTACCGCATCAAGGATGAGGGTATAAGGGCTCTCTAAAGAGCAGTCCTTATTACTCAGCTTCCGCGAAGCTTTCTTCTGCCTGCAGCGCCAGGTCTTGAGAACGACCTTCACGTACGGTGGTCGCCACTGCGGTCAGGTACAGGCTAATAGCACGGATTGCGTCATCATTACCAGGAATAATAAAGTCAACGCCATCTGGATCAGAGTTAGTATCAACGATAGCAAACACCGGGATGCCCAGGTTGTTAGCTTCTTTGATAGCGATATGTTCGTGGTCAGCGTCAACCACAAACAGTGCGTCCGGCAGGCCGCCCATGTCTTTGATCCCGCCAAGGCTGTTTTCCAGCTTAGCCAGCTCACGATTGCGCATCAGCGCTTCTTTTTTGGTCAGTTTATCGAAGGTACCGTCCTGAGACTGAGTTTCCAGATCTTTCAGACGTTTGATGGACTGACGAACCGTTTTCCAGTTGGTCAGCATCCCACCTAACCAGCGGTGGTTAACGAAAAACTGATCACAGCTCAGCGCAGACTCTTTTACCGCTTCGCTTGCAGCACGCTTGGTACCAACAAACAGAATTTTACCTTTACGGGCAGCGATTTTGTTCAGCTCAGCCAGCGCGTCGTTGAACATAGGGACGGTTTTTTCAAGGTTGATGATGTGAACTTTGTTACGAGCGCCGAAGATGAATGGTTTCATTTTCGGATTCCAGTAACGGGTCTGGTGACCAAAGTGTACACCAGCCTTGAGCATGTCGCGCATGGAAACAGTTGCCATGATTACCTCTATAGAATGATTGGGGTTAAGCCTCCATGTATCCCTTACAACCGACCCCGCAAACTGCTCGCGCAGTGTTTGAGGCACCCCGGCGTAGGTGTCGATACATGTGTGTTGTTTACACATAATGAGATTTATGCGTTTCTCTGCAAAATATCCCACAGAGAATCGTCGGCGCGCTTTATATCACAAAGCGCCTGATGAAGCCAATGTTTGTTCACCGTTCCCCCTCTGCCAAAAACTGCAATTGGCAGCGGCAAGGGGGGCTGCTAACATTGCTGCACTTCCTCTATTATTGTCGAAAATATCGACAGCTGTGGACAAAATGAATGGCTATTACGATCAAAACCCCTGAAGAAATCGAAAAAATGCGTGTCGCCGGTCGCCTGGCGGCTGAAGTACTGGAAATGATTGAAGAACACGTTAAGCCCGGTATCAGTACCGGCGAGCTGGACCGTCTGTGCCACGATTACATTGTGAATACCCAGAAAGCGATTTCGGCGAGCCTGGGCTACCACGGCTTCCCGAAATCGGTCTGCATCTCAGTCAACGAAGTGGTCTGCCATGGTATCCCCAGTGATGACAAAATCCTGAAGGATGGCGATATCGTCAATATCGACGTGACAGTTATCAAAGATGGCTACCACGGCGATACCTCCAAAATGTACCTGGTCGGCAAACCCACCATCCAGGGCGAACGTCTGTGCCGCGTCACGCAGGAGAGCCTCTATCTCGCCCTGCGCATAGTGAAACCCGGTATTCGTCTGCGGACGATTGGCCGTGAGATCCAGAAGTTCGTTGAAGCTCAGGATTTCTCCGTGGTACGCGAATACTGCGGACATGGTATCGGTAAAGGTTTCCACGAAGAACCCCAGGTACTGCATTATGATGCGGATGACGGTGGCGTGGTCCTGCAAGCGGGCATGGCCTTTACCATTGAGCCGATGGTCAATGCCGGAGATTACCGTATTCGCAGTATGAAAGACGGCTGGACAGTGAAAACCAAAGATCGCAGTCTTTCCGCTCAGTACGAGCACACACTGGTGGTAACGGAAAACGGCTGTGAAATTATGACATTGCGTAAAGATGACACTATCCCGGCTATCCTGACGCATACAATGTAGTTTCTGCTCGTAGCGAAAAAACCGGTCTCCGCCGGTTTTTTTTGATCTCAACCTCATTCTGGCGCTATTGTCCTCTGAACTATCCAACTATTTTTACTGGCGGAACAAGCCGGGAGCACTGGCGTGAGTGATATGGTGAAAAATTGCGGGCTGGCGGACTCTCCCGCAAACTGGAATGACAGCGAACTGACACGCGAGGGGCTGAAACAGCATCTGGAGCGTTTCCAGCAGCAACTGGCCGACGCCTTTGATGCGGGTCAGCAAGTTGAAAGACTGGTCGAAGCCCGAACGCTGTTTATTGATCGTCTGCTGCGACGCCTGTGGCGTTTTTATGGTTTTCCGGAGCAGGAAAATATCGCACTGGTCGCTGTGGGCGGTTATGGCCGCGGCGAGTTACATCCGCTTTCCGATATTGATGTGTTGATCCTCAGTCGCTCTCCGCTCTCCGGACAAGACGCCCAGCGCACCAGTGAACTGCTGACGCTGATGTGGGACCTGAAACTGGAAGTGGGCCACAGCGTGAGAACGCTGGAAGAGTGTCTGCTTGAAGGCTTATCGGACCTGACCGTCGCCACTAACCTGATTGAATCCCGCCTGCTGGTCGGGGATGTCGCGCTATTCCTCGAATTGCAGAAAAACATCTTCAGCGACAGCTTCTGGCCTTCCGACCGTTTCTTCGCGGCTAAAATCGCCGAGCAACAGGAGCGCCACCTGCGCTATCACGGCACCAGTTACAACCTGGAGCCTGATATTAAAAGCAGCCCTGGGGGCCTGCGCGATATCCACACCTTGCTGTGGGTTGCCCGGCGCCATTTCGGCGCAACCTCGCTGGATGAAATGGTGGGCTTTGGTTTCCTGACCGAAGCCGAACGCAACGAGCTGAATGAGTGCCAAAGTTTCCTCTGGCGTATTCGCTTCGCGCTGCACCTTTCCCTGCCCCGCTACGACAATCGTCTGCTGTTTGATCGCCAGCTCAGCGTCGCCCAGCGCCTGAATTATCAGGGAGAAGGCAACGAACCGGTCGAGCGGATGATGAAGGACTTCTACCGCATGACGGGTCGTGTCAGCGAGCTGAATCAGATGCTGTTGCAACTGTTTGATGAAGCGATCCTTGCCTTAGGCGAAGATGAGAAACCTCGCGCTATCGATAACGAGTTCCAGTTGCGCGGTACGCTTATTGATCTGATTGATGAAAGCTTGTTTTCCCGTCAGCCCGAAGCGATTATGCGCATGTTCTGGGCCATGGTTCGCACACCAAACATTACCGGGATCTACTCAACAACATTACGCCAGTTGCGTCATGCCCGACGTCATCTGCAGCAACCACTGTGCCACATTCCAGAAGCGCGCCAGCTGTTCCTCGCTATTCTGCGCCACCCGGGCGCGGTCAGCCGGGCGCTGGTACCGATGCATCGCCACAGCGTACTGTGGGCCTATATGCCGCAGTGGGGCAATATTGTCGGACAAATGCAATTTGATCTGTTCCATGCCTACACCGTGGATGAACACACTATTCGCGTGCTGCAAAAACTCGAAAGTTTTGCCGATGAAGCCACCCGTCCACGCCACCCGCTTTGCGTGGGAATCTGGGCGAGGCTGCCACAACTTGAACTAATACTGATCGCCGCGCTGTTCCACGATATTGCCAAAGGGCGTGGCGGTGACCACTCCGTTCTTGGCGCCAGGGATGTGCTGGAATTTGCCGAGCTGCACGGACTGAACTCCCACGAGACACAACTGGTTGCCTGGCTGGTACGCCATCATTTGTTGATGTCGGTAACAGCGCAGCGGCGTGATATTCAGGACCCGGCAGAGATCCAGCAATTCGCCGAGGTCATGCAGGACGAAACACACCTGCGTTATCTGATTTGCCTGACGGTCGCGGACATCTGCGCAACCAATGAAAATCTGTGGAATAGCTGGAAGCAGAGCCTGCTGCGTGAGTTGTTCTTCGCCGCCGAGAAACAGTTACGTCGTGGTATGGAAAATAGTCCTGACCTGCGCGAACGTGTCCGTCATCACCGTCTGCAGGCGTTGGCGCTGCTACGGATGGACAATATCGACGAACAGGCACTACACGATATCTGGGGACGCTGCCGCGCGGATTATTTCCTGCGCCATACGCCGAATCAGTTGGCGTGGCATGCCCGCCACCTGATGGCTCATGACCTGACCAAACCGTTGGTGCTGCTCAGTCCGCAAGCGACTCGCGGTGGCACGGAAATTTTTATCTGGAGTCCGGATCGTCCCTATCTGTTCGCCACCGTCGCGGCTGAGCTGGACCGCCGTAACCTCAGCGTGCATGATGCGCAGATCTTTACCAGCCGTGACGGCATGGCGATGGATACCTTTATCGTGCTCGAACCGGATGGCAGCCCACTGGCCACCGACCGCCATGAGATTACCCGCCAGTCGCTGGAACAGGCTATCGCTCAGACTCGCTGGCAACCGCCAAGGGCTCGCCGCCAGTCAGCCCGCCTGAAGCATTTCAGCGTCGAGACCGAAACTATCTTCCTGCCAACCCACACTGACCGGCGAACGTATATGGAGTTAATCGCGCTGGATCAGCCGGGATTACTGGCCCGGGTGGGGGAAATCTTTGCCGATTTGGGCGTGTCGCTACACGGCGCACGCATCAGCACCATTGGCGAGCGGGTGGAAGATTTGTTTATTCTCGCCAACAGTGAACGACGTGAACTCAGTCCGGAATTGTGTGAAGTATTACAACAACGGTTGACAGACGCCCTTAATCCAAACGATAAAGAGTGACTCCGCCAGGTTTAATTTTTACCACGCTTTCCTGGGGCCAGGACGCCGGTAACGTTGCGAGAAACAGGCGGGCCATGAATGCCCCTGGAAACATGATTTGACACAGGAAACCAGAATTAATGCAACAATTACAAAGTGTTATTGAGAACGCCTTCGAGCGCCGTGCCGAAATTACCCCGGCCAATGCCGATACAATAACCCGTGAAGCCGTTAATCAGGTTATCAGCCTGCTGGATAGCGGTGCCCTGCGCGTGGCTGAAAAGATCGACGGCCAGTGGGTGACTCATCAGTGGTTGAAAAAAGCCGTGCTGCTCTCCTTTCGTCTCAATGACAATCAGGTGATCGACGGCGCTGAAAGTCGTTTTTATGACAAAGTTCCCATGAAATTCGCCGATTACGATGATGCGCGCTTCAAAAAAGAAGGTTTTCGCGTCGTGCCGCCCGCAGCCGTTCGTCAGGGCGCATTCATTGCCCGCAATACCGTACTGATGCCTTCTTACGTCAACATCGGCGCTTATGTTGATGAAGGGTCCATGGTTGATACCTGGGCCACGGTCGGTTCCTGCGCACAGATTGGTAAAAACGTTCACCTGTCCGGCGGTGTCGGGATCGGTGGCGTGCTTGAGCCGCTGCAAGCTAACCCGACTATCATTGAAGATAACTGTTTCATTGGCGCTCGTTCTGAAATTGTTGAAGGGGTTATCGTAGAAGAAGGCGCGGTGATTTCGATGGGCGTCTACATTGGTCAGAGCACCAAAATCTATGATCGCGAAACAGGCGAAGTCCATTATGGCCGGGTACCCGCTGGCTCTGTGGTCGTTTCCGGCAACCTGCCTTCTAAAGACGGCCGCTACAGTTTGTATTGCGCGGTCATCGTGAAGAAAGTTGACGCGAAAACGCGCGGTAAAGTGGGTATTAACGAATTACTGCGCACCATCGACTAAATCACTTTTCGGGCCGCCTCCTGCGGCCCGTAATCTTTTCTTTACATTCTTCAGGACGATAACCTGTTTCGCAACACAAAATAACGGGTGCTATTGCGCAATAATCAGGCGATAATTCGCGCCGTTGCAACAACCATTTCTCCCTGACGTACTCCGCGCAGTTACTTTTGCGACTACATTTATCTGGCGCAGGAGTCCGCAACGAGCGAGCTAAGTGAAAACCAGGCGTAAGCGCGCAGCCAACATAATGGGCTTGATGTCCATACATGGCGAGCACTGCATAACGCAGTATTCACCACGCGCAGCCGGAACGACATTAACTTCATTTAGGAATAAAAGCTATGTATGACAACTTGAAAGGTTTAGGTATCAGTAATCCTGATGATATTGACCGTTACAGTCTTCGTCAGGAAGCCAATAACGATATTCTGAAAATCTACTTCCGCAAAGATAAAGGCGAGTTTTTTGCCAAAAGCGTGAAATTCAAATACCCACGCCAGCGTAAAACCGTCGTGGCTGATAACGCCAGCCAGGGATATAAAGAAATTCAGGAAATCAGCCCGAACCTGCGTTACGTTATTGATGAGCTGGACCAGATTTGCCTGCGTGATCAGCTTGAAGTCGATCTAAAACGCAAAATTCTGGAAGATCTGCGTCATCTGGAAAACGTGGTATCCAATAAGATCAGTGAAATTGAAGCCGATCTGGAAAAATTGACCAACGGGCGATAATCGCCATGCCGTTGGCAATTCGCCCACGTTATTTCCAGTCTCTTTATATCCTCCAATAATTCGCCTGGCAGGACAAAAACGCAGGCGTTTTGAACCGCATCGACACTAGTTCCCAACGGGCGATAATCATACGCTTAGCAAACATTCCAGGAGCTTACTCAGGTAAGCGACTGGCGTATAAATTGGTTCAGCCAACGTATTTGTCGCCAGGAGGAAGAGCGGGTTATTACGGTTGTTCATCCAGTTGCAACGCCACATACAGTAGCAATCGGTCATCGAAATGACTCAAATTAAGTCCTGTCAGTTCCGAAATGCGGTTTAGCCGGTATTCAAGGGTATTACGATGGATATAGAGCGCTTTTGCCGTGGCCGAAGGTTGTACATTATGACTGAACCATGAAATCAGCGTGCGCTTCAGCAAGCCATTGCTGTCCATCGACTTCAGTTTTGCCAGTGGTCGTGAAAGTTCATTGGCCTGCCACCCTCCACGCAAACTGTCCAGCAGCACCGGTAGCACCAGGTCCTGGTAAAAGTAACTGCGTTGCTCTGGCATCCGCTGTTTACCCACCACCATCGTGGTATGCGCTGTGCGATAAGAGCGTGCGATACTGCCCGGCCCGGTAAAAAAGTTACCCAACGCAATCCTCATGCGTAAGTGTCCCCGTTCCTTCATCCGCGACAGCAACAACTCCACCCGCTTGCGATGATCTTCCGCATCGAAACGACCGTGAGTGTTAAAGGCCGGTTTCAGTACCACCATCTCGGTCAACGAGACAATGGCTATCAAGTTGTCCCGCTCCGGTGTGATCAGCATCGTCTGTAACTGCTGTAACTCCGACATGGCGCTATCCACTTCCAGTTGGCCGCTATCGACTTCCACCACCGCGACCACTCGCGGCAGTTCCAGATCAATACCTAAACGTTGCGCCCATTCCATCAATGCGGGTGAAAGCGTATCACTGCGGATCAAGTTAAGTACCAGTTCTTCACGCAGACGGCTATCCTGCGCCAGCATATGCAGCAATCTGGCCTGTTCCAGCATCATTTCCGCCGTCATACAAACCAGCTCGCCATAGTGGTGCAACGTTTCCGGTTCCCCAGTCAGACCAATGACGCCGACAATTTCCCCATCGATACGCATCGGCAGATTGACCCCTGGCCGCACACCGTGCAGATGTTTCGCTACCGCGTCGTCGATGTCTACCACCCGTGCCTGCGACAGCGCCAGCAGCGCCCCTTCGTGCATTTCACCAATTCGCTCGCTATCACCACTGCCGATAATCCGGCCACGCGCATCCATCACATTGACATTGCTGTCAATAATTTTCATTGTGCGGGCAACAATTTCCTGCGCCAGGCGAGCATCCAGATGATAAGTGGCCATTCATGACTCCTGAAAAGCATCATTTTTTCAGCATACTCGCAGGACCCTGCGAGCACATTGTTCATATGCACTAATCGTGATCTATGATGTAAAAATTTCAGGAGAATTCATCGTCACAACAACTTTTCAGCGAAATAAAAAAGGGGCCAGCCTTTAACGGCCAACCCCTTCAGTTTGATGTGTGTTAATGGGCGGTTAGAGTTATCCCTGGCCCCCCATTTCAACCACGGTTACTGCATCAACAGGTAGATGGTGGCATCACCACGTTGAATGTTCAGCGCCAGCACCGAAGGTTTAGCATCAAGAACCTTACGCAGTTCACCCAGGTTAGTGACCGCCTGCTGGTTAACGCCAAGGATGATATCGCCTTTCTTCAATCCAATACGATCCGCTGCTGAACCCGCTTTCACGCTGTCGACTTTCACGCCCTTGATGCCTTTCGCGTCATAATTGCTAAGATCAGCCCCTTCGATACCCGTATAGATATTGCCGGAATCAACTTTGGTTTGGGTGCTTTGCTGCAACTCAACATTTACCGTGATGTTTTTACCGTCACGGATCAGGCCCAACGTCATTTTGGTTCCCACTGGCAACGACCCCACCTGGGCACGCAGCGCAGCAAAACTGGAAACAGGTTTGCCGTTGATGGAGGTCACCACGTCACCCGCTTTAATCCCCGCTTTCGCCGCGGAAGAATTTGGCAGCACCTGACTGACGAAGGCTCCGCGCTGAGCATCAACTTTCATCGCTTTAGCCAACTCGGAGTTCAGCTCGGTTCCCATGATCCCCAGCTCGCCGCGTTTCACCTGACCATATTCAACCATCTGCGCGGTCAGGTTTTTGACCATGTTACTTGGGATAGCAAAGCCAATCCCAATGTTTCCGCCGTCTGGCGCGAGGATCGCGGTGTTAATACCGATCAGTTCACCATTCAGGTTCACCAACGCGCCGCCCGAGTTACCCCGGTTGATGGCGGCATCAGTCTGGATAAAGTTTTCGTAATTTTCGACGTTCAGACCACTACGTCCCAGTGCCGAGACGATACCGGAAGTCACCGTTTCGCCCAGGCCGTAAGGGTTACCAATGGCTACAGTGTAGTCGCCAACGCGCAGATCGTCTGAGTCAGCGATTTTAATCTCGGTCAGATTTTTTGCATCTTTCAGTTGGATCAGCGCAATATCCGAACGCGGATCTTTACCGATCACTTTCGCGTCATATTTACGGCCATCACTCAGCTGTACCTGGATTTTGGTCGCATTTTCGACCACATGATTATTAGTAACGACATAGCCTTTAGCGGCATTAATCACTACGCCAGACCCCAGCGCACGGAATTTTTCCTGCTGAGTATCGGTTCCACCTTGTCCCTGATCACCGCCCCCTTGACACATTGGCGATCCCTGGAAAGGCGAACCGTCCTGGCAGAACGGCGAGTTATTACCAAAGAACTGCTGGAACTGCTGCGGTAACCGCGGTGTGCGGACGGTTGTGCTTCCTTCTACATTAATACTCACCACTGAAGGCATCACTTTTTCTAACATCGGCGCCAGACTTGGCAATTGTGAGCTGGAGGAAGAAGCAGTTTCTGCTGCAGAGGCAGTATACGGGCCCATCGCCATTCCCAGGCCCAGAACCAACGCGCTAGCTAAAAGTGTTTTTTTCATGTGTCAGTTTCTCTAAATTACGTCCAATTATGCAACCATTTCTGTGGTCGTGGTCTGATGGTAAGAGTTAATTTTTAACGCTAAGTTCATGAGTAAGCTTCTACTAAAAGTAAAAATTTATTCTGCATCTTTACAAAACTTAGCCTTCCAGTGACATTATTCAACCGCCATCAAACGACGATACTCGTCCCACGCATACAAGTCCGTCATGCCGCTGACATAATCTTGCAGCAGACGAGCACGATAATAACGCTCCCACAATAAACGTTCAAAGCGATACTCTATTTTCAAGTTGCGCATATGCACAGAATACGCTTTGCGATGTTTTCCAGATAATTTATGAAATAGACGTGTTTCTATTGGGTAATGCTTATGAAAACCGTCATCTATCAGAATGTTAAAGTCAGTATAAGACATGGCCAGTAGCGGCTGGTATATATCCAGAAGACCTTTAATAACCCGATATCCCTGTAATTCAAGCTGCTCTACTTCAGCATGATTAAACACGTGCTTTCTGGCGACAGACTTAAATAATGCTAATAATTGACTTTCATCACCTTCATCTTCCAATAATGAATGATTAAAACTACCCTGATAAATAGCATCAATGTTATCAATAAAACGTTTAACCGCATGTCCCACCATCAGGGACTGAACACGAACCCGCAGCTTCATAAAAAAGGTATCGCTGCGACTGCGATAACGCTCTTTGCTTTGTGCCTCACTGTAAGCAAACTCCACTATCTTTACAAACAGATCATCTGAATTGACTTTTCTGTTCTTTTTCAAAGATGTCCACTCGTCTTGTAAATAGCCATACAATTGATCAACACTGAAGATTGCTTTTTCCACTGCATCATCAAGGTCGGCAATACAGTAGGAAATATCATCCGCTGCCTCCATAATATATGTCAGCGGGAACCGGTGATATTGTTTCGTTGCCGTTGCCCGTAGCAGCTCCGAAACGTATTTTTCCTCTGACAGGTAATAGCCTGGCTTTTTCATCAGCGTCTTGAACTGCTCAGGTTTTTCTCCCTGATACCAGGCGGGGGCAGTATATTTCAAAATACAGGCGACCTGAACGTAAGACAGATTGAGTTGCAAAAGTGTATGTACCAGGCGGATAGCCTGGGCGTTGCCTTCAAAATGGCAAAGATCCTGGCGAAGTTTCGCATTCATCGCGAGAAACTTTTCGCTCTGCTGATTATTTTCCACACCCGCCTCGGTCGGTTCAATCAACAAATCCGGCAGGTTCACATTAAACCAGTCATTAATTGCCGCCTCACCAAAATGGCCAAATGGCGGATTACCCACATCATGTAAAAGACAGGACATTTCCACCAGGCTTTCAAACGCGCCAGTGAAATCATTGAGGCCATATTGTTCCAGGCCACCTGGCTGCTCTCTCAACTGTTGGATAATTTCCTTGGCGATGTAGCGGCCCGTTTGCTGTACTTCCAGAGAGTGTGTCAGACGGGATCGGACCGCGGCATTTCTCTCCAGCGGGAAAACCTGCGTTTTCTGTTGCAGACGCCGGATCGCCGCAGAGTTAATGATCCTGCCCCGGTCACTTTCAAAATGGCGGGTAATGAGATATTCACCCTCTGGCACCTGGTGGTTATTAAAGGGTCTCTCAAAACTAAACTTCGTCCTGAAATCAATCGCTGACATAGTTGTCCCCTGGAACACTGACTGCTTCGGTGAGTTTAATCATGATAAACTATGCATCATATGTGACGAGTTATACTACAACATTAGCGAGTATCCCTATGAAAGCAGGCATTATTGGTGCAATGGAGCAGGAAGTGACCCTGCTACGTGACAAAATTGAAAACCGTCAGACAATAGCGCTGGCAGGCTGTGAAATTTATACCGGGACTCTAAATGGTGTGGATATTGCCCTGCTAAAATCGGGAATCGGTAAAGTCTCTGCCGCCATGGGTACCACACTGCTGCTACAGATATGCAAACCTGACATTATTATTAACACCGGTTCCGCTGGGGGGCTGGCTCCGACGCTAAACGTGGGGGATATCGTGGTCTCTGACCAGGTGCGTTACCACGACGCCGACGTGACCGCTTTCGGTTACGAACCCGGCCAGATGGCGGGCTGCCCTGCGGCCTTTGCCGCCGATGAGCGGCTCATTGCCGCAGCTGAAAGCTGCATCAAACAGCTCGGCCAGCATGCCGTGCGCGGCCTGGTGGTCAGTGGCGATGCCTTTATCAACGGTGCGGAACCACTGGCCCGTATCCGCTCCACCTTTCCACAGGCGGTCGCGGTAGAAATGGAAGCCACGGCGATTGCCCATGTCTGCCATCAGTTTGCCATCCCCTTCGTGGTCGTCCGCGCTATTTCTGACGTGGCCGACCAGCAATCTCATCTGAGCTTTGAAGAATTCCTCAGCGTCGCCGCTAAGCAATCTTCACTGTTGGTTGAAACGCTGCTGGCCCACCTGACCCACGTTTAACGCCGCCTTTTAGTGCTGTGGATAGGTTGCGGGCTGCAGTAACATCCCCGGCGGCGAAAACGCCGGGGTTTTATCAGATACTGAAGGAAGAACCACAGCCACACGTGGTTTTAGCATTCGGATTGGTCACCACAAAACGTGAACCTTCCAACCCTTCGGTATAATCAACCGACCCTCCCACCAGATACTGCAGGCTCATCGGGTCTACCACCAATGCCACGCCAGATTTCTCAATGGTCATATCACCATCGTTGACTTTATCATCAAAAGTAAAGCCATACTGGAAGCCACTACAGCCACCACCGGTGATATAGACGCGCAGTTTCAGATCCGGATTATCTTCTTCCGAAATCAGGCTTTTGACTTTACTGGCCGCTGCTTCAGTAAATTGCAGGGGCAGAGCTATATCGTCACTCATTTAACACTCCAGTATGCATACAGGCAGTTGCCTGACCGGTCATATTTCGACCATTATCAGGATCATTATCTTACTTATACCTTAAATAATTCAAGCTCGGGGATAGGTAGCTTGCTGTGCTGCTGCCTCATCCACCTGTTGTTGTTTCGCCAGCAAACGAGCCAACAACGCAGAGTATAATGGCTTACCGCCCAGGCATTGCGCCAGTAATGTTGCGCCAAGGCAGGTGATAATCATCGGTAAAATAAGTTGATAGTTGTCGGTCATTTCCAAAACCAGCACAATTCCGGTCAACGGCGCCCGGACTGAAGCGGCGAACAGCGCGCCCATTCCGGCAATGGCGAAAGTTCCGGCCTCAAGGTGGTATGCCGGAAACAGCGAAGCGCTGGCCATGCCAAACGCGGTCCCCAACAAAGTTCCCAGCGCCAACATCGGGGCGAAAATGCCGCCCGGCGCCCCCGAACCAAAGCACAGCAAGGTGGTCACCATCCGGGCAATAAAAATAAACAACAACATACCAATGGTGTAATTTCCTGCCACGGCAATCGGGATCAAAGTAAATCCGCCCCCCGTCGACTCAGGTTCAATCAGGCCCAGCACACCGCAAACACCGCCCAGAAGTGCGCCGATAATCAGTAGATTACGCAAATTGCCACCATGCATGCGCTGGAACATATCCTGTGTTTTGAATATCAGTACATTGAACGCCACGCCCACGACACCCACGACCATCCCCAGCAGCAGATATAGCCACAGGGTATTGACCGGGGATTCGCCCAGTTTACCGACCGCAATGACCGCATGCTCGCCATTAAAAAGGCGAAAAACGATACTCGACATAATGACGCCGATAAATACCGCCTTAATCGAGATCAGACTGTAGCGAAACTGAAAACGCATCTCTTCAATAATAAACAGAATCCCGGCTAGCGGCGCGTTGAAAGCGGCAGACAAACCCGCCGCCGCGCCAGTCGCCAGCAGTGAATGACGCGCTTCAGTACTTTTCATGCGGAAAATATCCAACACCATCCGGCCAATGTTACCCCCCAGTTGCACCGTGGGCCCTTCTCGTCCCAGCACCATACCGGCCCCCAGCGTCCCCATGCCACCGATAAATTTCACCGGGATCAGCCGCCACCAACGTACCGGTCTTAGTTCCTCCAGCGCACCTTCAATCTCTGGAATACCGGAACCGGATGCCTCAGGAGCAAAACGCTGGACGAGGTAATAGCCGATAACCGCCAGCAATGCGGAAAGAATAAAAGCCAGAGGAAAAAGTAGCAGCCAGTGGTTTTCAACCGTTGCCAGTATGGTCAATCGATAAGCGTTGACCGCGTTAACCGCTTTTTCAAATCCCACACCAACCAGCCCGGCCAGGATACCGACAATACCGGCCATGATCAGCACCATGACCGGGGTTTTATCACGCCGTAACAACAAGCGGAGGAAATCATTGCGTGGTGCGGGAGCCACGTTTAACGCATCGGTAGAAGAAGTTGGCTCAATCATATTCCATGATATTTTAGTCCAGGAGAGCCCACATTTTACCCGGTTGAACACAGATGTCTCGCAGGAAAATGTTCTCCTTTCGTGTCAAAAGCGCCACGGGCCTTTTAACCCGAATGAATGTTCCCTTAGAATGGCGGAGTTTTCTTAATGCATCCCCAGGAGCGGAACCATGAGTAAGTCTGAAAACCTGTATGCTCAGGCACAACAACTAATTCCCGGTGGCGTAAATTCGCCGGTGCGCGCCTTTACCGGCGTTGGCGGGGTACCGCTCTTTATCGAACGCGCCGACGGCGCTTATTTGTATGACGCCGACGGCAAAGCGTATATCGATTACGTCGGTTCCTGGGGACCGATGGTACTGGGCCATAATCACCCGGCCATCCGCAATGCGGTGATTGAAGCAGCAGAACGCGGTTTGAGTTTCGGTGCGCCAACCGAGATTGAAGTGAAAATGGCCCAGTTGGTGACCGAACTGGTGCCAACTATGGATATGGTGCGCATGGTTAACTCCGGTACCGAAGCTACCATGAGCGCTATCCGACTGGCGCGCGGCTTTACGCATCGTGACAAAATCATCAAATTCGAAGGTTGTTACCATGGTCATGCTGACTGCCTGCTGGTAAAAGCCGGTTCTGGCGCCCTCACCCTCGGTCAGCCCAACTCTCCGGGGGTACCGGCCGATTTTGCGCAGCATACCCTGACCTGCACCTATAACGATCTGGATTCAGTGCGCGCGGCCTTTGAGCAGTATCCACATGACATTGCCTGTATCATCGTTGAACCGGTGGCGGGCAATATGAACTGCATCCCTCCGCAACCCAATTTCCTACCAGGTTTGCGGGCATTGTGCGATGAGTTTGGGGCGTTGTTGATAATCGATGAAGTCATGACTGGTTTCCGCGTCGCATTGGCGGGCGCGCAGGATTACTATCACGTCGTGCCGGACTTGACCTGTCTGGGCAAAATCATCGGCGGCGGAATGCCGGTTGGCGCGTTTGGCGGCCGTCGGGAAATCATGGCAGCCCTGGCGCCAACCGGTCCGGTCTATCAGGCGGGTACGCTGTCGGGCAACCCGGTTGCCATGGCCGCCGGATTTGCCTGCCTGAGCGAAATCGCCAAACCGGGCACCCATACCACGCTGACCGAACTGACCACTCAGTTAGCTGATGGCCTGTTGGCCGCCGCGCAAGAAGAAGGTATTCCTCTGGTAGTGAACCACGTTGGTGGCATGTTCGGCCTGTTCTTTACCGATGCGCCAACCGTGACCTGCTACAAGGATGTGACGCACTGTGACACTGAACGCTTTAAGCGGTTCTTCCATCTGATGCTGGACGCTGGCGTTTATCTGGCCCCTTCGGCGTTTGAAGCGGGCTTTATGTCGCTGGCGCACAGTCAGCAAGATATCCAGCGTACCATCGATGCGGCACGTCGCTGCTTTGCTACGTTGGCGGGATAACCGAGTCAGGCCCATAAAATGCGATTCGGCGGACATTGAGCGCGATAAACGCATCCTCCATCCATGACCTGTCTGGCGCGAGCCAGACAGCAGCAGGATCAGGAGATGTTTTATACCTTTTACTATGGCGGTATCGCCTGCCACTTATCCCTTACGCAGTAAATACACAAAGTACGGCGCGCCAATAAAGCTCGCCAGCAACCCAGTCGGAATCTGTTGCGGAAACGCCACCATCCGACCACACCAGTCGGCTATCGCCATCAAACCGCCGCCCAATAATGCCGCCATCACCCATTGCGGGAGTGCGCGCCGGAAACCCAGCATTCTGGCGATATGCGGCGCCATCAGCCCAATGAAACTCAGCGGCCCAATAGTCAGAGTCGCAGCCGCGGTGAGCGCGGACGCCAACAACAACAGCGCCAGGCGGGAAAACGTCAGCGACAATCCAAGCGAACGCGCTGTCTCCCCCCCTAATGGTAACAGGGCCAGCCAGCGACGACAGCAGGGTGTCAATGCCAACAGCACCACGGCGACGATCACGGTACGCCAGGCCTGCGCGGCATCCACGGGGTAAGTCGAACCCGCGAGCCATGTCATCAGGGTCGCCATGCGCGGATCGCCACTGGCCAGCAGTAACAGCAGCAACGTAGCAAAAGCAGTGCTCAGCGCTACCCCTGCCAACAGCATACGCTCCGGAGAAAAACCGCTGCGCCCGGCAACAAAGGTGATAATCAGCAGGGTTACCGCCGCCCCCAGGCTGCCTGCGGGCAACAACCAGCCGAAGGCATCGCCCGGTACAAGGAACAACATCACTACCACGCCAACAGCCGCACCAGAGCTGATCCCCAGGACTTCCGGGCTGGCCATTGGGTTGCCGGTCAGGCGCTGAACAATACACCCCGCCGTCCCCAGCATTAGCCCACATCCCACTGCCGCCGCCAGCCGGGGCATACGCCACGGCAATAATTGTCGCCAAAGTTCGCCGCTCGCCCACTGCCAGCCATGCGCATCACGCCCCAAACTCAACGCGATCATGGCGAGGATCAGTAATATCACGCTCCCCAACCCGCCCCATATCAACAAATGCTGGCGCTCAACCGGGATGTTATCGCCCTGATTCATCGCCGGCATCGCCGCAGCGGTTTTCAGTCGCGGCAACAGCCACAGCAACAGGGGCGACCCCATGATCGCCGTCGCCGTCCCGGTCGGAACCTCCCGCCAGTGGGCAGCCAGCCAGATTACGCTTTGATCGGCCAGCCACAGCAGCAACATGCCAATCAACGGCGCCAATAGCAGTCGACTCAGCAACCGACGCGCACCAAGCATTTTCGCCAGCAACGGCGCAAACAGACCGATAAATCCGATGATCCCGGCAGCATTCACCAACTGCGCACTGAGTACAATCGCAAGGATCAGCACCGCCAGACGAGCCAGCGCCAGCGCCAGTCCCAGGTTTTTCGCCACACCATCATCCAGCCCCATCAGCGTCATCGGCCGCAGCAGCATCAGCGAAAGCAACAGACCGGTCAGCAGTTTCGGCCAGATAAAACTGACATGACTCCAGTCCATCTGGTTCAACGAGCCGGTGCTCCACAAAAAGATATTCTGCAGACTCTCATGGTTAAACAGCCCGATGAGCTGATTAACCGCGCCACAATACAATGCCATCACCAGTCCGGCGAGGATCAGCGTGACCGGAGAAAGTCGCTTTCCCCAGGCGATGCCAAATACGGCCAGTCCAACAATGATCGCGCCCCCCATCGCTGCCAGTTGCTGCGTCAACAGCCCGCCCGGCAATCCCCATAAGGTGGCAATCGTCAGCCCAAGCTGCGCCCCGCTAGCCACCCCCAACGTGGACGGTTCCGCCAGCGGATTACGTAGCGCCTGCTGGAACAACACCCCCACCATCCCCAGTCCGGCGCCGATCAGCAGTGATAACACCAGACGAGGCATCAAACTGTAATGGAACACCATCTGGGCGATATTGTCTGGATTAGCGGTACGGAGAGCACTGAACCATTGCGCGGGCGGCAACTGCTGGCTGAAATTATAAAATGTCAAGCCAGACGCCAACAGTAACGACAGCGCCAGCAGCACGACAGGAAAACCATATGCGCTCCTCATACCGCCCCCAGCACATTATCCAGCTCACGGCAGAAGCGCATCGCCGATAGCGTCCCACCATAGAACCACACTGGCGGCACACGCCGGAAACGCTGCTGTCGCACAAAAGGCATCGCACGCCAAAGCGGCGTGGAAGCCACCTGCTGTACCAGCGTCTCATTGCCGTGCTCAAAACAGATGGCATCCACATCCTGCATCGCGGCCAGACGCTCAATCCCCATGACCGCACTGCCCCAGAAGTTGGTTTCTCCCTGCCAGGCGTTAGCAATCCCCAGCGCATCCATCACCTCAAGGAACAGGCTGCCTTTGCCAAACACCAGCACATGACGCGGATCGAGGATCGACATCAGCAACAGCGGCCGTTTCACGCGCTGCGCGATCCGTCCCCTGGCAGCAGCGATAAAAGCGTCAAAATCGGCCAGGTGCTGCTGTGCCTGTGGCAGCCGGTCAAGCCGCTTCGCCAGTTGTATCAGAGAATGACGCGCCATGGTCAGTGGCTTGCCGCTGGCATCGCTGAAGGCGAATCCCATACCCGGCGCAATGCGCGCGAGCTTCTCTTGCGCCGGGCCATAGCCGGAAGAATAGAGCAGCAGCGAGGGCTTCATCTGGCTAATCAGTTCCAGATTAGGTTCAGTGCGTAACCCCACATCCACCGTGGTAGCCGGCAATGAGGGTTCCCCCACCCAACGTTTATATTGATAGATCTCAGCAACGCCCATTGGCATCACCCCCAGCGCCATCATCAGCTCGGTTGGCAACCATTCCAGCGCGATGATGCGCGAAAGATCGACTGACGGGGACGCCTGTGCACGCAGTACAGGCAACAGTGGAGAAACAGCCAGCGCCATTAACAGGCGGCGGCGGAGATAATCCGGCATGACAAACCCCATCCGTCAATAAACAAAACTCACCGGCATGCCGCCGTCAGGGTGAGGCAAAATCCCCATGGGAATACCATAGATACGGTTCAGCACCTCAGGTTGCATAATCTCTCCTGCATCGCCCTGAGCAATCAGCTCGCCATGACGCAACGCCACCAGATGGTCGCAGTAACGGGCCGCCATATTGATATCATGTAAGACCGCAATCACCGTCAGGCCGCGTTCACGGCTGAGACGCTGGATCAGCGCCAGTACCTCGACCTGATGGGCGATATCCAGTGCGGAAGTCGGCTCATCAAGCAGCAGGCAACGGCTGTTTTGCGTCACCAGCATGGCGATCCACGCCCGCTGGCGCTCTCCGCCGGAGAGGCTGTCCACCAGGCGCCCGGCAAACGACGTTAAACCAACGAGAGTTATGGCTTCTTCAACACGCTGACGGTCTTTCGCGCCAAAGCGTCCCAGCGCTCCATGCCAGGGATAACGCCCCATCGATACCAGTTCGCGTACCGTCATCCCTTCCGCTGGCGGCAATTGCTGTGGCAGGTAAGCCACCTCACGGGCAAAGTGTTTACCCGACCACGTCGCAACGGGAGTGCCATTCAACAATACCTGACCACAGCTTGCGGCATGGTGCCTGCCCAGCATCTTCAGTAGAGTGGATTTACCGGAGCCATTATGGCCAATCAATCCACAGACTTTAGCCGCCGGGAAAATCAGTGACAACGGTTGCAGCAGGGTTCTGCCGGGAACAGTAAAACCCGCCTGTTCAAGCGAGAAGGTGCTTGCGGTGGTGTGAGGAAGATGCATCGCGGTCTTCTGATTAGCGGGCACGGCGAACCGCGCCCGGTTTAACAATTAAAAACGGAAGGTAGCCGTACCCACCACCTGACGCTCAGCGCCCCAATAGCAAGCATACTCACGGTAGCAACTGGCGACGTAGTCACGATTGAAGAGGTTGGTGACATTCACCCCCACTGACGAGCCAGGCAGGCCCAAACGGCCCAGATCATATCTAACCAGTGCATCAACAGTGGTATAGCCCGCCACATCAAAGTTCTGGTTAACATTGGCCTTGTCATAACTACTGTACAGTCCTTTGCTGTCGCCGACATAGCGCACCCCCGCGCCCACGGTCAGACCGGACAACGCGGATTCGTGGAAGGTGTAATCCGCCCACAACGACGCCATGTTTTTAGGCACCTGTACCGGCGTCCTGCCTTCAAGCTGGGTATCGTGAGTATATTCCGCATCGGTGTAAGTATACGCCGCGGTCACGTTGATGTTAGCGGTGACCGCCGCTTTCGCTTCCAGCTCCACCCCACGTGAGCGAATTTCACCACTCTGAATGCTGTATAACAAATCGTCAGGATCAGCGGTGAGATTTTTGGTTTTGGTCAACTGATAAACCGCCCCGGTAATCACGATGGGCCGGTCTTTCGGTACATACTTCACCCCCGCTTCATACTGCTTAGCACGGGAAGGGTCGAAAGGCTTACCCTCTTTCGTGGTTCCTGAGGTCGGGATAAAGGATTCGCTGTAACTGAAGTAAGGCGCCACGCCATTATCGAAGACATAATTGAGCCCCCCACGCCAGGTAAACGCCTGATCATGGTTTTTCGTCAAGCTGTCAGCCCCACGCTGAAGGGCTGATGTCATCGCATAATCATAGCGGGCGCCAAGGGTCATCACCCAACGGTCCCATTCCAGTTGATCCTGGGTATACAGCCCAGTTTGTTCCTGTTTATTCAGATAGTTATACGGATAATTCAGGGTATAGCTGTCATCGCCATACTGTGGATTAAGCGCGTTTAATGGTGACGCAGTGCCAAAATTACTATCGATATCGTTACGGGTACGTTGATAATCTCCCCCCAACAACAAGGTGTGGTCCACCGCGCCAGTCGTAAATTTAGCCTGAAGCTGATTATCCACCGCGAACTGAGTAAGCTTTTCATCCGACAACGCCACGCCACGGATTATCGAATTATTGACATCATCAAATGTACTGCCATAGATGCTGCGATAATCGGTACGCAGATCGGCATAACGCAGGTTCTGGCGCACCGTCCAGGTATCATTAAAATCGTGCGAGAACGTGTAGCCGACCATTTTAGTATTACGGGAAATCTTGTTGCTGGCTTCACCTTCATCGAAGTCAGTCGGCAGTTTGTGTTGTTGGCCATTCGCATCAATGATCGGCACCACGGTTCCCTGCCGTGGCAACCAGCCGTAATAGCCGGTTTCCGGCTCGTTCTGGAAATAAGTCAATAAGGTGAAGTTGGTATGCGCATCGGGCTGCCAGCTAAATGAAGGCGCGATGGTGTAACGTTTTTCCTTTTGCATATCCTGTTGCGCGTCCTGACTGCGGGCCAGCCCCGTCAGACGATACGAATAAACGCCGGCATCATCCAGCGCACCGCTAAAGTCAAAACCGGTGGAGAACAGGTTGTCCGTTCCCATCTGGAATTGCACCTCACGCAACGTTTCCGTGGTGGGGCGCTTACTCACCAGCGAAACCACGCCGCCCGGATTGCTTTTGCCATACAGCACCGATACCGGCCCACGGATCAGTTCTGCCCGCTCAAGGAAATAAGGGTCGATGGCAAATTCAGAGTAGTTATCTCCCTGTAATTTCAAACCATCAAGATACTGGTTGGTATTGGTTTCACTAAAACCACGGATGGAAAGCGCATCAATAACCCCGGAGCTGCCACGGTTACCGGAGAAAACGCCAGGCGTATAATTGAACGCGCTTTTCACGCTATCCACATTATGCAGTTCCATCTCTTCACGCGTCACAACAGAGACCGACTGCGGATTCTTCTCTATCGGGGTATCGGTCTTCGTCCCGGTGGCGCTGTGTTTAGCCGCAATAGTGGGCGCAGGTCCCCAGGCACTTTCCTGCGGCGTGGCCGTATCGCTGGCTGTTACGATAAGGGTGCCTTCATCAGCGGCAAAGACGCTGGAAGAAGCAGCCATCACCACAAGAAGAGTCAGTCGACGAACAGAAGTATTCACTGGTAACGAAAAGCGGTGCAAAGCTAAAGTAGTCATTTAGCATTTCTCTGGATAAAAGTTTTTAGATAATAATGAAAACGAGAATAATTATTATAATGATTGAATAATATGCGAATGACCAGAACCGCGGCAAGAAAAAATCCACGGTCTTACGCCTGGTTGATAACGGAATAACCTGATATTTAGTAAGGAAAATAATGCGGCTACGTTGGGCGGCGTTTTTGTTACAGTTTCATCTGACATCCCCCGAAATCACGGGCAAAAAAAAGCCGGCGCATTCATCAACCGGCTTTTTTGTGGTGTCAGTTAGTGACTAAACATATTTTTGATCCAACCGGGCACACCGTTACTGTCTTTTTGCTCATCGGGTTGCTGTTGCTGCTGCTGAACTTGCTGTAACTGCTGACACAAGGCGTTAGCATCAGTAGTCCACACCGGCAACGTGCGCCAGCTGCTGCTCCCCGTCCCGCAGACAAAGTTACCGGCTGAATCTACGCTCATCGGCGCGATATCTTCCGGTGGCGTTAGCAGCAACGGCATCGGCGCCTGATTATCCAGATAGCGGCGATAGATCTGCATCGCGCCACTGGCACCATACAGTTTGGTCGACTGGTTGTTATCCCGACCAATCCAGGTAATCGCCACTTCTTTACCATCCACGCCAGCAAACCAACTGTCGATCTGGTTGTTGGTGGTGCCGGTTTTGGCGGCCAGATGCACTTGCGGATAACGCGCGCCCAGGGCATGAGCCGTCCCCTCCACGGCCACCTGTTGCATCGCATACAGCGTCAGATAAGCGGCCTGAGCCGGCACAGCACGCTCAGCCTGGGGAAAACTCTGATACAGCACGGTACCATCTTCAGCAATGACCGAACGCAACGCTGATAACGGGGCGCGATTCCCACCGCTGGCAATGGTCTGGAATGCCTGTGCCACTTCAATAGGGGTGAGATTAAGCGCGCCCAGCAGCATCGAAGGTACCGGCTGCAACTGTTCCTTCGGCGCACCCAGTTTGAGCCAGGTATCCACAACCTGCGGCAGCCCCAACGCCATACCAAGATTGACTGTCGGCACGTTCATCGAATGCGCCAGCGCATCCACCAACATCACCTGACCACTGAAGCGATGATCATCGTTTTGCGGTGTCCAGATCTGCCCGTTCGGCTGTTTCAGCGCAATCGGATTATCGGCAATCCATGTATTCAGACGGTATTTATCCGGCTGGCTCAGGGCGGTCAGATACGTCGCCGGCTTAGCCAGCGAACCGATGGAACGACGAGCCTGCAATGCACGGTTATACCCGGCAAATTGCGGGTCAGCCCCGCCCACCATGGCCCGAACTTCACCACTAAAGCGATCTACGATCACCATGGCCGTTTCCAGATCGTTCAGACCGCGTTGTTTACGTAAAACCGGAACCCCTTCTGAAACCGCTTTTTCCGCCGCATCCTGGGAAACGGGATCCAGAGTGGTGAAAATTTTCACCCCTGACAAGTCTTTGACCTTGTCGCCCAACTTCGCCTGCAGTTCATTACGCACCATCTGCATAAACGCTGGCTGAGGCGTAATCACCCCGCCCTTCGGCTGCACGCCAAGTGGACGGGCGCTGAGCATATCGTACAGTTCCTGGTCAATCACTTTCTGCTGCTGCAACAGGCGCAGCACCAGATTACGCCGTTCCAGCGCCAGTCTTGGATTGCGCCATGGGTTATACAGCGACGCTCCTTTCACCATCCCGACCAACAACGCCTGCTGATCAAGACTCAGCTCATCCACCGGGCGACCAAAGTAGTAAAGGCTGGCCAGCGGGAAGCCACGGATCTGATCGTCACCCGCCTGCCCCAGATAAACCTCATTCAGATACAGCTCAAGAATACGATCTTTGCTGTAGCGAGCATCCATGATCAGCGCCATATAAGCTTCATTGGCTTTACGCCATAGCGAACGCTTATTGGTCAGAAACAGGTTTTTCACCAGTTGCTGTGTCAGCGTACTGCCCCCCTGCACCGCCCGCCCCGCGGTGATATTGGCGACAAAAGCACGACCAATCGAGTATAAGCTGATGCCGTCATGCTGATAGAAGTGACGATCTTCGGTCGCCACCAGGGTATCCACCAGCAGATCCGGGAAACCGGATCGTGGCACGAACAGGCGCTGCTCGCCATTTGGCGACTGCAACATGGTTATCAATCGTGGATCGAGGCGGAAGAAGCCAAAGTCACGCCCACTGTCGAGATTTTTAATTTCACTCAGGGTATTATTGCTGAAGCTCAACCGGGCGCGAATCTGCCCTTCTTTGCCGTCAGGGAAGTCAAATGGCCGGCGGAGCATTTCAATGCTGTTGGCCTGCACAGTAAACTCGCCAGGACGTGTCATCCGCGTCACCTGACGATATTGTGTGCCTTCCAGCAAAGCGATCATCTCTTTCTTGTTATAAGACATGCCCGGCTCAAGGTTGACCATACGGCCATAAACTGCTGCCGGCAATTGCCAAACTTTGCCATCAATACGGCTGCGGATCAGTGAATCGAGGTAAACGCCGTATGCCGCCATCACCACGATAAAGATCAACAGCAGCTTAATGAACAGACTCAGCCAGCCTCTCTTCTTACGCGACGGACGTCCTTTCCCTTTACCTTTACGTGGCACCGGTTTTACCTCCTCATTGTTATGGTCATCATCCTGAACATCATCGTATTCATCATCATCCCTGTGGCGACCTCGGTCCACCACCTTAGGTGGCGCTTTGGGCTGTTTACCTTTACGCCCAATAGGTTCGCGATCGTCTGACATGTGTTTCTTTTCTCCAGAGGCCACCGTCGGCCAGGCCGACTACTTTGTTCTTACCTGTTCCGCTGCGGAACGGGAACCTTCCGAAATCAAATTCAGGATGGCGCAGAAAACTTTTTGCTACGGCGTGTTGGCGGCGTATTCGCCGGATCATCCGGCCAGAGATGTTTGGGATAACGTCCTTTCATCTCCTTCTGCACCTCACGATACGCCCCCTGCCAAAACGCGGCCAGATCGCGGGTTATCTGCAACGGACGCAACGCAGGAGAAAGCAGTTCCAGCACCAGAGCAACCCGCCCACCCGCTACACTGGGATTTCGTGCTTCGCCAAACATTTCCTGCAGGCGAACAGCCAGCGCGGGTGGCTTATCTTCATCATAATGAATCGGAAGCCGACTGCCGGTGGGCACAGTGTAATGAGTTGGCAGCAGACTATCCAGTTGTCGACGCAGGCCCCCTGTGAGCAATTGTAATAAAGCGCCCGCCGCGTCAATGTGCTTCAGGCCCTTCGCGTCACGCACGCCCCCCATGGCAGGCAACAACCATTCTTCCAGCCGGGCAAGCAAATCTGCCTCGCTGGCAGCGGGCCAGCTTTCTTCCGGCAGCCATTGCGCAGCACAGACCATGCGCCGCCGCAATTGTTCAGCCTGCGGCGTCCAGTTCAGTACCGACAATCCCTTGCGTCGGATCCAGCGCAACATCGCCAGATGCAGATCATTTTCATCCGGTTGGTTTAACGGCTGAGAAGTCAGCACCAGCTCGCCAATCTGCTCACGACGCCATGCGCGCAGTGTGCCACGCGAGTCATCCCACTCGACTTCCGTACGCTGTTCAACCAGCCAGGGACACTGCCGGGTCAGTCGATCAATCTCCAGCGGCATAGCCTGCAGGATCCGGGCATCCGGCTGAGCGCTACCCTGCAACAAAGCGGGAACGATCAGCCATTCATAACGCGTCAGCGCAGCGTCACTGTCCAGTACGGCTCCCATACCATTTGCCAGTTGATAGCGCCCTTCCGCACCGCGCCGACGAGCGATCCGGTCTGGGAAAGCACTGGCCAGCAACGACGTAAGGTGACTGCTGTCAACCGCGCCTGCCGCTACCTTCAGACGCTGTTGCAGCTGTTTTGCCCGCAGCCGCCAGTTTGGTTGACAGTGAAAAAAGCCATCCCGTAAATCGACGCTACCACGCGCAGGCTCTTCCAGCATGGCGACCAGCAGAGCGGCTGTCGCCGCTTTATCGCCATCGTCACCAGCCTCCACCAGCATGGCGGAAAAACGCGGCTCACTGCCCAACGCCGCCATGCTTCTTCCTTTAGGGGTCAACCTGTCTGCGCTATCAGTCGCCCCCAGTTGCCTCAGCAACTGCTGCGCCTGACGAAGATGACTGGCGGGCGGCACATCCAGCCACGTCAACTGGTTGACGTCGTGGCACCCCCAGTGCAGGACATCCAGCCATAATGACGCGAGGTCACTGTGGAGGATCTCCGCATCAGCGTGACTGGCCGCGCGTTCCGCCTGCTCTTTGGCGATAAGATGCAGGCACAATCCCGGCTCCAGACGCCCGGCTCGTCCGGCGCGTTGCGTCATGGAGGCCTGACTGCCCCGCTGCGTTTGCAGGCGGGTCAGCCCGGTACGCGGGTCAAACACCGCCACGCGCTCAAGTGCGCTGTCCACTACCAGCCGGATCCCTTCAATCGTCAGGCTGGTTTCAGCGATATTCGTCGCCAGCACCACTTTTCGTCGGTGAGTCGGGGCCGGAAGCAGCGCTTTGCGCTGTTCAGCCAGCGGTAATGCGCCATATAAAGGACAGAGGTCAATATCGTTGGCGATCAATGCGCTAAGTTGATTTTGTACGCGTTGTATCTCCGCCACGCCAGGAAGAAAAACCAGTAACGATCCGCGTTCTTCACGCAGCAACTGACTGACCTGACGGGCCACCGCTTCATCAAAACGCAGGTGAGTCGGGAGAGAAGCATAGCGACGTTCAACCGGGAAAGTGCGACCGGCTGAACTGATCATCGGCGCCTCCGGTAGCAGCGCCTGTAACCGCGAATTATCGAGCGTCGCCGACATCAGCAAAATTTTTAAGTCGGGGCGCAGTCCCTGCTGGACATCCAGCAGCAAAGCGAGCGCCAGATCAGCCTGCAGGCTACGCTCGTGGAACTCATCCAGCATAACCAGCGACACGCCTTCCAGCATCGGATCCTGCTGCAACATCCGGGTCAGGATCCCTTCGGTCACCACCTCCAGCCGGGTATTGCGGCCACAGCGACTTTCCGAACGCATGCGATAACCCACGGTCTCGCCCGGTTGTTCACCCAACTGTTCCGCCAGACGTTGCGCCACATTACGGGCAGCCAGTCGGCGAGGCTCCAATAATAAAATTCGCCCACTGAAATCCGTCTGGTGCAGAATTTGCAATGGCAACCAGGTCGATTTTCCCGCGCCGGTGGGGGCCGCCAGCAAGACCTGGGGCGACTCACGCAAGGCGGAGAGTAGCTCAGGCAACACCGCGCTGACCGGTAATGAACTCACGTGTACTCCATAACGTCATGGTCTAACTGTGCCGAACATTGTAGCATCCCTCTTTCTGGAATACCGGAGAGCACCATGAGTGAGCAAAAAAGGCTGTTTTTTGGCATCAGCTTGCCGGAAGAGTGCAGGCAAAGCGTCATACGCTGGCGGGCTGAGACCTTTCCTGCTGAGGCGGGGCGTCCGGTCGTTGCCGCCAACCTCCATCTGACACTGGCATTTCTTGGTACCATCAGCACCGAGAAAACCCGCGCGTTACAGCAACTGGCGGGAAGAATTAAGCAACCCGACTTCACCCTGACGCTGGATGACGCCGGACACTGGCCACGCTCTGGCGTGGTATGGCTGGGCCCGAAACAGTCGCCACGCGGGCTACTGCAACTGGCGGACATGCTACGCGCGCAAGCGGCCCGATATGGCTGCGTTCAAAGTCCGCCGCCCTTTCATCCCCATGTCACATTACTGCGTAACGCGCTGAAAACCGTCACTTTACCGCCGCGCAATTTTCACTGGCAATTTCGCGTTGAACGTTTTGCTTTATTCGAGTCCGTTTTCGCGAAAGGCCGGACACAATACCGCGTTGTCGCGGACTGGGAGCTCAGGCAGGAATAACATGAATTTTAATCCCGCATTACAACCGGCCACGTTGATTTCGCGCTATAAACGCTTTCTGGCCGACGTGATAACCCCCACGGGTGAAAAACTGACCCTGCACTGCGCCAATACGGGCGCGATGACCGGATGCGCGACACCCGGTGATACCGTCTGGTACTCAACATCAGACAACCCGACGAGGAAATATCCGCACAGTTGGGAACTGACGGAAACACAGCAAGGGCACTGGATTTGTGTGAATACACTACGTGCCAACAACCTGGTCAAAGAGGCGCTGAGCCGCCAGATTATTCCAGAATTATCCGGTTATTCCACCCTGCGTGCTGAAGTGAAATACGGCGTGGAAAAAAGCCGCATTGATTTTCTGTTACAAGCAGAGGATCGCATCAACTGCTATATTGAAGTCAAATCCGTCACGCTTTTACAGCTTGGTAAAGGATATTTTCCGGATGCGGTCACCGTGCGGGGTCAGAAGCATCTTCGCGAACTGGCAAAGATCGCTGAAAATGGTGAACGCGCGGTGTTGTTTTTTGCCGTTCTGCACTCGGGGATTGAGGACGTAGCCCCGGCACGCCATATTGACGCACATTACGCAGAACTACTGGTACAGGCACAGATGAGCGGGGTTGAAGTACTTTGCTATAAAGCGCAGTTATCCCCCGTTGGACTCTCATTAAAAAAGGCATTGGTTATGGAGTTGTAAAGTGTGGCGCAATTTGCTGTTATAAGCATGGCCTTAGCGTTGCGTCGAATACGCTTTTACTCACAGGCTTGTCAAGGGATGTTCAGGAATAATTGCCAACCTTGATCGCTTCTGTTATTTATAGCGGCCTGTTTTTATCCCCTTTGGGGATCGATAGTGCGTGTTATCCAGGAGAAACAACATGCAAGAAGGGCAAATCCGTAAAACCTCGTCCCTGAGTATTCTCGCCATCGCTGGGGTGGAGCCTTATCAGGAGAAGCCGGGCGAAGAGTACATGAATGAAGCCCAGCGGGAGCATTTCAAGAAGATCCTGGAGGCCTGGCGTAACCAGCTTCGCGATGAAGTTGACCGTACAGTTTCCCATATGCAGGATGAAGCTGCTAACTTCCCCGATCCGGTAGACCGGGCTGCACAGGAAGAAGAATTTAGTCTTGAACTGCGTAACCGAGACCGCGAGCGCAAGTTGATCAAAAAGATCGAAAAGACGCTGAAGAAAGTGGAAGATGACGATTTTGGCTACTGTGAATCCTGTGGCGTTGAAATCGGTATTCGTCGCCTTGAAGCGCGTCCTACTGCCGATCTGTGTATCGACTGTAAAACGCTGGCGGAACTCCGCGAAAAACAAATGGCCGGTTAATGGCCTGTAGATAACGCAGTGAGGCGGTTTCTCACCCGCTTCACTGCCTGTCTAAACACCTATGCTATCTGCTTATATCGGGCGTTTTGCCCCATCCCCCTCTGGTGAATTACACTTTGGCTCGCTGATAGCGGCTCTTGGCAGTTACCTGCAGGCCCGCGCGCAACATGGTCAGTGGCGAGTGCGTATTGAAGATATCGATCCGCCCCGTGAAGTGCCTGGTGCCGCCAGACGTATTCTTCAACAGCTTGAGCAGTACGGCTTGCACTGGGATGGCGAGGTGCTGTGGCAATCACAACGCCATCAAGCCTATCGCGAGGCGCTGGCCTGGCTACAACACCACCATTACAGTTACTACTGCACCTGCACACGTAGCCGCATCCAGCAAATAGGGAGGATTTACGATGGTCACTGCCGTGAGCGCAACCATGGTCCGGCCCATGCCGCATTACGTCTGCGGGTCGATAACCCGGTCAGTCGCTTTCATGACACACTGCGTGGCGAGGTAATAGCCGACGCCCGACTGGCGCAAGAAGATTTCATTATTCACCGCCGCGACGGGCTATTCGCCTACAATCTGGCGGTGGTGGTCGACGATCATTATCAGGGCGTGACGGAAGTGGTCAGAGGGGCTGATCTGATCGAGCCGACCGTTAGACAAATCACCCTTTATCACCAGTTCGGCTGGCCGGTTCCCGGCTATCTTCATTTGCCGCTGGCGACCCATAGCACCGGCAATAAACTGTCGAAGCAAAACCATGCGCCTGCGCTACCCAAAGGCGATCCACGCCCGACGCTGGTGGAGGCCTTACGGTTTCTGGGGCAGCCCGTCAGCGCTGACTGGCAGGATTTGTCGCTATCATCCCTGTTGCAACACGCAGTGACACAATGGCAGGGGGCGGCGATCCCCCGTCAGGATGCGGTATACCCGAGCGTAGCGGCACCCTTAATGAACGCTGGCCGCTTGAAAGATCGAGAGGATGAGAGATGAGCATTCTCAAACGTCCCACACTGAGCTATGATTAGCCGCTGTTTTTTATCGCCCAGCTTTTAATGTCACTATCGAGGTGTCCTATTTTTACCCGAGTTGCTAATTTTTGCCGAAAAGTTTTAAGTCGTGAAGAAAAAACGCCAGCCGAGGTCGGTGAAGTGCATCAGATGACCGTTATCCCGCGCGACGGCCATCAGATTTCGCGTAAAGACATCAGTGAAAATGCCCTCAAGGTGCTGTATCGGCTGAATAAAGCCGGTTACGAAGCCTATCTGGTGGGAGGTGGCGTTCGTGATTTATTGCTGGGGAAAAAACCAAAAGATTTCGATGTCACCACCAATGCCACGCCGGAGCAAATGCGTAAGTTGTTTCGTAACTGCCGTTTGGTAGGGCGTCGCTTCCGCCTGGCTCATGTGATGTTTGGCCCAGAGATAATCGAAGTTGCCACTTTCCGCGGACACCACGAAGCCGAACAGGTCAGTGAAGATCGCAACAGTTCGCAGCGCGGCCAAAATGGCATGCTATTGCGCGACAATATCTTCGGTTCGATCGAAGACGATGCCCAGCGTCGTGATCTGACCATCAACAGCCTTTATTACAGCGTGGCCGACTTCACCGTACGTGACTATGTCGGCGGCCTGAATGATTTGCGGCAAGGCATTATTCGCCTGATTGGCGATCCGGAAACGCGTTATCGCGAAGATCCGGTCCGAATGCTGCGCGTGATCCGCTTCGCCGCTAAGCTGGAAATGTCCATCGCGACGGAGACGGCAGCGCCGATCCCCCGCCTGGCCACCTTGTTGCATGACATTCCGCCGGCCCGCCTGTTTGAAGAAACGCTGAAACTCCTGCAGGCGGGCTATGGCCATCGTACCTACCTGAAACTCTGCGAATACCAACTGTTTCAACCCCTGTTCCCCACCATCACCCGTTACTTTACGGAAAGGGGCGACAGCAATATGGAACGGATGATAATCCAGGTACTGAAAAATACGGATAACCGCATTCATAATAATATGCGTGTTAATCCCGCTTTCCTGTTCTCGGCCATGTTCTGGTATCCACTGCTTGAAAATGCCCAACGCATCGCGCAAGAAGGTGGCCTTGCCTGGTACGATGCCTTCGCACTGGCCATGAATGACGTACTGGATGAAGCTTGCCGTTCACTGGCGATCCCGAAACGTATCACCGCCTTAGTCCGTGATATCTGGCAACTACAACTTCGCCTGCCACGCCGCCATGGTAAGCGTGCATGGAAACTGATGGAACATCCTAAGTTCCGGGCGGCCTATGATTTGCTGGCACTGCGCGCTGAAGTGGAAAACAATCAGGAACTGCTACGCCTGTCAGCCTGGTGGAGTGAATTCCAGGTAGCGGCCCCGCCAGTGCAGAAAACCATGCTGAACACGCTGGGTGATGATCCGGCGTCACGTCGCCGCCCTCGCCGCCCTCGCAAACGCGTTGCTGGCCCGCGCCGTGACGGTAACGGCAGCAGCAATGCATGAACCGCGTTTATCTCGCGCTAGGCAGTAATCTGGCCGATCCATTACATCAGGTGCAGGCGGCACTTGATGCACTGGCAACCCTGCCGCAGACTGCCCG
Organism: Erwinia endophytica; assembly: GCF_009295515.1. Lineage (GTDB taxonomy): Bacteria > Pseudomonadota > Gammaproteobacteria > Enterobacterales > Enterobacteriaceae > Erwinia > Erwinia endophytica. The sequence goes on along the minus strand of NZ_RQVV01000057.1, from coordinate 225,256 downwards.
GGTTATCACCTCTTCTTTCTACCGTACGCCGCCTTACGGCCCCCCCAACCAACCCGACTATCTGAATGCTGCCGTGGCCCTGGATACTGAGCTGACACCGGAAGATTTGCTGGATCAAACCCAACGTATCGAGCGAGAACAGGGGCGTGTGCGTAAAGACCAGCGCTGGGGGCCCCGTACGCTGGATCTGGATATTATGTTATTCGGCAACCTTACGTTGAACACGCCGCGTCTGATCGTTCCACATTACGACATCCGTAACCGGGCCTTTATGCTGGTTCCCTTACTGGAAATAGCGCCGGATATCACCTTCCCTGACGGTTGCCGTGCTGCGGAAATCCTGGCGATGCTGGATGCCAGCGCCATTCGCCCCTGGTAGTGCAAAGCCCTTTTTCTTCCAGTAAGATACGCCCAACAAAACATATCTTCAGAGGTTGCGATGAAACCAACGACGGTCTCTACCCTTCGCCAATGGAAAAAGAGTGGGCGCAAATTTGCCTCCATTACCGCTTACGACTTCAGCTTTGCCCGCCTGTTTGCCGATGAAGGTATCCAGGTCATGCTGGTTGGCGACTCACTGGGCATGGTGGTGCAAGGTCATGACTCCACACTGCCCGTCACCCTGGCGGACATCGTTTACCATACCCAGGCGGTCCGCCGTGGCGCGCCTGCCGCATTACTGCTATCAGACCTGCCCTTTATGACCTACGCCACTCCGGAACAAACTTGCGCCAGCGCCGCGCAACTGATGCGCGCCGGGGCCAATATGGTGAAGCTCGAAGGCGGCCAATGGCTGGCGGAGACAGTCAGGCAGTTAACCGACCGTGCAGTACCCGTCTGTGGCCATCTTGGCCTGACGCCGCAATCCGTCAATATTTTTGGCGGCTACAAAGTGCAGGGACGAGAAAGCGAAGCCGCAGAAACCCTGCTGGCCGATGCGCTGGCCCTGGAAGACGCCGGCGCGCAAATGGTAGTGCTGGAGTGCGTGCCGGTCTCGCTGGCTCAGCAAGTGACCGAGGCGCTAAGCATCCCGGTGATTGGCATTGGTGCAGGCAATGTAACCGACGGACAGATTCTGGTGATGCACGATGCGTTCGGCATCACTGGCGGTCATATCCCGAAATTCGCCAAAAATTTCCTCGCTGAAAACGGTGATATACGCGCCGCAGTCAGGCAGTATGTCGCGGAAGTCGAAGCGGGAAGCTATCCTGCCGAAGAACACAGTTTCCACTAATAAGGAGAACACGGTGCTGATTATTGAAACGCTGCCGATGCTGCGTCGGGAGATCCGCCGTTGGCGGCAGGAAGGTAAACGCATCGCACTGGTACCGACCATGGGTAACCTGCATAACGGGCATATGACGCTGGTCGATCAGGCGCGGGAACACGCTGATATTGTGGTGGTATCGATTTTCGTTAATCCGATGCAATTTGAACGTCCTGACGATCTGGCCCGCTACCCGCGCACCCTGCAGGAAGACTGTGAAAAATTGAACCGCCGCAAAGTCGATCTGGTGTTTGCCCCCGCGCCAGCAGAAATCTATCCGCAAGGATTGAGCGACCAGACTTTTGTCGAGGTTCCTGGCCTCTCAACCCTGCTCGAAGGGGCCAGCCGGCCAGGTCACTTCCGTGGTGTTTCCACCATCGTCAGTAAACTCTTCAACCTGGTACAACCCGATCTGGCCTGCTTCGGTGAGAAGGATTATCAACAGTTAGCGTTGATCCGCAAGATGGTTGCTGATATGGGCTACGGCATTGAAATTGTCGGCGTGCCAACCGTCCGTAACAAAGATGGCCTGGCCCTGAGTTCACGCAACGGTTATCTGACTGCCGATGAGCGAAAAATAGCCCCAGGTCTGAGCAAAGTGATGAACAGCCTCGCTGATCGGTTGTCCAATGGAGAACGAGATATTGACACCATGCTGGCCGATGCAGAAACCGCTCTGGCAGAAAAGGGACTGCGGGCCGATGGGCTGGCAATCTGTGATGCCGATACTCTGCTACCGCTGAATGTAGACAGCCAGCGCGCGGTGATCCTGATGGCCGCCTGGCTGGGCAAAGCACGGTTAATTGATAACCAGCAGGTCGAGCTCTACGCATAATAATATGTCTGCCATTTGCAATATGCTGCGCATGACACCGTCACCGGGTCGTTATGCTCGAGCGATACTGGCGTGTTTTTTCTGATTTCCGGGAAAGGTAAATAAGGTAGAAGGTTATGAATCGTACAATGTTGCAGGGCAAACTGCACCGGGTCAAAGTGACGCTGGCGGATCTGAATTATGAAGGTTCCTGCGCCATCGATCAGGATTTTCTCGACGCTTCCGGTATCCTGCAGTATGAAGCGATCGACATCTACAACGTGACCAATGGTCAGCGTTTTTCCACCTATGCCATCGCGGCAGAACGGGGCTCTAAAATTATCTCCGTCAATGGTGCCGCAGCTCGTTGCGCCTGCGTCGGGGATATTTTGATTATCTGTTCCTATGTGGATATGCCCGATGATGAAGCACGCCAGTGGCAGCCAAAAGTCGCTTACTTCGAAGGCGACAACGTCATGAAACGCCTGGCGAAAGCCGTACCGGTTCAGGTAGCCTGATCCGCATGGGCTGACACATGTTCAGCCCATCCCTCCTTATTACTGCGCTGGCACGGGAATCTTCACCGACCGTTTTGCCGTGAACAGGAAATTCAGCCATCCGCGTTTGCGTAACCAGCAAACCAGCAGCGGAACAGTCAGCGCCGAAGCAAAAGCCAGCATAAACTTCAGATCACTCATTAGCATGCTCTCGTCGCCAGATCTGAGTACTTTGGCAAAAAGTTGTATCACCAGGTAATGCACCAAGTAAAATACAATTGAGTTTTGACCTATATAAAAAATCATCGGGTGTTTTATTTTCACCGCAACACAGATAAACAGCGGTATCGCCAGAAGCGCAAGCGGCGCCAACAGAGAAGGCGCAATCTTTTGTTCTATAAAAATATTCAGACATGATAACGCAATAAAAGCCGCCAGAGAGACTGCCTTCAGACTCTCTTTCTGACAAAACTGGAGGATATCGACCTTTTTCCTGATCAGAAAATCACCCAAATAAAAGAACATAAAGAGATAAATAGATTTATTTATATGCATATTATCAAAACTGGAGAAAAAGCCCTCAGGAATCGCAGGCAACCGCCAACTCAATAGCATACAGCCCAAAATGACCCAGTAAAAAGCAATACGTCTGAGTGGGATTATCACCATAAAAAATAAAAAGAGAGAATGCAAAAACCAGGTGATATCACCGCCGCCAGTCAGATGGGAAAGCAGGATAGCAAGCGGTGACTGGGGATGATTTGAATAATGACTAAAGAATATTTTTATTCCACCGTAAATGGCCACCCACACCACAAAAGGATACAAAATACTCTGTATTTTATTGCGCAGAAACAACCGCATCCCTTTTCTCAAACCACTTTCAACAAATAACCCGGAGACAAAAAACATCAGCCCCAGGCGCATGGGTTGCAACAGCGTGTTGATCAGCGTACTGAGACCACCAAAATGCCCCGTATGACCATTAACGGCGATAGTGCAATGCAGAAATATCACTGCAAGGATGCTAAGCCCTCGCAGGTTATCGATCCAGGTAATTCTGTTCACATTTCAATCCCTTGATTATATTCTTGCCTTGATAGCATTCTCAGGCGCGTCCTTATCGCTTGATTATATTACGCTTAACCTGTGCTAAAAAAAAGCTCACAAAAAACGGCGCTACGGTTATTTAATTTTTCCTGAGCAGTAAAAAAGCGAGCGGGTAAAAGCCCGCTTTTATTTTCATTATCAACATCGACGCTTACCCAGCCCCAGTGCGACCTGCGTCGCCTCTGCGCCACAGCCCCCCATCACTGGGATCGGTGATTAAGTCCGTAAACCGCGTCCTCGCTGGATAAGCCACCACACCAGCAGGTAAAACACCACGATAAAAGCCACCAGCACCGCCAGAGTAAACACCCGCGGGACATCGGAAATACCAAGGAAACCATAGCGGAAGCCGCTAATCATATACACGATGGGATTAAGCCTGGACACCTGTTGCCAGAATGGCGGTAACAAGGTCAGCGAATAAAAAACACCGCCCAGATAGGTCAGCGGCGTCAGCACAAAGGTCGGGATCAGGCTGATATCATCAAAGGTACGGGCAAAAACAGCATTCAGCAGCCCCGCTAACGAAAACAAAATGGCCGTTAACAGCAGCGTTACCCCCACCATCAACCATGAATGCACCTGAAACGACACGAAAAACAACGAAATAGCCGTCACCAGAATACCGACACAGATCCCCCGCGCGACACCGCCGCCGACATAACCCGCGATAATGATGTGGGTGGGGACCGGTGCGACCAGCAGTTCTTCAATATTGCGCTGAAATTTGGCGCTAAAGAATGACGACGCAACATTGGCATACGCGTTGGTGATGACCGCCATCATAATCAGCCCCGGCACAATAAATTGCATGTAGCTAAAACCATGCATATTGCCAATCCGCGACCCGATCAGATTACCAAAGATAATAAAATAGAGCGTCATGGTAATCACCGGTGGCACCAGCGTCTGGATCCAGATGCGGGAAAAACGGTTAACCTCTTTTCCCCAGATGCTCTTCAGGGCAACCCAGTACAAATGCATCATGCTGTTTCTCCTTTGCGACCATTCACCAGGTCGACAAACAACTCCTCAAGACGGTTGGCCTTATTACGCATACTCAATACCTGTATCCCCTGGTGACTGAGTTGGCTGAATACACTGTTCAAGCCCTGCTCACGCCGCACTTCCACTTCCAGCGTTGAGGTATCCACCAAACGATACTGGAACCCTTCCAACTGAGGCAGCGGACTTTTCGCCGCCAAATCGAGAATAAACGTTTCTGATTTCAGATTGGAGAGCAGTCCCTTCATGGTGGTGTTTTCCACCAGTTCACCACGCTGAATAATGCCGATATTGCGACATAGCATCTCGGCTTCTTCCAGATAATGGGTGGTCAGGATAATGGTGGTGCCTTCAGCATTCAGTTCCTGCAGAAACGCCCACATGGAACGTCGCAGCTCAATATCCACCCCGGCGGTCGGTTCATCGAGGATCAGTAGTTTTGGCTCATGCATCAGTGCACGGGCAATCATCAGGCGACGCTTCATCCCGCCAGAAAGCATGCGCGCCCGCTCATTACGTTTCTCCCAAAGATCGAGCTGCCTGAGGTATTTCTCCGCCCGTCCCACTGCAACCTTTTTCTCCACGCCATAGTAGCCCGCCTGGCTGACGACAATTTGCAGTACAGTCTCGAACTGATTGAAGTTAAACTCCTGCGGCACCAGGCCCAGTTGACGTTTGGCGTTGACCACATCCTGCTGCAAGTCATAACCGAACACCCGCACCTTGCCGCTGGTTTTGTTGACCAGCGAGCTGATAATACCAATGGTGGTGGATTTGCCCGCGCCGTTTGGCCCGAGTAGCGCATAGAAGTCACCGGCTTCGACGGTAAGATCAATCCCCCTAAGGGCCTGAACGCCACCCGCATAGGTTTTGGTCAGTTTTTCAAGCTCCAGAGCATAAGTCATAGGTTTAAAGAGGCCTTGTTTTCAGTAGATTTCTTATTTACCGTTTTAAATCGGGTTTTGATAGCCTATATTACGTCAATACAGCTACGCATTAACCGAGTAAATATGAACGATATTGATACCTTGATCGGTAATAACCGCGAGTGGTCCAGGCTGCTTAAAGAGGAAGATCCGGGCTTCTTTGAGCGTCTTTCTCTGGCGCAAAAACCCCGTTTCCTGTGGGTTGGCTGCTCTGACAGTCGAGTCCCGGCTGAACGCCTGACCGGCCTGGAACCGGGAGAACTGTTTGTTCACCGCAATGTGGCCAATCTGGTTATCCATACTGATCTAAACTGTCTTTCGGTGGTGCAGTATGCTGTTGAAGTCCTCGAAGTGGAACACATCATTATCTGTGGTCACTACGGCTGTGGCGGTGTGCAGGCAGCGGTAGAAAACCCTGAGTTGGGTCTGATCAATAACTGGCTGCTGCACATCCGCGACCTGTGGTACAAACACAGTTCACTGTTGGGCGAACTGCCGCCGGAAAAACGCTTCGATAAACTGTGTGAAATCAACGTGATTGAGCAGGTGTATAACCTGGGTCATTCCACCATCATGCAGTCCGCCTGGAAGCGCGGTCAAAAAGTAACCATTCACGGCTGGGTTTACGGCATCCATGACGGCTATATACGCGACCTGGAAGTGACTGCCACCAACCGTGAAATCCTCGAGCAACGCTACCGTCACGGTATTGCTAACCTACTGAACGACCTGCAAACCCCACACGATTAAAACTTGCCGCATGATATAACAGGCCGAAAAATCCGGCCTTAGTCGATTGTGCTGCATGGTTCTCCACCTGAAAACAGGCGTTTTATTCGTCCAGCAACACCACTTTGCCAACGTAAGGCAGATGACGATAACGCTGGGCATAATCAATACCGTAACCCACCACAAATTCATCAGGAATGGTGAAACCGACATACTCGACCAGCACGTCCACTTCGCGACGTTCGGGTTTATCCAGCAAAGTACAAATTGCCAGCGACTTTGGCTGACGCAGGCTGAGGATTTCACGTACCTTGCTCAGCGTGTTGCCGGAATCGATGATATCTTCAACAATAAGCACATCTTTGCCACGAATATCTTCGTCCAGATCCTTGAGAATTTTGACGTCCCGTGTGGTCGACATACCACTGCCATAACTGGAAGCGGTCATAAAATCGACTTCATGCGTCCTCTCAATCTTACGACAGAGATCCGCCATGAACATAAAGGAACCGCGTAGCAGACCGACCAGCACCATATCACTGCCGCTATCGCGATAGTGTTCCGTTATCTGCCTGCCCATCTCAGCGATGCGTTTGGCGATCTCGTCTTCAGAGATCATGACTTCTACAGAATGTTTCATTAATTATATATCTCACTGATTTTATTCAGTTTAAATCATATTTTTCGAGTATAAAGACCCGGGGTTGCACATCGATTTCCAGGCGGAGTATCGCATAATCATGTACAACAGCGATAGCATGAGAACCTTTAATCACCGTCATTATTTTTCAGATTTTACAGTCCGGCGGCATATCTTCCGTTTCAATAAACGGTGTCACTGATTTCAGACGACAGCCAGGAATATCGACATCACTGAAAGCCAGAATTTCCTGGGGGGGAGGCCATTAAATCTTTTTCTATATCACACAGGCGTCTACCTCGCGCAGCCTGACTTAACGGCCGGTGGCGGCTCACGTCTGAGTATCCCCTTTCAAGATATATGTACCTTCTGGTCTGAAGCTATGTGGATTGTATTCGTGTGATTACCAAGGGATACTTCCTGTTCAAGCCATTGCAGAAACAGATTGAATGCTGATGACTTGTCAACATCGGGGGCGATTAAAGCCACGTATTGGCTTCTCTTAACCTCAACAGGAAAGGGGCTCTTATTCGGTCCCCTCCCCCACGTTTAACGGAGGACTTAAGTCGAATCAGACCATACGCGGTATATGCTGCATCGGAATATAACCGTTCAGTGTCCTACTGGGTCTTTCGTGATTTTAAAACCATTGCCACTGCGTTGCATAAAGCTGTAGCTCATCCAGAGATGATTAAACAGACGCCGCCCAGATAATTCAGCTAACCTCATCAAGGCCTGCGCCAGCGCATCTTAAAAACACCAGATGTTTTCATCCTGAGAGGCAAATACTCAGGGTATAACAGTCGTCCGTTATTTAGCGATTGTTAACGGCCCTTCATGTAGAGTCAATAATGTATTCTATTCTCATGCCTTACGGGATCTTATTAGCATTATGAAGAAATTACCTCTGGCCTTATTCATTACCACCTTATGCGGCTGCGTCGATCTGGGGCGTGTCGGGCTACATCCCGACACCAAAACCGTTTACTTCGACGGTCATCCTTATCAGATTGCAAACTGTCTTGATACCGCTGCGCTGCGGCAACACCTCTCGTTAATGCCGGATGATCCTTTACCCGGAGGAACGAAAAGATACAAATTACAGGATAAGAATGATCAAGACGTGGCATGGATTGACGTTGCTGCGTTTAATGACCAACAGACGAATGTCGATTTCTTTTATGCCCCTCACGCTCCGGATGTCAGCGCGGCGATTGTTGCGATGATTTCTCAGTGCAAGAATTCACGTTACTGAGTCCCGTTCAAGAAAGCCCTGGTGGATGATAACCAGGGCGTTATACCTTCCGCACACCCGATGAATCAGAGCACAGTTATCCACCGATAACTGCTGTTGATTACGTTCTACAATATCATCTGTCGCAATCAACCAACGTTTACGGGGTAAAACATCGACGATTACTCCCTGCTCTGCAACAGGAAACGATAAATGAGTCCACCTAAAACCCCACCGACCAGCGGCACAATCCAAAAGACCCACAGCTGCTGCAGAGCCCAGCTCCCCTGGTAAACCGCCACCGCCGTGCTTCGTGCCGGATTTACTGAGGTGTTAGTCACAGGAATACTGATAAGATGAATAAGCGTCAGCGCCAGACCAATAGCGATGGGCGCAAAACCAGCAGGAGCGCGTTTATCTGTCGCGCCATGGATAACAATCAGGAAAAATGCGGTCAGGACCAGTTCAATCATCACCGCGGACTGAAGTGAATATCCGCCTGGAGAATGTTCACCAAAACCATTAGATGCAAATCCACTGGCGGTGGCATCAAAGCCCGCCTTACCGCTGGCTATCAGATACAACACGCCACCGGCCACGATGCCCCCGATAACCTGGGCGATAATATAAGGTATAACATCTTTAAAACCAATCCGTCCCCCCGCCCATAATCCCAGCGTCACCGCTGGATTGAAATGACCTCCGGAAATATGACCAACAGCAAATGCCATAGTTAAAACGGTCAGACCGAAAGCGAGAGATACCCCCACAAACCCTATGCCAAGCTGTGGGAACGCGGCGGCTAAAACTGCACTGCCACACCCTCCCAACACTAACCAAAAAGTACCGAAAAATTCGGCGGCGGTTTTTTTAAACATTTCATACTTCCTTCTGTTTGCTAACAATTAACAGCGCACTTATAACATTAGTTCATAATAGTCAACAAAAGGCAGCAGAGTACTCATTTATACAACTATAGCGATACCCTCATAATGGTTATGACATGAAGGCAGCAAAGCCGGTAGCCCGTAGCAACAAGGATAAAACGGTCGCTTATTGCGAATAATCGTAGTGGCCACACCCAACATCCCGTGGCAGAAGAAATAAAATACGGTGACGGAGATGACCGGATACACCCCACACCGCTGCAACGAACAGTATGCCGGGTATAACGCGCTGCCGGTTCAATCGACTACGCTAATCAGAGATGATGGGCAGAGCATTCCCCATGGCCGCATCCCTGCAACTATCTGCCCCCTGTCGGTCTCAACAATGTATTGAGCATGCCTCGATTGATGACGGAAATAAAAACAACACTATTTATAAAGCAAAGAACAGTCAATACAAAATGAAGTTCATTGTTGCAAAAAAAACACATTAACTCAAAATCATTAAAATAAAGATAAAATCAATAGATAAAATTGCATGATTAGTGTTTAAACCAGCGCGTCAATTGCATACATTGGGGGTTAAAATACTTCATTTATTTTATTAAACTTTAAAAAGTAAAATATATAAAAAAATCATATGTATTCTTCAATATGCCCCTGCCTCTCTATAAATACCCCTTTAAGACTTTTCTTGAAAAGAGCCATTACATCATTCAGAATACTATGTAATTTATAATCGAATTATAAAAACCACGTTAATCACACGGAAGTCCTGATTTATTCAGCGATGGAGAGGAAACTTAACCTCTGCAGATGACAGACCCACCATACTTCAAGCCACTGATTGCATAAATACCGGAGGATTGACTCGCAGAACATGTGATTTATTTTGATAGCTTTACCCCGCAGGGGCCAGTGCAGACGAGAGTTAAAATGCCTGACGTTTTGTCCCGTAAGCCAAATATTTTGGGGTCTAGCTCATGGAATAATTTTTAAGGATAACCATTTTGAAAATAAAAAATATTGCTTATTGTTGTTCTTTCTTTGTTACTTTGACTTCCTCAGCCGGGATATTAAACCCATTCGTGGCGGTTCAGGACTATCGTGATTTTGCAGAAAACCTTGGAAAATACACCGTCGGCACAACAAATATTCCCGTTTATAAAACAGATGGCTCGTTGGCGGGTTATCTGGAATTCCCAATGCCTGATTTCAGCTCAGTCGCATCATTGGGGTATGCCACGCTGGTTTCGCCTTCTTACATTGTTAGCGTAAAACACAATAGCGGCTATAAGAACGTGACATTTGGCAATGGAGCGCAATATGCCGCGACCTATACTCTGATTAATCGTAATGAATACAGTACACAGGATTTCCATGCCCCCAGACTGAATAAAGTCGTCACCGATGCTGCGCCGAGCGATACCGTAACACAATCGGATTTCGTCTCTAACCGGTCGCGTTATCAGTGGTACACCCGTGTGGGCGCTGGCGCGCAGAGCCAGGTCAACGAAGAGGGTACTAAACGAGTCTCCCTCTCAGGGGCTTATAACTGGAAGACCGGCGGCACCATTAGCAAAACAAGTCTTCTTAGCGTCACTAACAGTAATCGACTGCGTTATTACAATCTCGGCCCTGACGATCCCAATACCACTCTACTGTCCATTGGAACAAGTGGTGGAGACAGCGGCAGTCCAGTATTTGCCTGGGATGAGATTGATCAGCAATGGAAACTGGTTGCAGTGCATATGGGCTATGACCAGGATATCGGTATCTATCAGAAACGCGCCGTGGCAGGCTATATTCCGGATGACTTCATTGCTTCCATTCAGCAAGCCAATACCTCGCCTGACGTCACTGACAGTAGCGCAGACGGCATCATTTACTGGGGTGACACCGCAATTACCCAGGCTGACCATAGCTGGTCATGGCAGGGGCTGGCGGAACAATATAACAGCCTAGCGCCAGCCAATGCGACCAACGATGAACTCGATGCCACTAAAGATCTGCGCTTCAATGGTGATGGTGGCGTGATAACGCTGGAAGACGCAGTCAATTTGGGCGCCGGTAAGCTGCAGTTTTCTGCCGACTACACACTGAAATCAGCCGATGGCGTCAATGCCACCTGGGTTGGCGGCGGGGTGGAAGTCGATGCCGGTAAAGAAGTACTCTGGCAGGTTAATGGCCTGGCGGATGATGCGCTGCATAAAATCGGTGATGGCACGCTGCATATCAATGCGACCGGGATTAACGAGGGCAGCCTGAATACCGGGGCCGGTACGGTCATATTGGATCAACAAGCCGATGCTTCAGGGCAGAAACAAGCCTTCTCCTCCGTCACACTGGTCAGCGGCCGCCCAACGGTTGTCCTGGCGGATGCACAACAGGTCAGCACCGATAATATCTTTTTTGGCTATCGGGGAGGCACGTTAGATCTCAACGGCAACGCGCTCTCGTTCAAAAAAATCAATCATACCGACAGCGGTGCAACGCTGGTTAACCATAACAGCGAAGAAGCGGCAACGCTGACGCTGGCGGGCTATGGCGATGAAGATGTTACCTTTAATCGCTGGGCATCTTCAGGGACAGGGAACATCGGTGACATTTATAAATACGGCAACCCCTACTCAAAGCAGGCTGAATATTTTCAGTTACTGACCAGCAGTTATGGTGGTTATCCAATCAACCAGACCAGTACCGACATCTGGCAATATCTGGGGACAGATCGAGAGGTAGCGGCTGATCTGGTGTTGTCACAACTGAATCAACAGGTATTCCGCGGCTTTATTGGTGAGACCGACAGTGACAAAACCAATGGGAAACTGGACGTTAATGTCGATATCAGCGGAACCAACGCTAAAATGGCGCTAACGGGCGGCATGAACCTGAATGGCAACCTGAATATAGAGCAAGGTCTGGTTCTTCTGTCCGGTCAGCCCACAGCACACGCTGCCGGCGTGGTTGTGGACGATGACTGGGCAACGTCTTATTTCAAAGCCAACCAAATCGTGGTGAATAAGGATACAACATTCCAGGTGGGCGAATACGCGCAGGTCACCGCAGAGGTTATCGCGGGCGAATCCTCACACCTCATGTTTGGCTACAATAACAGCACGACTGAAGCGGACAAAATCTGGCGCTGCTATTCGGTAATTTACAGTGATACGGTGAGCTGCAGCCAACCCGAACGCAGTGAGCAACAGCAATCAACGCTGCCATCCAGCGCGGTAACCGGGGATGTTTCTCTGGCCAACGCCGCCAGCCTGTATCTGGGTAAAGTGGATTACCAGGGCAGTATCACCTCAACAGGCAGCACCTCTGTGACGCTGGACTCATCCGCTGACTGGACGATGACCGGCAACAGCAATATCACCACTCTCAATGCACTCAGTGGCTCTCACCTGTCCATGTTGCCATCCGGAAGTTGGTCGGCGAAACAACTTGAAGTGGATACGCTAAACGCTACCGCGATGACGCTGAGTCTGGGAGTGAAACCAGAAACAGCGGAGAGCGATAAGCTGACCATCAAAACCTCCGCCACTGGCGACAGCAATATTCTGGATGTCTCTCTGCTGCTGGATACCTCGCAATCGGTCACGCTGCTGGACGATGTGGTGATGATTGATGCGCCATCGGGAACGCCTCATGACTATTTCACCCTGCCGGATATTGCCATGGGATTCAGCCTCTATACGCCTAACTATGCGGTTGAAGAAAACAATGACCGCGTTTTATGGGTTCTGCAACATAATGCCGAGCCAGAACCGGAGGTCGTACCCGACATCACTCCTGACGAGCCTGAAGTAACGCCTGATGTTCCTGATAGTGAGCCGGACGAAGCAGAACCGGTGGTTGAAACACCGGACACCCCTGATCTGATCGAAGAAACAACCGTGGTTGCAACACCAGACACCCCCGAAAAGGCCGCAGACGCATCCGCGGTTGAAACGGAGGAAACACCTGATGAAACATCAACGACCGAAGACACCTCCCAGACTCAGCAGGAATTCTCCCCTGATGACTGGTTTACTATTCAGGATAATAAACCGCTTATCCGCAATACTCGCGCGCTGATGGCATCACGCCAGTATATCTTCAGCGAAGCGCTCAGCCAGTTGAATAGTCGTGCGTCGTTGTTGCGTCACCAGCCGGAGAAAAGTGGCCAGTGGGTAACCATTGAGCAAAACAAAGGTGGATATAAAGGCTTTGACGTCACCCAACAGACGTTGAGTCTGGGCTGGGATACCGTCCGCGACCAACAGATGTTTGGTTTCAACGCCAGCCATACCCAGGGGAAAACCAAAGGCCCTGGTCAGGCAACGCACCGCATGACCACCATTGGCGTCGACTATTCATGGTCATCGCCAACAGGCTGGTTCGTCGATGCCGCCAGTCGCTATATGCATCTGAATCAGGAATTCAGTTTCGACCCGCTGCTCGCTATCCATGGCGCGAGTCCCAATACTCATATCGTGGCCGGCAGCGTCAAAAGCGGATATGCATTTACCAACAGTGACAAAACACTCACCCTTTCACCTTATGTCGGTATCAGCGGCGGCTACCTCTCCGGTTATTCCGTACAGAGTGAAGAGGCGAAAATCGCGCTCAGTTCCAGCACGCCTTATGCAGCCATCGCCGGTTTGGAAGTGAAGAAACAGGCATTCTGGAGCCGTAACCCAAATGTGATGCTCACAGCAGGGATCGAATATCAGTACTCGCCGGGGCGATCTGGATCGGAACTGACGCTGGCGGACAGCCATTCACACCGGACCTTCAGTGCCTTATCGGATAACCGCTATCGAGCCCAACTGGGTATTGAAGGTAAAATCAGTGACAACTGGTCAGTGAATGCCAAAGTGAAAACCAGTTTTGGCGGCACATTCCATACCGACTACAGTGGGGTGGCCGGGCTGACCTGGCATTTCTAATCCCGGTGATGTTCTGCCGGGGTGACAATAAGCATAACGGGGAATCGCCGCCGCCATTCCCCTTACCTTACTCCGAGGCCCGCAAGGGCCTTTTCCCTTCAGGCGCTCACCGTGAACCCCAGCATCATTCCGGTATCCTCATGTTCCAGCAGATGGCAGTGAGCCATATAGGCCTGGTCTTTGGATGCAAGATGATTAAAACGAACCAGCACCTCACTGCGCCCTCCTTCAACACACACCATGTCTTTCCAGCCACAGCGATGGGCGACGGGCGGTTTACCATTTTCGGAAAGAATACGAAACTGCGCGCCGTGAATATGGAACGGATGCAACATGTCGTCACCTTCACCAGAAATCGTCCACTTCTCAAGCGCACCTTGTTTCACGTCGAACAAAGGGGTATTCATATCAAAGGCGACCCCATTGATTTTATTAATATTATGGAAATCATCAGGTTTCTGAGCGAGAGGGGTGTGCTCCATGCCGGGCATGGAACCATTATCCATCCCGGACATCGTGTTCTGAGCCATTTTTTTGCCAGTAGCCGATGAGGTATCGCCGTCAGTGCCATGAATCTCACTGCGCATCCCCGCCAGCGCTGAGCGGCCATATTTGTCCATCAACGCCTGCATCCCACGACGGTCAAGTTCTATATCCATCATCAGTTGCAACCAACGCTCTTTAACCCCGTCATACGAGGGCAATGCCGGCATATCCACCAGCTTATCAGGCAGAGTCCCGCTGGAGAGGATCTGCAATGGCTGAATAGTCAGCAGCGGCAGCGGCTGGTCAAACGGCGCCAACGTCATGCCCACCTGCCGAACGGGCAGCGTTTGCAGGTCAAAGGTTTTGCCATCGTGAGTGTTGACCAACACTTCAAAGCGTTCGCCCGGCATCATCGACAATTCGGTCAGTTTCACCGGTTCCGTCAGCAGTCCACCATCACTGCCAATCACGTACAGAGGACGCTGGTCACTGGTGGTCAGATTCAGCGATCGCGCATTACAACCATTCAGCAAACGTAAGCGTAACCAGCCTCGGGGTACCGCTTGCAGCGGATAAATCTCCCCGTTAGTCAGCATGGTATTGCCAAACCATCCCACCGCCGCGCTCATCATATCCAGCGCATAATCAATCTTACCGCCATCAGCACTCAGCCGTTTATCCTGCAGGATCACCGGAATATCATCCACTCCCCAGACTTTCGGCAACAGCAATTTCTCACCCACATCATCTTTCAGGATAACCAGCCCGGCCAGTCCCTGCGCGACCTGATAACCGGTACATCCATGCTGGTGGGGATGGAACCAGCAAGTCGCGCCGGGTTGATCAGGCGTAAAACTGACACGGCGGAAGGCGCCAGGGGCAATCACCGCCTGCGGTCCCCCGTCTGCCTCACCGGGTAGAGCAAGACCGTGCCAGTGAACCGTGGTCGCTTCCGGCAGTTTGTTATGCACATTCATCGTCACCGGTCTGCCGCGGTCCAGTTGAATAGCCGGCCCCAGCAGATTGCCGTTATAACCCCAGGTGGTAACAGATTTCCCTCGCCATTGCGTCTGTCCCTGCTGCACGGCAATATTGATCATCCCACGCGGGTCCGCCGTCAATAACGCCGGAACAGGGAGCTCCGGGCGTACCTGTTCCGCCATCAGCGAACGACTCCATAATGGCAGCGCGCTGGCTGCGCCCATCGCGGCACTCAATTTAATAAAATCACGACGTTGCATCAGCCTTTCCTTAACCTGCAATCATTTGCAGTCCGCAGCATAAACCTTGCCCTTGAGGGGAAGTCAAGTAAATTCCCCCACATTACCTGCTGTCGCCCTCCCTCCTTTTAAGACAGTCAACTTTCCATGTCACATTGCACGTACCACGCGAAAAAATCGTCGTCAGGGGGGATTTTCCTGGCAAAATTGTCTGTAGGCTGACGCTAACTGTGTTAACGTCAGGTTATTGCAATTGGTTGAGGGTAATTATGAAGAAAAGCATCAAGGCCCTGGTTGTACTGGGCCTGTTTAGCTTCTCATCGACAAGTTTTGCGCTTAGCGAATCGGAAGCGGAGGATCTGGCAGATTTGACCGCGGTGTTTGTCTATCTCAAAAATGACTGCGGCTATCAGAGCTTACCCGACAACCAGATCCGCCGGGCACTGATCTTTTTTGCCCAACAAAATCGCTGGGATCTGAGCAACTACAGCAGTTACAACATGAAGGCGCTGGGAGAAGACAGCTATAAGGATCTCAGCGGCATCGCCCTCCCGAACGATGCAAAATGCAAATCACTGGCTCGCGACTCTCTGAGTCTGTTGGCTTACGTGAAATAATCCTGCTTCAAACGTCCTTTCCTGCTGATAATTTGACCGTGCAACCACGGTCATTGTTAGCTATTATACCGCGCCCATTTTTCGTGGCTGTTTTGACCAGGAGAACTCTAATCATGGCCGAAAATGAAATGTGGTATGAAACGCTTCATGCCGGTTTCGGACAGTATTTTTCTGTCGACAAGGTACTGTACCGTGAGCAGACCGAACACCAGGACCTGATCATTTTTGAAAATGCCGCGTTAGGTCGCGTCATGGCGCTGGACGGCGTAGTGCAAACGACCGAACGCGATGAGTTTATCTATCATGAGATGATGACGCACGTTCCGTTGCTGGCTCATGGTGCGGCTAAGCGCGTGCTGATTATCGGGGGCGGTGATGGCGCCATGCTGCGTGAAGTCAGCCGCCATAAGAATATTGAACAGATAACCATGGTGGAAATCGATGCCGGCGTGGTGACATTCTGCCAGCAATTTCTGCCGAACCACAGCGCGGGAGCCTATGAAGATCCACGTTTCAATTTGGTAATTGATGATGGCGTGAACTTTGTCCGCCAGTGTAACGACAAATTTGACGTGATTATCTCTGACTGTACCGATCCCATCGGTCCCGGCGAAAGTCTGTTTACGTCGGAATTTTATGCCGGTTGCCGTCGCTGCCTCAATGAAAATGGCATTTTTGTGGCACAGAATGGCGTGTGCTTCCTGCAACAGGATGAAGCGGTAAACAGCCATCGTAAATTAAGCCATTATTTTGGCGACGTCAGCTTCTATCAGGCGGCGATCCCAACCTATTATGGCGGCATTATGACCTTTGCCTGGGCCAGTGATAATCCGGCGCTGCGTCAGCTGGATCGCGCCACATTACAGGCTCGTTTTGACGCCGCAGGTTTGACGTGTCGTTACTATAATCCGGCAATCCATACTGGCAGCTTTGCCCTGCCGCAATATCTGTTGAATGCGCTGGCCGACTGACCAGGCATCTTAAGGGGGTGAACGAAATTGCAAAAGCTTAAACTACATGGCTTCAATAATCTGACGAAAAGCCTGAGTTTTTGTATCTACGATATCTGTTACGCGAACACCGAAGCGGAGCGTGACGGCTACATTGCGTATATTGATGAGCAATACAATGCTAACCGCCTGACGGAGATCCTCAGCGAAACCTGCTCGATTATCGGCGCTAATGTGCTGAATATCGCCCGACAGGATTATGAACCACAAGGGGCCAGCGTCACTATTCTGGTCAGCGAAGAACCGGTCGATCCGCAAGATATCGACACCTCTGAACATCCCGGCCCGCTGCCTAATTCGGTCGTTGCACACCTGGATAAGAGCCATATTTGCGTCCATACCTATCCAGAAAGTCACCCCGAAGGCGGCTTGTGTACTTTCCGTGCGGATATCGAAGTATCAACCTGCGGCGTGATCTCCCCACTGAAGGCGCTGAACTATCTGATCCACCAGCTAGAATCCGATATTGTCACCATTGACTATCGCGTGCGCGGCTTTACCCGCGATGTCAACGGGGTGAAACACTACATCGATCATCAGATCAATTCGATCCAGAACTTTATGTCCGAAAGCATGAAATCGATGTACGACATGATGGATGTCAATGTCTATCAGGAGAACATCTTTCATACCAAGATGCTGCTGAAAGAGTTTGATCTGAAACACTATCTGTTCAACACCCGACCTGAAGATTTGAGTCCGCAGGAACACAAACGCATTACCGATCTGCTCTGGAAAGAGATGCGTGAAATTTACTACGGACGCAATATTCCGTCCGTCGGGTTGAAAACATTGTAAGACGCGAAGACAGACAGGAAGCGCGGGTGACCTCAGGGTCGCCCGTTTTTATTCGCCTTTCAGAACCCGGCGACGGGCATTGACCAGTAAATCCTCTTTCAGCCCCGCTTTTTCTTCCGTCGGGGTGGTGATACCTTTCACCAGGCTCCATGAGTTACAACTGACAAACGCCATCTCCGGATAGATACTTCTCAGCAATCGGCGACCATGATCGACTATCCGGCATGCTTCTCTGACTCTGGCACAATATTTCATTTTTATACTTTTTTTACACCCTGCCCCCGGACTTTTACGACATCTTTTCACCCTGAATCCTATTCTCCTGCCACAGGCTAAACACACTGTGGAGGTGGATTATGAATACAGGCGTACTCATCGGCATAACGTTGGTATTAGTGCTGTTAGGTTATTTAATTTATGCCTTGATTAATGCGGAGACGTTTTAATGGTCGTATCCGCATGTTTGTTGATAGCCAGTTTCATGCTGCTGTTGTTACTTCTCGCACAACCGTTGGGGAGCGTGTTAGCACGGCTGATCGCAGGCCCGCCCCTGCCAGTCATCGGGCGTCAGGAAAACATTTTATGGCGTCTGATTGGCAACCAAAATGATGATATGGATTGGAAGCACTACCTGACGGCCCTGCTGGTGTTTAACATTTTTGGCTTCATCATGCTGTTTACCATACTGATGCTGCAGGGATACTTGCCTTTCAATCCACAGCACCTGCCAGGGCTTTCATGGGATCTGGCGCTTAACACCGCCGTGAGTTTCGTTACCAACACTGACTGGCAAGCTTATAGCGGGGAAACCACGATGAGCTATTTCAGCCAGATGGTCGGACTGACGGTACAAAACTTCGCTTCCGCCGCGACTGGCATTGCCGTGGCATTCGTGCTGATCCGTAGTTTTGCCCGTCATTCCACTACGACACTGGGCAATGCATGGACAGATTTAACTCGCATTACACTGTATGTCTTGTTGCCCCTTTCATTGATTATTGCGCTGTTCTTTATCAGCCAGGGAACCGTGCAAAACGTTGCTGCCTGGCAGCCATTCACCACACTGGAAGGCGTTTCACAGCTATTACCTATGGGGCCCGTCGCCTCGCAGGAGGCGATCAAAATGCTGGGCAGCAACGGCGGTGGTTTCTTTAATGCAAACTCAGCCCATCCATTTGAGAACCCCACAGCATTAACTAACGTGGTGCAAATGTTGGCCATTTTCCTGATCCCAACAGCGCTGTGTATTGCGTTTGGCAAAGTGGTGGGAGACCGTCGACAGGGCCGTGCGCTGCTGTGGGTGATGTCGGTAATTTTCGTCATCTGTGTACTGGTGGTGATGTGGGCCGAACTGCAAGGCAACCCGCATTTCACCCAACTCGGCGCGGACAGTAATAGCAATATGGAAGGAAAAGAGAGCCGCTTCGGCATCCTCGTCAGCAGCCTGTTTGCGGTCATCACCACGGCCGCATCCTGTGGGGCGGTAAACACCATGCTCGACTCCTTTACCGCCACAGGCGGCATGGTCCCCATGTGGCTGATGCAGATTGGCGAGGTGATATTCGGCGGGGTGGGATCCGGGTTGTACGGTATGTTGCTGTTCGTGCTGCTGGCGGTATTTGTTGCCGGATTGATGATTGGCCGCACGCCGGAATACCTCGGTAAAAAAATCGACGTCGCGGAAATGAAGATGACAGCGCTGGCGATTCTGGTCACACCGGTGTTGGTATTATCCGGTTCCGCTCTGGCGATGATGACGACAGCGGGGCGTAGCGGAATGCTCAACCCTGGCATTCACGGTTTCAGCGAAGTGCTGTATGCCGTCTCCTCCGCCGCCAACAACAACGGCAGCGCTTTTGCGGGCCTCAGCGCTAACACCCCCTTCTGGAATGTGCTGCTTGCCGTATGCATGTGGCTTGGCCGGTTCGCGGTCATGGTGCCGGTAATGGCGATTGCCGGATCGCTGGTGACGAAAAAATCGCAGCCTGTCGGTAACGGTACGCTGCCGACTCACGGGCCGCTGTTTATAAGTCTGCTGATGGGGACGGTGCTACTGGTTGGCGCCCTGACCTTTATCCCCGCCCTCGCCTTAGGCCCGATAGCGGAATCCCTTTCCCCGGCTAATTTTTAATAACGAGGCAGCCATGAACCGTAAACAACCGACGCTGTTTGCCCCCGGATTGATCCACCCGGCGCTCATTGATGCTTTTAAGAAGCTCATGCCGCAGGTGCAGTGGCATAATCCCGTGATGTTTATCGTCTGGGTCGGCAGCATGATGACCACGCTGCTGGCAATCGCGATGTTCAGTGACAAACTGCAAGGCAATGCGCTGTTTACCGCCGCCATCAGCGGGTGGTTATGGTGTACCGTGTTGTTCGCCAACTTCGCCGAAGCATTGGCGGAAGGGCGTAGCAAAGCTCAAGCCAACAGTCTGAAAAACATCAATAAAACCAGTTGGGCGCGCAAGCTTCGCACGCCACAGTACCACGCGCCACAGGAACGCATTCCGGCGGCGGATTTGCGCAAAGGCGACGTGGTGCTGGTTATCGCAGGCGATATCATTCCGTGTGATGGCGAAGTGCTGGAAGGCGCCGCCTCAGTGGACGAAAGCGCGATAACCGGCGAATCCGCGCCGGTTATCCGCGAGTCAGGCGGCGACTTTTCCTCGGTAACCGGCGGGACAGGGATCCTTTCCGACTGGCTGATCGTACAGTGCAGCGTTAATCCTGGCGAAACGTTTCTCGACCACATGATTGCGATGGTTGAAGGCGCACAGCGCCGTAAAACACCGAATGAAATCGCCCTGACCATCCTGTTGCTAGCATTAACCATTATCTTTTTACTGGCAACCGCTACCCTGTGGCCATTTTCTCAATACGGCGGTACAGCCGTCAGCGTGACGGTGCTGATAGCATTGCTGATTTGCCTGATCCCAACCACGATTGGCGGTCTGCTTTCCGCTATCGGCGTCGCGGGCATGAGCCGTATGCTCGGGGCGAACGTCATCGCTACCAGTGGTCGAGCCGTTGAAGCCGCGGGTGACGTGGACGTGCTGCTGCTGGACAAAACCGGCACCATTACGCTCGGCAATCGCCAGGCATGCGCATTTCTACCCGCCCCCGGCATAGATGAAAAAATACTTGCTGATGCTGCACGACTGGCTTCTCTTGCCGATGAAACCCCGGAAGGCCGCAGTATTGTCGCGCTTGCCTGTCAGCGTTTTCATCCAGGTGAACATAACATACAGACCCGGCTCGCCACCTTTGTCCCCTTTACCGCGCAAACCCGGATGAGCGGTATCAATATGCAAGATCGCATTATCCGTAAAGGTGCGGAGGATGCCATTCGTCACTACATTGAGGCGAATAACGGTCTCTTTCCAGCACCGGTGACTAAGCTGGTTGAAGGGGTCGCACGCCAGGGCGGCACGCCGCTAGTGGTTGCCGAGGGCACGACGGTACTCGGCGTTATTGCGCTGAACGATATTGTAAAAGAAGGAATTAAAGAACGTTTTGCTCAACTGCGTCAGATGGGGATTAAAACGGTGATGATCACTGGAGATAACCGACTGACCGCCGCTGCGATCGCCGCAGAAGCGGGCGTGGATGATTATCTTGCCGAAGCCACGCCAGAAGCTAAGTTGGCGCTGATCCGTCAATACCAGACCGAAGGACGTCTGGTGGCCATGACCGGCGACGGCACCAACGATGCCCCAGCGCTTGCCCAGGCCGACGTCGCGGTGGCCATGAATTCGGGGACTCAGGCCGCTAAAGAGGCCGGAAATATGGTGGATCTGGACTCTAACCCCACCAAACTGATTGAAGTGGTGCATATCGGTAAACAAATGTTAATGACCCGCGGCTCATTAACCACGTTCAGTATTGCCAATGACGTGGCGAAATATTTCGCCATCATTCCGGCAGCCTTTGCGGCGACCTATCCGCAGCTTAATGTGCTGAATGTCATGCATCTGCACTCCCCCGACTCGGCTATCCTGAGCGCGGTAATTTTCAACGCGCTGATCATTATTTTCCTGATCCCTCTGGCACTGAAAGGAATCGGCTATCGGCCGCTAAACGCCGCCGCTATGTTGCGCCGTAACCTGTTGGTCTACGGCCTCGGCGGGCTGGTGGTACCGTTTATCGGTATCAAAATCATTGATGTAATGTTGACCCTGTGCGACCTGGTTTAAGAGGAGATTAAAATGGCGACGTTACGCCCGGCTTTACGGTTGCTGATCGTACTAACATTAATTACCGGTGGCCTGTACCCACTGGTAACCACCCTGTCTGCCCAGTGGTGTTTTGCGCAACAGGCCAACGGCTCGTTAATTATCGAACAGGGTCAGATTCGTGGTTCATCGCTGATCGGCCAAAATTTTACCGCGGCGAAATATTTCCAGGGTCGACCTTCAGCCACAGCGGGAAGCCCCTATAATACAATGGCATCGGGCGGCAGCAACCTGGCAGGCAGCAATCCGGAACTGGATCAGCAAATTAAAACCCGCGTTGCCGCCCTACGGGCCGCAAATCCGCTGGCGCCATCGGGTATTCCGATCGAACTGCTCACCACCTCCGCCAGTGGCCTGGATCCGCAGCTGACGCCCAGCGCTATCCTGTGGCAGGTAACACGGGTGGCGCAGGCAAGAAATTTGCCCGTCGGGCAGGTCTTACAGTTGGTGGCGGAGCAGACTTCAACACCGCTGGTGAATTTTATCGGCAACCCGGTGGTCAATGTTATTGAACTGAACCTGGCGCTGGATGATCTCCCGTCTCGCGCAACAGACGAATGATGGATGGCGCAACAGATTATCCCCCTGGCAATAAAGGATGTGTTATGACCGAGGAGCCGCTACGCCCCAACCCGGATAAACGGCTGGAGAAGGTCAGCCGCCAGCCGCGCGGAAAACTGAAAACCTTCTTTGCCGCCTGTGCCGGAGTGGGAAAAACCTACGCCATGCTCCAGGAGGCCCAGCACCTGCAATCGCAGGGTATGGACGTATTGGTCGGCGTCGTGGAAACACATGGACACCGGGAGACGGCCGCCAAAAGATCCGATACACGGAGTCTGAGCGAAAAATGGCGCGTTCAGCTCTGTGGCTGCGCGGTGGCGGTACTGCTTTGCACGGTTATCAGCTTTATCGCCAGTCAGTGGCTGGTCGCCTTTGACGCAGCCAATCTGGTGATGATTTATCTGGCAGGCGTCGTCATCGTCGCGCTGTTTTACGGGCGCTGGCCATCGGTCCTGGCGACCATCATCAACGTCATCAGCTTCGACCTGTTCTTTATTGCGCCCAGGGGCTCGCTGGCGGTTTTTGACGCGCAGTATCTACTGACTTTCGGCGTCATGCTCACCGTCGGGCTGGTGATTGGCAATCTGACCGCCGGGGTTCGCTACCAGGCGCGAATCGCTCGTTACCGTGAACAGCGCACCCGCCATTTATACGAAGTGTCCAAAGCCCTGGCGGACAACCGTACGCCGCAGGACATTGCGACCACCAGCATACAATTTATCAATAATACCTTTCAGGCCCGCTGTCAGGTGCTGCTTCCTGATAACCACGGCGTATTAAGCGCCCTATCGTCTCAGGACCCACCCACGAACTGGGATGAAGCCATTGCCCGCTGGAGCTTTGATAAAGGCCAGCCCGCCGGCGCCGGGACCCATACATTACCCGGCGTGTCCTATCAAATTTTACCGCTACGTACCCCCGAGAAAATATTCGGCCTGTTGATCATTGCTCCAGATAATCTGCGCCAGTTAATGCTCCCGGAGCAGCAGCGTCTGCTGGAAACCATTACGCTGCTGATCGCCACCACGCTGGACCGGCTGTTCCTGACGGCCAGCGAGGAACAGTCGCGATTATCCAGCGAGCGAGAACAACTGCGTAATTCGCTACTGGCAGCCCTCTCTCACGATCTGCGGACGCCGCTGACCGTGCTGTTTGGCCAGGCGGAAATCCTGACGCTGGATTTAACGCGCGAAGGTTCGAGACATGCGCCGCAGGCTAACGAAATTCGCCAGTACGTACTGAATACCACGCGGCTGGTCAACAATCTGCTGGATATGGCCCGTATCCAGTCCGGGGGATTCAGCCTTCACAGGGAATGGCTTACGCTGGAAGAGGTGGTCGGCAGCGCGCTGAAAATGCTCGAACCGGGGCTGGGCGGACGACACATCGCTCTCACCCTGCCGGATCCGCTGATGCTCATTAACGTGGATGGCCCGCTGTTCGAACGCGTGCTGATCAATTTGCTGGAAAACGCGGTCAAATATGCCGGTTCGCAGGGCGAGACCGGACTGCGCGCGACATCAATGGCGGACAAGCTGGACCTGGAAATATGGGATAACGGCCCTGGCCTTCCGCCAGGCAAAGAACAACTTATTTTTGATAAATTTACGCGCGGTAATAAAGAATCAGCCATTCCTGGCGTGGGTCTGGGACTCGCCATCTGTCAGGCAATCGTCGGAGTACATGGCGGTCATATTTACGCCGTCAATCGACCAGAAGGCGGAGCCAGCTTCCACGTGGTACTACCGCTCACCCCGTCCCCTGAGTTGCCTGAAATGAGTGAGATAATATGATATCGGTTCTGATTATCGAGGATGAAAAAGCGATTCGTCGCTTTCTGCGCACAGCTCTGGAAGATCAAGCGTTGCGCGTGTTTGAAGCGGAAACGTTACAGCGTGGTTTGCTCGAAGCCGCCACCCGCAAGCCTGATCTGGTGATCCTCGACCTCGGATTGCCAGATGGCGATGGTATCGACTTTATCCGTGATTTTCGCCAATGGAGCCCAATACCGATAATTGTCCTGTCGGCCCGCAGTGACGAACAGGTAAAAATCGCCGCGCTGGACGCGGGCGCAGATGATTATCTGAGTAAACCTTTTGGTGTTGGTGAGCTGCAGGCCCGACTGCGCGTAGCGCTTCGCCGCCATCCCGGCACACTTGATCCGCAACCGGTGTATCAATTTTCCGCCATTAACGTTGACCTGTCCTCCCGTCGTATCACCCGTGGCGAGGAACAAATCCATCTTACGCCTATCGAATTTCGCCTGCTCGCCACGTTACTCAACAACCACGGTAAGGTCCTGACCCAGCGCCAACTGCTAAATCATGTGTGGGGCCCTAACGCCGTTGAACACAGCCATTATCTGCGTATCTATATGGGCCATCTGCGTCAAAAGCTGGAGAGAGACCCAGCGCGTCCACAGCATCTGCTGACCGAAACCGGGATCGGTTACCGTTTTATGCTGTGATCCAGTCTGCCACCACCAATGAACAACCCGACATTAACGCATTAAACCGGACTAACGCCCTTGTAAAAAAGCCCGGTAAGCGGCGGCAACCGCCAGAAAATCTTCCACGCCACAGAAGCACAGGCTTTCTTCATCGTAGTAACTCATCCCTTCTTCCATCTCATCGCCCGTAAAACTGAGCTGATTGGCGCGGATAATCACTTCTTCTTCATCCAGCCACAGCGTGTACTCATGCCCTACCCGCTGCCACTGCCGCTCACTGCCTTTCACCGCCGCCACGGCGGCTTCCACCTCATCCAATACCGCCAGGTCGCCTTGCACCTCTTCATTAAACCAGTGAGCCGCCGCTTCATGCCCCATTGACATCGAGACCGTCACCCCACCGGCGAGGTCGCGTAAAAACTCATATTCCACTCTGTTGTCCTCTTGCCAGCCAACCGTAATGCACAGCCATAGTGCATTTTCTGCGCTCTTTGCGCGTTCAGTCAGGAATACCTCGCATTATCGCAGCCTGTCCGACGAATAACAGCGCTTGCCTGGCCTTTTCGCACAGTGGCGCGCTTTTTGCGTGTTGCTGATCTCAGTCGTCCCTTCCCTTTTCATCCAGAACGAGGCTTTATTATGGAATTGAAATGGTTTGAAGATTTTCTGAGCATTGCACGCTGTTGTACCTTCACCCGTGCCGCCGATGAACGGCACATTACCCAATCAGCACTCAGTCGCCGGATCCGCCAGTTGGAAGCGTGGTTGGGCGTGCCGTTATTCGATCGTAAAACCTACCCAGTGACCTTAACCCCTGAGGGACAGGCTTTCCTGCTCACCGCCAGTGAAACGGTATTCGCCATCAATCATCTGCGCAGCGATTTGCACCGGCGCTATGAAAAACGCACCTCAGTATTACGTTTCGCCATGTTAAACACGCTGTCGCTGACCTTTTTCCCCACCTGGATAGAGCAGCTTAAACAGCGACAGCCATTAGGCTACATCCGGCTCTGTGACCAGAAACCGACTTTCGTTGAACAGATAGCCCTACTTCATGGCAACGAAACCGATTTCCTGTTGACCTATGCCCATGACTCAGTGGCATTGATTCAGCAGTTGCAACACTACCCAATGTTGTCACTGGGGACAGAACGCGCCATTGCAGTGTGCCGCCCGGACAGCACAGGTAAACCGCTCTATGCCGTCGGCGTCAGCAACGAGCCGATTCCCTTTCTCAGTTATGGCGATCACTCTTTCTTTGCCCATGCCCTGGCGCGCTCGGAAGCCATTCAGTCGCTGCCATTGGTGGCTATCTATGAAAATGGGATGTCGATTAACCTGAAAGCCATGACCATGGCCGGGAGCGGGGTGGCATGGCTACCGGAAAGCCTGTTGCAAGCGGAGCTGGAAAGCGGCGCGCTGGTGCGGGCGGGAAACACCAGCTGGGATGTGCCGCTGGATATCCGCCTGTATCGCCAGCCGGTCCTGCGCGCCGAATCCGCCAGACTGTTATGGCAGTGCGCCGCGGACAGCGAGAAAATCCCGTCGCCCGCCTGATGCGGAAAAACTATGCAGTTTTGGAATGGGTCAGTCAAATTGCTCATTGGTATTTAACCGCTTTTCTCTTGCATGCTGAAACCAGCCGGGTCATCGCAGACCCGTTTCTTACCCAATCATCTTCTCTGGGGACAACCATGAAAAACAAAGCGTTAGTCTGGAAGTTAGTGGATAAGCACCGCACCGAATTCTGTGACCTGAGCGATCGGATCTGGGATATGCCAGAGATTTGTTATACCGAATATCGTTCTGTGGCGGAGCACACCGCCATGTTGCAGCAACAGGGCTTTCGCGTGATGGAAAATGTCGCCGGGATCCCAACCGCGGTCATGGGAGAAGCGGGCGAAGGCGGTCCGATTATTGCCATTCTTGGTGAGTATGACGCCCTGCCGGGACTCAGCCAGGCAGCGGGCGTGGCTTACCCATCGCCGCTGCCTGGCAATGGCCAGGGGCATGGCTGCGGACACAATTTGCTGGGTTCCGCCGCCATGCTGGCAGCCACCGCATTAAAAGAGTGGCTGGCTGAAACCGGTGTCCCCGGCCGTGTCCGTTACTACGGTTGCCCGGCAGAAGAAGGCGGCGCGGCAAAATCCTTTATGGCGCGCGCAGGAGCGTTTGATGGCGTTGACGTGGCGATTACCTGGCACCCCAGCAGCCAGCATGAAGTGGCCAAAGCCCGCTCGCTGGCGAATACCCGTATGGACTTCTTCTTTACCGGACGCGCTTCTCACGCCGCCGCCTCCCCCCACCTTGGCCGCAGCGCTCTGGATGGCGTCGAACTGATGAATGTTGGCGTACAGTACCTGCGGGAGCATATTCCTCAGGACTCGCGTATCCACTATGCGATGCTGGACTCTGGCGGCATTGCCCCCAATGTCGTCCAGGCCAAAGCCGCAGTACGTTATGCCATTCGATCACGCGATGTACACGCGATGTTTGAACTGAACGAACGGGTAAAACGGGTCGCGCAGGGCGCGGCGCTGATGACGGATACGCAGGTCGAGATCAGCATTATGAGCGCGGTATCAAATCTGCTGGGCAACCGCCCGCTGGAAGAAGCCATGCAGCGCAATTTTGAAGTACTGGGCACCGTGCCGTTTGATCAGGCGGATCTGGCCTTTGCCGCCGAGATCCAGGCCTCGCTCAGTGCCGAAGATATCGCCAATGATTACCGCAAAGCAGGCATTAAACCCGCCGCGCCTAAGCCGCTGAGCGATTTCATCATTCCACTGGATACACACGGTGAAGTAATGATCGGCTCCACTGACGTCGGGGATGTCAGTTGGGTGTTGCCGACCGTACAGGCGCATGTGCCAACGATGGCGATTGGTACGCCAGGCCACTCCTGGCAACTGACGGCTCAGGGAAAAATGCCAGCGGCACATAAAGGTCTGACGCATGTCGCTAAAATCATGGCCGCAACCGGCATTGATGTTCTTACCGACAAAATTCTGCTGGCGCAGGTGAAAAAAAACCATTTTGAGCAGACCCGGGAAAATCCTTATCACTGCCCGATCCCGGCAGAAGTTAAACCGCCGATACAGCCACGTCCGCAAACCTTGTAATTCGGAGTTAGCAATGCCAAAAATACCGATGATTACCGCCACTCTACTGGTCGTGGGTTGTTACAGTGCGGCTTCGCAGGCCGCCACGCCGCCAGATTCACTGGTAATGGCCTGGAATATCGATGCGATCAGCACCTGGGACCCGGCCCAGATTGGTGAAGTGGTCACCAATGAGTTAATCCTCAATACTTGCGATACCCTGGTGTCGTTTGACGCCAGGGACGAGAAGAAAGTCGTGCCCAGTCTGGCCAAAAGTTGGGATGTGTCCGCTGATCGCCAGCAAATAACGTTCCACCTGCAGCCCAACCTGAAATTCCCTGATGGTACCGCCGCCAGCGCCAGCGATTATGCCTGGTCACTACAACGGGTGGTAAAACTGGGCTATGGCAACGCCGCTACCCTGCAAGAGTATGGTTTCAACAAAGAAAATGTTGACCAGATGATCACCGCGCCGGATGCGACCACCCTGGTGATGAAATTCGATAAAGCCTATCCGACCAACCTGGTGCTCCAGGCCATCGCCGCCAATGAGGTCTCCACGCTGCTGGAACGTAGTTTGTTAGAAAAACAGGCGCTGAATAACGATCTGGGACATAAATATCTCTCCACGCATACCGCCTGTGTCGGCCCTTATCAGCTCATGAGCTGGAATGCGGGTGAAGGGGTGGTGCTACAAGCCACGGCGAACTATTGGGGTACCCCACCCAACCTGAAACGCATCCTGATCCGGCATGTTGCCGAAACCGGCACCCAACGCCTGTTGCTGACCCAGGGCGATGTGGATATCGCCCGCGACCTTTCCGCTGACGACCTGAAAAACCTGGATGCCGGCGGCAAGGTCAAGGTGGAAAAGGTCCTTAAACCCCAGTTGTTCTTCTGGACCTTCAACAATGAGGATCCTGTTTTCAAAAACGAAAACGTCCGGCTGGCCATGCGCTACCTGATTGATTATGACGGACTGGCGAAAAGCGTTATGCCGTATCTTGGCGTGCCTCGCGCCAGCTTTGTGCAACTGGGGGCGTTTGGCGCGCTGGATGCCAAAGCGGGTCAGCCATTCAAGCTGGATCTGGTCAAAGCGAAGCAACTGCTGACGGCAGCCGGTTATCCCGATGGTTTTTCAGCATCGGTGATTTTCGGCACGCTGCCTCATTCCGCGCCCATCGCGCAAAATATCCAACAGAATGCCGCGAAAGTCGGCGTGAAACTGTCGCTGGAACGCATGGCTAACGCCCAACTGTTCAGCCGGGTTCGCGGACGGGAGTTCCAGAGCGCGATGATGGCCTGGCAGACCTCCGTACCGGATGCTTACGGCAATGCCTCCCGTCTGGTCTATAACCCGGATAATCGCAAAGAGGCGCGCGCCACGCAGTATCCCAGTTGGCGTGCCGCCTATTACGATCCGGCGATGAACCACGCGGTCAAAGCCGCATTGCTGGAGCCGGACGATAATAAACGGGTCGCCATGTACGCCGACCTGCAACGTGAACAGATGCAGAAAGGCCCGTTAGCTATCATGTTCCAGATGTACAACACCGCAGGCATCAACCCGGCGGTGAAAAACTGGACCTGGAATGGTTTTCGCGTGTGGTACGGCGCGGCATCGAAATAAAGGGGACGGTTATGTCGCAACAAACCTTAACCGAAGCCGCCGGGCCAGCCCCCTGGCTCAGCGGCCTGAAACGGGTGCTTAAAGGTATTTTCTCGTTATTCTGCACCCTGCTGGGACTGGCGGCGCTGACCTTTTTTATCGGCCGCCTGTTGCCAATCGATCCGGTAGTGGCGGCGATCGGCGACAACGCCAGTCAGGAAGCCTACAACCAGATGTTTCATCAGTTAGGGCTGGATCAGCCGCTATGGCGACAGTTTAGCGACTATCTCTGGCAATTGGCGCATCTGCATTTGGGCATCGCCCTGACCACCAGCCAGCCAGTAGCCCATGATATTGCCCGTGTTTTTCCGGCCACGCTGGAGCTGGCGACTGTCGCGGCGATCATGGGCGTGGGGTTAGGGATCCCCGCTGGCGTGCTGTCGGCGATGTACCGCAACTCGTGGTTTGACAATCTGATCCGTTTTGTGGGTCTGCTCAGTTACTCCACGCCGCATTTCTGGCTGGGGTTGATGGGACTGTTGGTGTTTTACGCCACCCTGGGCTGGATTGGTGGACCCGGCCGCATTGACTTTATCTATCAATTCGACTTGCGCCCGGTGACCGGCTTCTGGCTTATCGACAGCGCGCTGAGCGGCAATATGGCGATGTTTAAAAACGTCTTCAGCCATCTGATCCTGCCCGCGTCGATTCTGGGGCTCAGTTCACTCGCCTGGATCAGCCGGATGGTGCGCAGTTTTATGCTGGAGCAGCTCTCCCAGGAGTACATCATTACCGCACGGGTCAAAGGCCTTTCCTGGGCGCGCTGCGTCTGGGGTCATGCCTTGCGCAATATTGCCGTGCCGACCCTCACCGTCGTCGCCCTCTCCTGGGCCTGGTTGCTGGAAGGCGCGGTCCTGACCGAAACCGTCTTTGCCTGGCCGGGTTTTGGTCGTTACCTGACCAATGCCCTGCTCGCTGGCGACATGAATGCGGTCATGGGCTGTACCCTGCTGACCGGGACTATCTTTGTGGCGCTTAATCTGATCTGCGATCTGCTCTACCGCCTTTTCGATCCCCGTACACAGTTGGAGAACGCATGACTGACACGGTAAAACGATCATTATCCGCGACAGGCTGGTCAGCGTTACGCCACTGGCTAAGCGCTCCAGTCCCCAAAACGCCTTTCCAGGCCCGGATGCAACAACTGTGGTTGCAGTGGTTGCGCTTTTGCGCCAATCACTCCGCATTATTTGGTTTGGCAGTACTGGCGGTTATCGTCTTCGCCGCGCTGTTTGCCCCCTGGCTAAGCAACCACGATATCTATACGCAAAATCTGGCGCATCGCCTACAGCCCCCCAGCGCCGATTTCTGGCTGGGGACCGATGAACTGGGCAGAGATATTTACAGTCGCCTGTTGTATGGCGCCCGCATCACCCTGTATATAGCCAGTCTGACCGCCGTGATTATCACTCCACTGGGTCTGTTAATCGGCACCAGCGCTGGCTATCTCGGCGGCTGGGTGGATACGGTATTGATGCGCCTGGTGGATATTTTCCTCGCCTTCCCCAGCCTGATCCTGGCGCTGGCGTTTGTTGCCGCGTTAGGCCTCGGTATTGAGAATGCCATTATCGCTATTTCGCTCTCGTCCTGGCCCGCGATTGCCCGCCTGGCAAGAGCCGAAACACTGTCGGTCCGTAAAATGGACTACATTGCCGCCGTGCGATTGCAGGGCGCCAGCGCATGGCACATCATTCTGCACCACATTATCCCGATGTGCCTGCCCTCGGTGGTCGTTCGCGTCACGCTGAATATGGCGGCAATTATCCTGACCGCTGCCGGACTGGGTTTTCTTGGACTCGGCGCCCAGGCGCCCAGCCCGGAATGGGGCGCGATGCTGGCCTCGGGTCGTGAGTTTATGCTGAGCAACGGCTGGATTGCCGCGATCCCGGGTTTAGCGATCCTGTTTACCAGCCTGGCTTTTAACCTGCTGGGCGATGGCCTGCGTGACATCCTGGACCTCCGCCATGAGTGATACCCTGCTGCAGGTGCAGAACCTGAATATCGTTTTCACCGGGCCGCATGAAAACCACCATGCCGTCCGCAATGTCTCTTTTACTGTGGGGCGCGAAAAGCTGGCGATTGTCGGCGAATCCGGATCCGGCAAATCGCAAACCTGCCGGGCATTACTAAAACTGACACCGAAATGCGCTCATCTCAGCGCCGGGATGCTGCGCTTTGGCGATATCGATCTGTTACATGCCAGTGAGCGACAGATGCGCGCCATCCGCGGCAACCGCATCTCAATGATCTTGCAGGATCCCAAGTTCTCGCTTAACCCGCTCATGCGTGTTGGCGATCAAATCAGTGAAGCCTTCCGCCTGCATAACAAAACCGCCAGACGAGTCGCCAAAGCACGCGCGCTGGCGATGCTTGAGTCGGTACATATTCGTAATGCAGAGCACGTTTACCGTCTCTACCCGCATGAAGTCTCTGGCGGGATGGGACAGCGGGTGATGATTGCGATGATGCTGATCCCCGAGCCAGACCTGATCATCGCCGATGAGCCCACTTCCGCGTTGGATGTCACCGTGCGTCAGCAAATCCTGAGCATTCTTGATGAACAGTTGTCGCGACGAAATACCGGACTGCTCTTTATC
The DNA here is from genome assembly GCF_009295515.1 of Erwinia endophytica. Lineage (GTDB taxonomy): Bacteria > Pseudomonadota > Gammaproteobacteria > Enterobacterales > Enterobacteriaceae > Erwinia > Erwinia endophytica. The sequence continues at coordinate 192,476 of NZ_RQVV01000057.1, read as the reverse complement.
ACCCATGATCTCAATCTGGTTGCGCGTTTTTGCGATCGGGTACTGGTGATGTATGCCGGACGGATTGTCGAGGAAATTGCCGCCAATCGTCTGCACCTCGCACAACACCCCTATACTCAGGCCCTGCTCGCCAGCCAGCCACGTTTGCATCACCCGGTTGAAATGCTGCAGGTGCCAACACGTGATCCCGCCTGGCTGGATGGCCCGGTTTATCGCCATGGAGTCGCCTTATGATCCCCCCACAACAACGTAGTATCGAAACGGTGGATCTGACCATCGCTTTTGGCCGGGGCAACCAGCGCCGCCAGGTCGTGGATAAGGTCAGCTTCACACTGGAAAACGGTGGTTCCTACGGCTTGATTGGCGAGTCCGGTTGTGGGAAGTCCACTATTTTGCGCGCGCTGGCTGGGCTGAACAGCGATTATCAGGGCGCAATATTGTTCGCTAACCAGGAGCTGCCGCCGATCCGCGCCAAACACTTCTATCGCCAGGTACAGATGGTCTTTCAGGATCCTTATGCCTCATTGCATCCGCGTAAGATGGTGTACAACACCCTGCTTGAACCATTGAAGTTGCACCGGCTCGATTGCCATGAAGATCGCATCACCGAGGTGCTACAGGCGGTTGGACTGAGTAATGCGTTCCGTTACCGCTATCCACACCAGCTCTCCGGCGGGCAGCGCCAGCGCGTGGCTATCGCCCGGGCGCTGATCAGCGAACCCTCCGTCCTGCTGCTGGACGAACCCACCTCGGCACTGGATGTCTCGGTGCAGGCCGAGATCCTCAACCTGCTCGTCCGGATGCGCCAACAACGTCAACTCACCTACCTGATGGTGACGCACGATCTGGCCGTGGTGACCCATCTGTGCCAGCGTATCGCCATCATGCACCAGGGAAAACTGTTGGAAGAACTTAGCGCGGATGCCGTACGCAATGGTCTTGCGCATCAGGCCTACACCCGGCAATTCCTTGCGGCCAGTGAAACCTGAAGGAAAAAATATGTTCACTCGATTAACCACCTACCTGAATACCATCAATACCGAGGCGATGCTGGTGCTGCAACATGGCAAGCCCCTCTTTTGCTACGGCAATCTTACGCAGCGTTATCAGTGCCACTCAATGCGTAAAAGTTTTCTCAGCGCGATGACAGGTCAGGCAGTGGCTGAAGGCCGTATCGACCTGTCGCTCACTCTGGCTGACCTTGGGATTGATGATCGACAACCGCTGTCAGCGGTGGAAAAAACCGCCACACTGTACGAGCTGCTGACCGCGCGTTCAGGCATTTATCATCCGGCCAATTATGAAACCGCCTGGATGAAACGCATTAAGCCCGCGCGCAACAGCCACGCTCCCGGCGAAAACTGGTGTTACAACAACTGGGATTTTAATGCGCTGGGTACCGCGTGGCGTCAGTTGACGGGAGAAGATATTCATCCGGCTTTCGGCCGGCGCATTGCCCAGCCGATTGGGATGGAAGATTTTCGCCCGGATGAAGATGGCTGGTATGAGCCCGGCGAATTTTCCGACCATCCCGCTTACCCTTTCCGCCTCTCAACGCGTGATTTAGCCCGCTTTGGTCAGCTTTTTCTGCAAAAAGGAGACTGGAATGGACAATCGGTGATCCCCGCGGCCTGGGTGCAAACCAGCACGCTGCCGATCTCGCATGCCGGGGACCGGGGAGCTTATGGCTATATGTGGTGGGTAAGCCGCGATGGCGTGGCGTGGCCGGAAGTGGTGCTGCCGACAGGCAGTTATGCCGCCAGGGGGGCAGGCGGCCATATCTGTCTGGTGATACCAGCGCTCCAGATGACGGTGGTCCACCGGGTCAATACCGATCTCCCCGCCAGGGAAGTGAATCGCTTCCAAATCGGAAAGTTGCTGCAACACCTGTTGAACTGTCTTGAGGAACCACAGTGATGACCGCGATTGAAACCATTGCCGCCTGGTGCGCCCGCGAGCCACGCTTCAGCCCTACAGCCCGTCGCCTGGCGCGGGAAGCGATGAGCGACACGCTGGCCTGTCTGTATGCCGGACGGGATGATTTTTCCACCCGCGCCGTACAACAGGCCTGGGCCCACTATACCAGCCAGCCAGCCGCCGTGGTGGCGTTGCTGAACGCCACCGCCGCCCATGCGATTGACTACGATGATAACTTTAGCCCGGGAATGTCCCATGCCTCGGCGGTGCTGGTTCCGGCCCTGCTGGCCGTGGCGCTGGCAGAATCGGCGAATGGCGAAGCCCTGGTGAATGCGTATCTGATCGGCCTGCAGGCGCAGGCTTTTGTTGGGGCGGTGGTCAGCCCAACGCACTACACCGCGGGCTGGCACGGCACCTCCACCGTTGGCTGCATTGGCACGGCTGCCGGTGTCGCCTGGCTCAAAGGACTGGACCAGGCCGGGATCGCCCGCACGCTGAGCATTGCCGTCAGTCTCGCCAGCGGCGTGAAAGGCCAGTTCGGCACCGCGCTTAAACCTTTCCATGCCGGGATGGCGGCCCGCAATGCCGTGGATGCCGCGGAACTGGCCGCCTGCGGGATGAGTGGCAGACTGGATATCCTGGAAGGCGAAATGGGCTTTTATCAGTTGTTTGCCGGGAGCGGTTTTTCGGCAGAAAAAAGCGCCGACTGGCTGCGTACCCCGCAACATATTATCGAAACGACGGGCGTTATGCCGAAAAAACACCCCTGCTGCGGCTCCACGCACCGGATACTGGATGCGATCGCAGACTTGCAAGCCGCCAGGGAATTCAGCGCGGCGGATATTGTCTCGGTCAGTTGTAAAGTGGGCGTCTCTAATTTTCGTAACCTGGCCTACCCTGCGCCCAAAGATGAGATGCAGGCCAGATTCTCAATGAATTATTGCGTCATGCGCATGCTGGAAGCAGGTTCGCTCAGCGTGGCGGACTTTACCCAGGAACGGGTAAAAGCGCTGGCTGACCACCCGCAGATGACACGCATCACCATGGAGAGCTGGCAACCAGAAGAGGAAGCGCTGGCGGTGAATCTGCCCCATATTGTGACCCTGACACTGCGGGATGGCACGGTGCTGCGACAGCAACGCCTCAGTGCTAAAGGCTCACTGGCTGAACCGTTTAGCGAGGAAGAGCGCCGACAGAAATTTACTGACTGCTGTACAACGTTAGCGACCGCCGATGCTATCTATCAGCGCCTTAGCCAACTGGAGCAACAGGACAGTCTGCACTTTCTACAGGCAATGATGGTGTAGGGAGAGGGCATAAAATAAATAAGGGAGACCGGTTGATCTCCCTTGTTGGCCATTATACGGCGGTCTGGAATATCACGCCGTCAGCTTTGTCAGTGTACTGACTCAACTGGTCGAAGTTGAGATAGCGATAGGTGTCCACCGCGGTCTTATCAACCTGCGCCATAAACTGCTGGTACTCATCCGGGGTGGGCAATTTACCCAGCAACGCCGCCACCGCCGCCAGTTCAGCTGACGCCAGATAAACATTGGCTCCGGTGCCAAGACGGTTCGGGAAGTTACGGGTTGAAGTGGACACCACCGTCGCCCCGTCCTGTACCCGCGCCTGGTTCCCCATACACAGCGAACAGCCCGGGATCTCAATACGCGCCCCACTCTTACCGAAGACGCTGTAATAGCCCTCTTCCGTCAGTTGCGCCGCATCCATCCTGGTCGGCGGCGCCACCCACAGACGGGTGGGTAGCTGGCCTTTGTGGCTGTCCAGCAGTTTACCTGCCGCACGGAAATGACCAATATTAGTCATGCAGGAGCCAATAAAGACCTCATCGATCTGCTCACCCTGTACTTCTGACAGCAGGCGGGCATCGTCCGGATCGTTCGGCGCGCACAGGATCGGTTCGTTGATCTCCGCCAGATCTATCTCGATAACCGCAGCGTATTCCGCATCCGCATCGCCTTCCAGCAATTGCGGGTCAGCCAGCCATTTTTCCATGCCCTGGATACGACGTTCCAGGGTGCGACGGTCACCGTAGCCTTCGGCAATCATCCATTTCAACAGCACAATATTGGAGTTCAGGTACTCGATGATCGGCGCTTTATCCAGTTTGATAGTACAACCGGCGGCAGAACGCTCAGCGGAAGCATCGGAAAGCTCAAACGCCTGCTCGACTTTCAGATCCGGCAGACCTTCAATTTCCAGAATGCGGCCGGAGAAGATGTTTTTCTTCCCTTTCTTCTCAACCGTCAACAGCCCTTGCTTGATGGCATACAAAGGGATGGCGTGCACCAGGTCTCGCAGGGTGATCCCCGGCTGCATTTTTCCTTTGAAACGCACCAGCACTGATTCCGGCATATCCAGCGGCATCACGCCGGTCGCGGCAGCAAAAGCAACCAGACCGGACCCCGCAGGGAAAGACAGCCCAATCGGGAAGCGGGTATGCGAGTCACCGCCAGTCCCCACGGTATCCGGCAACAGCATACGGTTCAGCCAACTGTGGATGATGCCGTCGCCCGGACGCAGGGACACCCCGCCACGGTTCATAATAAAATCCGGCAGCGTGTGGTGAGTCGTGACGTCAACCGGCTTAGGATAAGCGGCGGTATGACAGAAAGACTGCATCACCAGATCAGCGGAGAAGCCCAGACAGGCCAGATCTTTCAGCTCATCACGGGTCATTGGCCCGGTGGTGTCCTGAGAACCGACGGAGGCCATTTTGGGTTCGCAATAGGCGCCAGGACGAATACCGTCAGTGCCACAGGCGCGACCAACAATTTTCTGCGCCAGCGAGAAGCCACGACTGCTGGCCGCCACGTCTTTCGCCTGACGGAAGACCTTGCTGTGCGGCAGACCGAGAGACTCACGCGCTTTGCTCGTCAGGCCGCGACCAATAATCAACGGAATACGACCGCCGGCACGGACTTCATCCAGCAGAACGTCGGTCTTCAGCGCAAAGGTCGCCAGCACTTCACCGCTCTCGTGGTGCTTCACTTCGCCTTGGTATGGATAAATGTCGATAACATCACCCATATTCAGTTTTTGTACGTCCAGTTCAATCGGCAGCGCGCCTGCATCTTCCATGGTATTGAAGAAAATCGGCGCGATATTGTTGCCCAGCACCACACCGCCGCTTTTTTTATTCGGCACATACGGGATGTCATGCCCCATAAACCACAGTACTGAGTTAGTCGCGGATTTACGCGACGATCCGGTGCCAACCACATCGCCGACATAGGCCAACGGGAAACCTTTTGTCTTCAGGGCTTCGATCTGTTTGATCGGACCGATATTGCCAGGCTCGTCTGGTTCTATGCCTTCACGGGCGTTTTTCAACATGGCCAGCGCATGCAATGGGATATCAGGACGGGACCAGGCATCAGGAGCGGGAGACAAGTCATCGGTATTGGTTTCGCCGGTGACTTTGAAAACGGTGACAGTAATTTTTTCAGCCAGTTCAGGGCGGGAAAGAAACCATTCGGCATCGGCCCATGACTGCAGGATTTTTTTCGCGTGCGGGTTACCGGCTTTGGCTTTTTCTTCCACATCGTAGAAGCTGTCAAACATCAGCAGCGTGTGAGACAACGCTTTTACTGCAATGGGCGCCAGTTTTTCATCATCCAGCGCCTCAATCAGCGGGTGAATATTGTAGCCGCCCTGCATGGTGCCCAATAGCTCTACGGCTTTTTCTGGCGTCACCAGCGGAGAGGTCGCTTCGCCTTTGGCCACCGCCGCCAGGAAGCCCGCTTTCACATAGGCCGCTTCATCAACACCTGGCGGGACTCGATTAACTAACAGATCGGTAAGAAATTCTTCTTCACCCGCTGGCGGGTTTTTCAGCAGTTCAACCAGCGCGGCCATTTGGGAAGCATCTAATGGTTTAGGAACGATCCCCTGGGCTGCACGCTCGGCAACGTGCTTACGGTATTCTTCTAGCACGACGTTCTCCTCGCTCACATTGTATTGGCTTACCAGGCGCCCTCTGGTTCAGTGTGACGTGATGTGCTCATGCTGTAGGGTAAAGCGCCCGGTTCCGCGTGGGCCAGCATAGCAGGATTTCCTCGCCATGTTAATCCGTTTACAAAAAAGCAACATTATTTCGCCGCCAGGCCCCAGCGCAGAGGCAAAGCATAACCTGACGCTATTTCCAGTGGGAAATACCTCCCGGTGAGTGAGGGTGATTCACTACGCGCTATCAGGTACGCAAAACCCCAAAACATCAAACGGCTCATAATCCGTCTCTGGTTTAACTTTCGCCGGTTACCGCAATAACAGAGAGCATCCGCCAGCCTGTTCCTGGTGTGGGGAACGCTGTCGATTTACGTGATGAATTAGCTAAAAACGCGGTTTATCCCCGCTGGCGCGGGGAACACGGTATTATCGAGCACCACAACAACCGAAAACCCGGTTTATCCCCGCTGGCGCGGGGAACACCAAAAGCGTGGCCGCATTGGCTGAATAAATATCGGTTTATCCCCGCTGACGCGGGGAACACGTCGCATATCCAGCCTGGAGACCGATCTGAGGCGGTTTATCCCCGCTGGCGCGGGGAACACTGTTTCAGCAGACAGAGAGCCGCTTTTTCTCGCGGTTTATCCCCGCTGGCGCGGGGAACACCCCTGCGGGTGCGCGTGAATAACAATTACGCATGGTTTATCCCCGCTGGCGCGGGGAACACTTCGTCGTTAGATGGAAACGTGACGGGACTAACGGTTTATCCCCGCTGGCGCGGGGAACACGGTAAGATAACGGCCACTCGCGAACATGCGCCCGGTTTATCCCCGCTGGCGCGGGGAACACAGTCGTTCTCTTCCTATTTTAACCCTCGGTGGCGGTTTATCCCCGCTGGCGCGGGGAACACATACGTCCACGCCCGGCTAACTCCGGCAATTTCGGTTTATCCCCGCTGGCGCGGGGAACACACCGCCCTCCGATTAAGGCTGATGACAACGACCGGTTTATCCCCGCTGGCGCGGGGAACACGATTTCCGGCCTTTTCTTTTGCCTAAATAACCCGGTTTATCCCCGCTGGCGCGGGGAACACGTGAATAAAGTGGCTTATGCGTTCGGTGTTGGCGGTTTATCCCCGCTGGCGCGGGGAACACAATGGCGCGGCTGAACTCGCGACTCTGCCAGGCGGTTTATCCCCGCTGGCGCGGGGAACACGAATGTTGGCGAGTCTTCCCAGTCCCGCCGAGCGGTTTATCCCCGCTGGCGCGGGGAACACTCTAAATATATATCACTGATCTATAATGCTTTTTATAACGACATAAATTCTACCGATTTTTCCTGATTTTTAAAGATCGCTAACTTATTGATTATTAATGGGACTAAAAGATACTAATCTGATGCCATCCATTTCCACCGGCAAACGTCGGTTTTCCCCTAATGTCTGAAACTCAAAACCAGATTCATTATTACTTGCCCAGGCCATAACGACATTGCCTGACTCTGACAGGGAAGTGATCTGCTGCCAGATCATTTCCCTGCTACGCCGCGAAACATCTCCAACATAAACTCCAGCCCGCACCTCCAGCAACCAAACGGCCAATCGCCCTCGCAAACGAGGAGGAACGTTTTCAGTCACTACCATTAGCATGCTCATACTCATGCACTCCGGTGACCTGAATCACCAAAAGGCGCAGGTTCAGGAATGGCAACAGGCTGCGCATCTGCAGGTGGTGGCGGCGGCGATATCCCCCCTGCCGCGAGTACCTCTTCGATTAACGGAATAAGACGAGCCAGTGTTTTACTGGTCCGAAACAAATCACGACAAGCCAGCCTGACCTGCTTTTCCGGATCTTCTGGCTGGCGAGTCGCAATTTCAAATGCAGCAGGTACGACGGTTTCAAATTTAATAATATCAGCAATATCATAGATAAAAGACAATGGTTTACCACTATGAACAAACCCAATTGCCGGAGCATACCCAGCCGCCAGTACCGCTGCTTCAGTAATGCCATACAGGCAAGCAGTGGCAGCACTGATGCACTGATTAATTATGTCGCCTTTCTCCCAGTCTTTAGGATCATAGCGCCGTCCTTGCCACTTTACGCCATATTGTTTTGCCAGTAGCTGATAAATACCTTTAACCCGGACACCTTCAATACCTCTCAATTGTTCAACAGAACGTCGGGCTGGCGCTTCTTCACCAAAACGTAATTCAAACATTTTACGCACAACTTTAAGCCGTAAGTTTTCGTCAAGCGCCAGTTTGGCCTGATAAAGAAGTTTATCTGAACGCGCTCCTCCTGGCTGTCCGGAGGCATATAAACGCACACCCGCTTCGCCAACCCATACCAGTAATGTGCCAACTGTTGCTGCCAGTCGTACAGCAGCATGTGATACCCGAGTACCCGGCTCCAGCATGATGCAAGCCACTTTCCCTACCGGTATATGAGTTCGGATACCTACCGCATCGATCAGCACAAAGGCCCCATCAAGGACATCAATCTGACCAAACTTGAGAAATATCAGAGAAATACGATCTTTAAGAGGGAGTGGAACTAATGGCACAAAGGTCATACATACATCCTGTAAAAGTAGCATCAAAGCGCTTAATCTTTATTTTCAGGCCCGGGCAAGGGAAAGCAATCCGCACCCCATACTTTTGGCTGGGCCGATCCCAGAACGGACCAGTGAAATAAATTCTTCTACATGATTAACGACCAGCATTCCCTCAAAACACACGGTCTGAATTTTGCCGCTCATCCCTTTTTTATGAAATAACAGGGCGGGTTCTTTCACCATCCGGGATGATTGAAGCTGTGCGGAAACGGCCATTTTTCTCGCCAGCCACTGCATACATTCTTCCTCACTGAGTAAGGGTACACGGCAAGTTTTAATCTCTCCCCGACAATTCAATCGTCCTTGCTCGTCTTTAATACTTTTTATCGGATTAGCGCGTAAGCGAAAATAACAACGCATTCCCGCGGACAAAGACAGCTTGATCTCCTTACTGACTGACACAGTGGCGACCTTAGCTGACCGCGGTGAATGAATGGACTGAAGTAATACGTTAAGCCCACCGCTAACACTCCCCTCTTCCACTCTGAACAGGAAATCACGCTGATCCTGCGGACGATCAGGGAACAATTGCCACAGTGCGCGGTGTAACTGATAGGGATCTTTTGCCCAGCGCCAGTCAACAATCACTTTACTCAGAAACATTTTCTTCTCCCTGAATGACAAACCATGAACGTCTGGCAAACTGTCTTGGCAGCATGATTATCGGTTCATCCCGTACCGATAATCGTTGTTCATGACCGGTTAATGGCTCCTCACTATAAATTACCCCTCTGCCCGGCGTCCCAATCGCTAATGCTGAGACAGGGTTCTCAGCCATCTGAATCGTGTGAAACAAGGGTCGTGACAACGGACAACTTCGTCGCCCGAGGTAGGGGGTATAACGAGGTCGCTGCACCGCTTCACTAAGCTCAGACAATGCATAATGTTGCTCCGATGAAACAACTGTCCAGACTGCGACAGTGAAACTCGCGTCATAAAGATATTCACGCCGGGTGATGATGGTATCGTGCATCTTCAGACTTCCCTGTTTTTCTCTGGCATCTTTAACCGTATGGAAATCCGTCAGGTTAACGCAAACATAGTCAGTATGACTGTCGCAACGAACAGCAAACCGCGTGGTTTCAGCCAATTTTTGTAATGAAGCACCATCATTACGTTTAATACCGAGGCAGGCTGCCAGTAACCCCAACAGACCGCTACGGCCAGGAAAAGGAGCACTGGGACGAATGCCTTCAAATGTCGGTAGCCCCCAAGACTGCATCGGCCCGCTTAACTGCAAAATCAGATAATCTTGCATCTCAGACCTCGCCGTCTTTTCCTATCCACTGTTTAATCGCCTGCAAATCCGGCATAGATACCACCTGTTCTACCGGGGTCACCTCATCTAACACAAACTGGGCTGCTGGCCCGTTCAATCCATAACCACGAGATACTTTTGTCCAGTAGGCATTGAAAGCCTCAATGGAAGGATGGAGAAAACCTTCTTTTTTAGCTGCCACCGGTTTCTCAAAGGCATTGGCCATGGAAACCGGTAAATCAGAAAAATTAACCATCACTAAATCCGCCGGGTTAAAGGCGGCAAAGCTATGCTGTTTGGCACCGGGAATTTCCGTTGCCAGCAAATGCGCTAAATGAGCCGCAATCTCCAGTGCCTGCTGCCTTGTCGCCCCGCCCAGATTCTCCTGAAGTTGCGCCAGATTCAGGCTGGCATAACGATAAAATACGCCCGATGAAAACTCCTGAGTGCCCAGATGCGCCGCTCCGGTGCTTTCCTGCAAGTCATCAACAGCGGTAAACCAGTCAATATCCGACTCAACCGCATGAGTGGTAATGGCATGGGCCAGCGACATCGCACCGTCGACTTTACCCAGTTCACTCATCAATCCGCTGGTCGCCATCCGGCCGCTCAGCGCAACATCCACTGCGCTATTCAGCGTGGCACGGAGTCCCATTACCTGATCCTTCAGGGTCTTAGCCCATTTCTTTTCATCAGTTCCCAATGCGGCATTTTCAGGCGCACTGATTTGCTGACAAAACCAGTCGATCTCATCAATTAACCAGGGAGAAATCGCATCGTCAGCGATTTTCTCTTCATGCACCATTTTTTTGCCGCTTAGCAGGCTCAGTGTCGTATCAATAACTTCAGCAGAATATTTGTCTGACAGTTCCTGATGTACCCGATCACGCAATAACTCCAGATGAATAGTCCGGATGCTGGATCCGCTAATATGACGCTGGTAATACTCACTTTTACGAATAGCCCGTTTCAGGCTTTGACTGGAAATGCGTACACGGCGTTTACCGCCAAATACCGCATCTTTTTGCATGTTCATGTCATCACGGTTAAGACATGAAGGGCTGTGAGAGATCAGAATATGGAAATTGATAAAGTTATTCATTGCGTGTCCTTACCGGGTTATTTTTTGGAAAAAGAGAGTACAAAATCTTCCATTACAGTACGGCGATCATATTTGCTCCACCATTGCAGCTGTTTCGCCAGTGATGGCCAGTGCAATACAGGTTCTGCATGGTTCAACAGACGCCGCAATTGCACCATATCGTTGGGCGATTCCTGGCGGATTAATTGAATTATCCGCTGCATAGAAATTTTTTCGTTTTTCGCCAGCGCCTTACCCAGGCTCAGATCTTTATCATCGCTATGCTTGATAACGCCAGCGGCAAGACAAAAAATCATTCTTTGCAAAGCATAACGCTGCTCCGGCCAGCCAAACTGGCCTGCCAGCAGATAAAAAACGGGGATCTCCATCAGTTTATCTGGCGTGTCGGCTCGCCTTAATTTCGCTTTACTCCCTTTATCCAGGTCAGACCAGGCGTTATATAACGCCATTGCATCAATGGTTCGCTCCATCGTCTGGCTCTCCTTACATTTTTAAAGCGGACAATTGCTTAATTAATACTCTGCGGGCAATCGCCAGAGTAAGAATAAGTTTGGGATGATGGGTATAAGGATCAGTGATACGTTCAAATAACTGCAAACACAACATCGAAAGATGTTGATGTAACGTCTCCAATCCTTTCAGCGGTTGTTCATAATTAATCGTCGCCAGAATACGGGACACCGTTGCATCGCTTTGACGATAATACTGGCGATCCGCGACTTCATGCAGGGGTAAACCTGCACCAATGACATTGCTTTCCCGCATTCCTTCAACAAAAAGATACAGCGCTTTACGCAATGCGCTACGATATGCCAGACCAACATCAACAATCTCATTAATAATATCCAGATGGCGGTCCCAACCCTGATTAAATACCATCACTTCATGACGCCTTTCGATAATCGCCGCCTGGTTATTACGGTAACCGCCAATACTCAGATGCAGTGTTTTACCATTAGCCAGTTGCCGCCCCTGTTTAACCACCAGCGCCGGACTCCGGCCTTCCTGTTTCTTCTCTAATTGCTGAGTGATCAACAGCCGACTCACTTGTGTCCAGCACGGTACTGGTTGCGTGAAACCAATATGGCGTGTTTCTGTTATTCCCTTTTTTATTTGCATAACAACCGGAGAATGAGGATGAAGCCAGAATCCTTCAATGGTGTAATTGAATTTAGCTTTCAGAAAACTCAGATAACGCGTTTCAACTATCGCGCCACAGCCGCTGCACTGGCCGCCAGATGCGGGTGGCGATAATTCAATATGGGCAGGCTGCCAGAACAGGCCGCGCGCCAGCCCGATACTTTGCGCATGAATTTTTTCATTACTGGCTATCGGCTGCTGCCAGGTGAACGAGTGGTGAAGTTGTTGCTGCCAGTCAGGATAATGTTTATCCAGATTTTCTGCGGTTAATACATTCATCCATAGCGTCGTACGCAGGCACCGTTGCTGAATCAACGTTGTCATCGGGGCCCCACCCCGCAGACCACTTTTAAACCCGCCGCCAAAGCCCGGCGCATTATTCGCCTGATTAAACAAGGCGATGGCAGCGCAGCCACCGCAGAGTGCGTCTCCCTGTCCGGGTTGATTGACGAAAGCACAACTGGTGGATCCGGTTAAACCAACCAGTAATTTATCCATCCCGGTTAATTCTTTGGCCGTTACCCCTCTGACCTGCATAAAAGGATGCTCTGGATGGTTTAAATCGAAGCTTTGCTCCCAGCCCGCAATGCCAGCGATAAATTCATGTTCAGAGAGCGGCTGCTGGATATGCTGTAATATCTGCGCCAACTCTTCGGGCGGCCAGAGCAGCTGTACCATGCTGATTAACAACTGGCAAGCCGCCATTTCCATATCGTCACGAGGGAGAGCAAGTAACCACGGCTGTGGATCACACAGCAGGGTCTGTAAGTTGATCTGCCTGAATTCCCCGCCAGTCAATGGCCTGACCGGGATCCAGCTGTCGGTAAGTAAATTCATGAAACTCCTCCCTGAGGATTAATGTTGCCAGCCGTCATGCCCACTTCTTCCGAATAAACCAGTCGGCAATCAGTGATTTCGGCGATCCACTGATTTTGCTGTATGGTTCCGGCAAGCCACACGACACCGTCCTGATCAGGCTCCAGTCTGAATTTTCGTTGCCAGCTTCCCGGCACATTAACCCGATTCAACGCCAATTCTTCCGGCATAGAGAACTCTGGCAAGCTGTCGAAAATTTGCCCATTGAGCAATTGTCTGCCACTGGTTGTTGCCACATAAGGGATCAGTGGCAGGCTCATCTCGCCATCACGGGTGACCGCACGAATATGGCTGTCATCATCTGCAAAAGGAATAACCTGCGCAGCCTGATTCAATACCAGCCTGGCGTTATAGCGTTTCGCCAGCTCCTGGTTTGCAAAACGTTCCATTCCTTCCGCCACCCAGGTTGGTTCCTCATCCTCACTATCATCCTGATAAACGTCATCGATCCAGTCCCGGTATGCCTGTGGAAATACCAGTGGTGATTGATCCAGCCGCTCCAGTAACTGCTGGGTACGCCACATGGCGCGAGTATTGGTGTAGATATAATTACTGTTGCCATAATCATCAGTCGGGGGAAGGATTACCGTCAGCACCGGTTGCTGACAGCCCTGGGGTCGGGACGGGCGAAAATGGCGGTGCAGACGCCCGGCGCGCTGGAACAGCAAATCGGCCGGACAGTGTTGCGTCATCAGCCAGTCAAAATCGACATCGAGAGATTGTTCCACCACCTGTGTTGCCACCAGAATACGTCCACAGCTGCGATCTCCCGATGCACCAAAATAATCCAGCGTGCGCCGTTCTTTTTTCTCGCGATCAATTAAGGTAAAGCGGGAGTGGAACAGGATTATCTCCAGTTCCGTGCTGGCGCACAGTTGCTGATATACCTGTTGAGCGACATCGACCAGGTTACAAATAAAACAGACCTGAGCACCTGATTGCGCGGCAGCTATCATCTCTTGCAATAGCTCATCGTCAGGTTGCATATCGGGAAGGTAACGTCGATCGATATTGAGATTAAAAGGCGTCGGCAGATGTTGCGGTGTCGCATTGAGATCAAAACACCGCCACTGTTCTTGCTGCTGCCAGGTCACTAATGGATATTCAACCGAGGGAGGCACGGTATTTTTATTACCATAAGTCGCCAGTAGCCGCTGTTTCAGGCCAACCGGTAAGGTAGCGGATAATAGCAGCGCACTTTGCCCAACTAAATATTGCTGCCGTAAGACTTCTGCTAACAGGTTGTGCATATAAGTGTCGTATGCATGTACCTCATCCACCAGCAAGATACTACGACCAATGCCGAAACCACGAATAAAACGGTGTTTTACCGGTAGCACAGAAATCAGCACCTGATCGATAGTGCAAACGCCTATCTGCCCTAAAAATGCACGTTTATTACTGCGACTAAGCCATTCACAACACTGTACCCAGGCTTCCTCATCCTGCACGTTTTTAGCACGTGATTTAATCGCAGCAAAATCACTACTGAGACGGGAATGACCATGAGCCAGAATTAAATTGGGATGCTTAAACAACCTTACCGCCAGTTTTTCCAGACGATTTAACATAGCGTTTGCTGTCGCCTGGGTGGGGAGCGCAAAGATAATACTGTCGGCATTACCGCTGGCTAACAACCGCCAGGCATAGGCCAGGGCCGTTTCCGTTTTTCCCGACCCGGTCGGGGCTTCAATAATGGTCAGTCCCGGCTGTTGCGGTAAATCATCAACCAGTGTCTGGAGCTGGCGAGGCTGCTGCCCCTTATCCAGTAATCCCGCCAGACCGCGCCAGGGATTGACAATCCCGAGCAGGCCGCTGCGTTGCAACACGGCTGGCGCATCCACTGTATAGCGGCGAGAGAAATACTCATCCAGGGGGGCCGGCTCCGACTGATAGCAAAACGTATCTTCAGTGCTCCAGGAACCCAGCCAGTCAGAGACAGAACAGAACCCTGCCAGTAATGGTGAGCAGTCAGGGGGATCGTCATTTAAAGAAAGATCTGCCGGGTGTAAAAATAACGCTGCCAACGCGTCCACCCATGCCAGACGGGCCTGTTTATCCTTTTCACCCGGTGATTTCTGCGAGAAAGGAAGGGCCAATTCAGCAATATCGGTATCGGTATGCCGATAGATATAGCCATGATGCCCGGCGACAGCTTCCATCCAGAAAAGCCATTGCTGTTTAGGATGAAGATTAAACGAAATAAGAGAACCGTCGTAATCATCATCACTGTCAAAATCTTTTTTGAACCAGTACAATCCGCCCAGGCCATGATCCCATTTTGTTCCAGCCGCTTTTCCCCCTGCCTGCTCTGGGTTTAATGCCGTCCACGCAGACCAACATTTCGCCTGGAAACGTATATCCCATTTACCCAAATCATGTAACGCAACAAAAAAAAGTAGCCATCCACGATATTTTTGCTCGGAATAACCACGGCAAAACTGTTTTCTCAGCGCAGGGGCATGATCCCACCAATATGCAGCAACTGACGCAACATCCAGGCAATGGTAAGGTAATAAATGACAATTAACAGAGCCATTATCATTATCCCGAACTGCTTTCCCCCAATAACGGTAAAGCGCCATCGCCGCAGACATCATAAAAACCCCATTTTTATGCAATGAGATATTTATAAACAAAACAAAAAAAATAATCAATAAGGAAAACTCTTCCTCAAAAAATAAATTAATTTGACATAGTTACATTTTGGAATGAAGATTGCGTACAGAAACTTCGCATTTATTGTTATTTATTTAAACGTATTTAGTTTATTTGTAGTTTGTGCATTTCCAGATAGTAAAAAGAAAATAGTATTTTTCAGGCGCCGGTTCTGGTGTAACACTTTTCGTTCTGTCAGCATCTCATCTTCGATTTCATACGCCAGCCGGAAGACTTCGTTTTCCTGGATTAGCCTGGCGTGACCATGCCAGCTGAACCGGAAGGTGCCTGGTCTTCATTTTTCTCCGCAGCGGCAGTTGCGGTGATCCAGTCGCGAAAACGTCGGCTCATCCGCTGCAATATCGCCGACTCGTCATAGACCAGGTAGTAAGCAATCGGTGAATCTATCGCCATCCGTAAAGGATTAACCAGCGTTCCATTGTTCAATTCCTCCTGGATCAATGCACTGCGGATTAGTGCGATTCCTTTCCCGGCAATAGCGGCTTCCAGTACACCATTTGAATCGACAAAAACAGGGCCTTTATCCGTGTCTGCATCGGGAATATCGACAGCATTAAACCAGAGCGCCCAATCCATCCGATGTTCATCGTGAAGCAATGTGTAGCCTGTCATCTCAAGGGGCGATGAAAGCCGGTACTCTGGCGCAATCAGCCTTGGGCTACATACGGGTCGGAGCCGGTCATTCAGCAAACATTCTGATTCCAGACCAGGATAGATACCACGGCCATGCCTGACGGCAAAATCTATTCCCTCAGACAACAGATCAACCCGCCGATTTGTTGTGTTGATCTGTACTTCCACGCCTGGATTGGCTTGCTCAAAAACCGGGAGGCGTGGCAACAGCCACTGAATCGCAAAACTACTGGTGCAACTGACGGTTATTTTATTTGATTTCCCTTCGTTCATGAGACGCTGCGTGGCTTCTGCAATCTGACCGAAGGCAGGACGAATGGCCCGCAGATAAATGCGCCCTTCGGTGGTCAGCTCAAGGCTTCGGGGACTGCGGATAAACAGACGAATATTGATCATGCCTTCCAGCTTGGCTATCTGCTGGCTGACCGCGCTGGAAGTCACACACAGCTCTTCCGCTGCTTTTTTCATACTCATGTGCCTCGCAGCCGACTCAAAACACATAAGTGCATGTAAAGGTGGTAGTTTTATCATCAGCCCAGTTTCATGCGTTAGGAAAACTTAATCGTGAAAGAAAAACTTGTTTGTCTGCTGTTCAGTCCCGGCTTTAAAGTTACGGGGACGGTTAAATTCCATCAAAACTGACATTATATCTCTTTCCTGACTAATTCAAGTTACAGGCAGGCGATAAATGAAGGGATCCTGAATCACTTACCCGGGTAAGTGATTCGGGTGACTAAACGCAGCCAATATATCTGTAGTCTGAAATATGACGGGCAGACTCTCTATTTCTTTACATAAAAAGGGTAACAGGTTCGCTATGCGTATATCAGACTATATCCGATTATTACTTCTTGCCGCGATATGGGGAGCCAGCTTTCTGTTCATGAGGATTACCGTTCCTGAGATTGGTGCAATTAATAGCGCATTTCTAAGAGTATGCTTTGGATTTTTGGGCCTGGCCATTATTCTTTTTATACTTAAATGTCCATTTAGTTTCTCAGGAAGGTTTAAATTTTCATTAGCTATTGGGATTATTAATTCAGGATTACCGTTTTTTATGTATTGTCTTGCGGCAAGGTGGTTGCCTGCGGGATACTCTGCTATTTTAAATGCCACCACCCCATTAATGGGGGCATTAATTGGCTGCTCATTTTTTGGTGAACGGTTAACTGTCAGAAAATGGACAGGCGTTATACTTGGACTGGCCGGAATAATGGTTATTACCACAATTGGAAGAACGCAGTCAACCAGTGGAACCATTGCCGGGATTATTACCTGTCTGGTTGCAACGGCCTGCTATGGTATTGCGGGCTTTCTGACTCATCGATGGTTTTCTGACCAAAAGGAACTTGACCCAAAAATAATCGCATTGGGTAGCCAGATTGGCGCCACGCTTTTTTTACTGCCTTTTTTTGCCTGGAGTGTCGTCAACAACGGTTCGTCGATAAACTGGCTACAGCGTAACATCTGGCTAAGTATTCTGGCGTCAGGCATTATTTGTACCGCTTTGGCTTATATTATTTATTTTCGCCTGATTGCTGATATTGGGCCTTTACGCTCTTTAACCGTAACATTTTTAATCCCACCATTCGGTATTTTATGGGGTTATATTGCGTTAGGAGAAACACTCAGTAGTGGGTATATTTTGGGGGCATTGATTATCTGCATCTCTGTCTGGCTTGTTGTCAGCCCCCCAAAATCGCATAAAAAGATGAAATAATAACATCATCACCTGATAACTATAGATAATGATACTGCACGAAAATAACAGATAAGGCAGGTTTCATCCGTTCGTGGGCCAAAGGTCCAGGCCAGTAACCACCATTTTTGGTGTTATATGCACACCAGAGCCCGTGTTGTCGGACTTATTGCCAACAAAACTCCCCTGCTCATCAAGTTCACAAATGAGCTCCACGTCACCATATTGGAAGATACCGCTCAGACCACAAGATTGATCATCAGGTACATCCGCCGCTGAAATGCCCCAAAAACTGTTTACACATAAAACATAAAAACACATAATAACGTTGGTTAATCAGAGTATTAGAGAGTCCCTTTCCTGCCACCAATAAGTTGCCATCCAGGCGCTGTCTGAAGATTCAGTAACACTCAATTCATGAGGGATCATGGCGAAGGGATTTTTTCTGTATCACCTGGATGAAACCACCTGTGGTGGGCGCGTCCGACGACACCTACACCATCGGCGGCGTCGTACGGCAGCAGGCGACCCGGTGACCTGTGGGATACATGAAGGGGTATTCCGCGTCTGTGGCGGAATGGGGGACACCTACTCAGTGAATGAGTGCCCCGAAAGAGTGGGCGGGCTCTATTGAAAGTTTCAGCTCCTGCCCGTGTCGCGCCCGGTTTATTCCCACCGTCCGTACACACACCTATGATTACAATTGTAATGCTGGACGGGCGGCTGAGCGTGCACGCGAAGCTGAGAAAAAGATACAGAGAGACAGTGATGGTACGCAGTCCGGTAACGCCTCCTCTCCTGGACAGGAGCAGGCACCAGTAATACCGGTCTTTGCAAAATCGTGCCTGCGGGGCGCGGGCTGTACGGACGCAGGAACGGAAGAAGAGCCGCAGGATAAGAGAGATTGTTTTCCCTCTTCAGTGACATATTCCACTCGCCCGCCATTGACCAATACCCGACAATATTGCAGATAATAAATATTGCTGCGTTTTGAATGAAGAATAGTTTTTAAGTCAGATGGTTTAATAAATTCCAAATGGCATTCCTTTACCCAGAGGAACATTCTTAATATTGCGCGAAATAATAACGTTATTTTATTTTTATTCTGCGAGCGTTATAACACATTCCACCTTTTTCGGTCGGGTCAGCCGACCTCCCGCCACGCACGGTGATAAAACATTTCGCGCGCATTCATATCACCGTCTGAGCGAATCCAGCCACTGTTGTAAATGTTTCTGGCGTCCACGCCACAGGTCTTCCGCTTTCTCAACCGTCACCGCTTCAAAGCTCAGCTTATCGCCCGGTTTCATCTGCCCCAGGCGGGCATGATCTGCACGAATAATGGTGGCGATTTTGGGATAACCGCCGGTGGTCTGGCGATCATTCATGGCGATGATCGGTTGCCCATTGCCCGGGATCTGAATACTGCCGCGCGCGATGGCATCCGAAACAATGTTATAGCCCTTCAGGTGCGATAACGGCTGGCCCGTTAAACGATAGCCCATGCGATCACACTGACTGGAAAGCGCCCAGGTCTGCGTGGTGAACAGGTGTCGGGCCTCAGGGGAGAAATAATCATCCTGTGGTCCCCAGACTACCCTGACTGGCCGCTTCTCCTGCTGCGGTAAAATACGTTGCACGCGCGTATGGCTGAGCACGGGTTTTCCGCTGTTGTTGAGCGGAAGTTGATCGCCTTTCATTAACGGGCGTCCGGCAAAACCGCCTAATCCCGCGCGCGTCAGCGTGGATACACTGCCCATCACCGGCGTGACGGAAAAACCGCCTGCGATCGCCAGGTAACCGCGCGCGCCACTCAACACGCGCGGCACAGCCAGCACATCGCCCGGCATCACCTTAATACATTGATAGCCAGACTGTGGCTCACCATTAAGTGTGATAGCCAGGTCGCCGGTCAGGGCGACAGATACTGCCTGCTCCCCCGTCAGGCGCAGCGTCGGTCCGGTCAGGGTGATTTCCAACACGCCATAATCATCCGGGTTATTAACCAATGCATTAGCGATGGCGGCACTGAATTCATCCATCGCACCCGCCGGCGGGATGCCCTGATCTTCAAAACCAAAGCGCCCGGAATCCTGCAACGTGGTCAATAAGCCGGAAGAAAGCACCTCAAATGTCAGCATCTTGCCAACTCCATTGCGGAACATAGTCTGGTTGTGCACTTAACGCGGCATATTCCTCATCATCGATGACATAAAAATTCACCGCATCGCCCGTTTGTAATAATACCGGCGGCTCCCGACTGGGGAGAAAACTGCGGAACGGCGTGCGGCCAATCAAATGCCAGCCGCTGGGGGCCTCCACTGATCCCACTGCCGTTTGCATACCGCCGATGCTGATGCTGCCAGCTGGCACCTTAAGCCGTGGCGAGTCTCTACGCGGCGTATGCAGTGCCTCATGCAATCCACCGAGATAAGCGAATCCAGGCATAAAACCAATCATATAGACCTGATATCGGCTGTTTATATGCAGATCAATGACCTGCTGAGGCGATAAATTATGCCGCTCAGCCAGTGCGGTCAGATCAATACCATATGACCCGCCGTAACATACCGGTATATGCCAGGATCGTACCGGTGGTGATGTTCTGCATGGCTGGTCCAGTAAATGTTGCAGATAGTTAATCACGGCCTGCTGACGAATCATCAGCGAATTATAATTAACCATCAATGAACGGTAAGTGGGGATCGCTTGCGTAACCCCGGCCAGCGGATTTTCCTTTATCAGCATGGCAAGCTCGGTTACACGCTTATTTATCTGCGGATCAATATATTCACCAAAATCAATGTAAACAGCCTGATCGGCAACCGAAAATATTTGCCACGAGGGAGCCTGTCCGCTGCCTTTCACTCAACATTCCTGCCAAAAGTTAAAACGATTTGTCGATGAAATACATTTGGCATACCATCGGTACGGTGTCAACTGATTCCAAAAACCGGTTATATTGTTGTCATAACCAAATTATATGATCGCTTAATGAGCACGACGGTGAGGCGTAATGAAATTAGATCTGAATTGCGATATGGGCGAAAGTTTTGGCGCCTGGACTATGGGGCGCGACAGTGAAATGTTCGAAATCATTACCTCAGCCAATATCGCCTGCGGCTTTCATGCGGGGGATCCTGATGTCATGGCAAACACCCTGGCAGGCGCGGCAAATAACCAGGTGCATGTCGGCGCACATCCCAGCTTTTTTGATCTTTATGGCTTTGGCCGTCGGCCCATTCTGGGAGAAAGCCCCCGTCAAATTGAAAATCAGGTCATTTACCAGATTGGCGCATTACAGGCGCTGGCACACAGTCAGGGACTCGTCTTATCCCATGTTAAAACCCATGGCGCGCTGGGTAATATGGCGGCGGAAGACCCTGAACTGGCCTGCGCAGTGGCCCAGGCCATTTATAAAGTGGATAAAGATTTAATGATGGTGGTGATGCCGGGCATGGAAACGGAACGCGCCGCCTTAAAAAGGGGATTGGCCGTCGCGCGGGAAATTTATCTCGATCGTGCTTATGCCGATAACGGTAATTTATTATCGCGTAAACTGCCTGGCGCGGTATTGCACGACGCAGAACAGGCCAGTCGCCGCCTGGTGCAAATGCTGGATGCCGCGGCCATTATTACGGTGAGCGGCAAAAAAATACCGGTCTCCATTGATACCGTCTGTGTCCATGGCGATACCCCTGGCGCGGTTGAGATGGCGCGCCAGGTTCGGCAAAGTCTGGAAAAACAGGGCGTCACGTTCGCGCCGATGCGAGAGGTCGTCGCCCAACGCTAAGACGGTATTATTGCCTGCGTTGCGGCCAAACCGCCGGGTTGATCAACGACAGCGGCGGCGTATTCGCCATCACCCGTAGTACGCCATCGACGGCGGCGGTCGCCATATTGATCAACGCCTGCTCTGAAGACGCGGCGGTATGCGGCGTGACGATCAGATTCGGCGCCGCCAGCAGCGGATCATCCGCCGGTAACGGCTCACAATGAAACACATCCAGCGCCGCCCCCGCGATCTGTCGATTAATCAAGGCATTCGCCAGCGCCTGCTCATCCACCAGCGCCCCCCGACTGGTGTTGATGAGAAAGGCATGTGGCGGCAGGTATGACAGCGTTTCGGCATTGATCAAATGATGGGTCTCCGCGACCGCTGGCAAATGCAGGGAGACGGCGTCGCTTTCCGCCAGCAGCGCGGTAAAATCCGCCGCTTTGCGGTAACCCGCCTGCTCAATGTCCTGCTGCGACTGACGGCTGTGTACCAGCACCTTAATACCGATAGCCCGGGCGAGCGCCGCCGTGCATTGACCAATCGCGCCAAACCCAACGATGCCTAAGGTCGACCCCTGTAGCTCACGCAAGCCACCAACAGATTTAAATGCCTGATAACGGTTTTCTCTGATCGCCTGATCACTGGCCAGCAGATGTTTATTTAAGGCAAACAGTAACGCGATGGCATGTTCAGCGACTGAGCGAGTGTTCGTTCCTGGCGTATTTAACACCACGATCCCCTGCTGCGTCGCGAACGGAATATCAATGCCATCGGTACCAACACCGTGCACAGCGATCACTTTAAGGTGCGGCAATTGCGCCATCATCGAGCAGGAAAATGTGCCGCTACGAAAAATAACGGCCTCAATTTGTGCGCATAAATCTGCGGCCGGTAACGTCGGCTGTCGCAATGGTACGAAATTATTTTCCGTTAACTTATTGATTCCAGATGAATGTATCGCCTGTGGTATCCAGCATATCTTTGCCAATTGGAAATCCTCTGCGTTGGTATACTTTTGGCATTCTCTTTGCTTTTTAATTGAGTGCCAAGAAAAAACGTTAGTCTTCACCACGTTGAGCGATGACCTTCCATGATGAAAGAACAAAACCGTCTTGATCCGTTCTTACTCCTCAAAGCCAGCCATGGTATTGCGCTGCCGTTGAATAAAGGGCAGGAAATCATTATTGAAAATATTTCAGGTAATCAGGTTGTCGATACCTGGGCAATCAATCAGCACGACCGGCATGAATATATGGCGATGGAACACACTCGTTCCCTTAATAGCCATATTTTCTTTGAGCAGGGCATGAAAGCCTACAGCAATTTACGCCACCCGATGTTTACGCTGCTGTCTGATCAGACGCCAGGTCATCACGATACGCTGCTCTGCCCCTGTACCGAACAACTTTATCAGCAACTGGGCGTTAAGCAGTATCACCGCAATTGCAGCGATAATTTCCACGAAGCACTGAGAGAGGTCGGTATCGAACTGTCATTTACGCCAGCATCACTCAATCTGTTTATGAATGTGCCTTTTAAAACCAGCGGCGAACTGGATCGTCTCCCGCCGGTATCACAAGCCGGAGAATGTATTACGCTGGCCGCCGACATGGATATCTGGCTGATCCTCTCCGCCTGTCCGCAGGATATTACCCCGATCAACGGCGCCAGCCGCACCCCTCAGGATATTGCCTTGTACCTGCCAAATACCCCGGAGGGAAAACATGAATAGCGCCAGTAAACCGTTACTGCATATCAGAGAGCTGAACAAAAGCTACGGTGATTTGCATGTTCTTAAAAATATCGATCTGGCTATCTGGCCCGGTGAAGTTATCGCAATCATCGGCGCCAGCGGTTCAGGAAAGAGCACCTTTCTGCGCTGCCTGAATGTCATGGAAATGCCGCAAAGTTGCTTTATGGACTTTGCCGATTTCTCTTTCGATTTCCGCGAAGGCGCCCGGGCCAGACCGGACGTACAGCAGTTGCAGCAGTTGCGCACGCAAATTGGCATGGTGTTCCAAAGTTATCACCTGTGGCCACATATGACGGTGCTCGAAAACGTGATTGAAGCTCCGGTCCGGGTGAAAAAAATGCCACGTAAGGCAGCGATTGAACAGGCGGATGCGTTACTGACGCGAGTGGGAATGTACGCCAAACGCGACAGTTATCCGGCGAAGTTGTCCGGCGGCCAACAGCAGCGCGTGGCGATTGCGCGGGCGCTGGCGATGAAACCCCAGTTAATGCTGTTTGATGAGGCGACCTCGGCGCTGGACCCAGAGATGGTTGGAGAAGTGTTGTCGCTGATTGCCACCCTGGCGGAAGAAGGCATGACCATGCTGCTGGTGACGCATGAGATTGCTTTTGCCCGGGAAGTGTCCAACCGCGTGCTGTTCTTCGACCAGGGCGTGATTGCCGAGGATGGGCCACCAGAGGAACTGCTGGTTAAGCCGCAGAGCGCCCGGTTACAACAGTTCCTGCGTCGGATTTTGCATGAGGATATTATTGCCAGTCAGGAGAATAGCCGATGAATCAGATTTTGCAGGATGTACAGGTTTACGGCATGGGTTTTCTCGACGCTTCATTGACAGTGTTGTGCATTACCATTTTGACCATTTTTTTGAGTTGGATATTCGGCCTGCTGGCCGCGTTAGGCAAATTATCATCAGTAAAGTTTTTCCGGGCTATCGCCCGTTTCTATATCTGGTTTATCCGTGGAACACCGGCGCTGATTCAGGTTTTTATTGTCTATTTCGGTGTTCCGCAATTTGGCATCCACTTTTCTCCCTTTTTTGCTGGCGTGGTTGCACTGGCATTAAACAGTGGCGCTTATGTGGCGGAAATTATTCGCTCTGGTCTTAATGCGATCCCTCGCAGTCAGATGGAATCTGCCTTTGCATTAGGCATGTCGCAACGAGTGGTGATGATACGCATCATTTTACCGCAGGTGTTTCGTATTATCTTGCCTCCGCTGACTAACGAAGCGATATCGGCATTAAAAAATACCTCTCTGCTTTCCACCATTACGGTCATTGATATCACCCTGTATGCTCAGACCATTATTTCCGCCACCTTCAGACCGTTTGAATTCTATATTGCCGCATCGCTGATCTATTTGCTGCTGACCACCGTTCTGACCGAACTGGCCGCGCGTATTGAACGCAGTCATGAAAAATATCATTGATTTGGGAGCTACTATGACCGCTTTACTTTCGGATTCACTGCTCACGCCGCGCTTTTGCGGGTTACCGACTTTTATGCGCCTGCCGCTACGCGATGACCTGTCAGGATTGGATGCCGCTATTGTCGGCATTCCCTCCGACTCCGGTGCGCCTTATCGCAGCGGCGCCCGATTCGCGCCGAATGCGGTACGCTCAATGTCAGTGATGCTGCGACCAATTAACCCCTCGCGTAACAATATTAATGTGTTTGAGACCCTGAATGTCGCTGACGTCGGTGACTCGCCGGTGGTGCCGGGCTATGAAGTGGAGTCATTAGCGTTAATTGAAGAGACCATTCACCATATTGCCGCAGCCGGCGTGGTGCCTTGTGCCATTGGCGGCGATCATTCAGTCACGCTGGCGGAATTACGCGCCCTCGCGCGAGTCCATGGCCCACTGGCGTTGGTGCAATTTGATTCACACAGCGACACCTGGGATAAATACTTCGCCGATCAGCGTTACAGCGCCGGCACCCCGTTTCGCCGGGCGGTCGAGGAAAATATTGTCGATCCTCACCATTCAATACAAATTGGATTACGTGGTTCGCTGTTCCGTACCACGGATATTACCCAGTCGATTGATCTTGGCTATAAGGTATTAACCACCGACGCGCTGTTCCAGTGCGGTATCAGCGCGGTGGCTCGTCAAATTGCTGAACATACCGCCGGACGCCCGGTGTTTATTACCTTCGATATGGATTTTGTCGATCCGGCATTCGCCCCGGCAGTGGAAACGCCGGAAGCGGGCGGCCCGTCATCCCGTGAAGCATTGCAGTTATTGCGTGAATTAAAAGATATCAATTTAGTGGGCTGCGATGTGACTGAAATCAGCCCGGCCTATGATGGCCCAGGACAAATCACCTCATTACTCGGCGCTACCGTGATGCTCGAATTACTGTCGCTACTGGCCAGTTATCGCTCAACACCCCGGACTTAAATAACCCATCCCCCATCAGGAGTTGCTGTTCATGAAATTAAAATCCATCCTTTTATTTGCCACCATGGTGACCGCCAGTCTGCCATTTTTCGCCGCGAATGCGGCCAGTGACGATCTTGAATTACTCAAACCCGGCGTCTTACAGGTCGCGACGGAAGGGACTGACCCACCGTACAGCATGCGGATGCCGAATGGTCAGTTGGATGGTCTGGAGATTCGGGTGATGAAAGAAGTCGCGCGCCGTCTCCATCTGCAATATCAACCCGTTATCACCAAATGGGATTCGATCCTGGTCGGTTTGCAGGCCAACCAGTTTGATATGAGCAGCGCCGCGATGGATATTACCCCGGCACGTCAGAAAGCGATTGTCTTTTCCGATGGCTGGATTGAGTCTGGCGGACGCATTATCATTCCTAAAGATTCCGCGATTAAATCAGCGCAGGATTTAAAAAATAAACGTATTGGCGCGCAGGTCTCTTCCACCTATGCGCAACTCGCGGTTGATCATGGCGCGATATTAAAGAATTACGTCGATGTCACGGCGGCGGTTCAGGATATGGTGAATGGCAATATCGATGGGGTGATTAACGACTCGATTGGCAATGCTTATCTCATCCAGGATATGCATCTGCCCTTTACCCAAACCCCGGATTATGTCAGCCGCATCCAAAAAGGTTTTGCGTTTAAAAAGGGTAAACCGCATCTGGTCGCCGCTGTGAATAAAGCGCTGGCAGAGATGAAAGCGGATGGCACTTACGCCAAACTGGTCACACCGATTGTCGGCTTTGATCCCGCACCGAAAAATCCGGTACGGACGCTGCCACAGTAAAATGCGCGTATCGTCTGAAGTCTGAAGCCATCGCCAGTCAGACAATTTAACAGGTGAGCCCCTCAACAGGCAGCCGAATATATCTGCTGCCTGTTATTCATTTGCTAACGCAGAAGACTATTTATGAACGATATCTATCGCTTAAATAATGAAGAAAATGAACCTAATTTAAGCCGGAAAGCGTATGACACCCTGTTACAGATGATCATTAACCGTGAATTACCCACCAATACGGTGCTGCTGGAACGTAAGCTGGCCGAATTGCTGAACATTTCACGGACGCCCGTGCGTAATGCGTTAACCCGGCTGGAAAATGAAGGTTTTATTGTGCGCAATGGCGGCCGAACGCCGGTGGTAAAAGAATTCTCCATTCAGGAACTGGTGGAAACCCTGCATGTCAGACGCACGCTGGAAGGTGAGGCCGCCCGACTGGCGGCGGGGCGCATACCGCCCGCCATACTGGATGAGATTACCTCGCAAATTAACGTCTTGCTGCAACAAGATATTCCTGACCCCAATGACGACTGGGCGGTCGACAGTCGTCTGCATGACGCTATCGCGCATTACAGCGGCAACCGGCTGTTAAAAGACTATATCCAGGCACTGCGCTTAAAAACCCGGATGTTCAACCTGCGCCAGGTACCGGAACGCTTTACGATTGGCCATAACGAGCATCTGGCCATTATTACGGCATTGCGCAATAACCATCCCGCCGAGGCGCAACGTCTGCTGATGGCGCATATCGACAATGTGCGTGAAAGTATTATTAAGCGCTTCAGTTCGTTCTAACCCATCAGCATGTTCCACAGGGCAAGGTTCAACACCTGTACCGCCTTCGCCAGGTCAGGCAGGTTCATGGCTTCTTCCGGGTTATGACTACCGTTTTGGTTACGCACAAAAAGCATGGCGGTGGGTACCCCACTGACAGCAAACATGGCGCTGTCATGCCCCGCGCCGCTGGGCAGGGTCAGTACGGGGATCGCTAATGCATCAGCCGCCTGCTGCAGTCGCGCCTTGAGTTCTGTTGACATCGTCGCCGCCTCGCTACGGCTTTGTTCGCCAGGGGTAATCGTCACACCATAACGTGTGGTTAAGCGGGCAATACAGTGCGCCAGGTAACTATCGATCGCCTGCAGGCTGGCGCGATTTTCAGAGCGGAAATCAAGGCAGAAATCCACCGTGCCACTCACTTTGCTCATGTCTGCGGCCAGTGGATCGGTAAAGAAACGACCACAGGTAAAGGTCAACTGATGCCCCTGACGCTCCATCTGTCGCCATTTTCGCTGCAACAGGCTGATCAACATGGCGGTTGCCACGACCGCATCCTGACGCCACTGGCGTGGGGTCGCGCCAGAATGTGCATAACGCCCCTGCGTATGGGCGAAGCGATAACGCAAGCTGCCGCAGATGCCACTCACCACCCCTACCGGGATCTGCTGTTCTTCCAGCTGCGGCCCCTGTTCAATGTGAATTTCAAAAAATGCCTGAATCCTCTCTGGCGGATAGAGTGCATGGCCTTGCGCCACCGCCGCCGGATCGCCGCCACATTGCCGCATATGCTGTGCCAGACTGAGCCCACTATCGCGCCTTGTCACCGCGAGATCTCGCTCGGTTAAGCGGCCCAGCGCCGCTTTACTGCCCACATAAGAAACGGGGAACCACGCGCTCTCTTCAGCCCGGATGGCCAGGACAATCACATCCACCGGCGGCTGCACGCCCGCGGCTCGCCAGCCAGATAAAATCGCCAGACCGGCCAGCACCCCTATCGCTCCATCATAGTTGCCGCCATTAGGCACCGAATCAAGATGTGAACCGATCATTACCGGTTTCTGCTGGCGATCCTCGCCCGGTAAAATCAGATACATGTTCAGTGCCGCATCTTTTTTGACTTCAAGCCCCAGCTTCAGCGCCAGTGCTTCCGTTAACTGGTGTGCCTGCTGTTCCCCCTCGCCATAGGCGTCACGCGTGATGCCGATACCATCAAAACTCTGTTGTTTTAATACCCTGAGCATCTCTTCACACAGGGTGATATCCGGCTCAGGGCACGCTGTCGCGTGATTCATTGCAGTGTCTCCAGTAACCGGACTATCTGTTCGCAGGCGTTGAAAACGTCCTCATCGGCCAGACTGAAGGTCAGCCGCACATAGCCGGGCGCACCAAAGGCACTGCCTGGCACGGTCGCCACGCCCGCCCGTTCCAGCAGATAGCTGGCCAGTTGCTGATCACTTTCCAGCCGGTCACCTTCCGCGGTACGTCGGCCCAGGACGCGCTGGCAATCCACAAACAGATAAAACGCGCCGGCTGGCGAGGTCAGGCGTAAATACGGGGATTGTTGTAAACGCGCGACGGCACCATCACGACGCTGACGGAGTATTTTTTGCCAGCCCGGCAGAAATTCCCGCTCGCCGTTCAGTGCGGTTAATGCGGCCATCTGACTGACGGAACTGGGATTAGAGGTGCTTTGGCCCTGCAAGGTGCCCATGGCCTGGATAAGTGATTGCGGACCGGCGGCATAACCGATACGCCAGCCAGTCATCGCATAACTTTTGGACACGCCATTTAAGGTCAGCGTACGCGCAAACAGTTCAGGCGCCGCCTGGGAAAAAGAAATAAAATCGCCGTCCCAGCAGAGATATTCATAGATTTCATCGGACAGAATTAACACCTGCGGCCAGTTTTTCAGTACCTCTGCCAACGCCTGATATTCTTGCTGACTGTATAGCGAGCCAGAGGGATTACCGGGAGAGTTAAGAATAATCCAGCGGGTTTTACTGCTGATGTAACGGGATAAACCGGCTGGGGTGAGCTTGAAATCAACGGTCTCCTTCTCAGGGATAATAACCGGCGTGCCGCCCGCCAGCGTCACCATGTCCGGATACGAGACCCAATAAGGCGCCGGGATCAGCACTTCATCCCCCGCATCCAGGGTTGCCATAAAGGCGTTGAAGATAAGCTGTTTGGCCCCGGTGCCCACGATGACCTCATCTGGCTGATAGCGAAGATGATTATCAACCAGAAACTTTCGGCAAATGGCCTCTTTCAACGCGGGGATACCACTGACGTTGGTATAGCGCGTGGCTCCGGCATGAATAGCCTCTATCGCCCCGGCGCAAATAGTGTCTGGCGTGTCGAAATCCAGTTCGCCGGAGGCCATATTGATGATTTTATGGCCCTCCTGCTGTAACTGCCTGGCGCGCTGAGCAATGGCCACCGTCATCGAGGTGCTGACTTTCTTCATCCGGGCTGACAACTTCAGCGCCGTGGCTCCGCTAATCTTTAAATCCATACTGTATATGCCCTGTTTGTTCTGAATATTTTTGACATACAAACGGCATACCATATGTATTTCACAGCAGATTAAATTTTTATCTGATTGTTTTAAAATGAATTTAATACGTTATGCAGTACAGACACCGGCAGAAAGCCATCAGCAATGTCGCGTCATATTGCCCGGTAATAAGGCGGGTTGCCTCAGGGTGGTGCGCAAAGTGGAGAAAAAGATGCTTTGCGCGTGAGGGAGAAAAACAGCAAGGCATTGGTTGGCGGTAAAAAAATAGCCAGTCAGTGGCTTCACTGACTGGCGTGGCTCCGCGACAGAGGGGCTTTCACCCGTAGCGAAACTTACTTTTTCTTCGCTTTCGCATTTGGCAGGTCGGTGATACTGCCTTCAAAGATTTCCGCGGCCAGGCCAACCGATTCGTGCAGCGTCGGGTGAGCATGGATTGTCAGCGCGATATCTTCAGCGTCACAACCCATCTCGATAGCCAGCCCGATTTCACCCAGCAACTCGCCGCCGTTAGCGCCGACAATCGCCCCACCGATGACGCGGTGAGATTCTTTGTCGAAAATCAGTTTGGTCATGCCATCCGAGCAGTCAGAGGCGATAGCACGGCCCGATGCCGCCCACGGGAAGGTCGCCGTTTCATAGCTGATGCCCTTCTCTTTCGCTTCTTTCTCGGTCAGACCCACCCAGGCAACTTCTGGCTCAGTGTAGGCGATAGAAGGGATCACTTTCGGGTCAAAGTAATGTTTCTTACCAGAAATCACTTCTGCCGCTACGTGGCCTTCGTGGACCCCTTTGTGCGCCAGCATTGGCTGACCGACGATATCGCCGATAGCATAGATGTGCGGCACGTTGGTACGCATCTGTTTGTCAACGCGGATGAAACCACGGTCGTCCACTTCCACGCCCGCTTTGCCCGCATCCAGACTCTTACCATTTGGCACACGGCCAATGGCCACCAGCACCGCGTCGTAACGCTGTGGTTCCGTTGGCGCATTTTTGCCTTCCATCGACACGTAGATGCCGTCGTCTTTTGCTTCCACCGCGGTGACTTTGGTTTCCAGCAACAGATTAAATTGCTTACTGATACGTTTGGTGAACACTTTCACCACATCTTTATCCGCGGCAGGAATAACCTGGTCAAACATCTCGACCACATCAATCTCAGAACCCAGCGCGTGATACACGGTGCCCATTTCCAGCCCAATAATCCCGCCGCCCATAATCAGCAGACGCTCCGGCACTTCTTTCAGTTCCAGCGCATCGGTAGAGTCCCATACGCGCGGATCGTCATGGGGAATAAAGGGCAACTGAATCGGACGGGAACCTGCGGCGATAATGGCGTTATCGAAATTGATGGTCGTCGCGCCACTTTCACCTTCAACCACCAGAGTGTTAGCGCCAGTGAATTTGCCGATACCAGTGACCACCTTCACTTTGCGGCCTTTCGCCATTCCCGCCAGACCACCGGTCAGTTGGGTGATCACTTTTTCTTTCCAGGTACGAATTTTATTGATATCGGTTTGCGGCTTGCCGAACACGATACCATGCGCTTCCAGCGCTTTAGCTTCTTCAATCACTTTCGCCACGTGCAGCAGCGCTTTGGAAGGGATACACCCCACGTTCAGACAAACCCCGCCCAGGGTGCTGAAACGTTCAACGATGACGGTCTCCAGACCTAAATCAGCGCAACGGAAGGCTGCAGAATAGCCTGCAGGACCTGCCCCAAGTACCACGACCTGAGTGTTAATTTCTGTACTCATCATGACCTCTTAGTTAACTGGAGGATGTCCATCCACCGGCCCGTATCAGGGCAAGAGTTTACAGAATTGTTAAAAAACTGCAAACAACTTGACTTCGCTGACTGCCGGTACCTTGATCCATGTCAGGTTAGACAGCCCGGTAAACCTGCTATGCGAGAAGGCCGGCATCAGCCGGCCTTGTTGCGGTTACATCACCAGACGGCGGATGTCCGCCATGACAGTGGCGATGTAGGCCGCAAAGCGCGCACCCGCAGCACCATCAATCACCCGATGGTCGAAGGAAAGTGACAACGGCAGCATCAGACGCGGAACAAACTCTTTACCGTTCCAGACCGGTTCCATCGATGATTTGGACACGCCGAGGATCGCCACTTCCGGCGCGTTGACGATCGGGGTAAACGATGTGCCGCCAATCCCACCAAGACTGGAAATGGTGAAACATCCTCCCTGCATATCGCCAGCGGTCAGCTTGCCGTCGCGGGCTTTCTTCGAAATCACCGCCAGTTCCTGCGACAGTTCAACAATACCTTTCTTGTTAACGTCTTTGAACACCGGAACCACCAGACCGTTTGGCGTATCCACCGCCACACCGATATTGATGTATTTCTTCAGCGTCAGTCTCTGACCATCTTCAGACAGTGAACTGTTGAAACGCGGGAACTCTTCCAGCGCTTTGGCAGCCGCTTTCATGATAAACACCAGAGGGGTTATCTTCAGATCCAGTTTCTTCTTCGCCGCTTCCTCGTTCTGCTGCTTACGGAAAGCTTCAACGTCGGTGATATCAGCTTTATCGTGTTGGGTCACGTGCGGAATGACCACCCAGTTACGGCTCAGGTTGGCGCCAGAAATTTTCTGGATACGGCCCAGTTCGACTTCTTCCACCTCGCCAAACTTGCTGAAGTCTACTTTTGGCCATGGCAACATGCCCGGCAATCCGCCGCCGGTCGCTGCCGCAGGGGCTGTCTCGGCACGTTTCACCGCGTCCTTCACGTAAGCCTGGACGTCCTCTTTCAGGATACGGCCTTTACGCCCCGTCCCTTTCACCTTCGCCAGATTGACCCCAAACTCACGGGCCAGACGACGAATAACCGGAGTCGCGTGGATATAAGCGTCGTTCTCAGAGAACTCGCCCGCAGATTCCGCTTTCGCCGGAGTTGGTGCTACTGGCGCAGCCTGCTTCGCTGGCACGGCGGTTTCCTGTTTCGCCGCAGGCGCTGCTGCTGGAGCCGCGCCCTCCACCTCGAACACCATGATCAACGAACCGGTTTTCACTTTATCGCCCGTGGCGATTTTGATCTCTTTAACCGTACCGGCGAATGGTGCAGGCACTTCCATTGAGGCTTTATCGCCTTCAACCGTGATCAGTGACTGCTCGGCGGCCACTTTATCGCCCACCTTCACCATCACTTCCGTCACTTCAACTTCATCACCGCCGATATCCGGCACCGCCACGTCTTTCGTACCGCTGACGGCGGCAGGTGCAGGCGCCGCGGCTTCCTGTACTGCAGGTTTAGCGGCAGCGCCTGATCCGGCCGTTTCGAATACCATGATCAGCGAACCGGTTTTCACTTTATCGCCCGTGGCAATTTTGATCTCTTTGACCGTACCGGCAAATGGCGCAGGCACTTCCATTGAGGCTTTGTCACCTTCCACGGTGATCAGCGACTGCTCGGCTGCCACGGTGTCGCCGACCTTCACCAGCACTTCCGTGACTTCCACTTCGTCCGCACCGATATCCGGTACGTTAACGTCTTTGCTTTCTGCTTTGGCCGCCACCGCAGGTTGCGCTTCTTGTTGCGGCTCTGCGGCTTTAGCCGGTGCCGCTGCGGCACCGTCAACGGATTCGAAGATCATAATCAGCGATCCGGTTTCCACTTTGTCACCGATCGCGACGTTGATCTCTTTCACCACGCCAGCCTGGGGCGAAGGAACTTCCATTGAGGCTTTATCACCTTCCACGGTGATCAACGACTGTTCTGCCTCAACCCTGTCACCCACCTTGACCAGGAGTTCGGTGACTTCCACTGCGTCTGCACCGATATCCGGTACTTTGATTTCGATACTCATTAATCTTTTACCTCTTATGCCAGACGTGGGTTGACTTTATCGGCATCGATATTGAATTTGGTAATGGCGTCAGCCACCACTTTCTTATCGATCTCACCCCGTTTAGCCAGTTCACCCAACGCCGCGACCACCACATAAGACGCATCCACTTCAAAGTGGTGACGCAGGTTCTCACGGCTGTCGGAACGACCGAAGCCATCCGTGCCCAATACGCGATAATCACTGGCGGGGATAAAGCTACGGATCTGCTCGGCGAACAGTTTCATGTAATCGGTTGATGCCACTGCTGGCGCATCATTCATGACCTGAGCGACATATGGCACGCGTGGCGCTTCCGTCGGGTGCAACATATTCCAGCGCTCACAGTCCTGACCATCACGCGCCAGCTCAGTAAAGGAGGTGACGCTGTAAACGTCAGAGCCGACACCGTAGTCCTTCGCCAGGATCTGCGCCGCGTCGCGTACGTGGCGCAGGATGGAGCCTGACCCCAACAACTGCACTTTGCCTTTACTGCCCGCGACCGTTTCCAGCTTGTAGATACCCTTACGGATACCCTCTTCCGCCCCCTGCGGCATCGCAGGCATGTGGTAGTTTTCATTCAGCGTGGTGATGTAGTAGTAGACGTTTTCCTGCGCTTCGCCATACATCCGCACCAGACCGTCATACATGATAACCGCCACTTCATAGGCATAGGCCGGATCATAAGAGATACAGTTAGGGATGGTCAGCGCCTGAATGTGGCTGTGACCGTCTTCATGTTGCAGACCTTCGCCGTTCAATGTGGTACGCCCGGAAGTACCGCCAACCAGGAAACCACGCGCCTGCTGATCGCCTGCGGCCCAGCACAGATCGCCGATACGCTGGAAACCGAACATTGAGTAGTAAATATAGAACGGGATCATCGGCAGGTTGTTGGTGCTGTAAGACGTGGCCGCCGCCAGCCAGGAGGCGCCAGCCCCCAGTTCATTGATGCCTTCCTGCAGAATCTGGCCTTTCTCGTCTTCTTTATAGTAAGCCACCTGCTCGCGGTCCTGCGGGGTGTATTGCTGACCGTTAGGGCTGTAGATACCAATCTGACGGAACAAACCTTCCATCCCAAAGGTACGCGCTTCGTCGGCGATGATCGGCACCAGACGATCTTTAATCGACGGGTTCTTCAGCATCACGTTCAGCGCGCGAACGAAAGCGATAGTAGTGGAGATCTCTTTGTTCTGCTCCTCCAGCAACTGGCGGAAGTCTTCCAGCGCAGGCAGTTCCAGCTTCTCGCTGAACGTCTTCTGACGGGATGGCAGGTAGCCGCCCAGCTTTTCACGCTGACCGTGCAGATATTGGTATTCTTCCGAGCCTTTTTCGAAGGTGACGTACGGCAGTTTTTCAAGGCTGGCATCATCAACCGGCACGTTGAAACGATCACGAATGTAGCGTACGCCATCCATGTTCATTTTCTTCACCTGATGGGCGATGTTTTTACCTTCCGCAGTGTCACCCATACCATAACCTTTGATGGTATGCGCCAGAATCACTACTGGCTTGCCTTTGGTGTCCTGCGCTTTTTTCAGGGCTGCGTAGACTTTCCTCGGATCGTGACCGCCACGGTTCAGCGCCCAAATCTCGTCATCGCTCATATCGTTGACCAATGCGGCGGTCTCCGGATATTTGCCGAAGAAGTGCTCACGGACATAAGCACCATTACGGGATTTAAAGGTCTGATAATCACCGTCAACCGTTTCATTCATCAGTTGAATAAGCTTGCCGCTGGTGTCTTTACGCAGCAGCTCGTCCCAACGCCCACCCCAAATAACCTTGATAACTTCCCAACCGGCGCCGCTAAAGATGCCATCCAGTTCATTAATGATTTTGCCATTACCGGTAACCGGACCATCCAGACGCTGCAGGTTACAGTTGATAATGAACACCAGGTTATCCAGTTTTTCACGGGTAGCGATGGTGATCGCCCCTTTGGATTCCGGTTCATCCATCTCACCGTCGCCAAGGAAAGCGTAAACCGTCTGCTGTGAAGTATCTTTCAGCCCACGGTGTTCCAGATATTTCAGGAACTTGGCCTGATAGATTGCGCCCAGTGGCCCCAGGCCCATTGATACGGTCGGGAACTGCCAGAATTCAGGCATCAGTTTAGGATGCGGGTAAGAGGACAAACCTTTACCATGCACTTCCTGACGGAAGTTGTTCATCTGCTCTTCGGTCAGGCGACCTTCCAGGAAGGCTCGCGCGTAGATACCTGGCGAGATGTGCCCCTGGAAGTAAACCAGGTCGCCGCCATCTTTTTCGCTGCGCGCACGGAAGAAGTGGTTGAAGCACACTTCATAGATGGTCGCGGAAGACTGGAAAGAAGACATGTGTCCCCCCAGTTCCAGATCTTTCTTCGATGCACGCAGAACCGCCATGATGGCATTCCAGCGGATCGCGGAACGAATGCGTCGCTCCAGTGAGATATCACCAGGATAATCTGGCTCATCCTCAACAGAGATAGAGTTAATGTAGTTGCCCGCTCCCGCGCTCGCAGCCACTTTCACACCGCCTTTGCGTGCTTCGCTCAGTACCTGGTCAATCAGGAACTGCGCACGCTCAACACCTTCTTCTCGGATGACCGATTCGATCGCCTGTAGCCAGTCGCGAGTTTCGATCGGATCCACGTCATTGAGCAAACGTTCTGACATGGGGGATTCCTTATCTGTGCCTAATACGTTGAATTGTCCGGGACCTGTCTCCGTGTGTTCTGGTTGAAAAAGCACAAGGAGACAGGCCCATCGTTATACCCAAATCCCTGACGTGACCTACGCCGGTGAATTTGGGCCGAGTTGCCGCGTATCTTTACGCGTTTTATTCGTTACGTTGCTGTAAACGTCGCAAGGAGCGTTCTCTACGGCTCTGCTCCCGACTTCTGTCCAGCAATATTTCCTCGATAAACGCCAGGTGGCGGTGTGAGGCCTCACGGGCCTTTTCAGGTTCGCGTGCCACAATCGCCTCAAAAATACTGGCGCGATGACCGCTCACTTTTGCCAGCATTTCGCGGCGCGAGTAGAGCAATTCAAAATTCTGTCGGACGTTCTGTTCCAGCATCGGCCCCATTGAGCGGAGCAAATGCAGCAGCACCACATTGTGCGCGGCCTCGGTGACGGCTATCTGGTACTGCATGACGGCATTCGCCTCGGCGTCATGGTCGCCGCTGTCCTGCGCGGCCTGAATCTGTACATGGCAGTGGCGGATCCGCTCAATATCATCTTCCGTCCCACGCAACGCGGCATAATAGGCGGCGATCCCTTCCAGCGCATGACGCGTTTCCAGCAAATCAAACTGGGATTCAGGATGACCCGCCAGGAGCGTCACCAGCGGATCGCTCAGACTTTGCCATAAATTTTTTTGTACAAAAGTGCCACCGCCCTGACGGCGCAGTAG
Organism: Erwinia endophytica; assembly: GCF_009295515.1. GTDB lineage: Bacteria > Pseudomonadota > Gammaproteobacteria > Enterobacterales > Enterobacteriaceae > Erwinia > Erwinia endophytica. Next base: position 155,296 of record NZ_RQVV01000057.1, on the reverse strand, counting down.
CAAGCCTTTTGCTTCCAAACGTTGGATAGCTTCACGAAGAGAAGGGCGAGAGACATCAAACTGTTTAGCCAGTTCGCGTTCAGGGAGCAGCTTTTCACCCGGGCGCAGAGTTCCTTCCATGATCAGGGATTCGAGTTGTTGCTCAATTGCGTCGGATAGCTTTGGTTGGCGGATTTTACTGTAGGCCATCGTCCCTTCTTCTACTATCTGCCAGAGTAAATTGGTAATACCAATTGCAAAAAGATGCTCGTAAAGTAACAAAGTATTCACCTGATGTCTATATGGCAACTCACCAAAATCGGACGATAGTATTGTTATTTCTTCACAATAGCCGGGATTAAAACAATCAGGGTCAGAGCAATGTTGAATGTTAAGTTTTTATTAATTTCCTGAAACACTGCAAATAGTTATGACAAAAAATCGCCCGGTTATAGCAGGGGGTACCGCAACTTCTTTTTTACCCCAGGTTGATGACCGGAAGACCGTGGCTGGATGGCGGCTGTTTTTTTAAGCATTCCCCCGCCCAACAAAGAGAAAGCGTGTGCAATGCGCCGCACTTATCACTATTCTTGTCGCGAAGATAGCACCCTCTCATTTTTATTACTGACAGTACTGTACATATTTCAGTACATTGGCTAATTAAAAGACCGACAAAGGCATGTCCTGAGTTAAAAAAAATAACGAGATAACGAGGTTTATTATGCAACAACAGCAGGGTGATACGCTGAAGCGCGGGCTTAAAAACCGCCATATTCAGTTGATCGCGTTGGGAGGTGCCATCGGTACCGGCCTGTTTCTGGGGATCGCACAGACGATAAAAATGGCCGGTCCCGCCGTACTGTTAGGCTATGCCATCGGCGGCTTCATCGCCTTTATGATTATGCGGCAACTGGGCGAGATGGTGGTGGAAGAACCTGTAGCCGGTTCCTTCAGCCATTTCGCCTATAAATACTGGGGGAATTTTGCTGGTTTCGCTTCTGGCTGGAACTATTGGGTCCTGTATGTCTTGGTTGCGATGGCCGAGTTGACCGCGGTGGGTATCTACGTACAGTACTGGTGGCCGGAAATCCCTACCTGGGTTTCAGCTGCTGTGTTTTTCCTGCTGATCAACGCCATTAATCTGACTAACGTTAAAGTCTATGGCGAGATGGAATTCTGGTTCTCCATTATCAAAGTGGTGGCAGTAGTCGGGATGATCCTGTTCGGCGGCTGGCTGCTGTTCGGTGGCCGGGCCGGCCCTGATGCATCAGTGTCTAATCTGTGGGATAAAGGCGGCTTCTTTCCGCATGGTCTCTCCGGCCTGGTGATGGCCATGGCGGTCATTATGTTCTCCTTCGGCGGACTTGAGCTGGTCGGTATTACCGCAGCTGAAGCGGATAACCCGGAAAAAAGCATTCCCAAAGCGACCAATCAGGTACTGTACCGCATCCTGATTTTCTATATTGGCTCATTGACCGTGCTGCTTTCTCTCTATCCGTGGACCAAAGTGATTGAAGGCGGCAGTCCGTTTGTAATGATTTTCCATGACCTCGGCGACAGTCTGGTGGCCAACGCGCTAAATGTGGTTATCCTGACGGCCGCCTTATCGGTTTATAACAGCTGCGTGTACTGCAACAGTCGTATGCTGTACGGTCTGGCGAAACAGGGCAATGGCCCTAAATCATTGCTGAAAGTGGATGCGCGTGGCGTCCCGGTCGTGGCGATCGGCGTTTCCGCTGCGGCAACCGCGATTTGCGTGCTGATCAATTATCTGATGCCGGGAGAAGCCTTTGGCCTGCTGATGGCGCTGGTGGTTTCAGCGCTGGTGATCAACTGGGCGATGATCAGCCTGGCACACCTGAAGTTTCGCCGCAAAAAGCAACAACAAGGCGTACAAACCCGCTTTAAGGCACTGTTTTATCCTGTCGGCAACTGGATCTGTCTGCTGTTCATGGCCGGAATCCTGCTCATCATGGCGCTGACGCCGGATATGGCGATCTCAGTCTGGCTGATCCCGGTCTGGCTGGTAATTCTGGCTATCGGTTATGCGATTAAAAATCGCGCCGTAACCGTTAAATCTTAAAGCCGGTCAGGATCACTTCTTATACCGCCATTAACCCCACGCATTAACGTGGGGTTTTCTCGCCCGGTATCGCCGGAAATGAATACCACACAACATGTTATACCGTTCATCCTGCACGCGGCAGATTCATTGACCGCACGAAAGTCCGACTCTCACTTGCCAGGGTAAGCGCCTTGATATTTGCTCACTCTCCCCCTTTCCGATAGCTTAAATTATTCAGATTATAACGATAAAAGTCAGAAAATATATTTCTTGAACGCATAAGAAAATAATAAATCAATAACTCCAAAAGAGATTAGATAATATTTATTTCAGCCGAGTAATTAAATTTTAAGATAAGTAAACATTGTACTTAGGTACAATATTGCACTATAAAACAGTCTTCATTTTCACTTTCACTCCTGGAAAATAACTTCCGGGAACATTAGCAATGTAAATAATACAAGGCGGTCATTAAATGAGAGAACTCTCTACGCAGGAAATTGAAGTTATTAGTGGTGCCGGTACTGACTCTGATACCTCTGACTGGGTGATAGGCGGCGTTATTATTAGCAGTCTGATCGTTATTCCTGTGATTGGCACTGTGGTGTCAAATCTTATTAGCTCTGTCGGCGAAACAATTAGCAGTGCGTTTGGTAATACCATCGGGGCATTTGTTGATGCTCTGTTCAATAGCGATAGCAGTAGCAGCAGTAGTAGCAGTAGCAGCAGTAGTAGCAACAGTGGCAGTGGCTGTAAGGGCAGTAAAACTCATTGAGGTGCTGTTCAGTAACAATGAAAATACATCAACCTGATTTACCCTGTTGACTGAAACAATAAATCACTGATTTTATTATTTGGATCGCTTTTTTCTCATCTCCGGCCCGGTGGGCCGGAGATACCTGTTAAACCAGCGTGCCATATATCGTCAGCAGCGCAACAGCCACCACCACCACCAGTGACACTTTCTTAGCCAGCGCAACGGCAACACGGGGAGTTTCCACTTTATCCATGTGCGGATCTCGAGCCAGTGAAAACTGTGCTAATCGGGTCAATACCTGATATTGCGGCGTATGACGGTCTCCCAGAGAAGCGAGCCAGGCGGGCAATGCACGTTCACCATGTCCCAATAAAGCATACGCTGCCCCCACCAGACGAACCGGGATCCAGTCAATAACATGGAGGATGGCATCAACACCCGACTGGGAACGTTCAAGGGGAGAATGATGACGCGCCAGCCAACTCTGCCAGGCGCGCAGAAAAGCATAGCCGACCAGTAACACAGGCCCCCAGGCCCCACCGACGACAAACCAGAACAACGGCGCCAGATAGAAGCGATAATTAATCCACAATAAGGCGTTTTGCAACTCGCGGAGGTATTCACGCTCATCACACTCTACGGGTAAACCATGGATCAACGTCAGTTCTTCAGCCATGGCTGTGTGGGCTGCAATATCATTATCACTGGCCGCTTTGAGATAGGCGTGATAATGCAAGCGTACTGAACCCGCACCAATACACAGCAGACCCACGCCCACCCAGAAAATCAGCAGCAAAAAGCCAAAAAACAGCCCCTTTAACACCACCAGGCACAGCACAATGATTGCCATGGTCAGCAGCAACATGATCAACGTCTGCGACATTGAAAAGTGCTTTCTTCTGCGGAAAATAACCGCCAGATGGTGATCCAACTGCCAGTGCTCACCCATTTTAAACAGGCGCTCCCAACCTAACACCAACAACAAACTAAAAAGCGTCATGCCTGCTACTCCTGCTTTGACGTACAACCGGGATGGGTCAGAGCTTGCCGGAATCTTGTCCAGTCAAACGCTGGGCCAGGATCCGTCTTTCTTCCCGGTGCAATATCACTATGCCCGGTTATATGTTCTGCAATTAGCGGATAATGCTTAATCAGCAACCGGGTCAACTTTTCCAGCGCCAGGTACTGTGCATCGGTATAAGGCAGTGTATCCGTTCCCTCAAGTTCAATGCCGATTGAAAAATCATTACAGGCTTCACGTCCCCGGTAACAGGACACACCAGCATGCCAGGCACGAAGATGGAAAGGAACATACTGGACAATTTCACCATCGCGATGAATCAAACAATGAGCAGAGACCCGCAGATGCGCAATCTCCGCAAAATAAGGATCGGCTTCAGGATCGAGATTACCGGTAAACAACGCGTCAATCCACGGTCCGCCAAACGTCCCCGGTGGCAGGCTAATATTGTGGAGCACCAGAAGCGATGGCGGTTCGTTTTCCGGACGTTCATTGAAATGGGGAGACACAACCCGCTTCACTCCGCGGATCCACCCTGCTTGCAGTTGCATGCCCTGCTCTCCTTTTATAAAGATTTCATCAGAGTAGCATGATTCTCTTTTTCGAAAAGCACATTGCGCGGTCAGAAAAATCCAGCCAACTGGCATGCCACAGATAAACAGGCTAGCATGGGCGAATTCTCTATCCGGCCTTTCGGAGTTCAATTATGACCACTCGTCGCTACGATCCAGACAGCCGACGCATCACCCTGCTCGATCGCGTTAAAGATGATATTCCACCCAGCGTCGCTCAGGCTCTACGTGAAGATCTGGGGGGAGAAGTGGATCCCCATAACGATATCACCGCCGGTCTGTTACCGGCTGATTCCACCTCCCGCGCAGTGGTTATCACCCGGGAGAACGGCATTTTCTGCGGTAAATGCTGGGTGGAAGAAGTCTTCATTCAATTGGGTAACAAAACGCAGATTACCTGGCATGTTGAAGATGGCGATGCCATTACCGCCAATCAACCACTATTTGAAGTCAACGGTCCTTCAGCCCTGCTCCTGACAGCTGAACGTACCGCCCTGAACTTTGTCCAGACACTTTCTGGCGTGGCGACTGAAGTCAGCCGCTATGTCGCACGCCTGAAAGGCACCAGAACCCAGCTACTGGATACACGCAAAACACTACCGGGGCTGCGTACCGCGCTGAAGTACGCCGTACTGTGCGGAGGTGGCGCCAACCACCGCCTTGGGTTGTCCGATGCTTATCTGATTAAAGAGAACCACATCATTGCCAGCGGTTCAATCCGCCAGGCGGTGGAGAAAGCCTTCTGGCTGCATCCTGATATCCCCGTCGAAGTGGAAGTCGAATCACTGGAAGAACTGGACCAGGCAATTGATGTCGGCGCCGATATCATCATGCTGGATAACTTCAGCGTAGAGCAAATGCGTGAAGCCGTTAAGCGAACGGCGGGTCGTACCCTGCTGGAAGTCTCCGGCAATGTGACCGATGAGACGCTACGCACTTTCGCCGAAACCGGTGTCGATTACATCTCTGTCGGCGCGCTAACCAAACATATACGTGCATTAGACCTCTCCATGCGCTTCTGTTAAGCCCGCCCTCTTTATACCCCAACGCCATCGTGCAACGATGGCGTTTTCCTCCTTCCTTTGCCACGTTGCGAGCCATATTCACCCGACGATGTATTTTTATGCAACATACTGAAAGGTTTTCCATGCCTGCTCGATAAACGACTTTCATCTGCTGGTCACAGGCTGCCACTGACGCTACCTTGCAAACCTCTTATCAATAAGGAGGTCCGTGATGGAAAAGCAACAAGGATTTACCCTGATTGAACTGATGATTGTCATTGCCATTATCGCCATTCTCAGCGCAATTGGTCTGCCTGCCTATCAGGGTTACCTGCAGAAAGCCGCATTGACCGACATGTTGCAAACGGCCATGCCGTTTAAAACCGCCGTTGAACTTTGCGCAATTGAACACGGCGGGACCGGGGATTGCAGTGAAAACAGCAATGGTATTCCGTCCGCTAAAGGTTCCCGTTACGTTTCTGCCGTGACGGTCCTCGCCGGGTCAGTCACGCTAACCGGGCAAGAAAGCTTGAGTGGCCTGACCGTCACGATGTCCCCCCTTTGGGATGGCGCAGCAGGGCAAATGAGCTGGCAACGAAGCTGTACCGCCACGCAATCAGGGTTACAAGAAGCATGTGAAAATGTCTTTCGTTTTGCTGACCAGGCCAGCGAGGCCAGCCAATGATCACGCCAGCGACACGTCACGCTGTTGAAAACCTCTGCCAGCGCAATCAGGCAGTGATCCTTGACTTCACCACTGAACGGCTGCATATCGCCGCGGTGGAACCACTCCCACAGGAAATAATAGCGGCGCTGCGCTTTGCCGCCCACTGCGCCATTGATGTCGAGTACTGGCCACCCGCGCGTCTGGAACAGTTCCGCCAGGAACAGGGGCATCCCTCTTCAGGACACCGTACCGATATCACCGAGAGAAACAGCGAAACGGCAACAGAGCGGATTGATCACCTGCTGTATTTAGCGATCGAGCAGCGTGCTTCTGATGTGCATATTGAACCACAAGCAAATGACCTGCGTATCCGCTTTCGAGTGGATGGCGTGCTACAAACTGTCTCGCCGAACGGTAGCGACAATGGCAACGCACTACTGGCCCGACTGAAGATCATGGCCAGTCTGGATATTGCCGAGCGTCGGATGCCACAGGATGGGCAATTCACACTGACATTAAGAGGTAAACAAGCTTCATTTCGCCTCGCCACCCTGCCCACCGGTTTTGGCGAAAAAGCCGTTGTCCGCCTGCTGCAAAGCGAAACACAGTCCGTCGCGCTGGAGAATCTCGGGATGTCGCTAACCTCACTGCGGCGTTTTCGCGAGGCGCTGGCGCGACCGCAGGGGATGATCCTGGTGACCGGACCAACCGGCAGCGGTAAAACTTTCACATTATACAGTGGGCTGAGCTCGCTTAACGAACCGGGCCGGAATTTATGCAGTGTGGAAGACCCGATCGAAATCCCGTTACCCGGTGTCAATCAGACCCAGACCCACCCCAGAAACGGACTGGATTTCAATCGCGTACTGCGCGCCTTGCTACGTCAGGATCCGGACGTAATCATGGTGGGCGAAATCCGTGACAGCGAAACGGCGGAGATCGCTATCAAAGCGGCACAAACAGGCCATCTGGTTCTGTCTACTCTGCATACCAATTCCACTACTGAAACGCTAACGCGCATGGGACAACTGGGCATTCCCGGCTACTTACTGGCTTCAGCCTTGAAACTGGTCATTGCCCAACGCCTGGTTCGTCGTCTCTGCCCGCACTGTCGGGAACCCGCGGAGGCTTTAGCGCATTTTCCCAGGGCTCTCTGGCCTGGAACAGTACAAAACTGGCGAGCAGTAGGCTGTGAACACTGTTACTCCGGCTATTATGGGCGACTGGCGCTGTTTGAACTGCTTCCCATTACCGCACAATTACAAAATGCTATCGCTGCGGAATGCTCACACGAACAGTTGCTGGCACTGGTACACCAACAGGATTTCAACTCGCTGTTTGTGGAAGGATTACACTGTGTTAATCGTGGAGACACCACACTGGCGGAACTGAACCGTATTGTGGGGACTGACGATGGCTGATCCGTTGCTGTTTCGCTGGCAGGCTGTCAGTAACGAGGGGCAGTTACAGCAAGGCGCTTTTTTCTGCCTTCACCGGCACGAGGCAATGGAACGGCTGGTGGCCCTGGAGTTACTTCCTCTTAAGCTGACCGCTGGACGGCGTTACCGTGCCAGCGACTGGAAATGGCAGGATAAAATCATCTTCTTTCGCCAATTAGCCACTCTGCTGAAGGCGGGGATGACACTCTCCGACAGTCTGCAACTGACTGGTGAAGGACACCGAGAACCGGGCTGGCAGGCGTTGCTCGGTCATATTCAACAGCGAGTAACAGAAGGAATGCCTTTTTCACAGGCGCTGGCGGACTGGCCGACCGTCTTTCCTGCTCTGTTCCCCGCACTGATGGCGGTTGGCGAGTTAACCGGGCAGTTGGACGAGTGCTGCCTGCAGCTTGCCCGCCAGCAGGAGCGGCAACAACAGTTGCAAAAGAAAGTGATCAAAGCGCTGCGCTACCCGGTGTTCGTATTAGCTATCGCCCTGCTGGTCAGCATCGGGATGCTACTCTTTGTCCTGCCTGAGTTCATCGCCATTTATCAGACTTTTGACGCACCTCTGCCGCTATTCACTGCGGCAATCATTTCTCTCTCCACGGGAATACAGCGTTACGGCCTGCTTCTATTGGCCATACTGTTTACAGCACTGTACTGCTGGCGCTGGAAAAGCCGACATTCGCCGGACTGGCAACGCTGGCAGCAGCGACTATTGCTGAAGCTACCACTGATTGGCGAGCTTTATCGCGGCGGACAATTGAGCAGGATCTTTACCACCCTGGCGCTGACTCAGCAGGCGGGACTGACACTGCTACAAAGTTTACAGGCTGTGGAAAAGACCCTGAGTCAACGGCTGTGGCGAGAGGCGATTGCCGATCTACAGCAGCATATCTCGGGTGGCTATCCTCTGCACCAGGCTCTGAGTGGGCACCTGTTGTTCACGCCGTTGTGCAGTCAGTTAATCACCGTAGGCGAAGAAGCAGGATCGTTAGACAGTATGCTGTCCCGACTGGGAGAACTGTATGATAATGCCACCCACGAGCGGGCGGATAATCTGGCTGCCGCGCTGGAACCGCTGATGATGGTCATCACCGGAGGGATTGTCGGAACACTGGTGATTGCCATGTACCTGCCTGTTTTCAATCTTGGCAATGCTCTGGGTTAATAATTCAGCATGCCATAGCGTAATGGGCGAAAAAATTCAGATTTTTACGGTTAAACACCCGGTTCTCCTGCTCTGTGATACAAATGAACGTGGTACATTTGGTCAGTTCTTTCAACGACTCTGCGCCGACACAAGTACGGGCTGAACGCAAACCACCGGGAATATCACCGGTGCGATTGTCAGCGCCAGTAAAGTGACCATTCGCGCTAAAAACCCGCCGACAAAACTGCGATAACCGATTTATTTACACTACAATCGTATCAATTTATCTGGCATTCTCTTATCTGAAACGGATCGTATTCTTGCGCCAGTATTCGTTGTGGTTCGTCGCAACCAATACTGGCGATACTCTATCAGAGCCGCAGGAAAAGAGGCCTATGCGTTATACTGTTGCGCTAACGGGTGGGATCGGCAGTGGGAAAACGACCATCGCCAATGCCTTTGCCGCGCGGGGTGTGGATATTGTCGATGCCGATGTCATCGCTCGTCAGGTCGTGGAACCTGGCCAACCAGCCCTCGCGGCTATTCGAGCCAGGTTTGGTGAAAATATATTACACCGCGATGGCACACTAAACCGGGCCGCGTTACGCCAGTGCATCTTTTCCTCCCCAACGGATAAAAACTGGCTGAATGCCCTGCTGCACCCGCTGATCCATGCGGAAACACGCCGTCAACTGGCGCTCACTCAATCCGCCTGGTGTTTGTGGGTAGTACCACTGTTGGTGGAAAATAATTTACAGCATCTGGCTAACCGGGTGCTGGTAGTGGATATTGATCGCGACACGCAGTTGACGCGAACCATAGCCAGGGACGGTATCAGCCGCGAACAGGCTGAACATATTCTGGCTGCTCAGGCAACGCGCGAACAGCGTCTTGCCGTAGCTGATGACATAATTTATAACGGCGGTTCGATTGATGATGTGACCGCCCGTGTTGCCCTGCTTGACCAGCGTTATCGTCAACTGGCTGGGGCAACAGACCAGGATTAACAGCATGAGCACAACTGTTTTATTTGAATATCCCCTGAATGAAAAAATGCGTACCTGGCTGCGAATTGAATTCCTGCTCGCCCAGTTGGAAAGCAGCCGGGCGATTACCGATCATCGTGACGCCTTGACCTTTTTCCGTAATACTGCGGAATTATTAGACGTTTTTGAACGCAGTGAATTACGTACCGAAATCGCGAAAGAGCTTGATAAACAACAACAGAAACTACGCGCCTGGGCTGAAGTCCCTGGGGTGGACATGGATCTGATTAACCAACTGCGTAGTAGCCTGAAATCACACTCAACCACGCTGATGGCCGCACCACGCATAGGGCAAATGATGCGAGAAGACCGTCTGATTGGACTGGTGCGCCAACGCCTGAGTATTCCCGGCGGCTGCTGTAGCTTCGATTTACCCACACTGCATATCTGGCTGCATATTGAACAGCAAATACGTGATGCCCAGGTGACGCAATGGCTGGACTCGCTGACCCCCATCCGCGACGCATTGACATTGATCCTCAGCTTGATTCGTCAGTCTGGTGAATTCCGTAGCCAGACCAGTCTGAACGGTTTTTTCCAGGATAACGCCGAAGGCGCTGAATTGCTACGTCTGCGGTTGCAACTGGGCGATTCACTTTATCCACAAGTTTCCGGCCATAAAAACCGCTATGCTATCCGCTTTCTCCCGCTCGACAGCGAACGCGGTGAAGTGCCGGGACGTCTCGATTTCCAACTTGCCTGTTGCTAAGGTTTTTTTGCTGATGAATGATGAAGTCATGATTGTGAACTGCCCAACCTGCTCGAAAAAGGTTATCTGGGACGAGTTAAGTCCGTGGAGACCGTTCTGTAGCAAACGTTGTCAGTTGATAGACCTGGGTGAATGGGCTAACGAAGAGAAACGCATCCCCAGCGAAGGGGAACACTCAGAAAGTGATGACTGGAGCGAACTTCCCCGTGAGCGTGACTAATCCCACCCCGCCACTTTTTCAATGGCGGGAGTGAATCATTCGGCTTCAGCTAACAGACGGGCGACAATCGGCACGTTAGCGGGCGGAAACTCCGTCGCGACCAGATCCCGTTGCGCCACCCAGCGCTGAGGCTGCCCCTCTCGTCCATAAGGGGTGCCCTGCCACTTTTCTACCATAAAGAAATGCAGCGTCACCCGCAGTTGACTGTCCTCATGTTCGGACTGATCCCAGGCAACGGCGCTCATGACCTCAATCCCGGTCTCTTCGTATAGCTCACGTTTCAATGCCTGTTCCGGCGTTTCGCCTGGCTCGATTTTACCACCAGGAAACTCCCAAAGATTGCCCATATGCGACTGAGCTGAACGCTTCGCCAGCAAAATATTTTGCTGTTGATCGCGGATGATGCCGACTGCCACTTGCAGATGCTTCATTGACGGTTTCTCTGAACGACTTTACACCCCGTCACTATTCCAGCGATCTCGCTGGATAACAAGCCTGAAACAGCGTGTTACGCGCCTTATCGCAGATTTTTTATGCAACGTCCTGTAATACCGCATAGCCGCCGTCCGCCATAAAGATCCGGTGTATAGTCCTGGCTCAAGGGAACGCTCAGTTGCGACATCAAGGTCAAAAGGAGTAATAACAATGCGCTTTACATGGCGACAGGTTGGGGTTTTCTGGCGCGTGCTGCTGACCCTCCCGGTGGCGTTATTCGTTATCTGGTACATTCCTGGCGACATGCTTCTACAGACTCTGCTGCTAAGCGGGATACTGCTGTACTTATCAATGATCGATATCCGTTTTTTGTTATTACCGGACACGCTGACATTACCGCTGCTGTGGCTGGGACTGCTCAGCAGCGCCCTGGGGCTGTTACCAAAATCGCCACTGGATGAGGCAATTTTCGGTGCTGCGGCAGGCTATTGCTCACTCTTTTTGCTGGCAAAGGGCTATCAACTGTTAAGAGGTCGGGCAGGACTGGGATTGGGAGATGCCAAGTTGCTGGCGGCTCTTGGCGCCTGGCTGGGGCTATACTGGCTTCCCTGGCTGCTGCTGATTGCCTCAGCTATGGGGCTGCTTACGATTATGGCTACCCGTGTGGCCACGGGGCGGCCATTGAATCAACCACTCGCTTTTGGACCATTTTTGGCGCTGTCAGGATGGTTACTGTTTCTCTGGCAATACAGCCGATAACGCGTGGCAATAAAAAAGGGCCGGAAAAAATCTCCAGCCCCTTTAGCCTCACGACCTGCAGTTATGCCAGGCGACCATGGCACTGTTTGTATTTTTTACCGGAACCACATGGGCAAGGATCGTTACGTCCGACTTTACGCTCGCCGGTTTGCTCCGCCAGCGCGATCGCCGCTTCAGTTTCAGTGTCGATGTGACTCAACTGTTGCCGCTGCGCCAGACGCTCAGCTTCTTCGCGACGATGTTCTTCCATCGCCTCCACTTCTTCCGGCATCCGAACCTGAACCTTGCTCAAAGTGCTGATCACTTCATACTTCAGTGATTCCAGCATCGCAGCAAACATCGCGAAGGATTCTCGCTTGTACTCCTGTTTCGGATCTTTCTGCGCATAACCACGCAGGTGGATCCCCTGACGCAGGTAGTCCATCGCCGCCAGGTGCTCTTTCCACAGGCTGTCCAGCGTCTGTAGCATCACCCCTTTCTCGAAGTTACGCATCATCTCGCTGCCGACAATTTCTTCCTTACGCTGATACTGCTCTTTCGCCTGTTCCATGATCCGCTCACGCAGCGTTTCTTCATGCAACTCGGGCTCTTTATCCAGCCATTCAGCAATCGGCAGCACCAGATCGAAATCGTTGCTCAAACGCTCTTCCAAACCAGGAACATCCCACATTTCCTCCAGAGACTGTGGTGGAATGTAGTTGTCTATAGTCGTCTTGAAGACATCGTCACGGATGCTGGCAATGGTTTCAGACACATCAGCCACATCCAACAGCTCGTTACGTTGCGCATAGATCGCCCGACGCTGGTCGTTGGCCACATCATCATATTCCAGCAGTTGCTTGCGAATATCAAAGTTACGGCTTTCTACTTTGCGCTGTGCGTTAGCAATAGCTTTGGTCACCCACGGATGTTCAATGGCTTCACCTGGCTTCATACCCAGTTTCCGCATCATGTTAGTGACCCGGTCAGAAGCAAAAATACGCATCAGCGCATCTTCCATCGACAGGTAGAAACGGGAAGAACCATTATCCCCCTGGCGACCAGAACGACCACGTAGCTGGTTATCAATACGGCGGGATTCATGACGCTCGGTACCGATAATGTGCAGACCGCCTGAAGCGAGTACCGCATCATGCCGAACTTGCCAGGCGCTCTTAATCGCTTCGATCTGTTCGGCAGTGGGTGATTCCAGCGCGGCAATCTCCGCCTGCCAGCTTCCCCCCAGCACAATATCCGTACCACGACCCGCCATGTTGGTGGCTATCGTCACCGCCCCCGGTTGACCCGCCTGCGCAACAATATCCGCTTCACGGGCATGGAACTTGGCATTCAGAACTTCATGCTTAATGCCTTCGCGGGTCAGCGCTTCTGACACGACTTCGGATTTCTCGATCGATATGGTACCCACCAATACGGGCTGGCCCTTGCCGGTACGCTCACGGATATCTTCGATGATCGCATCGATCTTCTCTTTTTCGGTCATGTAGACCAGATCTGGCAGATCTTTACGCACCATTGGGCGGTTGGTCGGTACCACAATGGTTTCCAGCTTGTAGATCGAGCTGAATTCAAATGCTTCGGTGTCAGCAGTACCGGTCATACCCGCCAGTTTCTTGTACAGACGGAAGTAATTCTGAAAGGTAATGGAAGCCAGTGTCTGATTTTCATTCTGAATTTCCACACCTTCTTTGGCTTCCACCGCCTGGTGTAAGCCGTCAGACCAGCGACGCCCCTGCATGGTGCGCCCGGTGTGTTCATCAACGATGATCACTTCACCGTCTTTCACAATGTAGTCAACATCGCGGGTAAACAGTACGTGGGCTCGCAGTGCGGCGGTCACGTGGTGCATCAACATAATGTTGCCTGGTGAGTACAAAGACTCCCCTTCTTCCATGATGCCTTCGCTGACCATCAGTTCCTCAATCGCCACCAGGCCGCGTTCAGTCAGGTGGACCTGCCGCGATTTTTCGTCAACCGAAAAGTGACCTTCCCCCTGGAAGGTGTCGGAGTCTTCTTTGTCCTGACGGATCAGATTCGGAATGATTTTGTTAACTTTGATATACAGTTCAGAACTGTCTTCTGCCGGACCAGAGATAATTAGCGGTGTACGCGCTTCATCGATCAGAATCGAGTCAACCTCATCCACCAGCGCATAATTCAACTTACGCTGCACCCGATCTTCCGGGCTAAAGGCCATATTGTCACGCAGGTAGTCAAAACCGTATTCGTTGTTGGTACCGTAGGTGATATCTGCAGCATAGGCTTCGCGTTTAGCCGGAGCGGGCATACCCGGCAGGTTGATGCCAACCGTCAGTCCGAGGAATTCGAATAAAGCGCGGTTGTTTTCCGCATCACGCTGCGCCAGATAATCGTTCACGGTTACTACGTGAACACCTTCTCCGCTCAGGGCATTCAGATAAGCTGGCAACGTTGCGGTCAGCGTTTTACCTTCCCCGGTACGCATCTCCGCAATGCAGCGATCATTCAATACCATCCCGCCCAGCAACTGGACGTCAAAATGGCGCATACCGAACACGCGTTTACTGGCTTCACGTACTGTCGCAAAAGCTTCCGGGAGCAGGTTTTCCAGCACTTCCCCTTGTTTCAGACGTGCCCGGAATTCACTGGTTTTCACTTTCAGCTCATCATCAGAGAGCTTTTCGAAATCCGGTTCCATCTTGTTAATTTGCTCTACGACTTTGCGCATACGGCGCAACGTACGGTCATTGCTGCTACCAAAAACTTTGGTTAATAATTTGATTAACATAGTAAATACATTCTCTTAGCCACCGCGTTCCGCGGTAAAGCACTAAACCTGGATAGGATAGACAAACAACCTTATGCACCAGAAGTCGGTCCGGCGCGAATACCCCGAACCTCGGCCAGCCACCGGCCAGCCTGATAGTTAGTTTGTACCGTCGCCGGGAGCTGTTCTGTCTGACGGATGATCGCCGGTGGCTTCGCCTCATGGGTCAGCAATGCGTTGAGTGAATCCAACAGCGCCAGCTTCTGCGCGTCGAGCGGCATGACCAGCTCAGCTATGGGCAGGCTGGCAGGTGTTAGCGTGAAGGAGAGATGACGGATAACGGTGCGGATGGCATGCTGATGCCAATAGTCCACATTAAAATTCGGTCGGCGGGCGCTTTCCTGTAGCAAAGCAAGGCTGTCAAAACGCACTACACTGCTAATATTCAGGCTTCGGGATGCGGTTTCTGGTAAGGTAGAGCGATCACTATCCGCGACGTGAGGCAGACCAAGGCTCGCCGCGACCATCCCCAACAAGAGATGCGGCCAGAAATAACGTCTGCCAAATTGTCGCCAACGATTTAGAATACCGATCACTGTTTTCCGCCGGAGTCTGCTATGCGTGATAGTCGCCCGCAATCTATAGAAAATTTATTCGAAGCAACTGAAGGTCAGGGAATGTTGCTATCCATTCAGCAACGCGCCATCGCGCTAAACAAGCTGAACCGTGCGGTGCAGGGGATTCTCCCGGCACAGTTGCATCCCTGGTGCCGCGTGGCAAACTTCCGCCAGGGCATTCTGGTGCTCGAAACCGCTAATGCCAGTTGGATGATGCGCTTACGTTATGAACAATCCAATTTGCTGTCAGCTTTACGAGCGCAAATATTACCATCATTGACGGCAATCGACATCAGGATAAATCCATCATTAGCCGCAAAAGGTCAGGAAAGCAGCAAACCGTCCACCACTGAAAGCCAGTCAACAGGACCAGGACGTCAGCTCAGTGAGCACAGTGCGGAAATTTTACGGAGTGTCGCGAGCCAAAGCCCGGAAAAGTTGAAAAGGACAATAGAACGACTGGCCTCACTGGCCGGAGAGAGTACCAACTCAACCAGTCGTAATAAATAGCGCTGACTTCTTATGCCAGAACCAGATTGGGTGCTCTGAAAGTCACCGGCAGCTCAGCTTCATCTTCGAAGGTTGCCCATTCCCAGGCTTCCTGCTTAGCCAGAACAGCTTGCAGCAACTTATTGTTTAAAGCATGACCACTTTTGAATGCGGTAAACGCGCCAATGATATTATGACCACACATAAACAGATCACCAATGGCGTCCAACATTTTGTGACGGACGAACTCGTCTTCAAAACGTAAGCCATCTTCATTCAATACACGGTAATCATCAACCACGATGGCGCAATCGAAGCTGCCGCCGAGACACAGGCCACGGGATTGCAGTGCTTCAATGTCATGCATAAAGCCGAACGTGCGGGCGCGACTGATTTGACGCGCAAAAGCTTCAGCAGAGAAATCCATACTGTAGCGTTGCGAACTGGCGTCAATAGCCGGATGTTTAAAGTCGATCGTAAAATCCAACGTAAATCCGTTATGCGGCTTCAGTTCAGCCCATTTGTCGCCATCTTCAACCTTGACAGGCTGCTTGATGCGCACAAATTTTTTCGCGCTGTTCAGTTCTTCAATCCCGGCATCCATAAGCAGATAGATAAAAGGGGCGGCGCTACCATCCATAATCGGGATCTCAGGCGCGTCCACTTCCACTACGATATTATCAATGCCAAGGCCCGCAAGCGCTGCATTCAAGTGTTCGACTGTCGAAATACGTACGTCATGCTCATTAACCAGGCAAGTACAGAGCATGGTATCACGCACGGATTTTGCATCAGCCGGGAAATCAACCGGTGGATTCAAGTCAGTGCGACGATAGATGACCCCGGTATTAGCCGGCGCAGGGCATAACGTCAGTGTGACCTTTTTGCCGGTATGTAAACCGACGCCAGTCGCCTGAACCATACGTCTTAATGTCCGTTGTTTGATCATCGCATTATCTCGCAAAGTTACTGATCCGCTCGCCAGCATCATTATAATGCCTGGCGGGCGAGCATTTTAGCACAAAGAGCGGGGAATTCAAATTCCCACTAAACGCCTAGTCCGCCTGCTTGCGCAGGAAGGCTGGAATATCCAGATAATCAGGCTCTTTGTTCGGTTGCGTGCCCGGATCGTTGACCACTTTAGCCGCAGGCTTCTGCTCCTGAGGCAGCGGCGCCATACCGTGCTGCTGGTAGCGATGATCCATCACTGGCTGAGGTTGCTGCTTGTTGGTCACCAGGGTGATTTCAGGACGCTTGTCCATGCCGATACCGGTAGCCACCACGGTGACGCGCAGTTCGTCGTTCATTTCCGGATCCAGCGAAGTACCAATTACCACCGTCGCATTGTCGGAAGCAAACGCACGGATGGTGTTACCCACCGTTTCAAACTCGTCCAGACGCAGATCAAAGCCCGCAGTGATGTTAACCAACACGCCACGCGCGCCAGACAAATCGATGTCTTCCAGCAGTGGGCTGGAGATCGCCATTTCGGCCGCTTCTTCAGCACGATCTTCACCACCCGCCACGCCAGAACCCATCATCGCGTAACCCATTTCAGACATTACAGTGCGCACGTCAGCAAAGTCGACGTTCATCAGCCCTGGACGGGTGATCAACTCGGCAATCCCCTGCACCGCGCCTTTCAACACGTCGTTGGCGGCACCGAACGCATCCAGCAGAGAAATGCCACGGCCCAGCACTTTCAGCAGCTTGTCGTTCGGAATGGTAATCAGAGAATCGACATGCCGGGACAGTTCAGCAATACCTTGTTCGGCAAACGCCATGCGCTTTTTGCCTTCAAAATTGAAAGGCTTGGTCACCACCGCAACCGTCAGGATGCCTAAGTCTTTTGCCACTTCAGCAACAACAGGCGCCGCGCCGGTACCGGTACCGCCCCCCATACCTGCGGCAATAAACACCATGTCGGCGCCTTCAAGTGCCTGACGCAGCGCTTCTCTATCTTCTTCCGCAGAGGTACGGCCCACTTCCGGGTTCGCGCCAGCGCCCAGACCTTTGGTAATCCCGTTACCGATCTGGATAGTCTGACCCACTGCCGTCTTACGTAACGCCTGAGCGTCGGTGTTAACGGCAAAGAACTCTACACCTTCGATGCGTTCACGCACCATGTGCTCTACGGCGTTACCGCCGCCGCCGCCGACGCCGATGACTTTAATCACCGCGTCATTGGTTAATTCCATAGGTTCAAACATAATTTCTCTCCGTTATGTGCCTGTCGCCGGGAGATCATCAATAAGTCTAGCATGATCCCCTTTTCTCAAAATTAAAACTCTTTTCTCAGCCAGCTGTTGATTCGCTTAAACCAGTTGCCCACTGAGGCTCTTTTTTCTACATCAGCCTCACCGTTCAGGTGAGACTCTTTTCCATAATGCAGTAAGCCAACTGCCGTTGAGTAATACGGCTCCTGCGCGTAATCCGTTAATCCAGTAATATTCAGCGGCTGTCCGATACGCACCTGCGTGTGAAACACACGCTGGGCGCACGCTGCCAATCCTTCAATCTGCGCCGCGCCCCCCGTCAGAACGATACCCGCCGCCAGATGATGCTTAACACCTTGCTGGCGCAACTGTTCCTGTAACTGCAGAATCTCGTCATTGACCAGATTCAGCAGTTCGGTGTAACGCGGCTCAATCACCTCTGCCAGCGTCTGACGTTGCAGGCTTCTTGGTGGACGGCCGCCGACGCTCGGAACCTCGACATTTTCGTCTTTACCGACCATTGAACCCAGCGCACAGCCGTGACGAACTTTGATCGTTTCCGCATCGGTTGGCGGTGTACCAAACGCATAAGCGATATCGCTGGTCACCACGTTGCCGGCATATGGAATCACCTTGGTATGACGCAGCGCGCCACCGGTATAAACCGCAATATCCATGGTGCCGCCACCAACATCCACCACGCAGACCCCCAACTCTCGCTCATCTTCTGTCAGCACGGAAAAGCTGGAGGCCAGACCGGCAAAAATCAGTTGATCAACTTTCAGGCCACATCGTTCAACCGCTTTAACGATGTTTTTCGCCATATCGTTGTGGCAGGTGATCAGATGCACTTTCGCCTGCATACGCACACCGGACAAACCCACCGGATTCTTGATCCCTTCTTGATAATCGATCGCGTATTCTTGCGGGATAACATGAAGAATGCGGTGTTCATCACGAACACGGACAGATTTAGCGGTATGTACCACATTCTCCACATCTTCTTGGGTCACTTCCTCTTCGGAAATAGGAACCATCCCTATTTCGTTCTGGCAACTGATATGTTTTCCCGATAATGCAAGGTATACCGAAGAAATCTGGCAGTCTGCCATCAGCTCTGCCTGATCAATCGCGCGCTGTACGCACTTCACGACAGATTCCAGATCGTTTACACCGCCTTTGTCCATTCCACGAGAAGGACAACTGCCCACCCCAATGATGTTAACCATACCATCGGGCAGAATTTCCCCAACCAAAGCAGCGACCTTCGCGGTGCCGATTTCGAGTCCAACTACCAGTTTTCTGTCCGTCGCTTTGATCATTGTTGTTTAGCCTGTGCCTGATTCTGTTGCTTATTACCGTCAGTGGTCTGAATTAATGGCGGTGCCCATCCTACTGCCGCGCCAGAGTCATATCGCAGGTCCACGTAACTGATACGCTTATTTCCTGCCTGTGCCTGTTGTTGCAACGTAGGATAGAGCTGGATAAAGCGCTTCAGCCGCTTCATATCCTCGTTACGCCCCAATTCCAGACGCACATCGTCGCTCAACACCAGTTGCCAGGACCGCCGGGCCGTCATCGACGCCGCTTTTAACTTAAATTTATTGGCTGCCAGCAGGTCGCTCATCTGGTGATATCCGGCCAGAACCTCTGATTCGCTGCCTTCCGGGCCATACAACATCGGCAAATTTTCTTTGGCGATACGGTCCGCCGGCACACTGAAAGATTTTCCTGTAGCATCAACCATATGCAAATCATTCCAGCGAGCTACCGGCACATACTCGACCAGGTGAATTTTTAATTCGTCCGGCCACTGCTTGCGCACACTCACCTGCTGAATCCATGGCAGGCGCTCGATTTGTTGCTGGATAACATCCACGTTCTGCGACATGAATGTTCCCGGCGAACCAAGCGATAAAATCGCCTGGCGGATATCATCATCGGTGGTGAAATGCATCTGCCCGGTCACCACCAACCGTGACAATGGCAGGCGAGAAGCATCGTTCATCCACTTCAGCACCACCAGGCCTCCCGCCAGCATCACTCCCAGCACCATCAATAGAAAAACGATCCCCGCCAGCCGTGTACCATTACTGCGACCAGAGCGCGCTTTTTCCTGCGCTTCGCGGTTGCGGACATTCAGAGCAGCCTGTGACATATCAGTCGGCCAGCTCCAAAATGCGGGCAACCAGTTGCGAGAAACTCATGCCTGCCTGCCTGGCCGCCATCGGCACCAGGCTGTGGCTGGTCATGCCTGGAGAGGTGTTAACTTCCAGCAAGTAAAACTGGCCGTCCCCCCCCATCATCACATCCACCCGTCCCCAACCACTGCAGCCAAGCGCACGCCAGGCCTGCAACACAATGTTATTCAATTCCGCTTCTTTTTCTGCTGACAAACCGCTGGGACAGAAGTATTCAGTCTGGTCAGAAAAGTATTTCGCTTCATAATCATAGAACTCAGAAGCAACCTGAATACGAATAGACGGTAAGATCTCATCGCCGATCACACCAACGGTGTATTCCGGACCGCTTAAAAAAGCCTCGATCAATACCTCATCATCGTGACGGAAAGCTTCATCCAGTGCCGCCTGCAGCGCATCAGCCTGATTGACACGGGTGATACCGACGCTGGAACCTTCACTGCCAGGCTTCACGAACAACGGCAATCCCAGCGCCGCGATACGCGCTTGTGTCTCGCGGCTCAGCCCCGCATCCATTTCCTGACGGTTGATGGCCACGTAAGGCGCAATCGGCAATCCACAGCCCTGCCAAAGCAACTTGGTACGCAGCTTATCCATGGTGATAGCGGATGCCATTACGCCACTGCCGGTATAAGGGATAGCCAGGAACTCGAGCACCCCCTGCAGCGTACCGTCCTCACCACCACGACCATGCAGCGCGATAAAGGCTTTATCGAAGCCTTCTTCTTTCAGACGCATGACCGGGAAATCACGAATATCTACCGCGTGCGCATCGACCCCGGCTTCTTTCAGCCCGGCCAACACCGCGTTGCCTGACATCAGCGAAACTTCTCGCTCAGCAGAAGTCCCCCCCAGCAATACCGCTACTTTCTCAGCCATGATTTTCCCCTTCTTGACTCTGCGGTCGTAATTGCTGATCGGCCAGATTGCGCGCGATGCGCCCAATATTGCCAGCGCCCTGCACCAGGATTAAGTCATTACCGCTCAACTTCGGCGCCAACATTTCCGCGACCGCATCATGATCAGACACCATAATCGGGTCGACCTTGCCACGCCCCCGAATAGTGCGGCACAGTGAACGACTGTCTGCGCCAGGGATTGGCGTTTCACCTGCGGGATAAACATCCAGCATCAGCAACACATCGACCTGCGACAACACGTTAGCAAAGTCATCGTAAAGGTCACGGGTACGCGTATAACGATGCGGCTGAAAAATCATCACCAATTGACGATCAGGCCAGCCCGCACGCGCGGCTTTAATCGTCGCATCAACTTCCGTCGGGTGATGGCCGTAGTCATCCACCAGCATCGCGGTGCCTGCCACGCCATTCACTTCCTGCAATGGATATTCCCCCAGGAAATCAAAGCGACGACCGGTCCCCTGGAAGCTCTCCAGCGCACTGAGGATTTCATCATCATCAATGCCTTCTTCCGTTGCCACCGCAACGGCCGCCGCCGCGTTGAGCGCGTTATGGCGACCCGGCGCATTCAGTGTGACACGCATCAGCGGCTTATCGTGGCGAGCCAGGGTAAAATGTCCCTGCGCGCCATGCTGCTCGTAACTGGCAATCCGCACATCGGCATCTTCACTAAAACCGTACGTGGTAATTTGACGCCCGACACGGGGGATTAAGTCGCGGATAACGGCATCATCGATACAAAGCACAGCACGACCATAAAACGGCAGGTTGTGCAGGAAATTGATAAACGTCTGCTTCAAATTTTCGAAGTCGCCCTGATAGGTGTCCATATGGTCGGCTTCGATATTGGTGACAATCGCCACCATCGGTTGCAGATGCAGGAACGACGCATCACTCTCATCCGCTTCCGCAATCAGGTAACGGCTGCAACCCAGTTTCGCATGGGTACCTGCGGCTTTTACCAGGCCACCGTTCACAAAAGTCGGATCCAGACCACCTTCAGCGTAAATACTGGACACCATCGCGGTAGTGGTGGTTTTCCCATGGGTGCCCGCCACTGCAATGCCATGACGGAAACGCATCAGTTCGGCCAGCATTTCTGCCCGACGAATAACCGGGATACGGGCTTCCCGAGCCGCAATAATTTCCGGATTATCCTGCGCAACGGCGGAGGACATCACCACCACGCTGGCATCACTGACATTCTCCGGTCGGTGGTTAAAATAAATGGTCACGCCAAGTGCGGTCAGATGCTGAGTCACCGCATTAGGAGCCAAATCCGAACCGCTGATTTCATAACCTTCATTCGCCAACACTTCGGCAATACCGCCCATGCCGGCACCACCGATGCCAACAAAGTGAATGTGCCGGACGCGACGCATCTCGGGCACGATAGAACGCAGTTTTGCCAATTGTTGTGTATTCATCTCTTCTGCCTGTCGATATCTCCTGCGCCTTTCACGTGGCCAACACATGGTGCCGCGCGAAATCGCCGGGAGAACACTGCTCGTATAACCATTTTCTGGTCGGCATACCCGACCCTACTCATCCTGTTTGCCGTGCCGCTTTGCTGACGGCCACCGCCACCCGTTCGGTCGCATCGGGAATCGCTACTGCACGCGCTTTTTCAGCCATTTGCCGTAAAACTGGACGATCCCAGCCCACCAGCGTTTCCGCTACCGCCTCCGCAGAAAACTGCGGTTGTTCATAAATCTTCGCTGCGCCGGCTTTTTCAAGCGGCAGCGCATTCCAGTATTGCTGACGATCTTTATGCTGGAACGGAACAAAAATGGCAGGTAGCCCTGCTGCTGCCACTTCACTGACCGTCAGCGCACCTGAGCGACACACCACTACATCAGCCCAGGCGTAAGCCGCAGCCATATCATCAATAAACTCGGTCACTTTATGACCGGTTTGGTTTACCTGCTGGTAAGCCTGATTCACACTGGCCAACGCGCCCTTCCCCACCTGATGCCAGAGCGTAATTTTATCGCCAAGTCGCTCAGCCACTTTGGGCATAGTCAGGTTCAACACGCGCGCGCCCTGACTGCCACCAACCACCAGGACGCGAATCGGACCGGTACGTTCAGCCAGCCGTATTTCAGGCGGAGGCAACGCCAGCACATCCGTCCTCACCGGGTTACCCACTACTTCTGCATTAGGGAAAGCCCCCGGGAACGCCTGCATCACTTTTTTGGCAATCCTGGCCAGCCATTTATTGGTCAGCCCGGCGATACCATTTTGTTCATGCAACACCACGGGAACACCGCAACTCCACGCCGCCAGGCCTCCGGGTCCGGAAACATAGCCTCCCATCCCCAGCACCACATCCGGCTGATAGGACTTGATAATCGCCCTGGCCTGCCGTACCGCGTTGAAAATACGCCAGGGGGCGGCGACCATCGCCCGCAAACCTTTACCGCGCAGACCGCTAATGCGAATAAAATCAATCTCAATACCGTGCTTCGGCACCAGTTCGGCTTCCATACGATCCGCCGTACCAAGCCAACGCACTTGCCAACCCTGCGCCATCAAATGGTGCGCAACCGCCAGCCCGGGGAACACATGTCCGCCTGTTCCCCCCGCCATCACCATCAAACGCTTCCCTTTCATCGACTACCTCGAGTAAACGCCTGCGCTTTGGTCAGTCGCGTTTCATAATCTATACGCAACAAAAACACGATGGCGGTCGACATGATGATCAGGCTGGATCCCCCATAGCTGATCAAGGGCAACGTCAGACCTTTAGTCGGCAACATCCCAGCTGCGGCGCCCACATTAACCAGCGCCTGGAAGCTAAACCACACGCCGATGGAACAGGCAAGAAAACCAGAAAAACGCTGGTCAATCTCCAGTGCGCGACGACCGATGGACATCGCACGAAAAGCGACGAAGAATACCATTAACAACGCTAAAACCACACCGATATAACCCAGTTCCTCGCCAATAATGGAGAAGATGAAATCGGTATGCGCTTCTGGCAGATACTCCAGTTTTTGCACCGAATTACCCAGCCCCTGGCCCCAGAACTCACCGCGACCAAACGCCATTAGCGATTGGGTCAGCTGGTAACCACTGCCGAATGGATCTTCCCAGGGATTCCAGAAAGATGTTACACGGCGCATACGATAGGGCTCAGCCATAATCAGCAGGCAAACCGCAAAAATTCCCGAACCGATAATTGCCAGAAACTGCCACAACTTCGCCCCCGCGAGGAACAACATCGCCAGCGTGGTGACAAATAACACCACTACCGTACCCAGATCCGGTTGTGCCAGCAGCAGAACAGCCAGTACCACCATCACACCCATTGGTTTGCAGAAGCCCCAGAAGTTATTTCGCACTTCATCAACCTTGCGCACCAGATAGCTGGCGAGATAACAAAACAGTGACAACTTCGACAATTCCGCCGGCTGAATACGCAGCGGCCCCAAAGCAATCCAGCGGGATGCGCCGTTGACTGAACTCCCCACCGCCAACACAATCAACAGCATCACCATGGCAACCAGCAGCATGATGTTGCTGTAACGTTGCCAAAAGTCCATCGGCACACGCAGCGTTACCAACGCCATGACAAATGCCAGCGCGATATAAAAAGCATCGCGCTTGGCGAAATAGAACGGATCATCCGACAGACGCTGCCCGACCGGCATCGACGCTGACGTCACCATCACGAAACCGAAAATGGCCAGGCCCAACGTCAACCACAACAGGGTACGATCGTAGAGCACCATTGCGTTGGTATCGTTTTCGCGCGATCCCATTACCCAATCTTTCACCCGGGTGCTCAACCCGCTCACAAGGCTTAGTCCTGTCAAGCGCATCAGCCAAGCTCCTTAGCCAGTTGAGTAAACACATCGCCACGCTGCTCAAAGTTTTTAAATTGATCCAGGCTGGCGCAGGCTGGAGACAGTAAAACCATGTCCCCCGGCTGCACCTGGGCAGCAATTTTCACCATCGCGTCAGCCAGTGTCGCTGTTTGTACCGCTTTCTCTGGGCGCAATGCTGCCAGAGCGGCGCCATCGCGACCAAAACAATAAATCTGCAGGTTATCGGCCTGTAAAAAGCGGGACAACGGGCTGAAATCAGCCGATTTACCGTCACCGCCCAGCAGCAGCCAGAGCGTGCCTTTGACCTGTAGCCCGTTCAGCGCCGCCTCAGTGCTGCCGACATTGGTCGCTTTGGAATCATTAATCCAACGCACACCGTTATGCTCATAAGCCAGTTGGAAACGGTGAGCCAGTCCGGTGAAGGCGGTCAGCGCCTGCAGGCTGGTATTGCGTGGTAAGCCCACCGCATCCGCCAGCGCCAGTGCAGCCAGAGCGTTAGTGAAGTTATGCTGTCCCACCAGCGTCATCTCGTCGGTATTTAACACTTTCTCGCCGTTAACCCGCAGCCAAATGCTGCCCTGTTGATGGTTAAGATGATAGTCGCCCACATCCACCCCAAAGCTGACGCACCGCTTATCCGCACCGCGAACCGGCATAGTCATCGCATCATCAGCGTTAACCACGCACACGGTCGCCTGCTCGTAAATTCGCAATTTGGCGGCGCGGTATTGCTGCATGCCCAAAGGATAGCGATCCATATGATCCTCGGTCACGTTGAGGATCGTGGCGGCGGCGGCCTTCAGGCTACTGGTGGTTTCCAGTTGGAAACTCGACAGCTCCAGCACGTAAAGCTGCGCGGGTTGCTCAAGCAGACTCAACGCAGGCAGGCCAATATTCCCCCCCACGCCGACTTGCCAGCCGGCGGCTTTCGCCATCTCGCCCACCAGAGAGGTAACCGTGCTTTTGCCATTGGAGCCCGTAATCGCCACAATCGGCGCCTGCGCTTCACGGCAGAAAAGTTCAATATCGCCGACAATTTCCACACCGGCATCAGCGGCATCCATCAGGGAAGGATGCGTCAGAGCGAGACCCGGGCTGGCGACAATCAGGTCGGCTTCCAGCAACCAGTGGTCATTCAACGAACCGAGCCAGCATTCAACACTGGAAGGTAATTTGTTCAGTCCTGGCGGCACGACACGGGTATCCATCACGCGTGGCGTCACGCCACGTGCTAAAAAGAAATCAACACAGGACTGGCCAGTAAGACCAAGCCCGATAATGACGACTTTTTTACCCTGATAGTCAGCCATAGTTACCTTACCTTCAGCGTTGCCAGGCCAATCAGCACCAGCATCAGCGAAATAATCCAGAAGCGCACGATAACGCGCGGTTCCGGCCAACCTTTAAGCTCATAATGGTGATGAATCGGTGCCATGCGAAAAATACGCTGACCACGTAATTTGAACGACCCGACCTGCAAGATAACCGACAGGGTTTCCACCACGAACACCCCGCCCATAATCACCAACAGGAACTCCTGACGCAGCAGTACCGCGATAGTTCCCAGCGCCCCGCCCAGTGCCAGGGAGCCCACATCGCCCATGAAGACCTGCGCCGGGTAAGTGTTAAACCACAGAAAACCCAGCCCTGCCCCGACAATGGCGGTACAGACAATCACCAACTCACCGGCGTGGCGCAGATAAGGAATATGCAGGTATTCAGCAAACTTGACGTTACCCGTTGCCCAGGCCACCAACGCAAAACCCGCCGCGACAAACACCGTCGGCATAATCGCCAGCCCATCCAGACCATCGGTCAGGTTGACCGCATTACCGGTCCCCACGATGACAAAATAAGCCAATACCACATAGAGCAGCCCCAACTGCGGCATGATGTCTTTAAAGAAGGGCACCACCAACTCAGTGGCCGGCGTCCCCTTACCGGCGATGTATAACGCAAATGCGACGCCCAGCGAGATAACCGACATCCAGAAATATTTCCAGCGGGCAATCAATCCCTTCGTATCTTTGCGAACGACTTTGCGGTAATCATCGACGAAGCCGATAATGCCAAACCCCACTAACACCACCAGAACACACCATACATAAGGGTTGCCAGGATAGGCCCACATCAATACCGACACTGTGATGGAGAACAGGATCATCACCCCGCCCATGGTTGGCGTACCGCGTTTACTGAAATGTGATTCCGGGCCATCGTTACGCACCACCTGGCCGAAAGACAATTCCTGTAAACGGGCGATCATCCGCGGCCCCATCCACAATGAAATAAACAGGGCAGTCAGCAGGCTGACAATGGCGCGAAACGTCAGATACGAGAAGACGTTAAAGCCAGAATAAAGATTGACCAAATGTTCGGCCAGCCAGACTAACATGTTCCTTTCTCCTGTAAGCTCTGTACTACCTGCTCCATGGCGGCACTACGCGAACCTTTAATTAAAATGGTAATAATGGGCTGCTGCGAGAGCAGGGTTCTGAGACGCGCCGTGACAGTTGCCTTATCGTTGAAATGCTCACCAACGCCGCTGGTATCGCTAATGACTTTACTGAGTGTTCCCACGCTGAGGACTTTATCAATACCCGCCTGACGAGCCGCTTCACCTACCTCACGGTGGCACTTTTCGGCCTCGTCACCCAGCTCAGCCATATCGCCCACCACCATCACACGATAGCCCGGCATGTCGGCCAGTACCTGTACGGCGGCGGTCATTGAGCCAACATTGGCGTTATAACTGTCATCCAACACCAGTTTG
This sequence comes from Erwinia endophytica, assembly GCF_009295515.1. Taxonomy (GTDB): domain Bacteria; phylum Pseudomonadota; class Gammaproteobacteria; order Enterobacterales; family Enterobacteriaceae; genus Erwinia; species Erwinia endophytica. Next base: position 127,675 of record NZ_RQVV01000057.1, on the reverse strand, counting down.
CCGTCTGCCAGCGGCAGCGGAAACAACCGCCCCGGCACAGCTTTCAGGCTGGATAATCCTTGCTGGATAGCCTGGAGCGGCACATCAACAGACAGAGCCAGCGCCGCTGCCGCCAGGGCATTCGCCACATTATGGCGACCGGGTAGCGGCAGTTGGATATTGATGCTGCCAGCCGGGGTCATCATCACGAAATGCGTCCCATTGCTGCCCACCTGAATATCGCTGGCTGAGAAATCACTGTCAGCCTGCGGCTGCACCGAGAAGCGCCAGACTGTTTTGCCGTGCAGCACAGACTGCCAGTGTGACCAGTCATGACTATCCGCATTGATGATTGCCGTGCCGTTAATCGGCAATCCCTGAAAAATTTCACCTTTCGCTTTCGCCACGCCCGCCAGCGAGCCAAACCCGGCTAAATGAGCCGCGGCCAGGTTATTGACCAACGCGGTTTCGGGACGCGTAATATGACTGGTATAAGCAATCTCGCCCTGATGATTAGCCCCCAGCTCAATGACTGCGTACTGATGCTGCGGGGTCAGGCGCAACAGCGTAAGAGGCACGCCGATATCATTATTCAGATTACCGGCGGTATAGAGGGTCTCGCCGCATTCACGCAGGATGGCGGCAGTCATCTCTTTGACTGAGGTTTTGCCAGAAGACCCCGTCAGGGCCACCACCCGGGCAGGGGATTGCTGGCGAACCCAGCCAGCCAGTTGGCCGAGCGCGATACGGGTATCGGCCACCACCACTTGAGGAACCGTCACAGGTAAGCGCTTACTGACCAGTAGAGCTGCCGAACCAGCGGCAATCGCCTCACCGACAAAATCATGGGCATCAAAACGCTCGCCCACCAAAGCGATAAACAGGCAACCCATGCTGACGTTACGCGTATCGGTGGTGACTTCAGTGATGTTCAGGTCAGCACCGAACAATTTGCCGCCCGTCAGTTCAGCCAGAGTTTGCAGAGAAAGTGCAATCATGCCAGCCCCCCGATCAGGTTAGCGACCGTAAGCCGGTCTGAATAATCCAGTCGGCGGCTGCCAACAATCTGATAATCTTCATGGCCTTTCCCGGCCACCAGAACAATGTCGCCATCCTGCGCCTGCATTACCGTGTGAGTCACCGCTTGCGCACGTCCCGGCATCACACGCGCCCGTCCGGGATCCAGCAGACCGCTCAGCACGTCAGCCACTATCGCCGCCGGATCTTCACTGCGCGGATTATCATCTGTAATCACCACCACATCTGAGAACTGCTCAGCAATAGCGCCCATTAGTGGGCGCTTACCTTTATCACGATCGCCACCACAGCCGAACACACACCACAGTCGCCCTTTACAATGCAAACGTGCAGCCAGCAGCGCTTTTTCCAGCGCGTCCGGCGTATGCGCATAATCCACCACCACAGTAGGCTTGTCCGGCGCGGTGAATACTTCCATCCGCCCCATGACCGGTTGCAACTGGCGGCTACTGGCAATCAACGACGCCAACGGGTAACCCAGCGCCAGCAAAGTAGCAAGTGCGACCAGCAAATTGCTGACGTTAAACGCGCCCAGCAAACGGCTGTCAATGACGCCATGACCCCAACTGGATTCAAACATCACGCTAGCGCCGTTAGGACGATAATCGACGCGGGTCGCCTTCAACCAGCGCCCACGGCAACCTGGCTGTAAATTATTTTCCATAGTGACGGCAACCGCATCCGGCAGTTTTTCCAACCAACGGCGCCCCACTTCATCATCGGCGTTAATGATAGCCTGCCCCACCTGATGCTCAGAAAACAGCCGCCATTTCGCCGCTTCGTAATGCCTCATCTCACCATGGTAATCCAGATGATCACGGCTGAGGTTGGTAAACGCCGCCGCGGCAAATGGCAACGCGGCCACACGATGCTGGACCAGACCGTGAGAAGAGACTTCCATCGCCGCCAGCGTCGCACCCTGCTCAACCAACGTGTGCAATGTATGCTGAATGTCTACCGCCGAACCCGTGGTGTTCTCTACTGGCACCAACTGGCCATACAGGCCATTGCCGACCGTGCCCATCACTGCCGCGGTTTCACCCAGTAACTGAGCCCACTGCGCCAATAGTTGGGTGGTGGTAGTTTTACCGTTAGTTCCGGTCACCCCAATCAGACGCAGGTTCTCGCCAGGCTGCTGATAAAAACGGCCAGCCAGCGCAGAAAGGCGCTGAGAGAGTTGGGCCAGATAAATCACAGGTACGCCGTGCATCAATGTGATGTCGCCGTCTTCCGCTTCGCCTTCCGCATCCGCGACCACCGCCGCCACGCCCTGGGCGATGGCCTGGGGTATAAAGCGTCGGCCATCCGCCGCATGGCCTTTAACAGCCACAAACAAATCACCGGACGCCGCCAGACGGCTGTCCAGTATCATTTCACGCAGTATCCGCTCCGGGGCGCCAGACACCCAGGGAGCCAGTAAATCGCGCAGATTACGATCGGTCACTTGGTCCCTCACGTCGGTTCTCTACCATGTCGTTTTTGTCATTTTGGGGCAGTGCATCAGGCTCGATGTTCATGGTGCGTAAAACGCCGCCCATAATGGCGCCAAAAACCGGTGCAGAAACTGCACCACCGTAATATTTACCGGCCTGGGGGTCGTTAATCACCACCACCAGCGCAAAACGAGGATGACTTGCTGGCGCTACGCCAGCCGTGTACGCGATGTACTTGTTAACGTATTTGCCGTCCGGCCCAACCTTTTTAGCCGTACCGGTTTTAATGGCGATGCGGTAACCCTTGATGGCCGCTTTCACACCGCCGCCGCCAGGCAACGCCACGCTTTCCATCATGTGCATGACGGTGCGCACCAGGCCTTCATCAAATATGCGCTGACCCGCTACTGGCGGGTCGACTTTGGTAATTGACAGCGGGCGATAGACGCCATAACTGCCTATCGTTGCATAGACTCGCACTAACTGTAACGGCGTTACCATTAGTCCATAGCCGAAAGAGAAGGTGGCCCTCTCTATGTCAGACCACCGTTGTTTTTGAGGATATAAGCCACTGCTTTCTCCGACCAACCCCAAATTGGTCGCCTTACCCAATCCAAAGCGTGAGTAGGTATCCACTAACGCTGAGGATGGCATCGCTAATGCCAGCCTGGAAACGCCGACATTACTCGATTTCTGCAAAACCCCGGTCAGGGTCAGCTCGTTGTAACGGGCCACGTCTTTAATCTCATGGCCGTTAATACGATAAGGAATGGTATTCAGCACACTGTTCTCTTTCACCACACCGCGCTGCAAGGCAGTCATAACCACCATTGGCTTCACCGTTGAACCGGGCTCGAAGATGTCGGTGATCGCCCGGTTACGCATCACATCTTTGGTGACGCCGGACAAGTTGTTCGGGTTATATGACGGACTGTTCGCCATCGCCAGCACTTCCCCGGTATTCACATCCACCAACACCGCCGTGCCTGATTCCGCCTTGTTAAACGCCACGGCATTGTTCAATTCACGGTAAACCAGCGCCTGTAGGCGCTCATCAATGCTCAAGGCAAGGTTATGCGCCGCCCGGCTGTCCACCGAAGAGATATCTTCAATCACCCGGCCATTGCGATCTTTACGCACGGTACGTTCACCGGGCTGACCGGTAAGCCATTTATCAAAACTTTTTTCAACACCTTCGATCCCCTGACCATCGATATTGGTGAAACCGATCAGTTGCGAGGTGACCTGTCCGGCAGGGTAATAGCGGCGGGATTCTTCACGCAGTTTGATGCCGGGGAGCTTAAGCTTTTTGATGTAATCGCCAATGGCTGGATTGACCTGGCGGGCCAGATAAACAAAACGGCTTTTCTGATTGGCGTTAATTCGTGCAGCCAGTTGATCCAACGGGATAGATAGCGCATCCGACAACGCCTTCCAGCGGCTGTCCATGGTAATGCCGCCTTTATCGTTAAGTTCTTTCGGATCCGCCCAGATTGCATTAACCGGCACACTGACCGCCAGGGGACGTCCGGATCTATCGGTTATCATGCCGCGAGAGCTGGGAACAGCCTGCACGCGTAAGGAACGCATATCCCCTTCACGCACCAATCGGTCAGGGTTAATCACTTGCAAATAAGCCATACGAACCAACAATCCTGTCAGTCCGAGGGTGATACAGACGCAAAGCAACGCAAAACGCCAGCTGACAAAGCTGGCTTGATCTTCCGGGCGTTTTAACTTCAGTGTCTTGGCTGCGGCTTTCATTCAGTCCCTAATGGCTGTACCACGATGTTTTCCTGCGATGGATCGACATGCTGCATTTGCAGCTTTTCCGTCGCCATCTTCTCAACCCGGCTATGATCACCGAGAGCATTCTCTTCCAGGATCAAGTTACGCCATTCAATATCCAGCGCATCACGCTCCAGTACCAACTGTTCACGTTGGGCGGTCAGCAGACGGGTTTTATGCGCCGTGGTCACCACCAAAATCGACGAAACCAGTACAGCGACAGCGAGGATCAGTGGAATTTTGCCATGGCGTAACAGATCGCCAGCAATGACTCCCGGCAGGCTATGCCTGTCGTTACTAATCATCTGTTGATCCTCTCAGCGATGCGTAACACTGAACTACGGGCTCGCGGATTTTCAGCCACTTCAGCTTCGCCTGGCATCATCTTACCCAGTACCTTCAGTTGACGACCCCCTAACTGATTTAACTGTTCCTCTGTCATCGGCAAACCTGCGGGAACCTGCGGTCCCCGGCTCTGCTCACGCATAAAACGCTTCACAATACGGTCTTCCAGCGAGTGGAAGCTGATCACCGATAAACGCCCCGCCGGTGCCAACACTGACACCGCGCCTTGCAGTACCTGCTCGACTTCTTCCAGCTCGCTGTTCACCCAAATGCGGATCGCCTGAAAACTCCGGGTCGCCGGATGTTTGAATTTGTCTTTTACTGGCGTAGCGGCATAGATAACCTCCGCCAGTTCTTTAGTGCGTGTCATCGGCTGTTCACGGTTGCGCTCAACGATAGCGCGAGCAATACGCCTGGCGAACCGCTCTTCACCAAAGGTTTTCAGGACGAAAGCGATATCGCTCTCTTCGGCCTGAAGTAGCCACTGCGCGGCCGACAATCCCCTGGTCGGGTCCATGCGCATATCCAGCGGTCCGTCACGCATAAATGAGAAACCCCGCCCGGCATCATCCAACTGCGGCGAAGAAACGCCCAGATCCAGCAAAATACCATCGATCTTACCGGTCAGTCCCCAGGCATCGACATAGTCCGCCAACGCAGAAAAAGGCCCATGGGTGATAGTAAAACGCGAATCGGTAATACCGGCAGCGACTTCTATAGCTTGCGGGTCACGGTCGATGGCATACAGACGCCCTTGTTCTCCCAACTTCGAGAGGATCAGGCGTGAATGTCCACCCCGGCCAAAGGTGCCATCAATATAGATGCCGTCAGATTTGATATTGAGGCCGTTAACCGCCTCGTCCAACAGCACCGTGATATGTTTGAAATTATTTGGCATAGCTATAGTGACAAGCCCTGCAAACGCTCAGATAACGGTTCCTGAGTCGACTGCTCCGCGTCAATATCCTCCCTGACTTGTTGATACCAGGTCTGTTCATCCCACAGTTCAAACTTGTTGAACTGCCCCACCAGCATCACTTCTTTGGTCAAATTTGCATGCTGACGTAAAGTATTCGCCACCAGCAGACGACCTGCGCTATCCATCTGACATTCACTGGCATGCCCAAGTAAAAGGCGTTGAACGCGACGCTCAGCCGGGTTCATGCTGGATAAACGGGCCAATTTACGTTCAATAATTTCCCATTCAGGCAAGGTATAAAGCAGCAGGCATGGCTGATGGAGGTCAATGGTACACACCATTTGCCCTTGAGACTCCCCGATCAGCGTTTCGCGATAACGCGTAGGCACGGCCAGCCGCCCCTTGCTGTCGAGATTGACTAACGTTGCTCCACGGAACATGCCAGTCTTATCCTCCAGTTACCCCGTTTCACCACTTTCCACCACAAATTCCCACTAAAGGAGTTTACGGAGCGAAGGAAAACATTGTCAAGCTACAGCGGACGCCGAATAGAATTATTTCTCAGTAGATAAAAACGCAGAAGAGTTAAAAAAACGCGGTTTACTCAGAAATTTTAAATTAAGCCGATGAATAATAGTAGGAAATTTCGGAAGAATTTTACATTGTTCAAAAATATGCCAGTTTATGGCCACAAAATTCGTCAGCCTGACTTTGCGACGCGGGCGGCATTTTAGGCTATTTCCTAAAAAAATCCCAGCCCACTCACCTAACCTCGGTACTCACACGCAATGTCGAAGTACAAGTCTCTAATAAATATGATGGGTTATATAAAAAAGATTAATCCTCCGGGTTTTATTTACGCAACAAGCGGAGAGGATCATGTTAACAATTAAAAATGGATACTGGATTGCCAAAGGGAAAGGGAAAGAGAAAGGGAAAGATAAAAGGGCAGCGGGTTTAACTGCCTTTTTAGTCAAACGACTAACTGAGCTTACGGCTTAATCGGCCACGACGATAGAGATTACGGCGAATTCGGGTCAAACCGGGTTTCGGCTTACGCGGTTCATCCAGACTGGCCAACACTAATTCCAATACGCGCTCTGCCACGTCGCGGTGACGTTGCCCCACAGCCAGTACCGGACATTCCAGGAAATCCAGCAGTTCATGGTCACCAAAGGTGGCTATCGCCAAATCAGAAGGCAGGCGCCCTTCACGCTTGAGCGCCACATCCATCACGCCCTGCAACAAACCAAAAGAAGTGGTGAACAACGCATCCGGCATCACATGCGTTTCCAGCCATGTTTCAAACAACGCCGCAGCAGCAGTCCGCTCAAAACTATTGGCATAAATAAAATCTATCTTACGTTCATCATCTTTCCACGCCTCGCGAAACCCCATTTCACGCAGGAAACTCACTGACAGTTCGGGTAACGCCCCCAGAAAGAGTATCGAGTCAACTGGCTGCTTACGCAGTTCCGCCGCCAGCATGACGGCGTCATCCTGATCCGCACCCACCACGCTGATAAAGTGTTCGCGATCCAGCGCGCGGTCCAGTGCAATAATCGGTAACGGATCGTTAATCCAGCGCTGATAGAAAGGGTGCTCCGGCGGCAAAGAGGTCGACACAATGATGGCATCCACCTGACGCTGCAGCAGATGCTCAACACAACGCATCTCGTTATCAGGCTGATCTTCTGAACAGGCAATCAACAACTGATAACCGCGCTGACGGGCCTGCCGCTCAAGATAGTTGGCAATGCGGGTGTAGCTGGTATTCTCCAGGTCGGGAATAACCAGGCCGATTGAGCGGGTACGACCTGCTCGTAATCCTGCCGCCACCGCATTGGGATGGTAATTATGCTCACGCACAACCGTCATCACCTTCTCAACGGTTTTGTCACTGACACGATACTGCTTAGCTTTACCATTGATAACGTAACTCGCCGTTGTACGCGATACACCGGCAAGGCGCGCAATTTCATCCAGTTTCACAAGAACCCCACGCATCAGGCACCAGAACGGCGCAAAAAATAGCCGCGGCGCGGCTATGAATAAGATATTTGTTACATCTAACAGTAGAACAGTTTAGCGAGCAACTGCTTTTATTTCCGTACCGAAATTTTCTGACAAAAGTAAAAAAACCCGACCTGATGCCGGGTTAGTCAACCACAGTGAACGTCACCCAACAGCATTAGCGCATAATGCGATCGCCTCGGGAGACGCCGACAATCCCGGAACGGGCAACTTCAACAATTTCAGCCACCTCGCGCACCGCGCCGAGAAAAGCATCCAATTTGTCACTGGTCCCGGCGAGTTGCACCGTATACAACGATGGCGTTACGTCGACAATCTGACCACGGAAAATTTCCGCACTGCGCTTAACTTCTTCACGGCCGTAACCGGTCGCCTGAATTTTAACCAGCATAATCTCACGTTCGACGTAATCCCCCTGTCCCAATTCGCTGACACGCAGGACATCCACCAGCTTGTGCAGTTGCTTTTCGATCTGTTCCAGTACCTTCTCATCGCCGACAGTCTGGATGGTCATTCGCGATAACGTGGGATCGTCAGTCGGTGCAACGGTAAGGCTTTCAATGTTATAGCCGCGTTGGGAAAACAGCCCCACCACACGCGACAATGCGCCGGATTCGTTTTCCAGCAGTACCGATAAAACTCGACGCATAATTAAGTCCTCTCCGTTTTGCTCAGCCACATTTCGTCCATCCCGCCACCACGAATCTGCATAGGGTATACGTGCTCAGTGCCATCAACATTAACATCAACGAATACCAACCGCCCGGTGCCCAACGCTTCCAACGCCTGGGTCAGCTTCGGCTTCAGCTCATGCGGATGGTCGATGCCAATGCCGACATGACCATAGGCTTCCGCCAGGCGGACGAAATCAGGCAGCGACGCCATATAAGATTGTGAATGGCGTCCCGAGTAAATCATATCCTGCCACTGCTTAACCATGCCAAGAAAGCGGTTGTTCAGGTTCAACACCAGTACCGGCAGATCATATTGCAATGCGGTGGACAGCTCCTGAATATTCATCTGGATACTGCCATCACCAGTCACACAGATAACCGTTTCTTGCGGCAGCGCCAACTTAACGCCCAATGCCGCAGGCAAACCGAATCCCATGGTGCCGAGGCCGCCTGAGTTGATCCAACGACGCGGCTTATCAAACGGGTAATAGAGCGCGGCAAACATTTGATGCTGCCCCACATCAGAGGTGACGTACGCTTCGCCTTTGGTCAGCTGCCAGATGGTTTCAATCACCGCCTGCGGTTTGATCTTCTCGCTACTACGATCAAATTCCAGGCAATGGCGTGCACGCCACTGATCAATCCGTTGCCACCAGTCGCGCAGGCTGTCGAAATCCTGCTCATTCTCTCCCTGCGCCAGCAGCTCAAGCATCTGGCCCAGCACCTGCTTCGCATCGCCGACGATCGGCACATCTGCCGGCACGGTCTTCGAAATTGACGTCGGATCGATATCAATATGCAACACGGTAGCATTCGGGCAATATTTAGCCAGATTGTTAGTGGTACGATCATCAAAGCGTACGCCAATAGCAAAAATCACATCGGCGTTATGCATGGTCATGTTGGCCTCAAAGGTGCCATGCATCCCCAGCATCCCTACACTCTGGCGATGCGTTCCTGGAAATGCCCCCAGTCCCATCAGTGAACTGGTCACCGGCAGATTCAGTTGTTCGGCCATCTGACGCAGTTCAGCATGGCATACCGCGTTAATCACCCCGCCACCGGCATAAATTACCGGTCTTTTCGCCGCGAGAAGCACTTGCAGCGCTCGCTTAATCTGCCCCTTATGCCCCTGGGTCGTTGGGTTATAAGAACGCATACTGACCGATGTCGGCCAGACGTAGGGCAGCTTATTCGCTGGGTTCATCGCATCTTTTGGCAGGTCAATAACCACCGGCCCCGGACGTCCGGTAGAAGCCAGCCAGAAGGCTTTTTTCATCACCGTGGGAATGTCTTCGGCCTGTTTAACCATAAAACTGTGCTTCACCACCGGACGAGAAATCCCCACCATGTCGCATTCCTGAAAAGCGTCATAGCCAATCAGCGAGGAAGGTACCTGACCAGAGAGCACCACCAGCGGGATGGAATCCATATAAGCAGTAGCGATACCCGTGATAGCATTGGTGGCACCGGGGCCGGAAGTCACCAGCACCACGCCCACTTCGCCAGTGGCCCGGGAATACCCATCGGCCATGTGTACGGCGCCTTGCTCATGGCGCACCAGCACGTGCTCAATACCGCCGACGGTCTGCAACGCATCGTAGATATCGAGAACCGCTCCGCCGGGGTAGCCGAATACATGTTTAACGCCCTGATCGATCAACGATCGGACGACCATCTCGGCTCCTGACAACATCTCCATTTTTGCCTCCAGGCTTTTAAGGTGCTGAGTTATCCGCAAATCGCAAGCCCCCACAGGATTCGCGTGCGGATAAGGTCAAAACCGGTGTTTAGTAAGGGTAAGAAATCATTTCCAACATCCAGGCGTAGCCTGGCACTCTGGTTTTTTTGCTTTTAGTTGAGAAGTACCATAACCGCAGAAAAGTTAGCAGGCAAACGCCATACCACGCACTGGAGTCAGTTGCTGCATGGAAAGACACGCCTCCTGACGGAGCATCGACGACAATTACACTGAAAAGTAAGCAAAATAGCAGTAATTTACTCTGCAATTTAATTCATTTTCAGTTCATCATCTTACTTACCAAAACAAAGCTAAAGAGAACAAACGCTCACCTGTTCAAATATCAAACAAATTTTAGTTTTATATACTTAATTTTTAACAACCAATAAAATAATCAACCAACCTTAAGGTTATTATCACGCAGGCAAATTCATAAGATTTACCGATATAACAGATAAATTAAAAAGTTTTTACCGCAAACCGCCGCAGGCTTACGACCCGTTTCAGCAAACGGTAAACCGGGACATTCCCCCGACAATGGGAAGAATGACGGCGAGATGCCTTACTGTTTATGGTTGACATTCCCCCCCTGTTTCAAGTATCAATATGGGAACAGCAAATTTATGAGGTCTGATTCAATGATTCATATCACTCGCCTACCAGGTCTACTACTAAACGCATTTTTTGTGCGCGGTAGGCTGGTGGGCGAAATGAATCACTGATTCAGGCTTGCAAACTAAAAAACCCGCGCCAAGGCGCGGGTTTTTTTATGCCCGCTGTTATGGCGAAGCAAATATGACAAGGAATACCCGATGAGCCAACAAGTTATTATTTTCGATACCACTCTGCGAGACGGTGAGCAGGCATTACAGGCAAGCCTGAGCGTAAAAGAGAAACTGCAAATAGCGCTGGCGCTGGAACGCATGGGCATTGACGTAATGGAAGTGGGTTTTCCTGTCTCTTCTCCCGGCGACTTTGAATCAGTACAGACCATTGCCCGCCAGGTTAAAAACAGCCGTGTTTGCGCGCTGGCCCGTTGTGTCGAAAAAGACATTGATGCCGCCTATGAAGCCCTGAAAGTCGCCGAGGCTTACCGTATCCACACCTTCCTGGCAACCTCACCAATGCACATCGCCACCAAACTGCGCAGTACGTTGCCAGAGGTGATTGAGCGCGCGGTAGCCATGGTGAAATACGCCAGAAATTACACCAATGATGTCGAATTCTCCTGTGAAGACGGCGGGCGTACGCCGATTGATGATCTGTGCCGCGTGGTGGAAGCCGCGATTGATGCCGGAGCGACCACCATCAACATCCCGGATACCGTGGGTTATACCCTGCCAGGCGAATACAGCAACATCTTCGCTCAGTTGCGTAACCGCGTCCCCAATATTGATAAAGCCATTTTGTCTGTCCATACCCATGACGATTTAGGCATGGCAGTCGGTAACGCGCTCGCCGCCGTACAGGCTGGCGCGCGCCAGGTTGAAGGCACCCTCAATGGACTGGGCGAACGTGCCGGTAACTGTGCGCTGGAAGAAGTGATTATGGCGATCAAAGTCCGCCATCAGTTGATGAAGGTACACACCGCTATCAACCATCAAGAAATTTATCGTACCAGCCAAACCGTCAGCCAGATTTGTAATATGCCGATTCCGGCGAATAAAGCGGTAGTCGGTACCGGCGCCTTCGCCCACTCCTCCGGTATTCACCAGGATGGGGTGCTGAAGAACCGTGAAAACTACGAAATCATGACGCCGGAATCCATCGGCCTGAACCAAATCCAGTTAAACCTGACCTCCCGCTCCGGTCGCGCCGCGGTAAAACACCGTATGGATGAAATGGGTTATAAAGAACATGACTACAACCTGGATGCGTTGTATGACGCCTTCCTGAAGCTGGCGGATAAGAAAGGCCAGGTATTTGATTACGATCTGGAAGCGCTGGCCTTCATCAACAAACAGACCGAAGAACCGGAACACTTCCGCCTGGATTATTTCAACGTGCAGTCTGGCTCCAGCGTGATGGCGACCGCCTCGGTGAAACTGGGCTGTGGTGAAGAAGTGAAATCCGAGGCTGCTACGGGTAACGGCCCGGTCGATGCCGTTTATCAGGCGATCAACCGCATTACCGATTTTGATGCTGAACTGGTGAAATACCAGTTAACCGCGAAAGGCCACGGCAAAGATGCGTTGGGTCAGGTCGATATTGTCGTGAACTACAATGGCCGTAAATTCCACGGCGTCGGTCTGGCAACCGATATTGTGGAATCTTCAGCCAAAGCAATGATTAATGCGCTGAACAACATCTGGCGTTCCCGTCAGGTTGAGCAAGAACTGCAGCGTAAGGCAAAAGCTAAAGACCAGAAGGAAGCAGTGTAATCATGTCCAGGACTTATCATATTGCCGTGTTACCCGGAGACGGCATCGGCCCAGAAGTGATGGCTCAGGCCAGTAAAGTGCTTGATGCCCTGCGTCAGCGTTTCGACATGCGCATCACCACCAGCGAATATGATGTGGGTGGCATTGCCATCGACCGTCACGGTGAACCACTGCCGCCAGCGACGATTGCCGGTTGCGAACAGGCTGATGCTATTCTGTTCGGTTCAGTCGGCGGCCCGAAATGGGAGCATTTACCGCCTGCGGAACAACCTGAGCGCGGCGCCCTGCTGCCATTACGCAAACATTTCAAACTGTTCAGCAACCTGCGGCCAGCCAGTCTGCATCAGGGACTGGAAGCTTTCTGCCCACTGCGCAGTGATATTGCCGCCCAGGGTTTTGATATCCTGGTGGTGCGTGAACTGACAGGCGGTATCTATTTTGGTCAGCCTAAAGGTCGTGAAGGTAGCGGCCAGCACGAACGCGCGTTCGATACCGAGGTATATCACCGCTTTGAAATTGAGCGTATCGCCCGAATCGCCTTTGAGTCAGCCCGTAAACGCCGTAACAAAGTCACCTCAATCGATAAAGCCAATGTGTTGCAATCTTCGATTCTGTGGCGGCAAATCGTCAATGAAGTGGCGGCGGATTATCCGGACGTCGAACTGAGTCATATGTATATCGACAATGCCACCATGCAACTGATCAAAGCGCCGTCTCAGTTCGATGTGATGCTGTGTTCAAATCTGTTCGGCGACATTCTCTCTGATGAATGCGCCATGATAACCGGCTCCATGGGTATGTTGCCCTCTGCCAGCCTTAACGCTCAGGGTTTTGGCCTGTTTGAACCCGCCGGTGGTTCCGCCCCGGATATCGCCGGTAAAAATATTGCCAACCCGATTGCCCAAATCCTGTCGTTGTCGCTGTTGCTGCGCTACAGCCTGGAAGCGGCCGACGCCGCCGACGCAGTCGAGCAGGCCGTTAGCCGGGCGCTGGCGGAAGGTTACCGCACCGGTGATTTAGCCGGTAATGGTCCCGCCACCAGCACCGAGGAAATGGGATCAATCATTGCCCGATTTATCAGCGAAACCTGATCATGAAAACATTATACGAGAAGCTGTTTGATGCCCATGTCGTGTATGAAGCGCCCAACGAAACGCCGCTGTTATATATCGACCGGCACCTGGTCCATGAAGTAACGTCAGCGCAGGCCTTTGATGGCTTGCGGGCGCATGGTCGCGCCGTTCGTCAGCCATCAAAAACCTTCGCGACGATGGATCACAATGTCTCCACGCAAACCCGTGATATCAACGCCAGCGGCGAGATGGCCCGCATCCAGATGTCGTTGCTGATCAAAAACTGTGAAGAATTTGGCGTCCGCCTGTACGATCTTAAACATCCTTTCCAGGGCATCGTGCATGTCATCGGCCCTGAGCAGGGGATGTCTCTGCCTGGCATGACCATTGTCTGCGGTGACTCGCACACCTCCACCCACGGTGCTTTCGGCGCGCTGGCTTTTGGTATCGGCACCTCGGAAGTAGAGCACGTGCTGGCGACGCAAACGCTGAAACAGGCCCGGGCGAAAACCATGAAGATTGAAGTGGTGGGTCAAACCGCGCCGGGGATCACCGCCAAAGACATCGCATTGGCCATTATCGGTAAAACCGGCAGTGGCGGCGGTAACGGTCATGTTGTGGAATTCTGTGGCCCGGCGGTGGAAGCGTTGAGTATGGAAGGCCGCATGACCCTGTGTAATATGGCGATTGAACTGGGCGCGAAAGCGGGACTGGTGGCGCCGGATGACACCACATTTAACTATGTCAAAGGTCGCCAGTTCGCGCCGACAGGCGAGGCATGGGATCAGGCTGTCGCCTGGTGGCGTACCCTGAAATCCGACAGCGGCGCGCATTTCGACAAAGTTATCACCCTGAATGCCGCGGATATTGCACCGCAAGTGACCTGGGGCACCAATCCAGGCCAGGTCATCGCCGTCAATGAATGCATTCCTGATCCGGCCTCGTTCAGCGACCCGATTGAACGCGCTTCGGCGGAAAAAGCGCTGGCGTATATGGATCTCAAACCCGGTGTCAAACTGACCGACGTTAAAATTGACAAAGTGTTTATCGGTTCCTGCACCAACTCGCGTATCGAAGATTTACGGGCCGCTGCCGCAATAGTGAAAGGGCATAAAATCGCGACTGGCGTACAGGCTTACGTCGTGCCTGGCTCTGGCCCGGTAAAAACCCAGGCGGAAGCGGAGGGTCTGGATAAAATATTTCTGGATGCCGGTTTCGAATGGCGTTTACCCGGTTGCTCCATGTGCCTGGCGATGAACAATGACCGTCTCAGTCCCGGCGAACGTTGCGCTTCCACCAGTAACCGTAATTTCGAAGGTCGTCAGGGACGTGGTGGCCGTACTCATCTGTTGAGCCCAGCGATGGCGGCGATGGCGGCAATCGCCGGACACTTTGCTGATATTCGCGAGTCAAACAACAGGGCGCCGTTGTCTACTGTAACGTCCCCTTCCCTGACTTAAGGAGCCGTATCATGGCGAAAAAATTTACCCAGCATACCGGTATCGTCGTACCGATGGATGCTGCCAACGTGGATACCGATGCCATCATCCCCAAGCAGTTTCTGCAAATGGTGACACGTACCGGTTTTGGTCGCAACCTGTTCTATGACTGGCGTTATACCGATGCGGAAGGGCAGATCCCTAACCCCAATTTTGTCCTGAACAAACCCGAGTTCCGTGGTGCCAGCATTATGCTGACCCGTGAAAACTTTGGCTGTGGTTCTTCCCGCGAGCATGCGCCCTGGGCGTTAACCGATTATGGTATTCAGGCCATTATCGGCAGCGGTTTTGCGGATATTTTTGCTAATAATTCCTTCAACAACCAGTTGTTGCTGGTGACGCTGAGCGAAGAGGAAGTCGATGAACTGTTTCAACGGGTGGCGGCCGAGCCGGGGGGCAGTTTTACCGTCGACCTGGAAAATCAGCAGGTGATCGCCGGAGAAAAGCACTACGCGTTTAGCATTGACAGCTTCCGCCGTCACTGCCTGCTCAACGGACTGGATAACATCGGCCTGACGTTACAACATGATGCTGCTATCCGCGCTTATGAGCAGAAACAGCCGGCATTTTTGCGCTAATCCGGGACAGCACAGTGCCTGGCGCGCAGGAAAAATATCAGGTAAAAGCCTCTCTCAGCGCCGCAATAAGCCGTGAACAACGGTTGGGAATAAGCCTCCCGCCATGGACGGCGAGGGTTGGGCGGTGATGGATGACGCCTGTCGACTCTGATGAGTTTCTGTACTCCCCCTGTTCAGCGGGCTGATCTTTCTTTCAGACATCCTTCACTTTCACCACCATCGCCAACGATAGCAGCGAGAGGATTAATGCTGCCCAGTACACCGAGTAGTGGCCAAACATCTCTGCCAACGCCCCCTGCACCACCCCTGCCAGGATCATTCCAGTGGAGATACTGTTGGTAAACAACGTCGTCGCGGCTCCCGGCCTTCCTGGCATCAAATCCTGAAACCAGAGCATGCCAATCCCCGCCACAATCCCGATGAACACGGCATTGAAGAGCTGCAAGACCAGCAATGCCATCCGTGAGTGGAACAGTACCAGCCCGAGGTAAAACACCGCCCCCGCCACCACGGCAAATAACATCATATTTCGCTTACCCAAACGCTTAACATAATGCCCGGCCAACAACATGGCCGGAATTTCCAGCCCAGCAGCCACCCCCATCAGCAGCCCGGCCAAACGATCAGACAGCCCTAACACGCTGCTGATATACAGCGGCATGTCAATGATATACATCGTATTACAGGTCCACATCAGCAATGAGGCGACAAACAGCCACCTGACGTCCTTATTCTTCCACACCTGAATCTGCGTACTGACCGCTTCCGTCGGCTGTTCAACCCGCGGCACTGAAGGCAATGCAACCCAAATCAGCACCATACAGATCACAAACAACCCAGCGGCAATCACAAACATGGTGGTGAAACCGTAATTCAGCGCCAGTGCGAAAGAGAGCGGCGGCCCGACAACCCATGCCAGAGAGAGTTGCGCACGCATCACTGAACTGAACATCACCACTTCTCGTGCCGAGCTGTCGGCATATTCCCGGGCCAGCGCGAAGATTTGCGGCATTGATACGTTCGCAATCGCCGATAGCAACACCCCCACCGTGATCAACGTGAGATAATTCCGGCTAAACGCAAACAGCAACGCATTGCCCACCGCCATCAGGCAGCAAAACAGGATCAGCATCCGGCGGTCGCCACGGTTATCAGAGCGTTTGGCCACCAGCAAGCTGACCACGATGCCCGCAATCGCGTTGACGGTATAAAACAGCCCCACCCAGAATGGACGCACATCCACCTCACGGGTGAGAAACAGACTGAGAGTGGGTGCCTGTAGCGCGCCTGCCACACCCACCATAAAAGACACCACCATAAATGCGAAATAGACCGGATTGAGACGACGGCGAGGTAAAAGAAGCGATTTCATAGCGGGTCCTTCAAGGAAATATCTCGGTACAAGGCGTACAGCAAACAAAGAGGATGCATATATCCCCGCCATACTTCAAGTCACCGGGAGGCACCTCCATTTAGCACAGGTGCGTTGGTATCCCACAGGCACGGCAAACTAGCGGCCTCACACCACATCGCGACGGAGCTGTTGGAGAACATGACAGGAACAGGTGTAGCAGGCACAGAGTCAGCATAAGTTGCTTTCAAATCCGCCAGGTTGGCGTCGTCTGTATCACGACGCTTTCGCTATCGCCGGGAAATCACTAGAATAAGCCGTTCTCAACGGGGTGCGAAAAAAGATGCCGCGAGCCGGTGTGTAATCAGTGAAGGACAGCGTACAGAAACCGCCTCATGCCGCGTATGTGAGGATTTCGAACACAGTCCAACGTTATTAACACACCCGATGCTGACCGTTTTTTCGCTGAGACAGACCCGTCGAACCTGATCCGGTTAATACCGGCGTAGGGATTTGAGAGTGTTTCGTCTGCTCAGATCCTTTGCGATACCCTC
Source organism: Erwinia endophytica (assembly GCF_009295515.1). Taxonomy (GTDB): domain Bacteria; phylum Pseudomonadota; class Gammaproteobacteria; order Enterobacterales; family Enterobacteriaceae; genus Erwinia; species Erwinia endophytica. The sequence continues at coordinate 110,288 of NZ_RQVV01000057.1, read as the reverse complement.
ACTGTTAAGGAACGCAAAGTGTTAAACAAAGTCATTCCCCTGCTGATGCTGTGTGCCCTTCCTGCTTTTGCAGCCAAACCGACACTGACGATTTACACCTATGATTCATTCGCGGCTGACTGGGGCCCCGGTCCGGCGATTAAAAAAGCCTTTGAAGCCGACTGTGATTGCACGCTGAAATACGTCACGCTGGAAGATGGGGTATCACTGCTTAACCGACTGAAAATGGAAGGGAAAAACAGCAAAGCTGATGTCGTGTTGGGGCTGGATAACAACCTGCTGGATGCGGCCGAGAAAACTAACCTGTTTGCCAAAAGCAACGTCGATACCCGTAAAATTACCATTCCCGGCGGCTGGAAAGATCTCACGTTCGTGCCTTTTGACTATGCCTGGTTCGCCTTTGTTTATGACAAAACCAAACTGCCGAATCCGCCAAAGAGCCTGAAGGAACTGGTTGAGACTGACCGACCGCTGAAGGTGATTTATGAAGACCCTCGCACCAGTACACCGGGTCTGGGCCTGCTGCTGTGGATGCAGAAAGTGTACGGTGACCAGGCACCTGATGCCTGGCAAAAACTGGCGAAGAAAACGGTCACGGTCACTAAGGGTTGGAGCGAGGCTTATGGCCTGTTCCTGAAGGGGGAAAGCGATATGGTGCTGAGCTACACCACCTCTCCGGCATACCATCTGATTGCCGAGCATAAGTCGCAATATGCGGCGGCCAATTTCAGCGAAGGTCACTACCTGCAGGTAGAGGTGGCTGGCCAGTTGAAAAGCAGCCAGCAACCGCAACTGGCGCAGGCATTTATGCGCTTTATGCTGGATAAACCTTTCCAGGACGCCATTCCAACCGGCAACTGGATGTATCCAGCCGTGAAAAGTCCGTTGCCGGCTGGCTTTGCCACTCTGACTATTCCGGCCATTTCATTGCAATACACGCCGCAGGAAGTCGCCCGCTATCGCAGCCAATGGATCAATGCATGGCAACGCGCCGTCAGCCGCTGAATATCGCAGTCTTAGTCCCCGGCGTCCTGACGGCAATAGTGCTGGTCGCCGTGGCGCTGTTGGCGTTATTCGCCCTCTGGCACAATGCGCCAGAGATCAACGGGCTTGATGTCTGGCGTGACGACTATCTGTGGCACGTATTGCGTTTTTCCTTCCTGCAAGCGTTTCTTTCCGCGACTCTGGCCGTGGCGCCTGCTATTCCCCTCGCCCGCGCCTTATACCGGCGTCGTTTCCACGGCAGGGAAACACTACTACGGCTGTGCGCCATGACCCTGGTATTGCCGGTTCTGGTGGCGGTATTTGGCCTGCTCAGTGTTTATGGCCGTACTGGCTGGCTGGCCACGCTCTGTACCCTGCTGGGTGTGAACTATACCTTCACACCCTATGGTCTGTCGGGCATCCTGTTAGCTCATGTCTTCTTTAACCTGCCGCTGGCGGCACGCCTGCTGTTGAAGACGCTGGAACACATTCCTGGCGAACAACGCCAACTGGCCGCCCAGTTAGGCATCACCGGTTGGGATCACTTTCGCATTGTGGAATGGCCGTGGCTGCGTCGCCAAATCCTGCCCACTGGCGCGCTGATATTTATGCTGTGCTTTGCCAGTTTTGCCACCGTGCTGTCACTGGGCGGGGGGCCGAAAGCGACCACCATCGAATTGGCTATCTTTCAGGCGTTGAGCTTCGATTACGATCCTGGGAGAGCGGCGCTGTTGGCACTGATTCAAATGACCTGCTGCCTGGGGTTGGTGTTACTCAGCCAACGCCTCAGCAAAGCGATACCCTCCGGCACCGCCAGCATTGAGGGTTGGCGCAATCCACAGGACAGTCGATTGGCCAGAGCTATCGATAGCCTGCTGATCGGGCTCACCGTGTTGCTACTGCTGCCCCCTCTGCTGGCCGTGATAGTTGACGGCCTTAATCGCGATTTACCCACCGTTCTGCGGCAACCCGCACTGTGGCAAAGCACATTCACGTCAATACGTATTGCCGTGGCCGCAGGCATCCTCTGCGTAATCCTCACCACAATGTTGCTGTGGAGTAGCCGGGAGTTACGCCTGCGCCAGCGGGTATTCGCTGGTCAGATGCTGGAACTGAGCAGTATGCTGATCCTCGCTATGCCGGGCATCGTGCTGGCAACCGGCTTTTTCCTGTTGCTCAATCAAACCGTCGGCCTGCCGCAATCGGCGGATAGCATCATTATTTTCACCAATGCGTTGATGGCGCTGCCTTACGCAATGAAAGTGCTGGAGATCCCGCTACGCGACATTGCCGAACGCTATAACCGTTTATGTCTGTCGCTGGATATTCGTGGCTGGAACCGACTGCGGTTGATCGAACTACGGGCGCTGAGGCGGCCGCTGGCTCAGGCGCTGGCTTTCGCCTGTGTGCTGTCGATGGGTGATTTTGGGGTGGTGGCGTTATTTGGCAACCAGGACTTCCGTACGTTGCCGTTTTATCTCTATCAGCAGATAGGCTCTTATCGCAGCAATGATGGCGCGGTCACCGCCCTGCTGCTGCTGCTGCTGTGTTTCATTTTATTCACCGTGATTGAAAAACTACCGGGCCGCCATGCTGACACTGAGTAACCTTACCTGGATCTATCACCACCTGCCGATGCGCTTTTCATTCAGTCTGCAGGCAGGGGAAAGACTTGCTGTACTGGGGCCGAGCGGCGCAGGCAAAAGTACCCTGCTAAACCTGATTGCCGGTTTTCTGACCGCAGACAGCGGCAGTCTGTTACTTAACGGTGAAGAGCATAACAAGACGCCACCGGCCAGGCGCCCGGTCTCAATGCTGTTTCAGGAAAACAATCTCTTTCCCCATCTGACCGTGGCGCAAAACATTGGTCTGGGGCTTAATCCGGGGCTGAAGCTGACTCAGCAGCAACATCAGGAACTGCAAACTATCGCGCAGCGAGTCGGGCTGGGAGATTACCTGTCGCGCCTGCCGGCGGCGCTCTCAGGCGGGCAACGTCAGCGTGCCGCGCTCGCACGCTGTCTGGTGCGGAAACAACCGATACTGCTGCTGGATGAGCCGTTTTCCGCACTGGACCCCGCACTGCGTCAGGAAATGCTGCAACTGGTGGATGAAGTCTGTCTGGAGCGTAATATCACCCTGCTGATGGTCTCGCACAGCATTGCCGACGCGGTGCGCATTACGCCGCGCAGCATGCTGATTGTCGATGGCCGGGTGTACTGGGACGGCAGCACGACCGCACTGCTGAAGGGAGAAGTCAGTGAGGCGGGCATTTTAGGCATCACTACCCATGCCCAATAAAGACCTGCGACAGTAACTGACGGAATATCGGCATCATCGGATCAAACTGGATAGCCACCACGCTGGCGATAGCAAGCATCACCATCAGTGGCGCCAACCAGCGCAGACGAGTGGCAGGTAGCCAGGCCGATGCCCAGTCCGCCGTTTTTTTCACCCGACCCCAGCGCCAACACAGCCAGCCGCTCAACCATATCAGCAATGCCACCGCCAGCAGCAACCATTTAAACATGCCGCTACTGGTTCCCTTCGGCACATCAATCGCCACTCCGGCCAGAATCCCCGGCAACAGGTACAGCGGTGGCCACAGCAGACACCCGATAATATTCGGCGGAATAAATTTCCTCACGGGGAGTTCAAGCATCCCCGCCATCAGCGGGATCAACGGACGGGTCGGGCCGACAAAACGCCCCACAATAATGGTAAACACGCTATGCTGATACAGCGCGTGTTCCGTTTTATCCATCAGCGCCTTATGCTTTTTAATAAACGCCCAGCGATGTAGCGGCCCTTTAAATTGCCAGCCAAGCAGATAAGAGATCCAGTCGCCCACCAGGCAACCTACGCTACCCGCGATCCAGGCTGGGTACAGTCCAATCTGTCCGCTGCCAATCAACGCGCCAAACGAGGCCATCAATACCGTTCCGGGGAGCAGCAGGCCAACCAGCGCCAGCGACTCAAAAAAAGTAATCAGCCCTACAGCCAGCAGTGACCAGGCAAGAGACTGCGTTATCAAATGTTGTAGCCAGGCTTCCATACTTTTCACATTCTGTCTTTCAGAAGGACGGATTGTCCAGAGACGCTCTGAATCCGTCAAGCGTTGATTTGTATGCGAATGCGGCCAGGCTGACTCACTGACCAACAGACACTCAGGACTCTCCCTCCCGCACCTCCCGGTATTGCGTTCGTCCACGGTGATTTTGTTGGCGATCATCTGGTCAGTGGTCGGTGCGACTGACAAAATTTTCTGTGGTTTTCGTTTACGTTGGATACTGTATAAATAAACATGTTATTATTACGTATTAATTACCGTCACAAGGACGCCCGTTGAACGACACGCGCGCAGGTTTTCTACTTACCCGACACTGGCGGGATACGCCTTCAGGTACGGAAGTGGTGCTGTGGCTGGCGACAGATACTGGGCCGCAGCGCGTGGTGCTGCCGCCGCAAGAGTCTGTCGCTTTCATTCTACAAGAATCCCTGACGCAGGTGGCCACGCTACTGCAACAGGAGCGTAATTGCCGCCTGGCACCACTGGAGCTGAAAGATTTTCGCCACCGTCCTGTCGCGGGTCTTTACTGCAAACAGTATCGTCAGTTGCAAAAACTGGAAAAACTCCTGCGCGAAAACGGCGTGAAAGTTTATGAGGCGGATATCCGCCCGCCGGAACGTTTTCTGATGGAACGCTTTATCACCGCGCCAGTATGGTTCAGCGGCCAGCCCGCAGGCAGCAGCCTGATCAATACCCGTCTTAAACCCAATCCCACCTATCGACCACCGCTGAAGTGGGTCTCACTGGATATCGAAACCAACCGCCACGGCGAGTTGTACTGCATCGGGCTGGAAGGCTGCGGCCAGCGCGATGTGTATATGCTGGGGCCGGAAAATGGTGAGGCCAGCAAACGGGATTTTCATCTGGAATATGTCGCCAGCCGGCCACAATTACTGGAAAAACTTAATGCATGGTTTACACGGCACGATCCTGATGTCCTGATTGGCTGGAACGTAGTGCAATTTGATCTCAGGACGCTGCAAAAGCATGCTGATCGCTACGCGATCCCACTGCGCCTGGGCCGCAATAACGAAAATCTGGAGTGGCGCGAGCATGGCTTCAAACCCGGCGTGTTCTTCGCCCAGGCCACCGGTCGCCTGATTATTGACGGTATTGAGGCGCTAAAATCAGCCTTCTGGAATTTCGCCTCGTTCAGTCTGGAAGCGGTCGCACAGGCATTGCTGGGCGAAGGCAAAGCCATCGACAATCCGTGGGACAGAATGCAGGAAATCGACCAGCTCTTTGCCGAAAATAAGCCTGCGCTGGCACGGTATAACCTGAAAGACTGCGAACTGGTCACGCGCATTTTTCAGCATACCGAACTGATGCCTTTCCTGCTGGAGCGGGCCACGGTTAACGGACTGGCGGCCGACCGTCACGGCGGCTCCGTCGCCGCCTTCAGCCATTTGTATTTCCCCCGCATGCATCGGGCTGGTTTTGTCGCGCCCAATCTGGGAGAGGTCACGCCAGAGGCCAGTCCCGGCGGTTATGTGATGGATTCTCGTCCTGGATTGTATGACTCCGTACTGGTACTGGATTACAAAAGTCTGTATCCCGCCATTATTCGTACTTTTCTGATCGATCCGGTTGGACTGGCTGAAGGTATGGCGCATCCTGATGATGCTGATTCAGTCAGCGGTTTTCTCGGCGCGCGCTTCTCGCGCACCCGCCACTGCCTGCCAGAAATTGTCAGCCAGATTTGGCAGGGGCGTGAAACAGCCAAAAAACACGGCAACCAACCGCTGTCGCAGGCGTTGAAAATCATCATGAACGCCTTTTACGGCGTGCTGGGCACCAGCGCCTGCCGCTTCTTCGATCCCCGCCTCGCGTCTTCTATTACCTTGCGCGGCCACGACATCATGCGTCAAACCAAAACGCTGATCGAGGCCGAGGGATATGACGTCATCTATGGTGATACCGACTCAACGTTTGTCTGGCTGAAAAAAACGCACGATGAAGCGCGCGCCACGGCCATTGGTCGCCGCCTGGTGGCAAAAGTCAACACCTGGTGGCAAGATCACCTGCGAGAAACGCTCGGCCTCGACAGCGCGCTGGAGCTGGAATACGAGACGCATTTCAGCCGTTTTCTGATGCCAACAATCCGCGGTGCCGAACAGGGCAGTAAAAAGCGTTATGCCGGGCTGATCCGTGAGAGTGAGCAAGAGCGAATGGTGTTTAAAGGTCTGGAGACCGTACGTACCGACTGGACACCGCTGGCACAAAATTTCCAGCAAGCGCTGTATCTGAAGATCTTCAAAAAATTGCCTTACCAGGATTATATTCGCGAAACCGTACGCCAACTCCTGGACGGTGAACTGGACGACCAACTGATCTATAGCAAAAGGTTACGTCGCCCGTTGAAAGACTATCAACGCAACGTTCCCCCGCATGTCCGGGCAGCACGTATCGCGGATGAACAAAACCAAAAACTTGGACGGCCACTACAGTATCAAAATGGCGGAAAAATTCGTTATGTCATGGCGACATCCGGTCCGGAACCTCTGGAAGTTCGCCTTACCCCTCTGGACTATGATCACTATCTGGCAAAACAGCTGCAACCCGTCGCCGATGGCATACTACCTTTTCTCCAGGATGACTTTGCTACACTGGTCACTGGTCAATTGGGGCTTTTTGACAGGTGACGAACGCGTTGCCTTCCAGTACCATAACGCCCTTCCTGATGTTCTGAATTTTTCTGCCGGGCAATGACTGCCAGGCGGAAGTGCTGTTGCCTGCAACAACCTCTAAGAGAATCGAGCCGAATATTTATGCCTTTTACACTTGGTCAACGCTGGATCAGCGATACGGAAAGCGAACTGGGATTGGGAACCGTTGTCGCAGTAGATGCGCGCATGGTGACACTGCTTTTCCCCGCCACTGGCGAAAACCGCCTTTATGCTAAAAATGATTCACCGATAACCCGTGTGATATTTAATCCAGGCGATACCATCACCAGCCATGAAGGCTGGCAGTTGGAAGTGAGCGAGGTCCTCCACGATAACGGCGTGGTGACCTACACCGGCACTCGCCTGGATACCGAAAAGACGGGCGAGCTACTGCGGGAAGTGATGCTCGACAGCAAGCTGGTATTCAGCAAACCGCAGGACCGACTGTTCGCGGGGCAGTTGGATCGGATGGATCGCTTCGCCCTGCGTTTTCGCGCTCGCAAATATCAAAGTGAACAGTATCGTTTGCCGGTCAGCGGACTACGCGGAATGCGTACCAGCCTGATCCCTCACCAATTGCATATCGCCCACGATGTGGGTCGCCGCCATGCTCCTCGCGTTCTACTGGCTGATGAAGTGGGACTGGGTAAAACTATTGAGGCGGGGATGATTATCCACCAGCAGTTGCTGGCAGGCCGTGCCGAACGTGTACTGATTATTGTACCGGAAACGCTACAGCATCAGTGGCTGGTCGAGATGCTGCGCCGTTTCAATCTGCATTTCTCCCTGTTCGACGATGATCGCTATACCCAGGCGCAGTTGGACAGCGATAACGCCTTTGAGACCGAGCAGTTGATCATTTGCTCACTTGATTTTGTACGCCGTAATGAGCAACGCCTGACAATGCTGGCTGCGGCCGCCTGGGATCTGATGGTTGTTGATGAGGCACATCACCTGGCCTGGCAAGAAGGACAGCCCGGGGATGAATATCGGGTGATAGAACAACTGGCTCAACAGATCCCTGGCGTGCTGTTATTGACCGCCACACCTGAGCAACTGGGAATGGAAAGCCATTTCGCCCGTCTGCGTTTGCTCGATCCGAACCGCTTCCACAACTTCACCGCCTTCGTGGAGGAACAGCAACATTTCCGCCCGGTCGCTGACGCGGTAGCAGGCCTGCTGGCCGATAAAGCGCTTAGCGAGCAGCAAATGAACCTGCTTAACAATCTGCTGGCCAAACAGGACATTACCTCCCTGTTGCAAACCGCCAACGGCAATGACCACGACACGCTGGCCGCGCGTCAGGAACTGGTCAGTATGCTGATGGACCGCCACGGTACCAGCCGCGTCCTGTTCCGTAACACCCGTAACAGCGTAAAAGGTTTCCCACAGCGCAAACTGCAGACGGTCCGTTTAGCATTGCCCCCGCAGTACCAGACCGCCTTCAATGTTTCCAGCATGATGGACGCCGGTAAAGCGCCAGAGGCGCGCGCACGCGATATGCTCTATCCGGAACAGATTTATCAGCAATTTGAAGGCAACAGCGGCACCTGGTGGAATTTCGACCCACGCGTCGAGTGGCTGATGAATTTCCTGACCAGCCACCGTGAGCATAAAATACTGGTGATCTGTGCCAAAGCCGCCACTGCCCTGCAACTGGAACAGGTGCTGCGTGAGCACGAAGGTATCCGTGCTGCCGTCTTCCATGAAGGCCTGTCAATTGTTGAACGTGATCGGGCTGCAGCCTGGTTCGCTTCTGAAGAAAACGGCGCTCAGGTTTTGCTGTGTTCGGAAATCGGTTCAGAAGGTCGTAACTTCCAGTTTGCCAGCCAGATGGTGATGTTCGATCTGCCGTTTAACCCGGACCTGCTGGAGCAACGTATTGGTCGCCTGGATCGTATCGGTCAGGCGCACGATATTCAGATCCATGTACCGTATCTGGAGAACACCGCCCAATCCGTGCTGGTACACTGGTACCACGAAGGGCTGGACGCGTTTGAGCACACCTGCCCGACCGGCCGCGCGGTCTATGACCGGGTTTACCCGCAGTTGATCGGGTTTCTGGCTGCGCCGGAAAACCCACAAGGGCTGGACGCGTTTATCACCGAATGCCGCCAGCAGCATGAAAGGCTGAAAAACCAGTTGGAGCAAGGCCGTGATCGCCTGCTGGAACTGAACTCCAATGGCGGTGAACAGGCTCAGGCGTTGGCAGCGCAGATTGGCGAGCAGGACAATGACGTCGAACTGGTCAACTTCGCGCTGAATCTGTTTGATATCGTCGGGATAAACCAGGAAGACAGCAGTGATAACCTGATCGTGTTGACGCCAGGCGATCATATGTTGGTACCGGACTTCCCGGGGGTGCCGGAAGATGGCTGTACGGTAACATTTGACCGCAATCAGGCGCTGTCTCGTGAAGATACACAGTATCTCACCTGGGAGCACCCGATCATTCGTAACGGTCTGGATCTGATCCTCTCCGGCGATACCGGAAGCTGCGCGCTGTCACTGCTGAAGAACAAGGCCCTGCCAGTGGGAACGCTACTGGTTGAATTGATTTATGTTGTGGAAGCGCAAGCGCCTAAGCACCTGCAATTAACCCGTTTCCTGCCGCCAACCCCGGTACGTTTGCTGGTTGACCGCAAAGGTACCAATCTGGCCGATAAAGTTGAGTTCGAAAGCTTCAATCGCCAATTGAATGCCGTTAACCGCCACACCGGCAGTAAACTGGTGAATGCGTTACAGCAGGACGTCTATGCCATTCTGCAATTGGCAGAGAGCAAGGCGTCGGAGCAAGCTCGTCAGTTGATTGATATTGCCCGTCAGGAAGCGAACGAAAAGCTGAGTGCCGAGCTGTCGCGTCTTGATGCGCTTAGCACCGTCAATCCCAATATCCGTCAGGATGAAATTGACGCGCTGGAAAGTAACCGTGAGCAGGTGTTAGCTGCGTTGGATAAGGCTGGCTGGCGCCTTGACGCATTGCGTCTGATTGTCGTCACGCATCAGTAAACATTAATGGGATAGCGTCTCCCCTGACAGGCAAAAAGATGGAACCCTACAACCCACCACAGACCCCCTGGTTACATATTTTGTATCAGGATCAACATATTATCGTGGTCAACAAGCCCAGCGGCCTGCTGTCCGTACCCGGCCGCCTTGCTGAACACAAGGATAGTGTGATGACCCGTATTCAGCGTGATTTTCCCACGGCGGAATCGGTTCACCGACTGGATATGGCCACCAGCGGGGTCATGGTGGCGGCGCTGACCAAAGCGGCTGAGCGTGAGCTTAAGCGGCAGTTTCGTGAACGCGAGCCGAAGAAAACGTATGTGGCGCGCGTGTGGGGCCAGCCTGATAAGGAGAAAGGGGTTATCGATTTACCCCTGATTTGCGACTGGCCGAACCGACCGAAGCAGAAAGTGTGTTTTGAGAACGGAAAGGCGGCGCAAACAGAGTATGAGGTGCTGGAATATGAGGCGGGAAACAGCGCCCGTGTACAACTAACGCCGATCACAGGCCGTTCTCATCAGCTCAGGGTCCATCTGCTCGCGTTAGGACACCCGATCCTCGGCGATAACTTCTATGCCCATGAACAGGCCCGAGTCATGGCGCCACGCCTGTTGCTCCATGCCCAGACATTGACTATTACCCATCCGCAGTACCAGACGTCGATGACCTTCCGGCAACCAGCAGATTTTTGATGGTGATTCGTAACGGGCGGAATACATCCCGCCCGTCCACTATTTAAACCCCTTTTCACGCTTGATCAAATCGTAAGCGGCCTGAATTTCCTGTGCCTTCTGCTTGGCCATTTCCATCATCTGCGGCGGTAATCCTTTCGCCACCAACTTGTCCGGATGGTGTTCACTCATCAGTTTACGGTAGGCGCGTTTAATGGTGGCGGCATCATCGCTACTTTTCACCCCCAGTACGCTACAGGCATCCTCCAGCGTCGGCCCACGTTGTCGGGCATTGAAACCGCCTTGCGACCCCGAACCGCCCCAGGACTGGCTGCCGCCGCCAAATTGCTGGCCACCTTCCATCATGCGCAAGAACTGATCAAACTGCAGGCGGGAAATCCCTAACTCTTCAGCTATCACATACAGTACCTGGCGTTCATTCGGATGAAGCGAACCATCGGCGAAAGCGGCCTGGATCTGAATTTCCAGAAACATCCTAATCAGATCAAAGCGACCAAAGCAGGCGCTGCGTAATTCACGCAACTTAGTGCGCAACGGATAATCGCCCTCTTTTCCTTCACGAAAGGCGCGCTGGGCGGAGAGTCTGGCCTCACCGTGCAATTGCATGCGATCCATTAGCAGAGAAGCCATCTGAATATCCGCATCGGTCACACGACCTTTCGATTTGGTCAAATGCCCCATCACCTGAAAAGTGGTACGGAAAAACAGCGCCTGTCGGGTCTGTTGATTGGTAAAATAGCCCTGCCCCTGAACCGCTCGCGCTTTATCAATCAGGTGCCCAATCAGCAGGCCAAACGCTAATCCCCAAAAGCCGGTACCGCTTAATAAACCCAACACCAACCCAATTACTTTTCCCCAATAGCGCATATACTCCTCAATTCGCCATGCTGAAGGCTAAAAATTGCATTATCATACCTGTCATTTATCTCATAGCCTAACGGCAACGCGGTCAAACTGTCAGGAGTTACCCTACATTTTCATCCACTCAATTTGAAAGATGAAGGGTATAACACTAGCGCAACTCAGTTGAGTACGTTAGTCTCTGACCGTTTGTCGGCATGATGCCTGCTATCACGGAATTTTCGATACCGCGTATGAAAAAACGATTACCTACTTTGCTGGCCTCGCTTATCGGTTCAGCATTTTATAGCCAGCAAGGCCTGGCCGATGACCTGGCATCGCAATGCATGCTGGGGGTACCAAGCTACAACCGTCCTTTGGTGCAAGGAAAAAATACCAACGAATTGCCGGTAACGATTAACGCAGATAGCGCGAAAGGCACTTATCCTGATAATGCGGTTTTCACCGGCAATGTTGATATTATGCAAGGCAACAGTCGTCTACAGGCCGATGAAGTGCAACTGCACCAGAGGCAGCAGCCGGGACAAACCACGCCCGTGCGTACTGTCGACGCGCTAGGTAATGTGCACTATGACGACGATCAGGTCATCCTGAAAGGTCCGAAAGGCTGGTCGAACCTGAACACCAAAGACACCAACGTCTGGAACGGAACCTACCAAATGGTGGGACGTCAGGGACGTGGTAACGGCGATCAGATGAAACTGCGCGGAGACAATCGCTATACCATTCTGGAAAACGGCACCTTTACCTCTTGTTTGCCGGGTGATAACAGTTGGAGCGTGGCGGGGACCGAGGTCATCGAAGACCGCGAAGAGCAGGTGGCGGAAATCTGGAATGCCCGCTTTAGAATCGGCTCGGTTCCGGTGCTGTACAGTCCATATCTGCAACTGCCCATTGGCGACCGTCGCCGTTCCGGTTTCTTGATTCCCAATGCGAAATACGACAGTAAAAGCGGTTTTGAATTCATTCTGCCTTACTACTGGAATATCGCGCCGCAAGCCGATGCCACCATCACGCCACACTACATGAGTGAGCGTGGCTTGCAGTTGCAGAATGAATTCCGCTATCTGTCTAAAGCGGGAGCCGGTCTGATGGAGTTCGATTATCTGCCGTCAGATAATCAATATGCTAAAGATGCCCCCGCCCGTAATATTAACAGTGATAAAGATTCCGATCGCTGGTTGTTCTATTGGAGACATTCCGGGGTCTATGACCAGAACTGGCGTTTCAACGTCGACTATACCAAAGTCAGTGATGTCTATTACTTCACTGACCTTGATTCGCCCTATGCTAACTCAACCGATGGCTATGTAACGCAGAAATTCAGTATCGGCTATAGCGATACAAACTGGAATGCGACACTGTCAAGCAAACAGTTCCAAATTTTCTCTACCCAGAGCAATAACGACGTTTATCGCGCTGAGCCGCAATTTGATTTTAACTATTACCAGAACAATGTCGGACCATTCGACACCCATCTGTACGCACAGGCAGTGAGATTCACCAATGTTAACGACGAGTATCCGGATGCCACACGTCTGCATCTGGAACCGACGATTAATCTGCCGCTGTCTAACCGCTGGGGTAGCCTGAATACCGAAGCCAAATTGCTGGCGACGCACTACCAGCAGAGTAACATCGATTACTGGAACGAAAGCGTTGACACCACCAAAGTTAACCAGCTGAAAAGCAGCGTAAACCGGGTAATGCCACAGTTCAAAATTGATGGCAAGATGGTCTTTGATCGCGATATGGACTGGTCTCCGGGTTATACACAAACACTGGAACCGCGTTTACAGTATCTGTACCTCCCTTATCGCGATCAGAGTGATATTCGCGCTTACGACTCCACCTTGCTGCAGAACGACTATACCGGTCTGTTCCGTGACCGCACCTATAGCGGTCTGGATCGTATCGCTTCTGCTAACCAAATCACCAGCGGTATCACCACGCGAATATTTGATGATGATCGGGTTGAACGTTTTAATGCTTCTGTTGGTCAAATCTATTCGTTTACTCCATCCCGTACCGGGCTGGAGACCGCCGACTCTGACAATCGTGGCAGTATTGAGTGGGCCGGAGACACTTACTGGAAAATCAGCGATCACTGGAATGCGCGCGGTGGCGTGCAGTACGACACTCACCTTAACGAAATTTCACAAGGGAATGCGGTGCTGGAATACCGTCGTGATGCAGACCGCATGGTGCAGTTGAACTATCGCTACACCAGCCCGGAATACATCCAGCAGACGTTAAGTCAGATAACCAATCCAGGCTACCAGCAAGGGATCTCACAGGTAGGCGCGACGGCCAGTTGGCCGATTGCCGATTCCTGGGCGGTAGTGGGAGCGTGGTATTACGACACTAAAGCGAAACAACCGGCTGATCAATTGCTTGGCGTGCAGTACAGCTCCTGCTGTTATGCTATCCGCCTTGGATACGAACGTAAAATCACCAGTTGGGATAGCCTCAACAGTAAAAGTAATTACGACAATAGAATCTCATTCAACATTGAGCTTCGTGGCCTGAGTCCGTCTTACAGTCTGGGCACCGGTGAAATGCTGCGTCAGGGCATCTTGCCTTATCAGCGCTCTTTCTGATGTTGTGATAAAAATAGTAGGCAAACCCGCAAGAATGGAAAATGTATGAAGAACTGGAGAATGCTGATCCTTGGTGCCGCGCTGACAGCCAGCACCGCGTTTGCAGCCCCACAAGTAGTTGATAAAGTCGCCGCCGTAGTGAATAACGGCGTGGTCTTAGAAAGTGACGTCGACGGCATGATGCAATCGGTAAAAAGTCAGGCTCAGGAAGCGGGTCAGCAACTTCCTGACGATAAAACCCTGCGTCATCAGATAATCGAGCGTCTGGTGATGGATAACATTTTGCTGCAGATGGCTAAACAGGCTGGCATCCAGATTCAGGATGACCAGCTTGATCAGGCGATCAGTAATATTGCCCAACAAAACAAAATGACCGTCGATCAGTTGCGTAGCCGCCTGGCTTATGACGGCGTAAACTATGCCTCCTACCGCGAACAGATCCGTAAAGAAATGACGATTGCGGAAGTGCGTAACAACGAAGTTCGCCGTCGCATCACCATTCTGCCACAGGAAGTCGACTCTCTGTCGAAGCAAATTTCTTCTCAGAACGATGCGTCAACCGAGCTAAATCTGAGCCATATCCTGCTGCCTCTGCCGGAAAATCCGACCCAGCAACAGGTTGATGAACAAGAAAAATTAGCGAACCAACTGGTCAGTGAAGCGAAAAACGGCGCTGACTTCGGCAAGCTGGCGATCACCTACTCCGCAGACCCGCTGGCGCTGAAAGGCGGCACCATGGGATGGGGACGTATTCAGGAGTTGCCTTCCCTGTTCGCTCAGGCGCTGGTCACCGCTAAAAAAGGCGATATCATTGGTCCGATCCGTTCCGGCGTGGGCTTCCATATTCTGAAAGTCAACGATGTACGCGGCGATAATCAGAGCATCTCCGTCACTGAGGTGCATGCCCGTCACATTCTGCTGAGGCCGTCACCGGTGATGACCGACGATCAGGCACGTCAGAAACTGGAGCAGATTGCGGCAGACGTTAACAGCGGTAAAACCACCTTTGCCCAGGCGGCGAAGGATTTTTCACAGGACCCTGGCTCCGCTAATCAGGGCGGCGATCTGGGCTGGAGCTCTCCGGAAATCTTCGATCCCGCGTTTCGTGATGCCGTGTTGAAGCTGAAAAAAGGCCAGATGAGCGCGCCGGTTCACTCTTCCTTCGGCTGGCATCTGATCCAGTTGCTGGATACCCGACAGGTTGATAAAACTGATTCGGCGCAGAAAGAGCGGGCTTACCGTCTGCTGTTCAACCGTAAATTTGCTGAAGAAGCGCAGACCTGGATGCAAGAACAACGTGCCTCGGCCTACGTGAAAATTCTGGATGCCAATGCTCAGTAACCCGCGTGTGGTTTTAACCTGCGGCGAACCCGCTGGGATTGGTCCGGATGTCACCCTGCAACTGGCCCAGCGCGACTGGCCGGTTGAGCTGGTGGTGTGTGCCGACCCAGCGTTGCTGCGCCAGCGTGCAGCAACGCTGGGACTTCCCCTGACGTTGCGGGAATATCGCCCCGACGGTGCAGCACAGCCGCAAGCGGCAGGCACGTTGACCGTATTACCCATCGCCACCTCACAGCCGGTTAAAGCGGGTGAACTGTGTGTGGCAAACAGCCATTATGTACTGGAAACGCTGGCGAGAGCCTGTGACGGTTGTCTGAACGGTGAGTTTGCCGCGCTGATTACTGGTCCGGTGCACAAAGGGGTGATCAACGATGCCGGGATCCCGTTCAGCGGTCATACGGAATTTTTCGCCGAACGTGCCCATTGCTCACGCGTGGTGATGATGCTGGCGACAGAGGAACTGCGTGTTGCCCTGGCAACCACTCATCTGCCGCTGAAAGAGGTATCTGCCGCCATCACGCGCGAAAGCCTGCATGAAGTGATCAGCATCCTGCATGCCGATCTGCAAAGCAAATTCGGCCTTACCGCCCCCCATATCCTGGTGTGTGGTCTGAATCCTCATGCGGGCGAAGGCGGTCATATGGGACGGGAAGAGATTGATGTTATCATTCCCGCGCTGAATGAGTTACGCCAACGTGGTATGCAACTGACCGGCCCGTTGCCGGCGGACACCTTGTTTCAGCCCAAATATTTACAGCACGCCGATGCGGTTCTGGCCATGTACCACGACCAGGGGTTGCCGGTGCTAAAATATCAGGGATTTGGTCGTGCGGTAAATATCACCCTCGGCCTGCCCTTTATCCGTACGTCTGTTGACCATGGCACTGCTCTGGAGCTGGCAGGTCAGGGCAACGCCGATGCGGGCAGCTTTATTACGGCGCTTAACCTCGCCATCACCATGATCAAAGAAGTCAATGAATAATCGTGTCCACCAGGGCCACTTCGCCCGTAAACGTTTCGGACAGAACTTCCTTAACGACCCATACATTATCGACAGCATTGTCTCGGCTATTTACCCGCGGCCCGATGAGGCAATTGTTGAGATTGGTCCCGGTCTGGGTGCCTTAACCGAACCCGTGGGCGAGCGTCTGGACGCCATGACGGTTATCGAACTCGACCGTGATCTGGCCGCTCGTCTGCAGACCCACCCTTTTCTGGGATCCAAGCTGACCATTTACCAGCAGGATGCCATGACCTTTGACTTCGCCGCATTAGCCCAGGAAAAAGGCCAGCCCTTGCGCGTATTTGGTAACCTGCCGTACAACATCTCAACCCCGTTGATGTTCCATCTTTTCAGCTATACTGAGGCTATCCGTGACATGCATTTCATGTTGCAGAAAGAAGTGGTTAACCGTCTGGTTGCCGGCCCAGGTAGCAAAGCCTATGGTCGTCTAACGGTAATGGCGCAGTACTACTGCCAGGTGATCCCGGTACTGGAAGTACCGCCGGAATCGTTTACGCCAGCTCCTAAAGTAGACTCCGCCGTTGTGCGTCTGGTTCCCCATACCAACATTCCTCATCCGGTACAGGACATTCGCGCCCTCAGCAGGATAACCACAGAAGCCTTTGGTCAGCGTCGCAAAACGCTACGTAACAGTCTCGGTCATCTGTTCTCACCGGAGACGTTACAGGAGATGAATATCGATCCGATCTTGCGGGCAGAAAACATCTCCGTGGCACAATACTGCCAACTGGCCAACTGGCTGACTGCGCATCCCCAGCCGTAGGAGAGCGACTACCATGATCGATACACCCCGGATTTGTGTTCAGGTACAAAGTGCCTGGATTCCGTCGCAATCTGTTGCGGAAAAGGATCGTTATGTGTTCGCCTATACGATAACCATCCGTAATCTGGGGCGTACCACCGTGCAATTGCTGAGCCGTTACTGGTTGATAACCAACGGCAACGGTCATAAAACCGAAGTTCAGGGCGAGGGCGTGGTCGGAGAGCAACCGCATATCCAACCCGGCAGCGAGTTTCAGTACACCAGCGGCGCGGTACTCGAAACCCCAATGGGCACTATGCAAGGACATTTTACGATGATCGACAGCGAGGGGGAGACATTCCTGGCCGAGATCCCGGTATTCAGGCTGGCCGTCGCCAGCCATATCCACTAATTCATCCTCAGCGACTGACCCTGACAGCATCGCGATACAGGCCGGACGATTTATGAGTACTTATCTGATTGGCGACATTCACGGTTGCTACGATGAACTGCAATCTCTGTTAGCACAGGCTGATTTCAATCCTGTGCAGGATACGCTGTGGTTGACCGGCGATTTAGTCGCGCGTGGACCGGATTCGCTAGAAGTCCTGCGCTTTGTCCGTTCACTTGGCGATGCGGTGAGGATGGTGTTGGGTAACCACGATCTGCACCTGCTGGCGGTTTTTGCCGGGATCAGTCGCAACAAACCCAAAGATCGTTTGACGGCCCTGTTGCAAGCAGAAGACGCCGATCAACTGATCAACTGGCTGCGGCGCCAGCCACTACTACAGGTTGATGAAGAGAAAAAGTTGGTTATGGCGCACGCCGGGATTACCCCGCAGTGGGATCTGGCGACAGCACAAACCTGCGCTCAGGAAGTCGAAACGGTACTTGCCAGCGATACCTATCCGTTGTTTCTGGATGCCATGTACGGCGATATGCCAAATAACTGGACGCCGGAGCTGAGTGGCCTTGCGCGCCTGCGTTTCAGTACCAATGCGCTGACCAGGATGCGTTTTTGCTTCCCTAACGGCCAGTTGGATATGATTTGCAAAGATACGCCGGCGTTAGCCCCACCGCCGCTGAAACCGTGGTTTACCCTACCCGGCCCAGTCTCTCGCGACTACACCATTGTCTTTGGCCACTGGGCGGCGCTGGAAGGTAAAGGAACGCCGGAAGGCATTCTGGGGCTGGATACCGGCTGCTGCTGGGGAGGCTCGTTGACGATGTTGCGCTGGGAAGATAAAGCGTGGTTTGTTCAGCCCTCGAACCGGACGCAGAGTGTGGAAGTGTAAAAACCCGCGCGGAACATTCCGCGCAGGTGGGAGGATAACCCGCATCGGTGTAGCACTCCGCTCAGGATGCGGGTTATCATCAATAGTTATGCCCGACGACGATCGAGGATTTCCCAGCAGCAACTGTGGCTATTGTGCTCATCCGCATCGTGGAACTCGCTAAACGTCGACTGCCATTCGTCTGGTTCATAGTCCGGGAACGTGGTATCACCTTCCACTTCTGCATCAATATGGGTCAGATAAAGCCGGTCCGCCCGCGGCAACAGTTGTTCATAGATACGGCCACCGCCGATCACCATGATCTCTTCAGCCTCTCCCGCCGCACGGAGAGCGTCGTCAATTGAACTCACCCAGGTTACCCCTGCCGCCGTCCCTTTCTGACGACTAATGACAATATTCAAACGTCCCGGCAACGGACGACCAATCGATTCAAAGGTACGACGCCCCATGACGACGGGCTTGTCCAGCGTTTGACGTTTGAACCAGGCCAGATCGGCTGGCAGGTGCCAGGGCATGGCATTTTCCATCCCAATAATGCGATCGGCCGCCATGGCCGCAATAAGGCTTATCATCTGAAATACTCAACAGGGTACAAAATTGGCGACATCATACGGAAAGGTGAAAGTTTCGTCGATAGCAAAGCGCCAGGAAATGCGTAAAGGTTCTTAAAGAGCGTATTGGCATGTTATTTACCGATGCACCGCGCTAAAATAAACGCGATTTCTGACACCCATTGCGCTTTTTTAATCGTTACCGAGAATACCATGGTAGAAACCAGTTTATTCGTTGCCACTATCGCGATGCTGGGGATGCTTTCACCCGGCCCCGACTTTTTCTTGATCATCAAAAATGCGTCGCGTTATCGCCGTAGTGCGGCACTGATGACCACCCTGGGAGTAAACTGCGCCGTGGCGACCCACATGACCTACTGTGTGGCGGGTCTGGCCGTGGTTATCACCACCACTCCCTGGCTGTTTATGCTGCTGAAATATGCCGGTGCGGCCTGGTTAATCTATCTCGGTATACAGGCGCTGTTTTCCCATAACAACAGTAAAATGAATCTGAGCAATATCACGCCAGAATCAACCTCGCTGAAAACAGCTTTTCTGCAAGGTTACTTGTGTAATCTGCTGAATCCGAAAGCAACGTTATTTTTCCTGGCGATGTTTACTCAGGTACTGAACGTTAATTCCAGCCTGGATGAAAAGGGGATTATCCTGACGCTCTCATCCCTGTGGTGGCCTCTGCTGGTCTTGCTGATCCAGTGTGCGCCGGTGCGTCGCGGGCTGGCGAAAGCGCAGAAGTGGCTCGACAAACTACTCGGCGGCGTGCTGATCGCTCTGGGGATCAAAGTCGTCCTTTCCTGACGGTTTCCCATCCCGGCTTCTGAACCGGGATGAGGTGTCCTATCGCTCTCACCGGCCAGACAACAACCTGAAAGCCACAGCGATCACTTATGACGCCACAACAGGCAGGTGTTTAAATTCCTCTTTCGCTTTCTGCAATTGTTGCGCGAAACCGTCATCGGCATGCAATCGCGCCACAATAGCGGCACCGACAATCCGCGCTGCCGTCACATCGCTCTGCCAGTGATAGCCACAAATCACCCGGCTTTGCCCCAGATCGTAACCCCGTTTGAGGATGATATCTTGTCGGGTCGGATTGATTTCCGCCAGCACCAGCGCTGTCGCCCACCCTATGGTGGTGTGACCGGAAGGATAAGAGCCATTTTTGGACAGCTTACCCTCATCATCGGCGCGGCAGGTTGGCTCATGGTAATAAGCGAAGGGACGGATACGCATATAATGTTGCTTGGCACTGCGGGTCGCGAGATCGCCCGCATCCTCACGCATTTTAACCACCAGACGATAAATTTCCGGCGTGGTTCCCGGGCTGATGGTATGACCAAAAGCAGCGGAAAACGCCTCTGCCACACCGTTACCCTCGACATACGCATCCCGCCATGCCTGCTTACCACGCGGCGTATCCCGCAGTAATTTAGCAGCTTCATACTGGGCTTTGTCATTGAGAAAATCGATACTGTCTCCCGCCGGTGGCGGTGGCAGTAAGGCCTGGCTGTCAACAGACTGTGATTCCTTCAGGAAAAAAACATCTGGGTTAGTCGTAACATCCATAGTGGCAAAAGCCGGACACATCACCGCCCAGGTCAGCGTGGCCAGTAAGACTTGTTTCATTTATTCAATCCCTTTAATTTCTGCATGATGCGCAAGACACTTTACGCCCAGCAATAATAAAGGATTAGCGACTGATACGCTGTTGCTAAGCTCACAAATTCAACAGCGGATAACACGGGGCATGTCAGTAATAACAAAATCCCCGCCGAAGCGGGGAGGATCTCACGACTAAACTAACCGTTAATCTGCGCATGCATTTCCTGTACGGAAATCACCTTATCGGTCGGATCGGCATTCAGCGACATCGTGGTGGCGAAACCGCCGTTCAGCGTGGTGTCATAATGCACTTTATACTGCAACGCACTGCGGCGAATCGCCCGGGAATCTTCAATCGCCTGACGCCCAGCGGTGGTGTTAACAATATAGGCATATTCACCGTTCTTCAGACGATCCTGAATGTGTGGACGACCTTCATGCACCTTATTGACCAGACGTGGGTTAATCCCCGCTTCGCCCAGGACCACCGCGGTACCATGAGTGGCATCCAACTCAAAACCGAATTTCTGTAGTTTCGCCGCCAGATCCACGATGCGTTTCTTGTCGCCGTCACGGACTGACAACAACGCCCGCCCCGTTTTCTTCATGTTGCTCTGCGCACCCAGCATCGCCTTGGCAAAGGCTTCAGCGAAGTTGCGTCCCACCCCCATAACTTCCCCGGTAGAACGCATTTCAGGCCCAAGGATCGGGTCGACGCCCTGGAATTTATTGAACGGTAGAACCACTTCCTTCACCGAGTAGTACGGTGGAATAACTTCCACGGTCACGCCCTGCTCAGCCAGCGTTTTACCGGTCATAACCCGGGCAGCCACTTTAGCCAACGGTACGCCCGTCGCTTTAGAGACGAAAGGTACGGTACGCGCGGCTCGTGGATTGACTTCAATCAGGTACACTTCGTTATCTTTTACCGCGAACTGCACATTCATCAGGCCACGTACGCAAAGTTCAAAGGCCAGCTTCTCAACCTGATGACGCATCACGTTCTGGATCTCTTTGCTCAGGGTATAGGCAGGCAGAGAACAGGCGGAATCACCTGAGTGTACGCCAGCCTGCTCAATATGCTCCATGATGCCGCCAATCAACACACGCTCGCCATCGCAGATAGCATCGACATCCACTTCCACCGCATCATCCAGGAAACGATCCAGCAGCACCGGGGCATCGTTAGAAACGGACACCGCGGTCTGAAAATAACGCTTCAGGTCGATTTCATCATAAACGATTTCCATGGCACGGCCGCCCAGCACATACGAAGGACGTACCACCAGCGGGTAGCCAATGCTCGCCGCCCGCTCAACGGCCTGCTCCAACGCGGTAACCGTGGCATTGGCCGGTTGTTTCAGGCCCAGGCGCTCCACCGCCTGCTGGAACCGCTCACGGTCTTCCGCACGGTCAATCGCATCCGGGCTGGTACCGATAATCGGCACCCCCGCCGCTTCCAGTTCACGGGCCAGTTTCAGCGGAGTTTGACCGCCGTACTGCACGATGACCCCCCTGGGCTGCTCAATGCGGACAATTTCCAACACGTCTTCCAGGGTTACCGGTTCGAAGTACAGGCGGTCAGAGGTATCGTAGTCAGTCGATACCGTTTCAGGGTTACAGTTGACCATAATGGTCTCATACCCATCTTCACGCAGCGCCAGCGACGCATGCACACAGCAGTAGTCAAACTCGATACCCTGGCCAATACGGTTCGGACCACCGCCCAGCACCATGATTTTTTCACGATCATGATGCGGATTAGCTTCGCACTCTTCTTCATACGTTGAGTACATGTAAGCCGTGTCAGTGGAGAACTCCGCCGCACAGGTATCCACACGTTTGTAAACCGGATGAAGATTATACTGCTCACGCCGCTTACGCACTTCAGACTCGGCCACACCGGCCAGTACCGCCAGGCGCGCATCGGCAAAACCTTTACGCTTAAGCGTACGCAGAAAGTCAGCCGTCAGGCCGTTCACACCTTCACGGGCGACCTGCTCTTCCAGCTCAACCAGCTCTTCAATCTGCACCAGGAACCAGCGGTCGATATTGGTCAGGGTGAACACCTCGTCGACTGACATCCCCGCGCGGAACGCATCGGCCACATACCAGATCCGATCAGAACCCGCATCCTTCAGCTCACGACGGATGGTGGTCAGCGCCTGGGCATCATGCAGATCGACTTTCGGGTCGAAACCATGTACCCCCACCTCCAGACCACGTAACGCTTTTTGCATTGATTCCTGCAATGTGCGGCCAATGGCCATGACCTCGCCGACCGATTTCATCTGCGTGGTCAGACGGTCGTTGGCGCCGGCGAATTTCTCAAAGTTGAAGCGTGGGATCTTGGTAACCACATAGTCGATAGAAGGCTCGAACGACGCCGGAGTACGGCCCCCGGTGATATCGTTCATCAACTCATCAAGCGTGTACCCCACCGCCAGCTTGGCGGCGATTTTAGCAATCGGGAAACCAGTCGCTTTTGACGCCAGCGCGGAAGAACGGGAAACACGAGGATTCATCTCGATGATTATCAGGCGGCCATTCTGCGGATTAACCGCGAATTGCACATTAGACCCGCCCGTTTCCACGCCGATTTCACGCAGGACCGCCATCGAGGCATTACGCATTACCTGGTATTCTTTGTCGGTCAGGGTCTGCGCAGGCGCCACGGTAATGGAGTCTCCGGTATGGATCCCCATAGCATCGACGTTTTCAATAGAGCAGACAATGATGCAGTTGTCGTTTTTGTCACGCACCACTTCCATTTCATACTCTTTCCAGCCGATCAGCGATTCATCAATCAGCAGCTCGTTGGTAGGCGACAGATCCAGCCCTCGTTCACAAATCTCTTCAAACTCTTCACGGTTATAAGCGATGCCGCCCCCCGTCCCGCCCATGGTGAAGGACGGACGGATGATGCATGGGAACCCCACCTCTTCAGCGACTTTCAGCGCGTCTTCCATGCTGTGTGCGATACCGGAACGCGCGGTTTCCAGACCGATTTTTTTCATCGCCACATCGAAACGGCGGCGGTCTTCGGCCTTATCAATCGCATCCGCAGTGGCGCCAATCATGGTGACGCCGAACTCAGCCAGCACGCCCTGCCGTTCCAGTTCCAACGCACAATTTAGCGCCGTCTGGCCGCCCATGGTGGGCAGTACGGCGTCAGGACGCTCTTTCTCAATAATTTTGCGTACCACTTCCCAGTGAATCGGCTCAATATAGGTCGCATCGGCCATATCGGGATCGGTCATGATGGTGGCCGGGTTGGAGTTAACCAAAATAACGCGGTAGCCTTCTTCACGCAGCGCCTTGCAAGCCTGGGCGCCAGAGTAATCAAATTCACAGGCCTGGCCGATGACTATCGGACCAGCGCCAAGGATCAGGATACTTTTTATGTCGGTACGTTTTGGCATGGTCTCGCTCCTGATTATTTTGCAGTAGAACGGTAGGCTTCGATCAACTCGATAAAGTGATCGAATAACGGTGCCGCATCGTGCGGTCCCGGGCTGGCTTCAGGGTGCCCCTGGAAGCTGAACGCGGCTTTATCAGTACGATGGATACCTTGCACCGTCTGGTCAAACAGCGAGATATGCGTTACCCGCAGGTTGTCCGGTAAATGACTGCCATCGACGGCAAAACCATGGTTTTGCGCGGTGATCATCACGGTATTGTTATCCAGATCTTTCACCGGATGGTTACCACCGTGGTGTCCCAATTTCATCTTGACGGTTTTCGCCCCGCTGGCCAGCGCCAGCAATTGATGCCCCAGGCAGATGCCGAATACTGGCACGTCGGTTTCAAGAAAGCGCTTAATCGCCGCTATCGCGTAGTCGCAGGGCTCCGGATCACCCGGTCCGTTGGAGAGAAAGATACCGTCCGGATTCATTTTCAGTATCTCTTCCGCTGGCGTTTGCGCCGGAACGACGGTCAGGCGGCAACCACGATCAACCAGCATACGCAGGATGTTGCGCTTCACGCCGTAATCACAAGCGACCACATGAAAAGGCAATTGCTGCTCTTTCTTTGCGGTCGGCAATCCGCCAGCCAGCGTCCAGCTACCTTGCAGCCAGTGGTAGGTTTCAGCGGTAGTCACTTCTTTTGCCAGATCCATGCCTTTCAGACCCGGGAACACTTGTGCTTTCTGCAATGCCAGTGCGGCGTCCGGCGCATCACCAGCAATAATGCAACCGTTCTGAGCCCCTTTTTCACGTAGCAGACGAGTCAACTTACGTGTATCGATATCGGCAATAGCGACAATGTTGTGGCGTTTCAGGTAAGCAGACAAGCCTTCTTCATGACGGAAATTGCTGGCTATCAGCGGCAGGTCACGAATAACCAGCCCTTGAGCATGTACCTGAGAAGATTCATCGTCAGCGGAGTTGGTGCCGACATTGCCGATATGGGGATAAGTAAGAGTAACGATTTGGCGGGAATAGGAAGGATCAGTGAGGATTTCTTGATAACCGGTCATTGAAGTATTGAAAACCACTTCTCCCACTGCCGATCCTGTCGCCCCGATGGCCCGACCGTGGAATTGGGTTCCGTCTTCCAGAACCAATAGCGCTGACTTAATCAAAACATCCTCCAGGGAATAAACAGTCACATTATTTGCATATTAATTCATATTAAAGCCTTAAATCAATGCAAAAACCGCCTGACTGCTCGATTTTTGGCAAATTGCGCGCATTCTAATGATCGCCTCAGTTATTGTCTACCCTGCATCATGGTTTTCCTTATATTTTCACTGCATTGAGCGGTAATTAGGATGATTCACGCTAAAAACAACAACCTTCCTGGTCATTTAACCGGTTGCTTTGATCACCATGCATAAACAGGGAGTCTGACAGGGGGAAAAGTGGACCAAATGGTCAAAAACAGCATTTTTAATGGTTAAAAAACAATAAAAAAAATCACAAATATCAGTTTAATAGTAAAAACACAAACTAAGCATTAAAAACAAAAAACAAAATGGGCAACATAAATATTGCCCTTTAAAATCAATTCACTAAAAAACAAACCATCACAAAATCAGGACAAATAAAATTATAAATTATCGAGATCAAGCACATTTCTCATGTCATAAAGGCCTTCTTTACGTGAACTTAACCACATTGCTGCCTTTATTGCCCCTTTTGCGAAAGTCATACGACTTGAGGCTTTGTGGCTAATCTCTACACGTTCACCTGTATCCGCAAACATCGCCGTGTGCTCACCAACAATATCGCCAGCCCGAACAGTAGCAAAACCTATAGATTGTGCTTTACGTTCACCTGTGTGACCTTCACGGGCGTATACCGCGTGCTGGTTTAAATCCCAGTCCATCGCATCAGCAATCGCTTCTCCCATTGCCAGGGCGGTGCCGGAAGGCGCATCCACTTTATGTCGGTGATGAGCTTCAATAATCTCAATATCAGCATAGTCCCCCATCACTTTGGCGGCTTTTTCCAGCAACTTCAGGACCAGGTTGACCCCCACACTGAAGTTAGCCGCAAACACGATGCCAATCTCTTCAGCCGCGGTTTTAATCGCCGCTTTACCCGCTTGATCAAAACCTGTGGTGCCAATCACCATCGCCTTATGGTGCTGACGGCAGATAGCCAGATAGCCCAGCGTCCCTTCCGGACGGGTGAAATCAATCAGCACGTCAAAATCATCCATCACGGCGGCAAGATTATCGCCAAGCTTAACGCCCAGCGGACCGGTTCCCGCCAATTCTCCCGCATCCACCCCCACCAAAGAGGATCCCCCACGAACCAGCGCGGCACCCAGACTCACCCCTTCCGTCTGCTGGGTAGCCTGGATCAACTGACGCCCCATGCGTCCGTCGGCGCCAACGATAGCAAGGCGGATTTGTGCATCTTTCATAATGAATCCTTTAAGTCTGTGCATGCAAAACGCAGTCAGGTTAACCACGCGTTAAATCGTGCGCCACCATAAAAATGAGTAATAAGAATTTTATGCCATGCGCAATGGATTATCAGTAAAACAAATTCAGCCGCAGAGCGTCAGACCAGGACGTACGCAGTTAGCGGGATGTCGCCATGCATCGCTACCGTGATTGACTCGGAGAAGAAGATAATTGTGGGGAATTGTCCCCACAAGACGGTGCCCGCCAGACCAGAAGGGCCGCAATACCCACGATTATCGCCGGGCAGATAAATCAGGCCGCAACCGTGATCCTGGTTTGCACCGCACCGCTGAGCAAACCAGGATCACACCGGAAGGGCAATACCGACAATCATCGTGGCCCCGGAAAGCGCCGTGCCGACAATGCCTAAAACCATAGCGACAAAGGCTAACCCCAGCGTTGGGACGCGCCGAGGATCGCGCCGCCGACAATCACCGGGACAGACACCAACAGGCCCAGTCATCCAACGACCAACAGCCCTCCTGCACCACTTACAGATTGAATTTCTACTAAAGTCAGATCTCTCATCATTAACGCCTTTTAAGATATGAAACCATCCATCGTATTAACTATGAAAACAAAACAGTCAATATGTAGAAAAATCATACAAACAGTGTGGCGATGAAAATATAATCATAAAGCTATTTTAATGAATCAGGAAGATATCAACCACAGCCATTCCGCCGTTGACCCGCTATCAGTTGACCATTTTAACGTCAACGCGTAGCTCTTTGGGCACTTCGAAGACAATATTCTCTTCACGACCCATCAGCTCGACAGCTATGTCTCCCCCCAAATCACGCAGGCGCTGGATCACTTCCTGCACCAGGACATCAGGGGCGGAAGCGCCCGCCGTTACACCAACACAGCTGATCCCCTTGATCCATTCTTCCCGAATATCATCAGCAGAGTCGATCAACCGCGCCAGTTTGCCCGCTCGCTGCGCCAGTTCCGCTAAACGGTTGGAGTTGGATGAGTTACGGGACCCCACCACCAGCACTACATCAGCCTCTTTTGCCAACGTACGCACCGCTTCCTGACGATTGGTAGTGGCGTAGCAGATATCATCTTTACGTGGTCCGACGATCTTCGGAAAACGCTCGCGCAGGGCATCAATCACGGCGGAAGTATCATCCACCGAAAGGGTGGTCTGCGTCATAAAACACAGGTTTTGTTCATCCTTCACCTGTAATTTATAAACGTCTGCCGGTGATTCAACCAGGTACATGCCCCCTTGTGGGTTACTGTACTGGCCCATAGTGCCTTCCACTTCCGGGTGGCCGGCATGACCGATGAGAATCGCCTCTGTTCCTTTGCGACTGGCGCGCGCGACTTCCATATGTACTTTGGTGACCAGTGGACAGGTCGCATCAAACAGCATTGTCAGATTGCGAGCCCGGGCTTCAGCACGTACTGCCTGAGAAACACCATGAGCGGAGAAAATCAGGATCGAATCGTCCGGCACTTCGTCAATCTCTTCGATAAAGACCGCCCCCCGTTCACGCAGAGTGTTAACGACATACCGGTTATGTACCACTTCATGACGCACGTAGATCGGCGCACCGTACATTTCCAGCGCCCGTTCCACGATGCTGATGGCGCGATCGACTCCCGCACAAAAACCACGGGGATTAGCCAACAGGATTTGCATTCGTCGCCTCCCGTGCCGGATCTATCTCCAGCACTTCAACATCAAAGTGGATAACTTGCCCAGCCAGAGGATGGTTAAAATCTACGGTAATCGAATCACCGGAGATTTCACGGATCACCCCCGGCATCTCATTACCATCCATCCCACTGAACAACATGATCGTCCCGATTTCCGGTTCTCCCGCCTGGATAAAGTCCCGGCGAGAGAAATACTGAATCAGATCCGGACTGGACGCCCCGAAAGCCGCTTCCGGCTGCAGTGAAAAGGCTTTTTTATCGCCCACCTTCAGCCCCAGCAACTCGGCCTCCAGTCCTGGCGACAGGCTACCATCGCCCAGGTTGAACAGCGCTGGCTTGCCATGGCTACGCGTGGATTCCGCCGTTGAACCATCCGCAAGTTTCAAGGTGAAATGCACCAGCACCGCGCTGTCTCGCTGTACAGAATCAGTCATGCCCTGCCCTTAACTTTTAGCGTGTTTGCCTGCCGGACTGAGAAAACCCTCCAGCACAATCAGCGCAGCACCGATACAGATAGCGCAGTCAGCAACATTAAAGGTAGCAAAGTGCCAGTCGCCAACATAGAAGTCGATAAAATCGACCACAAAACCGTGATAAGCCCGATCAAACAAGTTACCCAACGCACCGCCAATGATCAGCGCGTAAGCAATGTTATTCAACTTCTTGCTGGCCTCGGTGCGATACATCATCACCACCAGCGCGATGACAATTGCCACCGCAATGCCGGCAAAAAACCAGCGCTGCCAGCCCCCTTTATCCGCCAGGAAGCTGAAAGCTGCACCGTAGTTATGCGCATAGAAGAAGTTGAAAAACGGCATCACGGCCATCGACTCATGCAACATCAGCGTATTCATTATCCACTGCTTGCTGGCAAAATCGATGGCGATCACCACCAGCACCAGCCATAGCCAGCGCAATCCGGTTGAAAGAACAGGCTTCATCATGCGAATTTACGCTGTTCACCAGCCCCGGCAATGTTAGTGACACAACGGCCACAAATCTCCGGATGTTCTGCACTCTGACCGATATCCGTAGTGTAATGCCAGCAGCGTGGACATTTATCGCCTTCTGCCTGGTGCAGCGCAATTTTCAGACCTTTCAGCAATTCGCTCTGCTGAGCGTCTGCCGTTGCCTGGGCGTAATCCGCCACCTGAGCGCCAGAGGTCAGCAGGACAAAACGCAGTTCATCACCCAGACTGGTCAATTTTTCAGCCAGCGACGCATCAGCATACAATGTCACCGCCGCCTCCAAAGCCCCGCCCACGCGTTTGTCAGCACGAGCCTGTTCGATAACTTTGTTTACTTCGCCACGGACTTTCAGCAACTCGTCCCAATAGCTGTCGTTCATCGGCTCGTTTTCTGCCAGACCGAACAACCCGCCGAACCACTCTTCAGTGAAGACATACTTTTCACGCTTACCCGGCAGTTCATTCCAGATTTCATCGGCGGTGAACGAGATAATCGGCGCCATCCAACGCACCAGCGCTTCAGCAATAAAATACAACGCGGTCTGGCAGCTACGGCGCGCCAGGCCATCAGCCTTCGCGGTGTACTGGCGGTCTTTAATGATGTCCAGATAAAACGAGCCCATCTCAACTGAGCAGAACTGCATCAGGCGCTGGACGACTTCATGGAAGTCATAACTGGCGTAAGAGGCGATAATAGCGTCCTGCGCGGCCCGGGCCCGCCCGACAGCCCAGCGATCCAGCACCACCATTTCTTCCGGCTTAACAATATCCGTTTCAGGATTAAAGCCATTCAGGTTGGCCAGCAGGAAGCGGGCGGTGTTACGGATACGGCGATAGGCGTCGGCAGACCGCTTGAGGATCTCGTCAGAAACCGCCATTTCGCCGGAATAGTCGGTTGACGCCACCCACAGACGCAGGATGTCGCCCCCCAGCTTATCCATCACCTCTTGTGGTGAAACGGTGTTGCCGATTGACTTCGACATTTTGCGACCCTGGCCATCGACGGTGAAGCCATGTGTCAGTACCTGACGGTAAGGAGCGTTGCCCTTCATCGCTGTCGAAATCATTAATGAAGACATAAACCAGCCACGGTGCTGGTCCGAACCTTCCAGGTACATATCCGGCGTATGCCCTTCAAATTCCGGGCGTACATCCACCACTGAGTAGCTGGTTGATCCTGAGTCGAACCACACATCCAGGGTATCCGGCACTTTAACGTAGTTTTCGGCATCGGCTCCCATCAGATCTTTCACCTCCAGATCCCACCATGCCTGGATGCCGTCCTGCTCCACGCGCTGCGCGACTTTTTCCATCAACGCTAACGTATCCGGGTGCAATTGCTCGGTTTCTTTATGCACGAACAACGCCATCGGCACGCCCCAGGTACGCTGACGCGAGATGCACCAGTCTGGACGGTTAGTCACCATGGATTCGATCCGCGCCTGCCCCCAATCCGGGATCCACTGCACGCCTTTAATCTCTTTCAATGACTGCTCGCGCAGACCTTTCTGATCCATGCTGATGAACCACTGTGGCGTCGCGCGGAAGATGATTGGCGTTTTGTGACGCCAGCAGTGAGGGTAGCTGTGCAACAGTTTTTCCACATGCAGCAACGCGCCTTTTTCACGCAGCAGCGCCACAACCATGTCGTTGGCTTTAAATACGTTTACGCCATCCAGCGTTGGGTAAGTCCCCGACAGATAGTTACCATCAGGCCCAACCGGATTCGCCGCTTCAATGCCATATTTTTGGCAAATCACATAGTCATCCGGACCATGGGCGGGAGCGGTATGTACAGCCCCCGTACCGGCATCCAACGTTACGTGCTCGCCCAGAACCACCGGCGAGGTTAAATCGAGGAATGGATGCTGGAATCCCATCAGCTCAAGGTCGGCCCCTTTCGCCTCACCCAGTATCCGCCAGTCGGTAATACCGGTGCGTTTCATCACGCTGTCGACCAGATCTTTCGCCAGGATCAGCGCACGCCCTTCAATCTGCACCAGTTGATAATCGAACTCCGGGTGCAAAGAGATGGCGCGGTTAGCCGGCATAGTCCATGGCGTAGTGGTCCAGATAACCATGGAGACAGGGCCGTCAACACTGCCAGCGCCAAATTTGGCCTGTACCGCATCCTGATCAACAGCATTAAACATCACGTCGATGGACAGCGAAGCCTTGTCGTCATACTCCACCTCCGCTTCCGCCAGCGCTGAACGGCAATCCAGACACCAGTGCACCGGTTTCGCGCCTTTGTGCAGATGACCATTACCGATGATTTTACCCAGCGCACGGATAATGTTGGCTTCAGTTTTGAAGTCCATCGTCAGATACGGATGCTCCCAGTCGCCCAGCACCCCCAGACGGATAAAGTCTTTCTTCTGACCTTCAACCTGCTTAGCCGCGTACTGACGGCACGCTTCACGAAACTCAGCCGCCGTCACTTTCTCGCCAGGCTTACCAATCATCTGCTCAACTTTGTGCTCAATGGGCAAGCCATGGCAGTCCCAGCCTGGCACATAAGGTGAATCGAAACCTGCCAGCCCTTTGGACTTAACAATAATATCTTTCAGAATCTTGTTAACGGAGTGACCAATATGAATACTGCCGTTGGCGTAGGGAGGGCCATCATGCAGGATAAAGATTTTTTTCCCTTTTTTGGCTGCGCGGATAATGCCGTACAGATTGTCTGCATACCAGCGTTGCAACATTCCCGGCTCGCGTTTGGCCAAATCGCCACGCATCGGGAACCCCGTTTCCGGCAAGTTCAGGGTGGATTTATAGTCACTCATCAGCTTCTCGATTCCGTATTTCGATTCTGTTTAAACTGGTGTTTTCAGCCCAAAAAACTGTCGGGCCGTCACCACATCTTTAGCAATTTGCTCTTTAAGCGCATCCAGTGAAGCAAATCGCTGCTCATTACGTATTTTTTCACGGATCACCACATCTATATGGCGACCATACAAGTCCATCACAACATCCAGCAAATGAACTTCCAGTTGCTGACGCATTCCGGACACCGTAGGGCGGGTACCAATATTGGCAACGCCGGGCAAAGGCTTCTCGCCGAGGCCATAAACCTCAACAGCATAAACCCCTTTAACTGGCGAAACATAGCGCCTTAGCGGCAGGTTAGCGGTAGGGAAACCTATAGTCCGGCCCAGCGCGTCACCGTGCGTCACCCGGCCTGAAATGCTGAAAGGATGCCCCAAAAAAGCGGCCGCCAGCGGCAAATTGTCTTCTGCTAACGCCTGACGTATCGCGGTACTGCTGATACGCCGACCATCATCACAAAAGGTCTGGGTACTGATGACATCAAAGCCATATTCAGCACCCGCATCCTGTAATAACAGGAAATCCCCCTGGCGACCAGCGCCAAAGCGGAAATCATCACCCACGGCGAGAAATTTGACGCCAAGCTTGTCCACCAACAAATCAGCGACAAAACTTTGCGCGGTCTGTGCGGCAAAACGACGGTCGAAGCGCACACACAACACCGCGTCTACACCCGCGTCACTCAGATAACGGACTTTTTCACGCAGACGCGTCAACCGGGGCGGCGCTTTATCAGCCGCAAACAACTCCTGTGGTTGCGGTTCAAACAACATCACCACCACCGGCAGGTTGCGTTGACGTCCTTCTTCGCACAGACGGAGCAACAGTGCCTGATGGCCGCGATGAACCCCATCGAAATTACCGATAGTCAATACGCAACCGCGATGCTGCTCCCTGAGATTATGTATGCCGCGGATAAACTTCATGGCTGGCTCAAATTTGTGGAAATCGGCGGATTATACCTTGTACAGCGATGAAGGTTAACCCGCGAATGTGGCTTTCCCATGTTCCCGGAAGCATTTTCTGCGGCAAAAAGCGCGCTGAGCCCGCAAGAGACATTTATCTGCTGAATAAGCTGTATTCATCTGCACGAAGCTGGTAGAATCCTGCGCCATCGAAACGTAACCAGGTGCCGTTTTTTTATCGGCGCTTATTTGCACAAATCCATTGACAACCACAGGCTAAAAGAGGCATATTCCTCGGCCTTTGAATTGTCCTCATAGAACTATTTGGGAGTTGGACCTTGGCTAATATCAAATCAGCTAAGAAACGCGCAGTAACGTCTGAGAAGCGTCGTAAGCACAACGCTAGCCGTCGTTCAATGCTGCGTACTTTTATCAAGAAAGTGTATGCAGCTATCGCTGCTGGCGATAAAGCAGCTGCACAGAATGCATTTAATGAAATGCAACCTATTGTGGACCGCCAGGCTGCTAAAGGCCTGATCCACAAAAATAAAGCAGCGCGTCATAAAGCAAACCTGACAGCACAGATCAATAAACTGGCTTAATCGCCATGTTGTTAATTGTGCGTTGATAAAAAAACCGGCCTGGCCGGTTTTTTTATTGGCTGGACAAACATCTCCGCTCAGAACACACGCCCCGTGATTAGCGAAGTTTAATCCGCAACAGCGTATACCCCACCACGGCGGAAATCACCGACCCCGTGAGAATACCAAGCTTCGCTAACTTAACCATTTCAAGGTGCTCTGCATCAAAAGCCAGCGAAGCGATAAATATCGACATAGTAAAACCGATACCGCACAGCACCCCGATGGCTGCAATGTCCTGCATACGGGTGTTTTCCGGCAACGCAGCCAGTCGCAGCTTTACCGCCAGCCAACAAATCACGGTAATACCTACCGGCTTGCCAATAAACAGACCAAGGATAATGCCCACCGACACGGTAGGGAGTCCCCCATCCAGAGAAATACCGCTTAGCGAAACCCCGGCGTTAGCAAAGGCAAACAACGGTAAAATCAACCAACTGACCCACGGCGCCAGGCTACGAGCAAGGTGGATAGCGGGGGAATGCCCATTCTGTTTCTCAAGAGGGATAAACAAACCGACAATCACACCAGCAAGCGTCGCGTGAATGCCCGATTTCAGCACGGCGACCCACAACACCATCCCGACCAACATATAGACCGAAAGGTTGCGCACGCCAGAACGATTCAACAATGCTAATATCACTATCGCTCCGGCAGCCACGCACAATGAGACGACAGAAAGGTTCTCCGTATAGAAAAAGGCGATAATCAGGATCGCGCCAAGATCATCAATCACCGCCAGCGCCATCAGAAACATCTTCAGCGCCGGCGGCACACGACTTCCCAGCAAGGTCAGGATCCCCAGCGCAAAAGCAATATCAGTCGCGGTAGGGATCGCCCACCCCTGGATCGCCTGCGGATCGCTATGGTTCAGCAGCGCAAAGATGGCCCCCGGCGCGATCATCCCACCAATCGCCGCTATCAGTGGAAATATCGCGCGCTCACGCGTAGCAAGAGAACCAGACACCAGTTCATGTTTCACTTCCAGCCCAATCATCAAAAAGAACAAGGCCATCAACGCATCATTGATCCACAACTGCAGGTTTTTGCTAATATCCACCGCGCCAAAACGGAATTCGACGGGCATATTAAGCATCGACTGGTAGGCCGGTTGTGTACCCGTATTGTTCGCCAGGAACATCGCTACTGCCGCGGCAACGATCAACACCACACCGCCGGTGGCTTCATTTTTCAGTAGTCGTTTAAGCACTGATTGCATTGGAACCGTCCCTGTACAAAGAGATAATTGAAGGAGCTCAGCATACCGATTTTTCTCTCACCTAAGAAACCGTTTGTCCGTGGTCTGCGGTATAACAAAACATCCATCAGCAATAGATGGAAAGAGGTCATAAAAGTGAGATCCCGACGACAAAAAAATGGGCAGCGTATCAGGCTGCCCGATTTGGCTATTGGCGTTAAATTAACGGGTCAGATCGTCAAAGAATTTCTTCACACCGTCGAAGAAACTTTTAGAACGCGGGCTGTTTTTCTCGCCGCTCGGACCACCAAAGCTCTCTTCCAGCTCACGCAGCAGCGCTTTCTGCTTCTCGCTCAGGCTCACCGGGGTTTCCACCACCACCCGGCACAGCAAGTCGCCCTGCACGCCGCCGCGCACGGATTTAACCCCCTTGCCGCGCATCCGGAACAACTTGCCCGTCTGCGTTTCTGCCGGCACTTTCAACTTCACGCGGCCATCCAGGGTCGGCACTTCAATTTCCCCCCCTAATGCAGCCATCGCGAAATTAATCGGCACTTCGCAGTACAGGTTATTGTCTTCACGCTCAAAGATAGGATGTTTGCGCACCGAGACCTGCACATACAGATCACCCGCTGGCGCGCCATGCTCACCCGCTTCACCTTCTCCGCTCAGACGAATACGGTCGCCGGTATCCACACCCGCCGGAATTTTCACCGACAACGTTTTGGAGCGCTCCACGCGCCCGTGACCATGGCAGGCATGACAAGGATCTTTGATCATCGAACCGCGTCCGTGACAGGTTGGACACGCCTGCTGCACGGTAAAGAATCCCTGACGCATCTGCACCTGTCCCTGACCATGGCAGGTTGAACAGGTTTGCGGCTGTGTCCCGGGTTTCGAGCCACTGCCGTGGCAAACGCCACACTCTTCCAGCGTAGGGATACGGATCTCTTTGGTCACGCCGCGGACGGCTTCTTCAAGCGTCAGCTCCATGTTATAGCGTAAATCGGCCCCTCGCGCGGCTCGCTGCTGACGGCGGCCCCCGCCAAAAATATCGCCGAACACGTCGCCAAAGATATCACTGAAATCGGCTCCGCCGCCGCCAAAACCGCCGCCACCGCCCATACCACCTTGTTCAAAGGCAGCATGACCGTACTGATCGTAAGCCGCACGCTTCTGCGCATCGGTCAGGATTTCATAAGCTTCCTTGACCTCTTTAAATTTGGCTTCAGACGCTTTATCACCTGGATTACGGTCAGGATGGTATTTCATCGCCAGGCGTTTATAGGCCTTTTTGATTTCACGCTCTTCCGCTGATTTGGAAACGCCTAAAATCTCGTAATAGTCTTTCTTCGCCATTCTGGTGGTCCTGCCCTTAACATGCGTGCACGGGCGTGGAAAAACTCCGACGCCCGTGGGTTTAATCGGTGGCCTATCATCAGCCACCGTGCCCGCTCAAGGGCGATTATTTTTTATTGTCTTTGACTTCTTCAAATTCAGCGTCAACAACATCGTCATCTTTTTTCGCGGAAGCGTCGGTCGCCTCTGCGCCGCCAGCCGCCGCAGCTTGCTGTTGAGCAAACTCCATCAGCTTACTGGAGACTTGCATCAACGCCTGCATCTTCGCTTCGATTTCAGCTTTGTCTTCACCTTTCAACGCAGTATTCAGTTCAGTCAGGGCTGCTTCAATAGGCGCCTTGTCGTCTGCCGGCAGCTTATCTCCCGCTTCATCCAACTGCTTACGAGTACTGTGCGCCAGATGATCGGCCTGGTTACGAATCTGTACCAGTTCTTCGAACTTACGGTCGGACTCAGCATTCATCTCCGCGTCACGAACCATTTTTTCGATTTCATCATCGTTCAGACCAGAAGAAGCCTTAATGGTGATTTTCTGCTCTTTACCGCTGTTTTTATCTTTCGCCGACACATGCAGGATACCATCCGCATCAATGTCGAAGGTGACTTCGATCTGCGGCATACCGCGCGGCGCCGGCTGGATACCGTCCAGGTTGAACTGGCCGAGAGATTTGTTATCTGCCGCACGTTTACGCTCACCCTGCACCACGTGAATGGTCACCGCCGACTGGTTGTCTTCTGCCGTGGAGAACACCTGACTGTGCTTCGTCGGGATCGTGGTGTTCTTGTTGATCAGCGGGGTCATCACGCCGCCCATGGTTTCGATACCCAAAGACAACGGCGTCACATCCAGCAGCAGCACGTCTTTCACATCACCAGCCAGCACACCACCCTGCACCGCCGCACCCACAGCAACGGCTTCATCCGGGTTCACATCTTTACGTGGCTCTTTACCAAAGAACTCGGCAACTTTCGCCTGTACCAGCGGCATACGCGTCTGACCACCGACCAGGATAACATCATTGATGTCAGACACTGACAAACCGGCATCCTGCAAAGCCACTTTCAGTGGATCGATAGAACGCGCCACCAGGTCTTCTACCAGCGATTCCAGTTTCGCACGAGTCACTTTAATGTTCAGGTGTTTAGGACCGGTGGCATCAGCCGTGATGTACGGCAGGTTAACGTCGGTCTGCTGAGCGGAAGACAGCTCAATTTTCGCTTTCTCCGCCGCTTCTTTCAGACGCTGCATCGCCAGCGGATCATTGTGCAGATCGATGCCCTGATCTTTCTTAAATTCTGCCACCAGATAGTTGATCATACGGCTGTCGAAGTCTTCACCACCCAAGTGGGTATCGCCGTTGGTCGCCAATACTTCAAACGTTTTTTCGCCTTCAACTTCATCGATTTCAATGATAGAAATATCGAAGGTACCACCCCCCAAGTCATAAACCGCAATAGTGCGGTTTCCCTGGCCTTTATCCAGACCATAAGCCAGTGCAGCAGCGGTGGGTTCGTTGATGATACGCTTCACATCCAGACCGGCGATACGCCCGGCATCTTTAGTTGCCTGACGCTGCGCATCGTTGAAGTAGGCGGGTACAGTGATAACCGCTTCCGTTACCGGCTCGCCCAGATAGTCTTCCGCCGTTTTCTTCATTTTTTTCAGCACTTCTGCAGAAATCTGCGGCGGTGCCATTTTTTGGCCCTTCACATCCAGCCAGGCGTCGCCATTGTCAGAAGCGATAATCTTGTAAGGCATGATTTTGAGATCACGCTGTACTTCTTCATCCTGGAAACGACGACCAATCAGGCGTTTGATCGCAAACAGGGTATTCTGTGGGTTGGTCACCGCCTGACGTTTAGCCGGCTGACCGACCAGGATCTCACCATCCTGCGTATAAGCAATAATGGAAGGAGTGGTACGATCGCCCTCCGCATTATCCAGTACGCGAGGTTTGCCGCCATCCATAATCGCAACACAAGAGTTAGTCGTACCCAGGTCAATACCAATAATCTTACCCATCTAAACGTCTCCCACTTAAATTCATTTCAAATCAGGTATGCACACTAAATGCGGTCTGTTTTCGCTGTTTCAACGCCTGACGCCGCGCTTTTTTCCGGGTACATATCCTCGGATGCCAAATAAGATGGGGCCATCCCTTCAGGCATCAAGGGGGAAGGTAAAAAAAATTTCAAATTTATCATTCTTCAGATCAATGTTTCCCTCCCGGCGGCTCATTATCATGCCGCGTACACAGACAAAGCTGGCCGATTTTGCCTTATGCAAACCAGCGGGGACGTGACGATATTATTCCATTTGTTCTTTGAAAATTGAGGGAATATGCACATTAACAAACTGGCGAACCCTGGCCCTTTAGGGCTGATGGGCTTTGGAACCACAACCATTTTACTGAACCTGCACAACGCCGGTTTTTTCCCGATGAACTCGGCCATTATCAGTATGGGCATTTTCTTTGGCGGGCTGGCGCAGATCCTCGCGGGCCTGCTGGAATATAAAAAAGGCAATACCTTTGGTCTGACCGCGTTTACCTCTTACGGCTGTTTTTGGTTAAGTCTGGTCGGTATTTTTGTGCTGCCGAGAATGAATCTGGCTGAACCGGCCGATGCCACTATGTTGGGGATGTATCTGGCGCTGTGGGGCGTATTCACCCTGTTTATGTTTTTTGGCACCCTGAGCAGTAATCGCGCGTTGCAGTTCGTTTTTGCCAGCCTGACTGTCCTGTTCGCCCTGCTGGCTTATGGCAACATCAGCGGTAATCATCGTGTGATCATTTTCGCCGGTTATGAGGGCATTCTCTGCGGTGCCAGCGCGATTTATCTGGCGATGGCCGACGTGATCAATGAGCAACGAGGTCGTCAGTTGCTGCCGATCGGCGAATTGGTTCACGCCACGCCGCTAAGCGAAGAAATGCGTCAGGTATAGAACCCGGCAGCGCAGTTTCAGAAACTGTCGCGCATAAAGCGCTCTGTTGCCCGGGTCATGGCTCGTTCTGCGGGCCATGACCCGGTGCTGAATCAGTCCACGCAAATTTATTTTAACTGTAACTGTCGACTCGCTCACCCCGGTCACGATAAGCAAAATCACGCCGTAGCCAGCTCCCCAGCAGTACCCCGATAACGGACAACGCCAGTATATAATAAGCGGGCGCCAGTGGCGTCACGGCCATGATTAGCGTGACGAAAATAGGGGTCAAACCACCAAAAATGGCATAGGCGACATTGTAAGAGAAGGAAATACCGCTAAACCGCACTGCTGCCGGGAACGCCCGCACCATCACATAAGGTACCGCACCCACCACTCCCACGCTGTACCCCACCAGAGCATAACTGGCGAAAAGCCAGTGCGGATGCTCACCTACCGTCCGGTAAAACACCCAGCTACAGACCGCCAACAGCACGCTACCAAAAACAAATGTCTTGCTGGCGCCAAAGCGATCAGCAGACAGTCCCGCACTGAGACAACCGGCGATCAGGGCGATAGTCGCGAGGCTGTTAGCCTGCAGTGCCTGAGCCGTGGCGATACCGTACACTTTTTGTAGCCAGGCTGGCGTCATCAGAATAACCACCACAATCCCCGCCGAAAGCAGCCAGGTCAACAACATACACACCACGACTTCTTTCTTGTGATTCACTATCACTGCTTTCAGCGGCAGTTCTCTCGCCAGGGCCTTACGCGCCTCAAGCTCAATAAAAATCGGGGTTTCCTTGAGCCAACGGCGCAGATACATCGTGATCAGTCCAAACACGCCGCCCAGCAGGAAAGGTATACGCCAGCCGCCTGCAACAATACCATGCGGACTAAAACCTTTATTAATCAGGGTGGCGACCACCGACCCCAACAGGATCCCGATCGTCAACCCCGCGGTCAGCATGCCACAGGCAAAACCGATGCGCTTCTCCGGCACGTGTTCGGCAACAAATACCCAGGCGCCGGGGACTTCACCGCCTACCGCAGCCCCCTGTAGCACACGCAGCAACAGCAGCAGAACCGGCGCCGTAATACCGAGCGTGTCATAAGTGGGCAGCAAGCCCATCGCCAGTGTTGGCAACGCCATCAGCAGGATACTGAGGCTGAACATCTTCTTACGCCCTTTACTGTCGCCAAAATGCGCCATAATTATTCCCCCCAGGGGACGGGCTAAATAACCGGCGGCGAAAATCGAAAAAGTCTGCACCTGACGGAGCCAGTCGGGAATATCCGCAGGGAAAAAGAGATTGCCAATCACCGCGGCGAAAAATACAAAAATGATGAAGTCGTAGAACTCCAGCGCGCCACCCAGCGCCGCCAGAGAGAGGGTTTGGTAATCCTGCCAGTTCAACCGGCGCATATTGTCGGCTTTCATATTGATTCAGGCGCATCCCGAAGTGGAAAAAAAGTCTCATCAGAAACTGTAAAGCTGAACGTACTATAGCGTTCATTTTTCGCCACACCAGAGGTGCTGAATTTTATGCCTGAATCAGATAATTTTTAGCTGTTTGTCTCGCGTCGGGCGCTTTTAGGACGAAATGCTGCTACCACCGCCGCATTGGTCTCCACATAGGGCCCCTCCAGCAGTTGGATACAATACGGTACGCTAGCAAAAATACCGTGAACGTGTACCCGTCCTTCCGCGTCCTTCAACCCTTCCAGAGTTTCTTTGATCGATTTCGGCTGGCCCGGCAAATTGATGATCAACGACTGTTTACGGATGACCCCCACCTGACGTGAAAGGAGCGCGGTCGGCACAAAGTGTAAACTTATCTGGCGCATTTGCTCACCAAAACCCGGCATCTCCCGATCGGCGATCGCCAGTGTGGCGTCGGGTGTGACATCACGCCGTGCCGGACCTGTACCGCCCGTGGTCAGTATCAGATGGCAGAACAACTCATCCACCAGCTCACAGATCGTCTGCTCAATGATTGATTGCTCATCCGGCACCAGGCGCTTTTCCAGGGTGAACGGGGTAGTCAGAGCCTGGGCCAGCCATGCTTCCAGCGCAGGCAACCCCTGGTCCTGGTAAATGCCATTGGCGGCGCGATCGGAAACAGAAATTAATCCTATGCGTAATG
Source organism: Erwinia endophytica (assembly GCF_009295515.1). Classification (GTDB taxonomy): domain Bacteria; phylum Pseudomonadota; class Gammaproteobacteria; order Enterobacterales; family Enterobacteriaceae; genus Erwinia; species Erwinia endophytica. The sequence continues at coordinate 69,278 of NZ_RQVV01000057.1, read as the reverse complement.
TATTCATCGTGTCGTCACCGTGATTGCGACCATCTGAGGTACGCGGACGCGGGATTATAAGGGGAATTGAAGAGAAAGCATAAACATTGCAACGCAGGATGTACAGCGAGGGAAAAGCGTGGCCGGGAATCCCCAGCCACGACATACTTTACTTACAGCAAGTCAGCGATCATCTTGTCCAGTTTGCCCTGGTCGATGGCAAAGTTACGGATGCCCTGCGCCAGTTTGTCCACTGCCATTGGATCCTGATTGTGCTGCCACAGGAATTCAGATTCGGTCATTTTCGCCGGACGCGCTTTCACGTCTCCGCTCCAGAACAGTTTACGCTCCAGCGTACCTTCGCTCTCGGCCAGTTCTTTCAGTAAGCCTGGGGAGATAGTCAGACGGTCACACCCCGCCAGCTCGATGATTTCGCCAATGTTACGGAAGCTGGCACCCATCACCACGGTCTCGTAACCATGCTGCTTATAATATTTGTAGATTTCAGACACCGAAACCACGCCGGGATCTTCATGCGCGGCATACTCTTTCTTGTCGGTATTGGCTTTGTACCAGTCCAGGATACGGCCGACGAACGGAGAAATCAGATACACGCCGGCTTCTGCACACGCCCGCGCCTGAGCAAAGGAGAACAACAGCGTCAGGTTACAGTTGATACCTTCTTTTTCCAGTTGCTCCGCCGCGCGGATCCCCTGCCAGGTTGAGGCCAGTTTGATCAGGATACGATCGTTACTGATACCGGCGTCGTTATACAATTTGATCAGAGAACGCGCTTTATTAATACTGCCTTCAGTATCATATGACAGACGGGCATCCACTTCGGTAGAAATGCGACCAGGCACCAGCTTGAGGATTTCCAGCCCGATGTTCACGGCCAGCTTATCCGCAGCATACTGAATCTGCTCTTCCTTCTTGCTGCTCTGCTGGCGAGCCCAGGCTACCGCCTCGTCAATCAACTTACGGTATTCAGGAAGCTGTGCGGCGCTCAGGATCAGGGAAGGGTTGGTGGTGGCATCTTGTGGCTGGTACAGCTTCATCGCGGCAATGTCGCCGGTGTCAGCAACCACGGTAGTGAGTTGACGCAGGGAAGTCAGTTTGTCCGTCATAGTTGTCATTCTCATCAAAGTAGCGTTATCGGGGTCTTGAATATCTCTGTAATGGATGATATCACGCGCCACCTGCCATGCAAGGTAAGGTTGCCATGAGGCCACTGAGTGCTAAATTAGCCTGACAGGCACCTCATCCGTCGCCGGAAATAAGTGGCGGCAATGGCAGCGATTTATCTTTTCATCGCCCTTTTTTGTTACAGTAGCGCCTTGCTCATTGTTGCCTTATCGGGCGTTGTTATAAGGATCCTGTCATGTTGATGGTTATCTCCCCGGCTAAAACGCTGGATTTTACCAGTCCGCTGGCCACCGACCGTTTCACCCAACCGGCGCTGCTGGATGATGCCCACAAACTGATTGCGGTGGCGCGAAAACTCACGCCCCGGCAGATTGGCTCACTGATGAGCATCAGCGACAAGCTGGCTGATTTAAACGCGGGACGTTTCCAAAACTGGCAAACGCCCTTTACGCCGGACAACGCTCGTCAGGCTATCCTGGCGTTTAAAGGGGACGTTTACACCGGCCTGCAGGCTGAAACCTTCAACGAAAAAGATTTCGATTTCGCTCAGCAGCATCTGCGCATGTTATCTGGCCTGTATGGCCTGCTACGCCCGTTGGATCTGATGCAGCCGTACCGTCTGGAAATGGGCGTCAAACTGGAAAATCCAGCCGGGAAAGATCTCTACAGCTTCTGGGGAGAACGCCTGACTGATGCGCTGAATGCGGCGCTCGCCGAGCAGGGGGACGATATACTGATAAACCTGGCTTCCGACGAATATTTCAAAGCCGTGCAGCCGAAAAAACTGCAGGGTCGCATCATCAAGCCGGTGTTCCTGGATGAGAAAAACGGCAAATTCAAGGTAATCAGTTTCTATGCCAAAAAGGCGCGCGGCCTGATGAGTCGTTACATTATTACCCACCGTCTGACGAAACCAGCGCAGCTGCAGCAATTCGATGTGGATGGCTATTGTTTTGCTGCGGACGAAAGCAGCGACCATGAGCTGGTGTTCAAACGCCCAGAAATGGCCTGATGCTCCCCCTCATGCGACAGAGCACCGGTGCTGCTGGCTACGGTCCGGCGGGACAGCGCACCTGCGCATACTGCGTGATTCAGCCTGCTGACCTCGCTTCTTCGGGGTCAGATCTGTTCACGCTTTTTATCCTGAGGCTGAAATGATTCAAGAAATACCGTGCTGAAAAGGCCCTGACCAGATAGTCAGGGCCGGCGGGCTTATTTGTGCAGCAAGAACGCACGCAGTTCAGCAAAATTCGCCGCCATCTGATGTGACAATAGCGGCAGATTAGCGCGTTCAGCTAATGCTTCTGGCAGGGACAATGTCTGACCGAGGATCGCTTCCACGCTCTCCTTAAATTTCGCCGGATGAGCCGTTCCCAGGAACAGACCAAACTCCCCTTCCTGCAGTTGATCGCGTAACAGACGATAAGCGATAGCCGCATGAGGCTCAGAGATATACCCCAGCGAGGCCAGTTCACGAAGGGTGGTTTTGGTGGTTTCATCATCTACCGCACCGTAGCCCAAATCAGTCAACCGCCAGGTTTTACGACGGAAAATTTCCTCCACGCGCGGCCAGTTGTTCGGCTGGCTGACATCCATCGCATTCGACAACGTGGCAACCGTGGCATTGGGTCGCCACTCACCCTCAGCCAGGAACCGGGGAACGGTATCGTTAGTGTTGGTGGCGGCGATAAAACGCTTCACTGGCAATCCCAGGGATTTCGCCAGCAAACCTGCCGTCAGATCGCCAAAATTACCACTCGGGACGGAAATCACCAGTTGGTTACGTTTTTCCTGTGGTAGCTGGGCCACGGCTTCGAAGTAATAGCAAATCTGCGCCAGCAAACGACTGATATTGATTGAGTTGGCGGAGTTGAGGCCAATAGCTTTTTTCAACAACTGATCATCAAAGGCTTGTTTGACCAGCGCCTGACAGGCGTCAAAATCGCCATCAATCGCGATGGTCTGGATATTGCCGCCCAGCGTACAGAACAATTTTTCCTGCAACGGGCTGATTTTGCCTTGCGGATAGAGGATAACCACGCGCACGTTATCCATCCCGTAGAAAGCATGGGCGACAGCGGCCCCGGTATCGCCAGAGGTCGCGGTCAGAATGGTTATCTTCTCATCGGCTTCGCTAGCCCAGGACAGCATCTGGGCCATAAAGCGGCCACCGAAATCTTTAAAAGCCAGCGTCGGGCCATGGAACAGTTCCAGCGAAGAGATATCATCGGTGACTTTGGTCACCGGGGCGGGGAAAGTAAACGCACTTTTCAGGCGCTCATGCAATTGATGCGGCGCAATTTCGTCACCGATAAAAGCCGAGAGAATTTTGCTACTCCGGCTGACGAAATCCATGTCGAGCATCTCGTCAATATCGGTCAGCTCAAACTCAGGCAACTCAAGTGGGAAAAACAGCCCCTGCTGTTTGCCCAATCCCTGTTTCACCGCCTGCGAGAAGCTCACCTGCTCGTTATGATCCTTTAGATTATACAGTTTCATGCGTTATCCCAGTTTACGTGCGCCTGCCGTGTCAATGCGGCAAATATGAACGAAGCCTTCATCATTTTGTAGATAGTGCTGACGAAGCCAGTCTGCCATGTGCTGAGCCGTATCCGCTTGATCGCTGACGGCAAACAACGTTGGACCGGAGCCAGAAATGCCGCAGGCCAGAGCGCCGATATGATTAAGCGCCTGACGGGCTTCAGCAAACCCCGGTAAAAGTTTAGTGCGGTATGGCTCGGCGATCACATCCCGCATCAGCTTCACCGCCAGTTCAGGCTGCTGTGTATGGCAGGCATGAATAAATCCGCCCAGATAGCGACCATGTTTAATAATGTCTTCTTTGCGGTATTCCGCTGGCAGAATAGCCCGAGCTTCCGCTGTGGAAACCTTGATGCCTGGGTAAGCCATCACCCATAACCAGTGCTCAAAATCCGGCACTTGCTGGCTGATAATGCCATTTTCTTCCAGCATCAGTTGCATACCGCCAAGGAAGCAAGGCGCGACGTTATCATAATGCACACTGCCGGAAATCCGCCCTTCCAGTTCGCCCATCAGTACCAGCAGTTCAGTCTCATTCAGCGGCTTACCACAGTGTTCGTTCATCGCCATTAAACCCGCCACCACTGAACAGGCGCTGGAACCCAGACCGGAACCAATTGGCATGTTTTTTTCCAGCGTCATCGCCACCGGAACCCGTTTGCCAATAGCGTTACAGAAACGGTCCCAGCACTGCCAGACAATATTTGCCTGCGGGTTCGTCGGCAGCTTGCTGACAAAGCGCCCCTCGTTGCGTAAGCTGAACTCACTGGCCGCTTCCACCGTCACACAATCCCCCAGCAACGAACCATCCACCGGGGAAACGGCCGCGCCCAGCACATCAAAGCCCACGCTCACATTGCCGATTGAGGCAGGGGCATAAATCTTGACCATTGTTAAACTCCCAACTTCCATGACAAGGTTCGCAGTAGATCGGCGAACACACCTGCGGCAGTCACATCATTACCCGCACCGTAACCGCGCAGAACCAACGGAATAGGCTGATAATAACGACTATAGAAAGCCAGCGCATTCTCGCCGTTTTTCACTTTATACAGTGGATCATTGCCGTCCACCGCATCAACTTTTACCCGACAGCGCCCACCTTCTTCAATGACCCCGACGAAACGCAGCACTTTACCCTCTTTTGCCGCACTGGCCACACGGGAAGCAAAAATATTATCGAGCTCCGGCAACCGGGCCATAAAGGTTTCCACGTCGTTAATGGCGATGAACTCTTCTGGCAGGATAGCCTCAATCTCAATGTCGCTCAGTTCCAACTGATAACCCGCTTCACGCGCCAGGATCAGCAGTTTGCGCGCCACATCCATTCCGGAAAGGTCATCACGCGGGTCCGGCTCGGTAAAGCCCATTTCACGCGCCATTTTGGTGGCGTCTGACAGTGAAACGCCTTCATCCAACTGACCAAAAATAAAGGACAGCGAACCGGAAAGAATACCGGAGAAACGCAGCAACTCATCACCGGCATTCAACAGATTTTGCAAGTTTTCGATAACCGGCAGGCCCGCGCCCACATTGGTATCGTACAGGAATTTTCGACGTGATTTCGCCGCCGCCGCACGTATTTGCTGATAGTAATGATATGAAGACGTGTTGGCCTTTTTATTCGGCGTCACCACATGGAAACCATCCGCGAGGAAATCCGCATACTGGTCGGCTAATGCCTGGCTGGAGGTACAGTCAACAATCACCGGATTAAGCAAATGATACTCTTTCACCAGGCGGTTCAGACGCGGCAAATTAAAGGGTTCTTTCGCTTGCTGTAATGCCTCTTTCCAGTTATCCAGTACAATGCCATGAACATGGGTCAGCAACGCTTTTGAGTTAGCGATGCCGCAGACTCGCAGGTCGATGTGTTTATTCTTCAACCAGGCCTGCTGACGATGCAACTGTTCGATCAGCGCCGCACCCACGCCACCCACGCCGATAACAAACACTTCTATCACTTGATCGGTAGCAAACAGCATCTGGTGTACAACCCGCACACCGGTAGTGACATCTTCGTTATTCACCACCACTGAAATGGATCGCTCAGACGAGCCCTGCGCAATCGCTATGATATTAATATTGGCCCGCGCCAGCGCCGAGAAGAATTTAGCCGAAATCCCCCGCTGAGTACGCATGCCATCACCGACCACGGAGATAACCGCCAGATTTTCCATCACGTCCAATGGCTCCAGCAGACCATCTTTCAATTCCAGATAGAATTCATCTTCCAGCACGCGACGCGCCCGCTGCAAGTCGCTCTGCGGCACGCAAAAGCTAATGCTGTATTCAGAAGAGGATTGCGTTATCAATACCACGGAAATACCGCTGCGTGACATGGTCGCAAACACCCGGGCCGCCATGCCGATCATGCCTTTCATCCCCGGGCCGGAAACGTTGAACATCACCATATTATTGAGGTTGGTAATCCCCTTCACCGGATTATCGTCATCCGGACTATTACCACCGATTAACGTACCCGGCGCCTGCGGATTAGCCGTATTTTTAATCCGGCAGGGGATCTGGAACTGGGCAATTGGCGCGATGGTACGGGGATGCAACACTTTTGCGCCAAAGTAGGACAGCTCCATTGCCTCCCGATAAGACATCGATTTGAGGAGTCTGGCATCTGGCACCTGGCGCGGATCGCATGTATACACCCCATCAACGTCAGTCCAGATTTCGCAGCAGTCGGCGCGCAGGCAAGCCGCCAGCACAGCGGCAGAATAATCGGAACCGTTACGTCCCAGCACCACCAGTTCGCCTTTATCATTACCGGCGGTGAAACCCGCCATCAATATCATGTTTTCTGCCGGGATTTTACTGGCGGCGATTCGCCGGGTTGATTCAGGAATATCAACGGTGGATTCCAGATAATGCCCTACAGCCAGCAGCTTCTCGACGGGATCGATAACGCTGACGCCATGACCTCGCGCCTGCAGCAGAGCCGCCATAATCGCGATAGAGAGCTTCTCGCCGCGGCAAATAATAGCGGCGTTCACACGGTCCGGACACTGGCCCAGTAGGCTGATACCATGCAAAACCTGTTTTAACTGGACGAACTCCTCGTCCACCACCGCTTTCAACCTGTCATAGTTGAACCCCGGTTGCGCCGTCGCCAGCCCCTGCAACAACGCCGCGAAAATGCCCTCCGCATCGCGAATATTCGCTTGTGCATCCTGTCCGCTGATGGTCTTCTCAATCATCGCCACCAGATGGTTAGTAATTTTTGCTGGCGCAGACAATACGGTAGCAACTTGTCCCTGCTGCGCATTACTTTCCAAAATGTCAGCCACGCGCAAAAATCTTTCCGCATTGGCTACTGAAGTTCCACCGAATTTCAGCACTCGCATTTTCAAACTCTCCTGAATTTTCGCCGAAAAAAAAGCCCGCACTGTTTAGGTGCGGGCTTTTTTTTGTTTTTCCTGAATGCGTCAGCCCACACCGTTACCTGTAGTAATGGTGGTGATAATAATGATGGTTGTCATCCGGCTGTTTGTACGCATGGTAAATTTATCGTCTGTCTGTGAATTCTGTCGAGTATCAGAAGTAAAGCAAACGCCCTTACAAGTCAATTTTTTTATCGCCCGACGACCGTCCAGTGCTAATAGCCGGCCCCCGAAATCTTGTCATATTTTTGCTCAAAATCGTCACGACACATTAAAAAAATAAAAAAAAACAGAATATTTTTCTAAAAAATACGAACTCACCAGGCCTTTTATCCAAACACTTTTCTGCTCACCACGACGCCTGTGGACCGGCCATTCCAATCACTGGGCGAGGCCATCAACGCCTCTTCGGGCATGGCATTATCCTGATCCAGAATTTATCCATTTCAGTATGATCAGAGGATAGCCGTAATTAAGAAGAACACAGAATTGCCTGCTGGTCGTTCAAAGGCGGCAATATTGACACGGACGAGAGATTAAAAAAACACGATGTACCATTTAACAATTTTTAAACATGAGTCAAAAATACTAATCTGTTATAACCAAAAGATATGACATATTTTCTCTTAAATCAGAGATAAAAACATTTATCTCTCTATAATCCTATTTACTTCAAACAATTAATAAATGTTAAATTTTAGCTATCCACTCTCCAGAAGAGTCCGACCCAATACCCACTAAATAATCAATTTTGTGAGCTAAACCAGCATTCCATGAAGGGTTTTTCATAAATGAGTTAACGTGCTACAATTGGTTTGATATAAGTCAATTAAGCCTTAATTATCGCTGGTTGCTTGTGGCTTGTGCTGTTATGTCGCTGTTAATGAGGTTAGGATATACGCCATTTTGATCGTGCCGTGACGGGGATAAGCCCTTATCGACAGATTACACTGCCCGGTCTTTGATGGCTTTTGAACATATTCTGTACGACGACTGAAATACGCATGATAATGCCCCTGTTTTATAGCAGGTTATTTAGCCGTTGTATGCCCCATATCGTTTTGTTGGCAATTTAGGTAGCGAACACATGCAGACCCCGCACATACTTATCGTTGAAGACGAACTAGTTACTCGTAATACTCTCAAAAGTATTTTTGAGGCCGAAGGCTACATGGTTTATGAAGCTACGGATGGCGCAGAAATGCATCAGGTCTTGACTGAAAATGATGTCAATCTGGTAATCATGGATATCAATTTGCCTGGTAAAAATGGCCTGCTGTTGGCACGTGAATTACGTGAGCAAGCCAATGTGGCCTTGATGTTTCTGACCGGACGCGATAACGAAGTCGACAAGATCCTGGGTCTGGAAATTGGTGCTGATGATTACATTACCAAACCGTTCAACCCACGAGAACTGACTATCCGCGCCCGTAACCTACTGTCGCGAACCATGAATCTGGCACCGCAAAGCGAAGAGCGTAAACTGGTTGAAAGCTATCGCTTCAACGGTTGGGAGCTGGATATCAATAGCCGTTCGCTGATCAGCCCACAGGGCGAGCAGTACAAGTTGCCGCGCAGTGAGTTTCGCGCCATGCTGCACTTTTGTGAAAACCCAGGCAAGATCCAGACCCGTGCAGACCTGTTGAAAAAAATGACAGGCCGCGAACTGAAGCCGCATGACCGCACTGTAGATGTGACTATCCGTCGTATTCGTAAGCATTTCGAATCCACGCCGGATACACCAGAAATTATCGCCACCATCCACGGCGAAGGCTATCGTTTCTGCGGTGATTTACAAGACTAAGTCTCAGCATTGAGCTTGACAGCAAAAGGGCCATTCTTCTGGCCCTTTTCTTTCCAGATTATTTATTCCACGGAATAATGGGTACGGCACTCAGGGCATTTTTAGGCGACCCATCCACAACCTTATCGGAATAACTCAGATAAATCAGCGTATTACGTTTTTTATCATAAAACCGTACCACCTGCAGTTTTTTAAACACCAGGGACGTACGCTTACGAAATACCACCTCGCCCTCTGATTTCCCCTGGACAATATCATCGCTGAGTTCGACCGGGCCAACCTGCTGACAGGAAATGGCTGCGTCGGCGGTATCTTCCGCCAGACCCAGACCTCCCTTGATACCACCGGTTTTTGCCCGACTGATATAACAAGTTACATTTTTTACGTCCGGGTCATCAAACGCTTCAACAACAATTTTATGATCTGGCCCAAACATTTTGAATACCGTATCAACAGACCCCACCTCTTCTGCCTGGGTGGAAAAGGATGTTAATATTACCGAAGTGACTATTAACAATTTTCTCATTGCCATAACGTTACCATTGTAAAGAAAATAGAGGACATTGTAAGTTAAAACCGCCTTAACACTTAAGGTTTTCGCACAGGTGGAGACAATCACTGCAGATTTGGCTCATACTGGTATAACATAGTTAGCGCTGTAAAAAACCGTGTGTATGTGACGTTAGTGCGACGTGAAATTTTTTCCATTGCACCAATTTTGAGTAGGATGAGGACGATTTATGGATCAAGCCGGTATCATCCGTGACTTGCTAACCTGGCTTGAAAGCCACCTTGACCAACCCCTGTCCCTGGACAATGTGGCCACTAAGGCTGGTTATTCAAAATGGCATTTGCAACGCATGTTTAAGGAAGTCACAGGACACGCGATTGGTGCTTATATTCGCGCCCGTCGACTGTCAAAAGCCGCTGTGGCACTCCGTCTGACCAGCCGTCCAATTCTGGACATTGCCTTACAGTATCGCTTTGACTCACAGCAGACGTTTACCCGTGCGTTCAAGAAACAGTTCAACCAGACCCCGGCTTACTACCGCCGTTCGTCAGACTGGAACTCATTCGGGCTGCGTCCGCCCATTCGACTGGACGACTTCAACGTGCCGGAAGCGACCTATGTTACCCTGCCGGAAACCGTGCTGATCGGGCAAACACAGAACTACACCTGTACTCTGGAGCAAATCTCCAGCTACCGGGACGAGATGCGCCATCACTTCTGGAATCAGTTCCTGACGGAAAGGGATAAGGTGCCTCCGGTGTTATACGGCCTACATCAGGCTCGTCCCAGTGTGGAAAAAGACGACGAGCAGGAGATCCTGTATACCACCGCGGTACCTTCAGACCAGTTGTCACAGCCGATGCAGTCAACCCAGACGGTATTACTGGAAGGCGGAGAATACGTGCAGTTTACTTACGAAGGGCCCCGCAAAAATTTGCAAGATTTTATCCTGTTGCTCTACGGCACCTGCATGCCGACATTACAGCTGACACGCCGCCAGGGCCAGGATATCGAGCGCTTCTATACCCATGGGGGGATAACCCCCCACGAGCCGCCAGCGGATATCCACTGCGAGTATCTGATCCCAATCCGTACGCTGGCAGATTCAAAAACGGCGTGATCATGGCCAAAATAATTCGGGTGATAAGAACAAAATACTCACTGCGTTTTTGAACAGGTCTGCTCGTCAGCTTCGCAAGAGATAAGGCCGTCAGAATGAATCAGAATCTGACGGCAGCGAACAACAAACCGATCAGTACGCCCCCATCAGAATAAATTCATGGCAGGTGTATGGCCCATTGATCATGGCGCGTTTGCTCAAATAAGTCCCGTGAACATCCAGGCTACAATCAACGTCCCTGCCACTGGCAGTATGCAGAGTATTTCAACGCTGTAATTCGTCCAGCGCAGGCAACGCCAGATGCGAGACATCCCCTGCGGTTTCTACCACCCACCCCTCAGCCAGCCAGGCGCTTTTTTGGTGATCCACGCGGGAAATTGAGCAGTTGCGTAAACGTAGACGACGCTCAGCATGGGCCGGCAGCCCCAGCAATGTACTGACCAGCACGCCCAGCGCCATCCCGTGGCTAACCAACAGCGGACGACTCCCCTTAGGCAGCTTGAGGCAGGCATTCAACGCTTCATGCATCCGGGCCGCCATTTCCGCCATCGATTCACCATTGGGGATACGGCCATTTTCCGTTCCATCCACCAGCGTCTTGCGCCACCGCTCTTCTTCTTCCGTTAGCGAATCAATCGGCCGTTGCTCCAGCACGCCCATGTTCAGTTCGCGCAGACGCGGGTCAAACGTAACATTGCAACCACAAGCATCAGCAATAATTTCAGCCGTACGCTTTGTGCGTCCCAAATCACTGGAGATAACGTGGGTGATACCGAGATTCTTTACCCGCTCCCCCACCTGATATGCCTGCTGCTCTCCTTTTGCAGTCAGCGCGCTGTCCGACTGCCCTTGAATGCGTCGCGCTGCATTCCATAGTGTTTCCCCGTGGCGAACAAGATAGACCTGTAACATTGCTATTTTCCGTTATACTGCGACAAATTTGCGTAAAGGGTTCAAACAATTATGTACCATGTTGTCGCTGCTACCACCAATCCAGCCAAAATTAAGGCAATTTATCAGGCATTCAGCGATATCTTCGGAGCGGGATCTTGCCAGATTGAGGGGGTCGAGGTCGACAGTGGCGTCGCACTCCAGCCCCTGACAAATGGTGAAACGAGAACTGGCGCACGTCAGCGCGTCATGAATGCTCGCCAGGTCCGTCCGGAAGCCAATTTCTGGGTAGCCATTGAAGCCGGTATCGAAGACGACAACGCCTTTGCGTGGATAGTCGTGGAAAACCATAAACTGCGCGGAGAATCTCGTTCCGCCAGTTTTACACTACCTGCCGTGGTGATGAAAGGCATCCATGAAGGCCGTGAACTGGGTGAAGAGATGGCACATCTGACCGGCATTGAAAACATCAAGCACCAGGGCGGCGCTATTGGGGTATTTACCGCCGGACATCTGACGCGCACCAGCGTGTATCATCAGGCACTCATCCTTGCATTGTGCCCGTTTCATAATGATATCTACCAATGGAAAGCGCACGAATCAGAGCGTATCTGAGCCACTGAGCAACTGCGCCTCCAGCCACGCCTTCAACGCTGGCGGCGCGCTTTTCAGACTGTTCGAACCTCGCGTAATCGTCGCAATGCCCACGCCCAGATCATTTTTCAGCTCACGCTGACTTAATGCGCCGCGCATCAATTCTTCAATAATCCGTAGACGCGTACCCAGCGCTTCGCGCTCATCCGGCGTCATCATCAGTTGCAACAGCGGCAAATGCAGCTCGTCTTTAAAAGCACGTTGCAGCAGCGTTACAAAACGCTGCCACTCTTCATTGTGCGGTTCCATGGTTAAGGGTACGGAAGATTCGCTCATGTGTAGCCCATACTCGTCAACGAGTACATCAGCATAGCACAAGCCACCGCAGATCAATAGCGGCGCTGCCACTCGCTGTCGGATAGAATTTTGTCCTGTTTATCCATGAAATGACGGTAGTAAGCGTCATAGGCCAGCACGTTCTTCACGTAACCACGCGTTTCCGAGAATGGAATCGTTTCAATAAAAGCCACAGAATCCAGCCGTCCGGCACTGTTGCTCAGCCAGCGTCGGACGCGTGACGGCCCCGCGTTGTAGGCTGCCGAGGAAAAGATACGGTTCTGGCCGAACTGCTGGTAAACCGATTCCAGATACTGCGTACCAATCTGAATATTGGTTTCCGGATCCAGCAACTGACTACTGTTACTGTAGCCAGGCAAACTGTAAACCTTCACCGTATGCTGCGCCGTGGCAGGCATGATCTGCATCAGACCAGAAGCGCCAACCGGCGAGCGGGCTTTCGGATTCCAGGCGCTTTCCTGACGGGCGATGGCCATCGCATAGCTAACCGGAATCGCTTTTCCCTGACTGTAACGGTTGAATTGCGGCTGATACGCCAGCGGAAAGCGCTCCTGCAGGCTGTTCCACAACTTACCCACAATGGTCGCCTGCACACTCAGATCCCACCAGTTTTGCTCACGAGCATAGTGTGCCAGTTGCTGTTGCTGGCGACTGGTTTTACTGGCAACAAGGTAACGCCACTCCGTACGGGCCAGGTTGTCCATTCCCCAGTACATCAACTCACGCACACGGGCAATTTCTGTCCCCTGAGTCAGGCTGCTGTCCGGCTCCGGCGCTTTATCGATTTGCATGGTGTAATCCACCCCCAACCGTTGCGCGGCCACCATTGGGTAGAAACCCCGCTCCTGCATTAATTTACGCAGGATGGTCTCAGCCTCATCTTTACGGCCTTCGCCGAACAATAAGTCGGCCTGCCAGTACTGCCACTCATCCTTCTCTTTCGCTTCCACCGGCAGACGAGCTATCCAGGTGTTCAAGCCTCGCCGGTCATTATTGCCCAGCGACATTCTGACCCGCCGTTCAATCAGCGAGGTGGAATTGCTGCGCATCACCACATCATCGCGCCAGTGCGCCTGCTCTGAAGTGACATCATTCCCCATCAGCCGCCAGGCCACGGTCTCTTTCAGCGCCTGCTCTTCCTGCTCACTCATTTTCTGCAAGCGAACCAGGGTGGGGATCATCGTGCGGGCATTTTCAACATCGTCACGCGCCACGCGCTCAAAAGCGATAGAGGTCGCCTGGCGGGTAAAATCAGTTGGGCCGACATTGCGGGCAAAGGATTCCACATTTTGCGGATTGTTCTGCAAATCCATCACCGCGTTAGCCATGGTCTGGTAATCCGCCGGGAGCTGCCTGGCGAGAGCATTAACCAGACTGGTATTTCCCTCCTTCATTGCCAGACGAATACGTTCCAGGGTGGTGATCGGTGTTTGTTGCCCCGCGCCCTGCCAGACACTGAACAGCTTGTCACAAGCCGTCGGTGTCGTGGTACCACGCAGCCAGACAGACTTAGCGCCGTCATAAGCCACTTGTTGCTGACCGGTTGCCCACTTGGCGTAATACCAGTTACAGCGCGCCGCTACCGGTTTTGGCGGAACAGGACTAAACACCAACAGCCCTCGCCAGTCCTGACGGCGGGCCAGCTCGTTAACGAAACGCGCCGAGAGGGAGCTGACTGGTGGTAAGGTCGGATATTTTTTGATGAAGTCTGCAATTACAAAACTGCTTTGTTGATCCAGGTCCTGCGCTAATTGACGATATTCAAGGTAAGGATAAAGGGGATAATCTCGCAACGTGGGCATCAACTGTGCCACCGTCTCCATTTGATTGCTGTCCCATGCCTGCTTGATTTGCAGATAACGGCTACGTTGCGCATCCAGAGAGTCCGCATGTGCCATACCTGTAATAACGGTTAAACAGGCTCCTGCTATCCACAACTGCCACTTGTCTACCATGACTTTCCCCACGTTAACGCCTCGCTTTATACGGTTATGACTCATGCAACATCCTTTATGCTAACCAGGCTAAGCACATCTCGCTATCTTAAGCACAAATATTTACTCCACTACCGTACTTTAAACGGTTATTAAACCTTCAGCATATCGCTGGAAAAAACGAGTTGCGATCACGAAGTGTTTATCATCGTTCCTGCAACATAGCTTCCATCAGCGAATTTTTAATTTAATAACTTATCTGAAGGAATATCTATGTCGCGATTACCTCCAGCCTCTTCCTGCGAGAAACCTACCGTTGACTGGTATCGTTACGATACTGCAACAGTACTGAAGAGATTAACCAGTGCTCCGACAGGATTATCTGCGGAAGAAGCGAAAAAACGTCTGGCCGAAGAGGGCCCGAACCAACTGCCCCAGCGCGAAGGAAAAAACGCGCTAATACGTTTTCTGGCCCATTTTAACGATGTATTGATCTATGTGTTGCTGGTCGCTGCGGCGTTAACTGGCATCATGGGGCATTGGGTGGATACCGCGGTGATCCTGGGCGTGGCGGTTATCAATGCACTGATTGGTTTCGTGCAGGAAAACAACGCCGAAAAATCACTGAAAAGCATTGAAAATATGCTGCCTACCCAGACACAGGTGATGCGCGACGGTCAGATACAAACCATTGAAGCCAGCGAACTGGTGACCGGCGATATCGTGATTCTGCGGGCAGGCGATCGCATCCCTGCCGATCTACGTCTGATTGAGGCCCATAATCTGCGGGTTGAAGAGGCGATCCTGACCGGTGAATCCACCGCCGTCACCAAGCAAACCGCGATAATCGAAGCCGAAGTGATGATTGGTGATCGCGACAACCTGGCTTTCTCCGGCACCACCGTCAGTGCGGGCAGCGCCACCGGTATTGTTATCGCGACCGGCGGCAAAACCGAACTGGGGAAAATCAACCATATGATGGCTGACATCCAACCGCTGCGCACGCCGCTGCTGGTACAGATGGATAAGCTGGGTAACATGATTTTCCTGATAATTCTGGCAATGATGGCCTCCCTGTTCGTCTTCAGCCTGGTGATGCGCGATATGCCATTGGGCGAACTGCTGTTGTCGCTGATCGGTCTGGCTGTGGCCTCCGTACCCGAAGGTCTGCCGGCAATCATCTCGATTATTCTCTCCCTTGGCGTACAAGCAATGGCCAGTAAGCGAGCCATTATTCGTAAGCTGCCTACGGTTGAAACACTGGGTGCGATGACGGTGGTATGCAGCGATAAGACCGGCACGCTGACCATGAATGAAATGACGGTAAAAGCAGTGCTGCTGGCGGGTGAAAACCTTCGGGTGGAAGGCAACAGCTATCGTCCTGAAGGCCGTTTCCTCAGCGAAGACGGACAAATGCCGATCGATCCAACTGCACATCCTCTGCTCAGTCAGTTCCTGCGTAACGTCGATTTATGTAATGAAAGCACCATTATCCAGGATGCCCAGAGCAACTGGAGCATTACCGGCGGTCCGACTGCGGGTGCACTGAAGGTACTGGCGGCGAAAGGGCATTTGCCTGCGAAAGAAATTCAACTCATTGATAAAATTCCTTTCGACTCCGCCTGGAAATATATGGCGACTCACCACCAAATTGCTGGGGAAGACAAAATTTTAGTGACCGGCGCACCGGATGTGCTGCTGAAACTGTGTGAATCGCAAATGACGATGGAAGGCATCGCCCCCCTCGATCTGCAGTACTGGGAACATGAGATTGCGCGCTTCGCCCGCGAAGGTCTGCGTATGGTCGCCAGCGCCTGTAAACCCGTTGCAGCCGACCAGTCCGCACTGACTCACCAGTGCCTGCAAAACGGCCTGATTTTCTGCGGGATTGCCGCAATGATGGATCCACCACGGCCGGAAGCGGTTGAGGCCATTGCCGACTGCCATCGTGCCGGTATCCGCGTGAAAATGATCACCGGCGACCATCAGGAAACAGCGATGGCAATCGGCAGAATGCTGGGCATCGGCGATGGTCGCAACGCGCTGACAGGCTACCAATTGGAGCACATGACAGACAGCGAACTGGCCGATGCGGCGATCCGCTACGATATCTTCGCCCGCACCAGCCCACAGCATAAGCTGCGTCTGGTCAAGGCGTTGCAGGATAAAGGTGAAGTCGTCGGTATGACCGGTGATGGCGTCAACGATGCACCGGCGCTGAAACAGGCTGATGTCGGCATCGCGATGGGCATCAAGGGGACCGAGGTGACGAAAGAAGCCGCCGATATGGTACTCACCGATGACAACTTCGCCACCATCGCCAACGCGGTGAAGGAAGGCCGCCGCGTCTACGATAACCTGAAGAAAACCATTCTGTTTATCATGCCAACCAATCTGGCCCAGGGACTGTTGATTATCATTGCCATGTTAATGGGCAACCTGCTGCCGCTGACGCCAGTGCAGATTTTGTGGATGAACATGGCGACATCCGCCACGCTGTCATTCGGTCTGGCCTTTGAGAAAGCCGATAAAAATGTGATGCGCCGGAAACCACGAGACGCCAAACGGCACGTTATGGATGGTTATGCTATCTGGCGCGTCGGTTTTGTGGGCATCCTGATTGCGGTCAGTGCCTTTATGCTGGAAGCCTGGCTTCAGCCTCGCGGCTACAGCGCTGAATTTATCCGCACCGCGCTGTTACAGACTCTGGTAACCGCACAGTGGGTATACATGCTGAACTGCCGTGACACTGAGCGCTTCTCGCTGAGCCGCGGCCTGTTGAAAAACCGCGGAATATGGATAGTGAGCGGCGTGCTGGTACTGCTCCAGTTGGCGATTATCTACCTGCCGTTTATGAACACGCTGTTTGGCACCGTGCCGCTGCCGCTGAGCTTCTGGTTAGTTCCACTGGCCGTGTCTGCCGTGCTGTTCCTGATTGTTGAGATAGAAAAACCGCTGACGCGCAAATGGCGTAAAAAATAATACGGCGTCAGTGCAGGTGATACTTCAAACCTCCGGCGCGTTAGTCGCACCTGGAGCATAGAAACGTCAATCCGCTATTGCCTGTCTCACTCGTCTCGCGCCATCCCTGGCGCGAGACATTTTATTAGCCCATCCATACTCCCGCTACCCGGTCTGAAAACGCCAGGCGCCAAACCACTCCGCGCCCTCTCCTGACGCCCCATTTTTGCTCATTCATTGCACACTTATTGTGCACAATATTGGCCAATCCATCACAATTACTTACCAATTCATCACGTTAGTCATATGGCATGGATTTTGCTTACTTGAATACCAACTGGTATACAAGATGGAATTCAACTTATGGCTCTGACCACTGGCTTCACCCTGAACGACTGGCAGCAGCACCATCAGCAACATCCCCAGGATGTGCTGGCAACACTTGAGTCCCTGCTGTCCACTTTATCTGCCGAGGATAACGCCTGGATTTACCTCGCGACGCCTGCTCAGCTCCGCGCTCAGATAGAACCACTGTTGGCCGCCTGGCAGCAAAATCCGGCTTCGCTGCCGCTGTTTGGCGTGCCGTTCGCGGTGAAGGATAATATTGATGTGGCAGGCTGGCCCACCACGGCAGCCTGCCCGGCGCTGACCTACCTGGCCGATGCGGATGCCACCGCCGTCGCGAATCTGAAAGCGGCAGGTGCGGTGGTACTGGGTAAAACCAACCTCGATCAGTACGCGACGGGCCTGGTTGGCACCCGTTCCCCTTTTGGCGCGGTGAAAAACACCTTTAATCCTGACTATGTCAGCGGCGGTTCCAGCTCAGGTTCCGCATCCGTTACCGCACGCGGCCTGGTGTGTTTTGCGCTGGGCACCGATACCGCGGGTTCCGGACGCGTGCCCGCAGGATTCAATAATATCGTCGGCCTGAAACCAACCAAAGGCTGGCTGTCCGCCACCGGCGTGGTTCCGGCTTGCCGTCTGAACGACACGATTTCGGTCTTTGCGCTGACAGTGGAAGATGCGTTTCTTGCCACCACCTGTGCAGGCGGCTATGACGCCAGCGACGCCTATTCCCGTGTGAATCCAGGCCTGGCGCCCGCGGCGCTGTCCACCGCACCCAGACTGGCCATCCCGGCGCATCCAACCTTCTTTGGCGATACTCAGGCTGAAGCCGCGTGGGAAAAATCACTGGTCGCCCTGCAGGCGATGGGCGCCACACTGCATCCGATTGATTTCTCCCTATTCCATCAGTTAGCAGAGCAGCTCTACTATGGCCCATGGGTCGCGGAACGTACCGCTGCCGTAGGCCAGATGCTGGATCGTAAAGACGAGATGGATCCGGTGGTGTATGGCATCGTCGCCAACGGAAAAAACTACAGCGCGGTCGATGCTTACAAAGCGGAATACCTGCGGGCGGAACTGAGCCGCCAGATCCAACAGACGCTCAGCCAGTTTGATGCGCTGGTGGTGCCAACCTCACCGACCATCCACACGCTGGAAGAGATGAAAGAAGAGCCGGTGCGCTATAACTCACAGTTTGGCACCTATACCAACTTCACTAATCTGGCTGACCTGTCCGCACTGGCGCTACCGGGTCCCTTCCGTGAAGATGGCCTGCCGGCGGGCATCACGTTGATTGCTCCGGCCTGGTATGACCGCGCCCTGGCGACCCTCGGACAAAAATGGCAGGCCCAGTTGGCGCTCACGCTTGGCGCGACCGGCAAAGCCCTGCCGGCTATCCGTCCCGCCCTGCCAGCCTCTGCACTGCATGTTCAGGTTGCCGTGGTCGGCGCCCACCTGACCGGCATGCCACTCAATCACCAGTTGACCAGCCGCAATGCCGTGCTGGTTGAAGAGACAAAAACCGCCCCCTGCTACCGCCTGTACGCTCTGGCCAACACCACCCCTGCCAAGCCAGGCCTGGTAAAAAGCCGTGACGGCGCCCCGGTCATCGTCGAATTGTGGGATGTCCCACTGGCTCGCTTCGGCGAATTCGTGGCGGAGATCCCCGCACCATTAGGGATAGGTACGTTGGAACTGATCGATGGCCGACAGGTAAAAGGTTTTATCTGTGAACCAGCCGTGCTGGCACACGCCACCGACATTACCGAATTTGGCGGCTGGCGCAACTGGCTGGCCCGCAAGGAGACCCCACATGTTTAATACCGTTCTGATCGCCAACCGCGGCGAAATTGCCTGTCGCGCCATTCGTACGCTAAAGCGACTGGGCATCACCAGCGTAGCGATATATTCTGCCGCAGATAAGAATGCGCAACATGTTAAAGACGCTGACCTCGCCATTGCGCTGGGCGGCGAGAAAGCCAGCGACAGCTATTTGCGCATCGACAAAATCCTTGCGGCGGCCAAAGAAACGGGCGCACAGGCAATCTGGCCGGGATATGGCTTTCTTTCAGAAAGCCTGCCGTTTGCCGCCGCCTGCGAAGAAGCCGGGATCGTCTTTGTCGGCCCAACCGCGCAGCAAATCGGTGAGTTTGGCCTGAAACATCGCGCCCGTGAACTGGCTGCCGCCGCTGGCGTGCCAATGACGCCCGGTACACCGTTACTGAACTCACTGGAAGAAGCGCTGAGCGCGGCGGATAACATTGGCTATCCGGTGATGCTGAAAAGCACCGCGGGCGGCGGCGGTATCGGTCTGACACGCTGCGCGGATGCCGATGCGCT
Source organism: Erwinia endophytica (assembly GCF_009295515.1). Lineage (GTDB taxonomy): Bacteria > Pseudomonadota > Gammaproteobacteria > Enterobacterales > Enterobacteriaceae > Erwinia > Erwinia endophytica. The sequence continues at coordinate 49,363 of NZ_RQVV01000057.1, read as the reverse complement.
GCGCAATGCCTGGGAAAGCGTACGCCGCCTGGGCGAACAATTTTTCAGCGACGCGGGTGTATTTCTAGAGCGCTGCATCGATCGCGCCCGCCATGTTGAAGTGCAAATCTTTGGCGATGGTAAAGGCAAGGTAATCGCCCTTGGCGAACGCGACTGTTCATTACAGCGCCGTAACCAGAAAGTGGTGGAAGAAACACCGGCCCCCAACCTGCCGGAAAATACCCGCGCCGCCCTGTTAGCGTCGGCGGTGAAGCTGGGCGAGTTGGTTAACTACCGTAGCGCGGGTACCGTTGAATATATTTACGATGCGGAACGTGATGAGTTTTTCTTCCTGGAGGTCAATACGCGCCTGCAGGTTGAGCATCCGGTCACCGAATGCGTTACCGGTCTGGATCTGGTGGAATGCATGCTGCGCGTGGCGGCAGGCGACGCTCTGGACTGGGCGCGCATGGCGCAGGCACCGCAGGGCGCAGCAATTGAAGTCCGTATCTATGCCGAAGATCCGCTGAAAAATTTCCAGCCCAGCCCCGGTGTGCTGACCGAAGTTCACTTCCCGGCAGGGGTACGGGTAGACGGGTGGATCAGCACCGGTACTGACGTGTCGGCGTTTTACGACCCGATGATCGCCAAACTGATCGTGCATGCCGAAAATCGCGAAGCCGCGCTGGCCAAAATGGCCCAGGCACTCAATGAAACCCGCCTGCACGGCATCGCCACGAATCTCGATTATCTGCGTCAAATTGTGGCGACTCAGGCGTTCCACCGTGGTGACGTCTGGACGCGGATGCTGGACAGCTTCACCCCAGGCGCCAACGTGGTGGAAGTGTTACAGCCCGGAACCTGGAGCAGCATTCAGGATTACCCTGGCCGCCTCGGGTACTGGGACATCGGGGTACCACCTTCCGGCCCCATGGATGATTTCGCCTTCCGTCTGGCAAACCGTATCGTTGGCAACGCCGAACAAGCCGCCGGACTGGAATTCACCCTGCAGGGCCCAACGTTGCGTTTTCACAGCGACACGGTTATCGCCTTAACCGGCGCAGAATGCCCGGCGACGCTGGATGACGCCCCCGTCAGCTACTGGCAACCCGTCACAGTGAAAGCCGGGCAAACCCTGACGATAGGTCGGGCGCCGATGGGCTGCCGCACTTACCTGGCGGTACGCAACGGCTTTGACGTACCGGAGTACCTTGGCAGTCGTTCGACTTTCGCGCTCGGTCAGTTTGGCGGCCATGCCGGACGGACGTTACGCGTGGCGGATATGCTGGCTATTTCTCAGCCAGAACTGGCCGCCTGCACCACTCCCGCGCCGGTGAGCGCACCACAAGCAGTGGATGCTTCATTGATCCCGACTTACGGCGATGAATGGCGCATTGGTGTCCTGTACGGGCCGCATGGCGCGCCGGACTTCTTCACCCAGGAATCCATCGACGAATTTTTTGCCAGCGAGTGGCAGGTTCACTATAACTCTAACCGTCTGGGCGTTCGTCTGGTTGGCCCCAAACCGAGCTGGACCCGCGCTAACGGCGGTGAAGCGGGACTGCATCCTTCCAACGTCCACGACTGTGAATACGCTATCGGCGCGGTGAACTTTACTGGCGATTTCCCGGTCATTCTCACCCGTGACGGACCCAGTCTTGGCGGCTTCGTCTGCCCGGTCACCATCGCCAAAGCCGAATTGTGGAAAGTCGGCCAGGTCAAACCTGGCGATCGTATTCGCTTCCATCCCATTAGCTTTGACGAAGCCCTCGCCCTGGAAAAAGCTCAGCAAGAGAGCGTGGACTGCCTGCGTAGCACCAGCATGCCAGGCTTCGACGCGCCCTCGCTGGCGACAACGGCCAACGGTTCCGCTACCGTGCTGGCGGCGATTAAAGCCACCGCCCTTACCCCAACCGCGGTCTATCGTCAGGCTGGCGATAACTACATCCTGATAGAGTATGGCGACAACGTGCTGGATCTGGCGCTGCGCCTGCGGGTACACCTGCTGATGACCGCGCTGCGCGAAACCGGCCAGCCAGGCATCGCAGAACTGTCTCCGGGCGTTCGCTCGCTACAGATCCGCTACGACAGCCGCATTATCGGCCAGCAACAGTTGCTGAACCTGCTGCTGGATCTGGAGAAAAATCTCGGCGACGTCCGCCAGATGAAAGTGCCCTCGCGCATTGTGCATCTGCCGATGGCCTTCGAGGACAGCGCCACCCTGGGTGCTGTTGAGCGTTATAAAGAAACCGTGCGCGCCACTGCGCCGTGGTTGCCGAACAACGTCGATTTTATCCAGCGGATTAATGGGCTGGCGACGCGCGAAGACGTTCGCCGGACTATTTTCGATGCCAGCTATCTGATCCTCGGCCTGGGTGACGTTTATCTGGGCGCCCCTTGCGCCGTACCGATTGATCCACGTCACCGTCTGTTGAGTTCAAAGTACAACCCAGCCCGGACCTTCACCGCCGAAGGCACCGTCGGTATTGGCGGTATGTATATGTGTATCTACGGCATGGACTCTCCCGGCGGTTATCAGTTGGTTGGCCGCACGTTACCTATCTGGAATAAATTCCTGAAAAACGAGCAATTCGCCGCCAGTGAACCGTGGCTGCTGCACTTTTTTGATCAAGTGCGCTTCTATCCGGTCAGTGAAGCCGAGCTGGATGTGCTGCGCGAAGATTTCCGTGAAGGCCGCGCCACCATCACGGTCGAAGAAAGCGTGTTTGATTTTGCTGAACATACCCAGTTCCTCAGTGATAACGCGGCGTCCATCGCCGATTTCCGCCAAAAACAGGCCACGGCCTTTGAGGCTGAAGTCGCACTGTGGGCACAGGAAGAAGAAGGCGCGCCACTGACCAGTGAAGAAAACCTGCTGCCAGAGGAAGAGGACGACAGCGCACTACAGATCAGCGCGGATCTGAACGGCAACATCTGGAAAATTCTGGTGAAACCGGGTGATGAAGTGGCAGCCGGACAGCCGGTGATCATCGTCGAAGCCATGAAGATGGAGTTGGCAATCAATGCGCCGCAGGCTGGCCGCGTGAAACGCATTACCTGTCAACCTGGCCGTCCGGTCAGTCCTGGCGACGCACTATTGTGGCTGGAATAGAGAGGTGAGCATGCAGGAGCGTCACACCCGACGCAGCAAAAGTCGCCCGGAAGCGCTGGCGGAAAAAGTGTATCAGGCCATCAAAAACGACATCTTCGACTTTCGCCTGATGCCCGGTGACCGCTTTAGCGAAAGTGAAATGGCGGAACGCATGGCAGTCAGTCGCACGCCAGTACGACAGGCGCTGTTCTGGCTGGAGCGCGAAGGTTACGTCGAGGTGTGGTTTCGCAGCGGTTGGCAGGTCCGTCAGTTTGATTTCGCCTATTTCGAAGAACTGTATGACCTGCGCATTGTGCTGGAGTGCGAGGCGGTTCGACGCCTCTGCGCGATGCCTGCTGGCCGGGCCGGCGACCTGTTAAGCGAACTCAAGCGCTTCTGGATAGATAAGCCAGAGCTGCAGGAAGGCCTTGCTGTTTCCCTGCACGACGAGGCCTTCCATATGGCGATAGTCGCGGCGGCAGGCAACAGTGAAATGGCCCGTATCCATGCGGAACTGACCGAAAAAATCCGCATCATCCGCCGCCTCGACTTCACCCGTGAGGACCGGATCGCCGCAACCTATAACGAACACGCCCGTATTTTACAGGCGGTATCACAGCAACAAAGCGAGGAGGCGCAGCGCATTCTGACCGCCCATATCTCCGTCAGTAAGGCCGAGGTCAGAAAGATAACACTACACAGATTACAGCAGGCAAGGTTTCAACTGGATCCACCCCAATAATTCAACGATATCCTGAGGGTTCGCCAAATGAAAAGACGTTCGTTACTGAAGGCATTCGCACTTTCCGCCACCGTGATGAGTATGGGTTTAGCATGGGGTGCGCAGGCCGCGGACACCATTAAAGTCGGTATTTTGTCCTCACTTTCCGGCACCATGGCCATTTCAGAAACACCGCTGAAAGACGTGGCGCTGATGACCATTGATGAGATCAACGCCAAAGGCGGCGTGCTGGGGAAAAAACTGCAGCCCGTCGTGGTTGACCCGGCGTCTAACTGGCCGCTGTTTGCAGAAAAAGCCCGCCAGTTGCTGACCCAAGATAAAGTTGCCGTGGTGTTTGGTTGCTGGACCTCAGTATCACGCAAATCCGTGTTGCCGGTATTTGAAGAACTGAACGGCCTGCTGTTCTACCCGGTACAGTATGAAGGCGAAGAAATGTCACCAAATGTGTTCTATACCGGCGCGGCGCCTAATCAGCAAGCGATCCCGGCGGTGGAATACCTGATGAGCGAAGATGGCGGCAGCGCGAAACGCTTCTTCCTGTTGGGTACCGACTACGTTTATCCGCGGACCACCAACAAAATCCTGCGCGCCTTCCTGCATTCTAAAGGCGTGAAAGACAGCGATATTGAAGAGGTCTATACCCCGTTCGGCTATAGCGATTACCAAACTATCGTCTCCAATATCAAGAAATTCGCGGCGGGCGGTAAAACCGCCGTGATTTCCACCATTAATGGCGATTCCAACGTGCCGTTCTACAAAGAGCTGGCCAACCAGGGCATCAAAGCGACCGACGTGCCGGTCATCGCCTTCTCAGTCGGCGAAGAAGAGCTGCGCGGTATCGATACCAAACCCCTGGTCGGCAACCTGGCCGCCTGGAACTACTTTGAATCTCTCGATAATCCGGTCAACAAGCAGTTCGTAGCCAACTACCGTGCTTACGCCAAAGCACATAACCTGCCGAACTACAGCACCACCGTGACCAACGACCCGATGGAAGCGACCTATGTCGGCATCCATATGTGGGCACAGGCCGTGGAGAAAGCAGGCACCACCGACGTGGATAAAGTACGGGCGGCGATGGCCGGACAAACCTTTAAAGCGCCGAGCGGTTTCACCCTGACCATGGATCAGACCAACCACCACCTACATAAACCAGTGATGATTGGTGAAATCGAAGATAACGGTCAGTTCAACGTGGTGTGGCAAACGGACAAAACTATCCGCGCCCAGCCATGGAGTCCGTACATCGCTGGCAATGACAAAAAACCCGATTATCCAGTGAAGTCAACACAATAACATCGACATTCCTGCGCGGGGTGGGTGACTCGCCCCGCGTCCTGAACCTGACTGAATGGGCATTGCGATGATCAACCGTCGACTGTTTACGTTCTTACTTTCGCTGTGCCTGTTGGCACCTTTGTCTGCTCTCGCCGGGCCTGCGGCAGATTTCGCTGCCGCCAGTCGAGCAGAGCAGATCAAGCTATTACAAACATGGGCTGCCGCCCCCGATGCTGCACGTCTGCCTTTCCTGCAAGCGCTACACCAGGAAAACGTGGTGCTGGATGAAAACAAACAACCGTTCAGTGAAACCAATGGCAAACTAACGCCGCTCGACAGCGTAGCGCACCCCACGGGCAGCACTAAAAAACTGTTTATGAACAACCGACTGCGGGTGCTGATTGCCACCACGCTGGCCGCTCATCAACTGGTGAGTGATCACGTGGAAACGCGCCTTGCCGCCGCCCACGAGCTACAAAACGACGCACAGGCCGATCAGTTACCGTTGCTCAGCCAGCGTCTGGCCGCCGAGAAAGATGCCCATGTCCACGCGGTGCTGGCACAAGCGGTCGCCGGGCTACAGATTGGCGACGCTAACCCGCAGGTTCGGTTGAGGGCGGTTAAATTGCTTGGCGAAACCAGCGATCCGCAAACCCAGGCCGCACTTGACCGCCTGACCCAACCGCAAAATGAACCGGATGCCAGCGTACGTGCCGCGGCGGTCGACAGCCTGAAACAAATCAAACATCGACTGATATTAGGCGATTTACTCGGTCAGGCATTTACCGGCCTGTCGCTGGGTTCAGTGCTGCTGTTGGCCGCACTGGGACTGGCGATTACTTATGGTCTGCTGGGCGTTATCAACATGGCCCACGGTGAAATGCTGATGCTCGGCGCTTACGCGACCTGGGTAGTACAGACCCTGTTCCAGCGCTTTGCCCCGGAATGGCTGGCCTTCTACCCGCTACTGGCGCTTCCGGTGGCCTTTATCATTACCGCCGTGATGGGGATGGCGCTGGAAAGAACCATCATCCGCCATCTGTATGGTCGCCCACTGGAAACACTGTTAGCCACCTGGGGGATCAGCCTGATGTTGATCCAACTGGTACGGGTGCTGTTCGGCGCGCAAAACCTTGAGGTGGCTAACCCGCCCTGGTTGTCTGGCGGGATGCAAGTGCTGCCCAACCTCGTGCTGCCGTATAACCGTATCGCGGTTATCCTGTTCGTATTCGGTGTGTTGTTCCTCACCTGGCTGCTGCTGAACAAAACCCGGCTGGGGATGAACGTACGTGCGGTGACGCAAAACCGGGCGATGGCCGACTGCTGCGGCGTGCCGACCGGACGGGTGGATATGCTGGCCTTCGGTCTGGGTTCCGGCATTGCCGGACTGGGCGGCGTGGCGCTGTCGCAATTGGGCAACGTCGGCCCGGAACTGGGACAGGGCTATATTATCGATTCCTTCCTGGTGGTGGTGACCGGCGGCGTTGGCCAGTTGGCCGGAACGGTGGTTGCCGCATTCGGGCTGGGGATCCTTAACAAAGTGCTGGAGCCGCAAATCGGCGCCGTGCTGGGAAAAATCCTGATCCTGATCCTGATTGTCCTGTTTATCCAGAAACGACCTCAGGGACTGTTCGCCTTTAAAGGGAGGGTGATTGACTAATGACACAACCTATGACGCTCACCCTGGCGAAAAGAGCGCCGCGCCTTAGCATCGGTATCGGCCTGTTGGCGTTGCTGATCCTGCTGGCGCTGCCTTTTCTCGCGCTACTGCCAACGAATAATCCGCTGGCGATATCAACGTATACCCTGACCCTGGTTGGCAAAATCCTCTGCTATGCCATTGTCGCCGTCGCGCTGGACCTGGTGTGGGGCTATGCTGGACTGTTGTCGCTGGGACACAGCCTGTTTTTCGCATTGGGCGGTTACGCCATGGGCATGTACCTGATGCGCCAGGCCGCCGGGAATGGACTCCCCGCCTTTATGTCCTTTCTTTCATGGGACCACCTGCCATGGTTCTGGCAGGGAACACAATACTTTGCCTGGACGTTATGCCTGATTGTGTTGGTGCCGGGCGTACTGGCGCTGGTGTTCGGCTGGCTGGCTTTCCGTTCAAAAATCAAAGGCGTTTATTTCTCGATAATGACCCAGGCGCTGACCTATGCCGGCATGCTGCTATTTTTCCGCAATGAAACCGGTTTTGGCGGCAATAATGGTTTTACCGGCTTCACCACCCTGCTCGGTTTCCCGGTCACCGCCACCAGTACGCGCATCGGCCTGTTCGTCGCCACCGTGCTGTTGCTGGTCGCCAGCCTGGGGATCGGTTTTGCACTGGCCCGCAGCAAGTTTGGCCGCGTACTGACCGCGGTGCGCGATGCCGAAAACCGCCTGATGTTCTGTGGTTACGATCCCCGGGGTTTTAAGCTGTTTGTCTGGACGCTGTCTGCGATGCTTTGTGGGCTGGCCGGGGCGTTGTATGTTCCCCTGGTCGGGATTATCAACCCCAGCGAGATGTCACCCACTAACTCAATTGAGGCGGCAATTTGGGTCGCGCTCGGCGGCCGCGGCACGCTGATTGGCCCGCTGCTCGGCGCCGGGATCGTGAACGGTGCCAAAAGCTGGTTTACCGTCGCCTTCCCGGAGTACTGGCTGTTTTTCCTCGGCCTGATGTTTATCCTCGTGACGCTGTTCCTGCCACGGGGCGTGATTGGCCTGCTGCGCAGGAGGAAACATGACTGAATCACTTTTTACCCAACCGCAGCGCGCTGATTATCACCGTAAACAAACGGACCCGGTGTTGCAGTTGGAAAACATCAATGTCTCCTTTGATGGCTTCCAGGCGTTAACTAACCTGTCCCTACAAATTGGGGTGGGTGAATTGCGCTGTATTATCGGGCCGAACGGCGCGGGAAAGACCACCCTGATGGATGTGATCACCGGCAAAACCAGGCCGGATGATGGCCGGGTGCTTTACGACCAGGATACCGATTTAACCACACTATCGCCGGTGGAGATCGCCCGCATCGGCATCGGTCGTAAATTCCAGAAACCAACGGTATTTGAAGCGTTGACGGTGTTTGAGAATCTGGAAATTGCGCTGAAAACTGACAAATCAGTATGGGCCTGTCTGCGTAGTAAGCTGAACGGTGAGCAGCAGGATCGTATTGATGAGGTGCTGAAACTGCTGCGACTGGGTGCTGAACGTCATCGTCCGGCAGGTTTGTTGTCACATGGCCAGAAACAGTTTCTCGAAATCGGCATGCTGCTGGTACAGGATCCCCATCTGCTGCTGTTGGATGAACCCGCGGCAGGGATGACCGACGCGGAAACCGAATACACCGCGGAGTTGTTTCGCAGCCTGGCCGGACAGCATTCTCTCATGGTGGTGGAGCACGATATGGGCTTTGTCGAAACCATCGCTGACCACGTCACCGTACTGCACCAGGGCCAGGTACTGGCGGAAGGTTCGCTACGCGAGGTGCAGGCCAATGAGCACGTTATCGAAGTTTATCTGGGGCGCTAATATGTTACAGGTATCGGAACTGAATCAATATTATGGCGGCAGTCACATCCTGCGCGGCCTCTCTTTTGAAGCGAAACCCGGCGAGATAACCTGCCTGCTGGGCCGTAATGGCGTGGGGAAAACCACCCTGCTGAAATGCCTGATGGGGCTTATCCCGGCGAAATCCGGCACCATTCGCTGGCAGGATAAACCCCTCAACGGACGTAAACCGCACCAGCGGGTGCAGGCGGGTATTGCCTATGTTCCACAAGGTCGGGAGATCTTTTCGCGCCTGACGGTGGAAGAAAATTTACTGATGGGTCTGGCGCGCTTTTCCGGCGCCCAGGCAAAACAAGTACCGGAAGATATCTATCAGCTTTTTCCGGTGTTGAAAGAAATGAAGCAACGGCGTGGCGGCGATCTGTCCGGCGGCCAGCAACAACAGTTGGCAATTGGACGAGCATTGGCGTGCAAACCGCAATTGTTGATCCTTGATGAGCCGACCGAGGGGATCCAGCCTTCAGTTATTAAAGAAATTGGCGCGGTGATCCGCCAACTGGCACAGCGCGGCGATATGGCGATCCTGCTGGTTGAACAGTTCTATGATTTTGCCGCCGAGCTGGCCGACAGCTATCTGGTGATGTCGCGTGGAGAGATAGTGCAACGTGGTCGCGGAGAGACAATGGAGGCCGATGGCGTACGCGGATTAGTGGCTATCTAAAACGCGTAAAGATTTGTACCGTGGGGCACGCGTTTGAGGTTTTGTCGCATTAAGCGGTTCATCAGGTAAGCGAGTTTATCGACCACACACGGCTGGCGGCAGACGCCACGAGGCAGCAAATATCTCAGTTGTGTATAAACATGGTCATCAATATCGGCAATATCGGCTGGTGGAAAAGTGGTCAAATACACGCCATCCATCACTGCCGATATTGTGTCTATGCGGGAAGTTTGCGGCCCGATCCCATTGAAGGTAATATTGGAAAACTGCCTGCTCAACAAAGCACAACGCATTAAAATCTTTGAGATTTGTCGCGAGCTGCAGGCCGCCTTCGTTAAGACGTCTGGCGGTTTCAGCGCCGGTATCGTCATTGTGCAGGGCAGCAGCGCGTCTGGAGAAGGCTATTAACTGACCATCAGGAATCATTGACCATGGAAACCCGGCGCGATGAGCGCATAAAAAAGTTGGTACACGCCTTGCGGCGAACCGACAAGCTCCACCTGAAAGAGGCGGCGCGACTGCTTGGCGTTTCCGAGATGACCATCCGCCGCGATATCAGCGAACCCTGTTCCACGGTGGTGGTGCTTGGCGGTTATATCGTCAACGATCCGAAAAACAGCCAGGGACACTACTTTGTGTCCGATCAGCAGAGCCACAATGTGGAAAAAAAGCGCCAGTCGGGTCAACTGGCGGCCGCACTGATACAACCGGGCGATACGGTATTTTTTGACTGTGGCACCACCACGCCATGGATCGTCGATGCTATCGACGAACCGTTGGAATTTATCGCCATCTGCTGCGCGGTGAATACGTTCCTTGCACTGAAAGAAAAACCGGCCTGTAAGGTTATCCTTAGCGGTGGGGAGTTTCATGCCGATAATGCGATCTTCACCCCGCTGGGTCAGGGTTCGGTGATGGACAGCCTTTGCCCGGACAAGGCCTTTATCTCCGCGGCAGGGGTTGATGCCGTCCAGGGGGCCACCTGCTACAACCTCAACGAGCTGCCGATGAAACACCAGGCGCTGCAACGCGCCCGACAAAAGATCCTGGTGGCCGACAGCAGCAAGTTTGGTAAAGTGCTGCCCGCCCGTATCGGCGAACTCAGCATGTTTGACACGCTGATTAGCGATAGCGCCGCCCCCAAGAAACTGGCACAGCATCTGGCCCAGTTGGGTATCGAGCACTTACACCCTTAAGCCAGAGCCATCCATCTGTGGTGCTTTACGCCCTGCGGGATGCTATCGCTCGCATTCAACGACTCATCAGGCAACATGCCGTTTTTTACGTACGCCGCTTTCGCAAGGCCATCCGCCCCGATGGCGAACCCGAAGCGTCGACCCGCGAAAAAAGACAGGACGTCTCTCAGTAACCGACGGTGAAACGCTCACGCGAATGCGCAGGCCGTTCTATTTCGTCAACCAACGCCACCGCATAGTCCTCGAAAGAAATACGGCTGCCCGCCTCATTACTCAGCAGAGTGTCTCTGCCCAGACGGAACTTACCGCTGCGTTCGCCCGGTAAAAATTCAGCCGACGGCGAAAGAAAGACCCAGTCAAGAACCCTTTCCTGTCGCAGGATGTCGAGAAACACAACGCCCTTGCTGGCTTCCGGACGATAAGCATCGGGAAAGCCAGGCTGGTCAATCAGTTTATGGCCGGGCGCCACCTCAAGGCTGCCAGCGCCACCCACCACCAGATAGCGCGGTACGCCAGCCGTGCGCACGGCGTCAATCAAGGCGTGCGGGTCCGTGTCACTGAAGCGAACCGCGCTTACCGCCACATCGTGTCCGGTCAGTAATTCGGTCAGCGCCTTAGGATCAGAGACATCCCCCGCCCTGGACGTGACGCCAGGCAACGAGGCAATCTTTTCCGGATGTCGGGCAACAGCCGTCACGGTATGACCGCGGTCCGAGAGTTCTTTGAGAATTCGTGAACCGACATTCCCGGATGCGCCGATGAGCGCAATACGTGCCATATAATGCTCCTGTGTTGAAAATACCGGTAAGTCACAAAAATAGACCTATGCGTTTCCGGATGGTACATTCACGCCATATCCATAGCAAGAAGTCATCTTTCAGTGAACAGGTCACCTGAAAGTGACTGAAAAAACAGAGAGTCATATCAACGATGACAAAACAGCCCCCACATGACCCCCTTAAATACGGCCATCCCTGCCCGATTCGTGACGTCCTCGATCGGATCGGCGATCAGTGGAGTTTGCTGATTTTACAAGCACTGAGCGCGCGAACACTGCGCTTCAATGAACTTCATCGGGAAATCGGCGATGTTTCGCGGCAAGTACTTTCCCGGACGCTCAAACGACTTGAGCAGGATGGTTACCTCAACCGCGTGGTTTATGCAGAGGTACCGCCACGCGTCGAATATTCGCTGAGTGACCTCGGTCAGTCTTTTCTCAATCCCCTGCAGCAAATAATCCAGTGGGCTGAAACCAATCATCATGCAATCTGCCGGTCCCGCAGTCGTTTCTTTCAGCAGGATGACAGCGGAGTCCCGTCGCGGTAAACCCAATATCCGGCGGTGCGGCTGAATCATCCCACACCGGATGTTCTCTTCCACCGCTATCAAAACCCTTACCCTTATCTCATTGCTTTATAAGATAAAAAAACAGCATTATTCCCAACCGTTAAAAATTAAATAGCGATCACACGCCAACATTTAGGTAGCGCTGTGATTACCCAGGGAAACCCGCTAAACTTCGTCATCTGAGAGGGCAACGAATGTCCCCATTAACACCCAGATACTAAGAGGCTGATCCTACGTGGCTCAATTCGTCTATAGCATGCATCGCGTCGGCAAGGTGGTACCGCCGAAGCGTCATATCCTGAAAAACATCTCCCTGAGCTTTTTCCCGGGCGCTAAAATCGGCGTATTGGGTCTGAATGGCGCAGGTAAATCCACCCTGCTGCGCATCATGGCCGGTATCGATAAAGATATCGAAGGGGAAGCGCGTCCACAGCCCGGGATTAAAATCGGTTACCTGCCTCAGGAGCCGCAACTGAACCTGGAGCACACCGTCCGTGAATCGGTGGAAGAGTCGCTGGCCGAAGTGGTCAGCGCCCTGAAACGTCTGGATGAAGTGTATGCCTTGTACGCGGAAGAAGACGCCGATTTCGACAAACTGGCCGCAGAACAAGGCAAGCTGGAAGAGATTATTCAGGCGCACGATGGCCATAACCTCAACAACCAGTTGGAGCGCGCTGCCGATGCGTTGCGTCTGCCAGACTGGGAGGCGAAAATCGCGAACCTTTCCGGGGGGGAGCGTCGCCGCGTGGCGCTGTGCCGTCTGTTGCTGGAAAAACCAGATATGCTGTTGCTGGACGAACCCACCAACCACCTGGATGCTGAATCCGTGGCATGGCTGGAACGCTTCCTGCATGACTTCGAAGGCACGGTAGTGGCGATTACCCATGACCGTTACTTCCTCGACAATGTCGCCGGCTGGATCCTTGAACTTGACCGGGGTGAAGGTATTCCATGGGAAGGCAATTACTCCTCATGGCTGGAGCAGAAAGATGCCCGCCTGGCACAGGAAGCCTCTGCCGAAGCCGCCCGCCGGAAATCAATTGAGAAAGAGCTGGAGTGGGTACGTCAGGGAACCAAAGGCCGTCAGTCCAAAGGCAAGGCCCGCCTGGCCCGTTTTGAAGAACTGAACAACACCGATTATCAGAAGCGCAACGAAACCAACGAACTGTTTATTCCACCTGGCGCCCGTCTGGGCGATAAAGTGTTGGAAATCCGTAACCTGCGTAAATCTTACGGTGACCGCCTGCTGATCGACGATCTGAGTTTCTCTGTCCCCAAAGGGGCGATTGTCGGCATTATCGGTCCGAACGGCGCGGGGAAATCCACCCTGTTTCGGATGATGTCCGGTCAGGAACAGCCTGATTCCGGCAGCATCGAGCTGGGCGAAACCGTTAAGCTGGCCTCGGTCGATCAGTTCCGTGACAAGATGGATAACAGCAAAACCGTCTGGGAAGAAGTGTCCGGTGGCCAGGACATCATGCGCATTGGCAACATCGAAATGCCCAGTCGCGCCTACGTCGGCCGCTTTAACTTCAAAGGCGTCGACCAGGGAAAACGCGTGGGTGAACTGTCCGGCGGTGAACGTGGTCGTCTGCATCTGGCCAAGCTGCTACAGGTTGGCGGCAACATGTTGTTGCTCGATGAACCGACCAACGACCTGGACATCGAAACGCTGCGCGCGCTGGAAAACGCGCTACTGGAGTTCCCGGGCTGTGCCATGGTTATCTCACATGACCGCTGGTTCCTCGACCGTATCGCCACTCATATCCTGGACTACCAGGACGAAGGCAAAATCGAGTTCTTCGAAGGTAACTTTTCCGAATACGAAGAATACAAGAAGCGGACGCTGGGGGCCGATGCACTGGAACCCAAACGCATCAAGTACAAGCGTATCACTAAGTAAAATAGCCACTCAGGGCGGAGAAATCCGTCCTGTTATTTTGGTAAGCAACAATAAACGCATCCCAGGTGATTTGTGCGTGCCCCCTCATCAGCGATAAAACTCACGCAGCACCGGCGATTGCAACACGTAATCGACAAAACGCGACAACGCAGGCGAATGTAACTTGTCACTCGGATACACCAGCCACAGCTCGTTCTCCATCACCGTCCATTTCGCTAATACCGCCACCAGCGGCTCTCCCTCCACCAGGAAACGTGGCAGTAAGGTGACCCCGGCATTCGCCAGCGCGCACTCCCGTGCATAAGCCAGATTATCGGTGAGATGCCCAGGCGGCGGCAGACAATGGTAATATTCCTCCCCCCTGTTCAGCAACCATTCGCTCCACGCCCGATGGACAATACAGCGATGCGCCGTCAGTTGTTGCGGATGCACAATTTCCTCATGCTGCGCCAGATAATCTTGCGATGCGACCAACAGGCGATCGCAATAACCTATGCGGCGCCCAATTAACGACGGCTCCTGTGGCTGCCGGGTACACAGAGCAATATCGTAACCATCATGTAGCCAATCCCGCCCTTCATTCGCGATCGACACCTCCAGGACGACATCCGGATACACCTGCAAAAAATCCGCGTTCAACCGCGCCAGTAAGGTGCTGCCTATTCCGCTGGGTGAGGTTATCCGCAGCCGTCCGCTAAGGTTACTCTGCAAACGTTGGATAACCTGATTTGCCCTTTCACTGGCCTGTAGCATTTCCTGGCAATGCACCAGGTAACGTTCACCGACGAACGTCAGATTGAGCTGACGGGTGGTACGGTTGATCAAACGCACGCCCAAAGCCTGTTCAAGATGGCTGATACGCTGGCTGACGCTGGACTTTGGTAATCCGCCGCGCTTTGCTGCTCCGGTGAAACTGCCGCATTCGGCCACCATCGCAAAGAGAGCCATATCCTGCAACTGTTTGCACATACATTCATTGCCCCAAAAGAAACCTTAGTTAATTATTATTAATAATAATAGTTAGCACGCTTCCGTTATGCACTGAATCACACGACTTAAAGGAAATACGCGATAAAGAAGGTGATGATTGCCCCGTCAACTGAGCGCTTTTTTCCACTCCTCCACGATTTTTGTGACCCCTCATCCACTACTTCATACAAACGCCCGAATATCTATGCCGTTATCCTCTCATTCTTATGCGTTTGTATGATGCAGCCCCTTTCTCCCCTTTTTATACTGAGTAACGATTTAGTCTTATCTCGCCGGTCAGCACGCCGCTAAGAACATAACGACAGGCCACTGACCGCCCTACACTGTGAGGTTTATGACATGAAAATCAGTCACATAGAAGTGATCCGCCTCAGTATACCTTTTGAAAGCGATCGCGCCCCACCAGCACGACCGGATACCGCCTGGAATGCCGCTTCACCCGCGTTAAAGCAGATGGAAACCCTGCTGGTGCGGGTACAAAGCGATACCGGCTTACAGGGGTGGGGTGAAGGTTTTGGTCATCTTTGCAATTCCGTTACCGCTCTGGCGTTGCAGGATCTGGTTATCCCCCTCTTTCTCGGTAAAACTGTCCCTGAAAGCCGTGAAGCGCTCACCGCGTTGATGGCTGAAGCTGAAAAAAACCTGCATGCTTTCGGCCGGAGCGGGCCGGTACGTTATGCCCTGTCCGCGCTTGATATCGCGCTGTGGGATCTGCTTGGACAACATCTGGGCCAGCCGCTGTGGCAGTTACTGGGCGGTCGTCGGGAAATCGGTCTGTACGCCAGTCTGGTGAGCTATAACAATCAACCGGAAGAAGTGGCGCGTCAGGTCAGCCGCGCCTGGCAGGCTGGTTTTCACACCCTCAAGTTGCACGAAACAGAATATGCCGCCATCGCTGCCGCTCGCGCCGCATTGCCAGCAGAAGCCACGCTAATGGTCGATGTGAACTGTCCGTGGACCGTCGATGAAGCCAGCGAACATGCCCGCCAACTGGCGGGATTGCAGTTGGGCTGGCTGGAAGAACCCGTCTGGCCACCAGACGACTGCGCCGGACTGGCACGCGTCCGGCGTGAAGGAACACCGCTCGCCGCTGGGGAAAATGCCGCCGGCGAAAACGGATTTGAAGCGCTTTTTGAGCGGGCCGCCGTCGATGTGGTCCAGCCAAGCGTGGCAAAAGTGGGCGGGATAACCGCTGCGCTACGCGTGATTGAACGCGCGCAATCGTATCGAGTGAAAGTGGTGCCGCACTGTTTCTACTACGGTGCGGGATTGCTGGCAAGCGCACATCTCGTCGCCACGCTGCCGCCGGAAATCCTGCTGGAAGTCCCCTATATCCGCTTCTCACCGTTACTCTATCCGCAGCTGGATTTTTCGCCCACGCTGGTCTTACCCGATACGCCGGGTCTGGGGTTCAATCCCGATGCGGAGATCCTGAAGCAACATACTGTCAGCCATCTGCATATTGATGCAGAAGGAGCCCATCATGTTTAAAAACTACCGTAGCGTAGTTGCCCTGTTGTTATTTTTCGCCGGGATGCTCAACTATCTTGATCGGGCGGCGCTGTCAGTCATGGCGCCACTGGTGAAAAAAGATCTGCATATCGACGATGCGCAAATGGGCATTCTGTTCAGTTGCTTCTTTATCGGTTACTGTCTGTTCTGCTTTCTTGGCGGCTGGGGCGCGGATCGTTTTGGCCCGCGTAAAGTCTTCGGCTGGGCGGCGGCTGTCTGGTCATTGTTTTGCGGCGCTACCGCGCTGGCGGGCAATTTCGCCCATCTGCTGATTATTCGCGTCCTGTTTGGCATTGGGGAAGGCCCAATGGGCACCACCACCAATAAATCTATTTCAAACTGGTTTCCGCGTAAAGAGGTGGGGCGCGCGGTAGGTTTCACCAATGCCGGACAGCCGTTAGGCGCGGCGGTGGCGGCACCGATTGTCGGCCTGGTCGGACTGCATTTTGGCTGGCGGGTGTCGTTTATCGTCATTGCCATCCTGGGCTTTATCTGGCTGAGCAGCTGGTTATGGTTGTTCAGGGACAAACCAGAGCAACATCCCCGCGTCAGCGCAAGCGAATGCCAGATGATTAAAGCACAGCGCCCCGCTACGCGCGCACCGGAAGCCATCGCCGCTCAGCCGACAAAACTCTGGCACTATGTCTTTTCCCTGCCGGTTCTCGGCGTGGCAGCGGCATTTTTCTGCTTCAACTATATCCAGTATTTTTTCCTCTCCTGGTTACCCAGCTATCTGACTGATTTTCAGCATCTTGATATTAAAAGCATGAGCCTGATTGGCGTTCTGCCCTGGCTGGGCGCGACAATTGGTTTTATCGGCGGCGGGATGATCTCCGATGCCTTGTTCAGGCGTACAGGTAAATTTTTGCAATCGCGCAAGCTGGTGATCTTTTTGGGGCTGGCGGTGGCCGCCGTGAGCGTCATGCTGACCGCCTGGGCCAGTAGCGTCACCGTCGCCGTGGCGTTGATTACGCTGGCCAGCGTCTTTGCCTATATGACGCCGCAGGCTTGCTGGTCGTTATTGCAGGATATCGTTCCGGCTGAACGCATCGGAACAGCGGGCGGGTTTGTTCATCTGCTGGCCAATCTGGCGGGGATCCTGTCACCCGGCATTACCGGTTTCCTGATCCAGTATGGCGGCGGGTATTCCTCCGCATTTCTACTGGCCAGCGTGCTGGCCCTGGTCGGTATGGCGATGCTGGCGCTGTTTGTTCGCCAGCACAGCGTCAACGCACTCCGCTCACCGGCATAAACCGCCCTTTTTCAGGCCCTGGCGAACGGGGCCTGTCAGTTGTTGCCCAGCATCTCTTTTACCAGCTCCACACAACGCAGAAAACGTTCATCGTAATTATCCTGCTCAACATGAACATAGCGGATGTTATTTTTGTTCAGCATCGAGACCAGCAACTGCTGGAACTCTTTACGGTCTACCGAGCTGCCCAGACTACGCAGGCCATCCGCCACCCAGGGAACATTGTTCTCCACCAGAATAACCAGATCAAAGCGATACTCATCAATCAGCGCCTGCACGAAAGGATGTTCACGGCCTTCGTATTTTTTGCAGAATGCCTGGGTCGTGACAAAATCGGTGTCGATAAACGCCACCTTATTGGCATATTTCACCGCAAAATCGATGTACTGCGCCTGACCCAACGCGATTTTGTCGTAGTCAGAGTATTGCAGCGCCATCTCATCGCCGCCGAGGTGCGAGAAAACATAATCACGGCCAAACTCCCACGCACTGGTGGTATTAAAGATGTTCGCCAGCTTGTTGACCAACGTCGACTTACCGCTGGACTCACCGCCGAGGATCGCCACTGTCCGCACAAAAAACGGTTTCACTTCTGTCGGGATATATTCCCAGTAGCGGAAGGGATCCTGGCGGATCTGCCCACCGCTGATGCTCATGAATGAACGCTGAGGGTCAATCAGCACCGCGTCGATGCCCAGATGCTGCTGATATTGCGGCGCATCCGCCTCCTCACTGGTGTAGACCCGGTTTGGCACAATACCGTGGTTTTCCATAAAATCATTGATCCCACGGCTCCACACATCCCACCCGTGCGGATACGGTTCCATCCCTTCTTCGTTAAACGAATGAATACGGATGTTTTTTTGATATTTGAAGGTTTGCAGCAACCAGCGCAGACGGTCGCTGACCGTGGGCTGTTGCGACATCGCGCTGTCGTCAAACAATTTGCGGTCACGTGTCTCGTCGTAGCCCAGGATGATATGCAGTTCATCAACCTGGCTACAGGCGCGCTGGATCAGGTAGATATGGCCGGTATGCAGCGGGTAAAACTTGCCGAACACCACGCCAATGGTCTTTTCACGACGCGGGAATTCCAGGCCGAGAAAACGGTGCAAGGCTTCCAGCTTTTTTGCGCTGGGACTTTTGATTTTGGCGTTCAGCAGTTGGCTAAGATAGCCCTTGGTCATGCCGCTGGCATCAGCCACCTGCTGTAACGTACACCCCTGCTGGCGTATAGCGGTTTTCAGATAATCGAATGACGACATCAACTGCCTCCTGCATCGCGGACGGAATCAACCCTGTTTTAAAGCTCTTCAAGAATAGCCAGCGCATCAGCCAGCTTCTTCACGCCATACACTTTCATATTTTCCGGCACTTTTTTCGGCACGTTGGCGGCAGGGACAATCGCCCGACGGAAACCGTGTTTCGCGGCTTCCGAAATACGCTCTTGCCCACTGGGCACCGGACGGATCTCGCCAGCCAGCCCCACTTCGCCAAAGACCACCAGATCCTGTGGCAACGGACGATCACGCAGGCTGGACACCATCGACAGCATCAGCGCCAGATCCGCGCTGGTTTCCGTCACCTTCACGCCGCCGACCACATTGACGAAAACATCCTGGTCGGCCATCTGCAGGCCGCCATGGCGATGCAACACCGCCAGCAGGATCGCCAGACGGTTCTGTTCAAGTCCTACCGCCACCCGCCTGGGGTTGCTCATCATCGAATGATCTACCAGCGCCTGAATCTCAACCAACAGCGGACGGGTGCCTTCCCACAGCACCATCACCGAACTGCCGGAGGTCACTTCATCGCCCCGGCTGAGGAAGATAGCAGAAGGGTTGCTGACTTCACGCAGACCTTGCTCAGTCATAGCAAACACGCCCAGCTCGTTAACCGCACCAAAACGGTTTTTGTGGCTGCGCAAAGTACGGAAACGAGAATCCGCATCGCCATCCAGCAGCACCGAACAGTCAATACAGTGTTCCAGAACCTTTGGCCCGGCCAGCGAACCATCTTTGGTGACATGCCCGACCATCACTATCGCCACGTCGCGCGTTTTCGCGAAACGGGTCAGATAAGCGGCAGTTTCACGCACCTGCGCCACACTTCCCGGCGACGACTGGATATCAGCCATGTGCATCACCTGGATGGAATCGATCACCATCAACTTCGGCTGTTCCTGTTCGGCTATCAGGCAGATCTGTTCGATGCTGGTTTCCGAAAGCATATTGAGGTTTTCCGTCGGCAACCCCAAACGGTGCGCCCGCATCGCCACCTGTTGTAGCGACTCTTCACCGGTGACGTACAGCGTCTTCATGCCTTCGGCCAGTTTGCACAGGGTTTGCAGCAACAGCGTACTTTTCCCCGCGCCTGGATTACCGCCGATCAGGATCGCGCTGCCCGGTACCACGCCACCGCCCAGCACGCGATCAAATTCTTTAAAACCGGTCGAGAAACGCGGTAACGCCTGCAGACTGATCTCCGACAGTTTCTGTACCCGGCTGGTACCCGCGCTGCCCGCATAACCTGAGAGCCGCTCGTTGCGGGCTACCGTCGGCGACGCCGCCAGACGGACCTCGGTAATGGCGTTCCAGGCGTGACAGGCGCTGCACTGCCCCTGCCAGCGAGGATAATCAGCACCACATTCGTTACAAACAAAAGCACGCTTTACCGCTTTGGCCAAAGTTACCCCTTATCGCTCTTCATGGATCAAGCTGCCGCTGAGGATACAGAGCACCCCCATCAAATCCGCATAACGAATAATGACGTCTGTTTTTTCATTGACTTTCGGCTTGGCATGGTAAGCGATGCCCAGCGCGGCAGCCTGGATCATTAGCAAGTCGTTAGCGCCATCACCGATAGCCACAGTCTGCTCCGGGGCAATCTCAAAACGCTTCGCCAACTTTCGCAGGGTATCCGCTTTGTATTCGGCATCAACAATATCCCCCAACACCTCGCCGGTCAGTTTACCATCGCGAATTTCCAACTGATTGGCGACAACCGCAGACAAATGAAGGGTATCACGCAGGTATTCAGCAAAATAAGTAAAGCCGCCGGAGGCGATAGCCACATGCCAGCCCAGTGCCTGTAATTGCTGCACCAGCGAGGTCAACCCCGGCATCAGCGGCAACCGGTCCCGGACCTGGCTGAGAATCGTCGCATCGGCACCTTTCAACGTCGCCACTCGCTGGCGCAGACTGGCGGAAAAATCGAGCTCGCCGCGCATTGCCCGCTCGGTCACCGCCGCCACCCGCTCTCCGCTGCCTGCCAGTTTGGCTATCTCATCAATACATTCGATCTCAATGGCGGTGGAATCCATATCCATGACCAACAGACCTGGCGTTTTCAAATGTGGAATGCGCTCCAATGGCGCCACATCCAGACCGGCATCATGAGCCAGTTTGGTGGCGCGCGGCGTCAGGGATCCCGCCAGGCATACCACCTGGTTCTCCTCTACCCGCCATGCCTTGACAATTACCATCGCTGCACCCAGTTGATGCTGTAGCGCGGTCAGGCGGCTTTTATCCAGGCTGCGCCCATACAGAAGCCAGCCGGTGCGGCCAGCACGGTAATCCAGCGGCATCACTTCATCACCACTGAGAGAAAGGGGTAAACCCGGCCAGAGAGAGATATCGGCAGGCAGATCGCACCAGGTCAGACTATTTGGCATTACAGCTCCTGTAGGGACATATTAACCACGCAAGAGGCTACCCTGTCAGGCCCGCTTCTGGCAACATAAAGCTACGGGGCGAACAGTGGTTCGTGCATAAAAGTGTGAAGGGTAAAGATGGTGGCAAAAGCCAAACTCAAATTTCGTCTGCACCGCACAGTCATCGTGTTGATCTGCCTGGCCTTACTGGTGGGGCTGATGCAGGGTGTCTCGTGGTTTAGCCTCGGTCGCCAGATGGCGCATTCTGAGCAGGTCGAAGAGCTGGCCCGAACCCTGACCCGCCAGGTGGCATTCAGTCTGATTCCACTGATGAAAAATGGCGATGATAACCATCAGGCCATCAAAGATATTCTGACTCAGTTGACCAAAGAAAGCCGTATTCTGGATGCGTCGGTCTATAACCATGACGGCACCCTGTTGGCGCACGCGGGCGAGGCGATCACCGTGCGTGACCGGTTGGCGTTAGATGGCCAACGCGCAGGCAGCTATTTTAACCACCAACTGGTGCAACCGTTGGATAGCCCGGAGGGCCCACGCGGTTTTCTGCGCGTCACGCTGGACACACACGTGTTGGCGACGGAATCCAGGCAAGTGGATAACACCACCAACATCCTGCGTCTGATGATGTTGCTCGCCCTGGCCATTGGCATCATTCTTAACCGTACACTGCTGCGCGACCGCCGCACGCGTTGGCAGCAATCCCCTTTCCTGCTCACCGCCAATAACCCACTGCCGGAAGATGATGAAGAAAACAACGACAGTCCACCGACTGGGGCCGGGAAAGATTAATCAGGCTATCCGGACGATTTGCGGCACCCGCGTCAACGCCTGCGGCCAAAAATACGCCCGAACGCCACACCCAGCGGACCGTGCAGCAATAATGACGTGATATCAGTCATTATGAATAGACTCTTGCACAGATAACGGAATAAAGACGAAAGGCTAAATCAACACCTGGCGTTATTTTACCGCAAAAAGAAGGGAAAACTGGCCGGTTCATACACCGGCCAGAGGAGACATAACCGCGATCAGTCTTTGTCGCCCAACAGCACCGACTCCAGCGCGATGTTGATCATCTCGCTGAAAGTGGTCTGGCGTTCAGCCGCCGTGGTCTGTTCATGCGTACGGATATGGTCGGAAACGGTACAGATGGCTAACGCCTTAGCTCCGAATTCCGCCGCGACGCCGTAAATCCCGGCCGCTTCCATTTCCACCCCAAGGATGCCGTACTTCTCCATCACATCAAACATCTGCGGATCCGGCGAGTAGAACAGATCGGCGGAGAAAAGGTTACCTACACGCGCCTTCACGCCTAACGCTTTCGCCGCATCTACCGCATTGCGCACCATCTCAAAGTCCGCAATCGCTGCAAAATCATGATCCTTAAAGCGCATGCGGTTTACTTTGGAATCGGTAGATGCCCCCATGCCGATCACCACGTCACGTAATTTCACATCGGCACGCACCGCGCCGCAGGAACCCACACGGATGATCTTCTTCACACCGAACTCGGTAATCAGCTCTTTCGCATAGATGGAGCAGGACGGAATGCCCATGCCGTGGCCCATCACCGAGATTTTGCGGCCTTTATAAGTGCCGGTGTAACCCAACATGCCGCGTACATTGTTGACTTCAACCGCGTCCTGCAGAAAGGTTTCAGCAATATGCTTTGCACGTAGCGGGTCGCCCGGCATCAGTACCACGTCTGCGAAGTCACCCATTTCAGCATTAATATGAGGCGTAGCCATGTTTTATCCTTATCTGGTCTTAAACCCATCGTACTTAAAGTTGCAGCGACGTTGGCTACGCGAGCGCGCCGTCACTTGACCCCGTCTGTGACGGCGCGTGGTACGCTGGCCGTTTTCCTGCAATTTTAATTACTTAGGCTATATTATTACGTTGTTCTGATTACAGCATGTTTTTGCCGTATTCCATAGCGGAAAGGCCAAAATACGTCGCGACCGTCTGCCCGATATCCGCGAAGGTATCACGATACCCCCGCGAGCCTGGCTTCACGCCTGGGCCATAGATCAACACCGGAATATGTTCCCGGGTATGATCCGTTCCCTGCCAGGTGGGATCGCACCCATGGTCAGCGGTAAGGATCAAAATATCCCCTTCTTTTACCAGTGCCATCAGCTCCGGCAGGCGACGGTCAAACAACTCCAGGCCACCAGCATAACCCGCCACATCGCGGCGATGCCCCCAGGTGGAATCAAAGTCGACAAAATTAGTGAATACGATACTGTTATCCGGCGCGATTTTCATTTCCTGTATGGTCGCATCAAACAACGCATCCAGCCCGGTGGCCTTGACTTTTTTCGTAATGCCGACATGCGCATAAATATCTGCGATCTTGCCGACAGAAATCACTTCCCCCTGCTGCTCATCGACCAGCTTTTTCAGCACGGTTGGCGCCGGAGGCTCCACTGCCAAATCGTGGCGATTACCGGTACGCTCGAAATGCCCGGCTTTATCACCGATAAACGGCCGGGCGATCACCCGCCCAATGTTATAACCGCCCTCAGTCAATGCTTCACGGGCGATTTCACACAACCGGTAGAGACGCTCAAGACCAAAGGACTGTTCATGGCAGGCAATCTGGAACACCGAGTCAGCCGAAGTATAGAAAATTGGCTTACCGGTTTTCATATGCTCCTCACCCAGTTGGTCGAGAATAACCGTACCGGAAGAGTGGCAGTTGCCCAGATACCCCGGCAGGTCAGCTTTCGCCACCAACTCATCCAGCAATGCCTGTGGGAAACTGTTCTGTTGTTCAGTGAAATAGCCCCAGTCAAACAGCACCGGCACACCGGCGATTTCCCAGTGGCCTGATGGCGTGTCTTTACCGGAAGACAGTTCGCTGGCATACGCGTAAGCGCCTATAATTTCGGCGTTTTTATCCAGCCCCGGCGGGAATCTCCCGGTTGATTCTTCCGCGGCTTTGCCCAGCCCCAGCGCAGTGAGGTTGGGCAGGTACAACGGTCCTTTACGTCCTTTGTCGGCTTCACCTTTGAAGCACGCTTCAGCAATATGCCCCAGCGTATCCGACCCGGCATCGCCGAACTTGTCAGCGTCTTTACTGGCTCCAATTCCGAAGGAATCAAGCACCATAATAAATGCACGTTTCATCCTGGTCTCCTGCGTCTTAAACGCGATGAGCTTAAATTTAATCGATCAGAACAGTATGACGCTTATCCGCTAATTCTGCGATAAATAACTGGTGTGGCGGCAGGGGTTTGTTCACCGATCGTGATAGCCTGCTTCACCGCGGCCGCCGCATCTTGCCAGCAGGCTTCCGTCGCCGCGTGGATGACCGCCAGCGGTCGTTGATTATCGACATAATCCCCCACTTGCACCATCTCACTGAAACCAACACTGTAATCGATGACATCGCTGGCACGACGACGACCGCCGCCCATGGCCACCACCGCCATTCCCAGCGCCCGGGTATCCATCACGTTGACAATCCCCGGCTGATCAGCGTAAACCGCTTTGCTCAGCATCGGTGCGGGCAGATATTTATCCATTTTTTCGATAAAATCCGCCGGTCCTTTCTGGGCTTTAACCAT
This sequence comes from Erwinia endophytica, assembly GCF_009295515.1. GTDB lineage: Bacteria > Pseudomonadota > Gammaproteobacteria > Enterobacterales > Enterobacteriaceae > Erwinia > Erwinia endophytica. The sequence goes on along the minus strand of NZ_RQVV01000057.1, from coordinate 24,608 downwards.
GCGCGAGAACACCTCAGCCGCGCGTCCGTTATCCAGTACCGACTGGAGCTTTGTCTTCGCCTCATCGGGGTCTGCCGCCAGGCCGCCGGACACCAGCATTTCCGCACTCAGCGCCAACGTCACTTCCAGCAGGCGGGGATTGCGATATTCTCCGGTGAGGAAACGCACCGCTTCCCGCACTTCCAGCGCGTTACCGGCACTGGAGGCCAGTAACTGGTTCATATCGGTCAACAACGCGGTAGTCTTGCAACCTGCACCGTTCGCCACGCCAACAATGGCCTGTGCCAGCTGTTCCGACTGTGCAAACGTCGGCATAAATGCCCCGGAACCGACTTTGACGTCCATCACTAACGCATCCAGCCCCTCAGCCAGCTTTTTCGCGAGGATTGAAGCCGTGATCAACGGGATAGAATCAACGGTAGCGGTAATATCACGGGTGGCGTAGAAACGCCTGTCAGCCGGGGCCAGCGAGTGGGTCTGCCCGATAATCGCGATACCCACCTCTTTGATAATGCGCCGAAAAACCTCATTATCCGGGAAAATATCAAACCCCGGGATCGCTTCCAGCTTGTCCAACGTACCCCCGGTATGACCGAGGCCACGACCGGAGATCATCGGTACAAACCCACCGCATGCCGCCACCATCGGGCCAAGCATCAACGAGGTCACATCCCCTACACCGCCGGTGGAATGTTTATCCACCACCGGGCCATTCAGATCCAGTCCCTGCCAACTGAGCACCGTTCCGGAATCACGCATCGCCATCGTCAGTGCCACGCGCTCCGCCAGGTTCATATCATGGAAGTAGATAGTCATCGCCAGCGCGGCTATCTGGCCTTCTGAAACCGAATTATCGCGAATACCGTTGATAAAAAACCGGATTTCTTCTTCGCTCAGCGCCTGACCCTCTCTTTTTTTGCGAATGATTTCTTGTGGCAGGAACACGTTACCCCCTGATATTTAATAGGCTGAATCACTTTTCGCGCCGGAAAAACCCGCCGCATTCAACAGGCTGGCTAACAGGCTGGAAGCCCCGAAACGGAAATGGCGGGCGTCGGCCCAGTCGCTGCCGAGGAGTGTGTCAGCCAGTCGCAGATACAGCGCGGCATCTTCTGCCGTTTTCACCCCACCAGCTGGCTTGAAGCCAACCTGATGCTTAACCCCTTTGTCCGCGATCACCCGTAGCATGATTTCGGCGGTTTCCAGCGTGGCGTTGACCGGGACTTTACCGGTCGAGGTCTTGATAAAATCAGCGCCCGCTTCAATGGCAATTTCAGAAGCTTTACGGATCAGATCGGCGGTTTTCAACTCACCGCTTTCAATAATCACCTTCAACAGCACACCCGCATCAGCACAGGCCTCTTTGCAGGCGCTGACCAACTGGTAGCCCACTTCTTCGTTACCCGCGATTAACGCACGGTAAGGAAAAACCACATCCACTTCATCAGCGCCATAAGCAATAGCGGCATGCGTTTCCGCCAGGGCGATGTTGATATCATCATTGCCATGCGGGAAGTTAGTCACTGTCGCAATGCGGATATCCGGCGTTCCCTGCTCACGCAACGTTTTACGCGCAATGGGAATAAAGCGAGGATAGATACAGATAGCGGCGGTGTTACCTGCCGGGGATTTGGCCTGATGGCAGAGGGCGATCACCTTCGCCTCTGTGTCATCATCGTTCAGCGTGGTCAGATCCATCAGTTTCAGCGCCCGAATGGCGGCGGTAGTTAAGTCAGTCATCATGTTCTCCACAGAGGAATGTTAAAATAATAACAGGCACTACTGGCTGTTATCTGTGAGTAATTTCACAGGCATGAAAATGCTGTTACATGAAAAACCCAGAACAAGTGATTAATATCACATTAAATGGCCCTGCCATCGGGTATTTCCACCATACAAGCCGTACAAAATGATCAGGAATGTTATAATAATAACATCATCACCACAGGTTCAGGTTACAGTATGCCCTGCCTGTGGGCCCATTGCAGGATGATGGCAACATTTAAGCATTCGGCCTCTCAGAGGCCAAACAACCGGCGGGTATTTTCGCGGAGTGTTTCAGCGATGTGCTGTGGGGATTCATCACGGATTTCACACAAACTCTGCCAGACATTTCTGATCCGTTCAGGTCGATTTGGCTGGCCCTGAAAACCTTGCAACGGCATATCTGGCGCATCTGTTTCCAGCAGCAAAACGCTCAACGGCAGACGGGCAATTGCTCTGCGGGTTTTACTGGCGCGTTGATAGGTGATCGTGCCACCAACACCAATAGCATATCCCGCACGGATAAAGGCCCACGCCTGCTGCTCACTACCGGCAAAGCCATGCACCACCCCACGACGAGGAAGATCGACTTTGCGTAAGTGCATGACCAATTTGTCGTGAGTGCGCCGTGAATGCAAGATAACCGGCAGATCGTAATCCCGCGCCAGTCGCAGTTGCGCATCCAGCACCGCCTGTTGCTTCGCGAACTGCGGATTATCGATATACAGATCCAGACCTATTTCACCGATCGCCCGCAATTTTTCCGGCCGCTGCCGTAGATAACCTTCCAGTTGCTCAAGGTGCGAATCCGTATGATCCGCCATCGCCATCGGGTGCGTTCCCAGCGCCGCATAAAGTGGTGGCCAACGCTCCGTCAACGCCATCACGCCAGCAAAACGATCCGCGGCGACACCGACCACAATGATTTTCTCCACCCCCGCTTCCGCCGCCCGCCTCAGGCTCGCTTCTTCATCGCCACAGAACGGCGCAAAATCAAAGTGACAATGGGTGTCGACAAAAACGGGTTTCATGCCAGTGAACCTTTACCGTAATCAGCATCGTTATCGTAATCATCAGCGTTGCCCACCAACGGCAAATCATCAGGGGCACTCGCTACTCGCGCAGAAGTCACCACCGGCTGCTGGCTGACCAGCGCGTTGCTTGCCTGCAACCACTGCCCGAGAGTGGAAAGGAAGTAACGCCCACTGCGACGGCCCAGATGATAATCCCGATTCAGCGACGAAATCCGGCTGCCTAACGCCATGCTGGCCAGCGCGCGTGGTGGGAAGATTTCTATAATGTTCAGCTTGCCGGGCGGCTTCTCAATAAATTCCTGCGTCTGACGATAGCTTTCTTCGTGTCGTTTCACAATATTCACCAGCGACTGCAACGCACTGTCGCCAAGCCAGGGTTCAACACGCTTCAGCCACTGCGGCGTATAGGTCATTTGTGAAGGTACGGTACGGATAACCACAATGGTTTCAGCACCACGCCGGGCCGCCTCCCGCACGGGGATTGCATCGCTGATGCCACCATCCAGATAACTGACGCCATCCAGGTAAACGCCTGGGCGATACATACCGGGAATGGCGCTGGAGGCTTTGATGATATCCAGCCAGTTCTCCACCGTCGGCGCGAAGTAATCCGGCGAGTAATCATCGCTGCGACAGGCACACATATAGAATTCGCGACCTGAAGCGAGCATCTTCTCCCCAACCGCTATCGCCAGCGGCAACTCTTTCATGGTAATGTCCACCAGCCAGTCGAGATCGATCAGATGACCGCCGCGGACAAAGCGTAACGGATTAAAGAACTGTTTACTGGTGGTATAACGGGTGATCACGCGTCGGGCATATCCCAACTGGCCGCAGAGATAAGCGGAGAGATTTTGCGCGCCAGCAGAGGTGCCGAGCAGCAGATCGAAAGGATTGAAGCCCGCGCGCTGAAATTCATCCAGTACACCGGCAGTGAAGATACCGCGTTGTCCTCCCCCCTCACAAACCAGAGCGAGTTTGCCAGGACGAAAAGGCGTTAATGCCAGCGGCGCAGTATTGCCGAGAGTGATGGGAATGCGTTGGCCCAAAATCGGTATCCTGTGGTCGGTGAATCTGCTGAGGATACCCGGAATACTTTAAAACTGTTCAGCGCTTGCTGCTTAAAATATTGTCATTTTGTTGCAAACAACAGAGAAACAGCGGAATTTAACAGCTGGCAGCCCCCCTCTCCCCAGACGCCATCATTTCTTCCGGCTACTAAACAAACTAATCAGGAAGATGATGATACCCACCACAAAGACAATTTTAGCTGCCCACGTGGCAGTGCCAGACAGCCCACTAAAGCCCAATGCTGCCGCGATGAGCGCGGTGACCAGAAAAATGATCCCCCAACGAAACATAAGCTTCTCCTTCCCCTGTGGTGAGCATTGAGCTGCTTGCGTTATTGACGCTGTCCGCTTAAACCCTGCCGGTATCGTCTTCCGAACATTGAATACGCTACCGTTTCCCCCGGAGACGGCTCGCATCCGCATTAAGATTTCACGACAAGATCGTTTTTGACGCTTTTCACCCCATCAATGGCTTTGGCGATACTTTCAGCTCGTTCAGCCTGTGCCTGAGACTTCACCGTACCGGACAGTTGCACCACGCCATCGCTGGTTTCAACCTTCACATTACGCGACGGCACAATGTCATCTGCTAACAGTTTAGCTTTAATTTCGCTGGTGATGGCCGCATCTCCGGCGTAACCACTGATGCTGGCTTTAGTACTGTCTTTAACCTGTAGTTTGTCACTGACGGATTGTACCCCCTCGACTTTCCTCACCTCCGCAACCACCCGTTCCGCCTGATCCTGCGACGGGATAAAACCACTGAGCGTGACGACGCCTTCCTGCGTATTGACCGAGATATCCGCACTTTTAATGGCGCTGTTATTGATCAGGGCGGCTTTCACTTTAGCGGTCACAGCGCTGTCATCAATATAGCCGCCGACTTTTTGCACAGAACGACCGATTTTGGAACCCGTGCTGTCAGACGGGACTGTCGGGGTGGTGGTGTCTTCTGCTATCGCAATACCGCCCAGCAATGAAGCACTCACCAGTACTGCCACCAGAGTTTTTGCAATATTAGTCTTGTTCATCGTGTTGACCTTTATCATGTTGATGCACCCACAACAGTGAGCGTTCAGCCACAAACGGCGTGACCAGTGATAAAACATGGCACCAACCGTGCCGCATATTTGGCGTCCTGTAGAAATAAATATAGCCGTCAATCAGGGTTTCACCGCGATTTGCAGTTGATCTGTGGGATAAAGGGGATAATGACAATATTTTTAAGAACAGCCTGTAGGCTGACGGACGGCAACCCGGCTCGCGCCCAACTTATCGCGCGAGCCGTCTGGCTGAAGTTTCTTCCGCGTTGAGCGTCCGACAGGTTGACACTCGCTAACACATTAATGTTCGCGGGTTTTCCGGAACACCACCTCAGGATAACGCTCTTGAGTAATATTCAGGTTAACCATGGTAGGAGCAATATAGGTCAGGTTATCGCCACCATCCAGCGCCAGGTTTACCTCGTTTTTACGCTGGAACTCATCAAACTTCTTCGCATCGCTGCATTCGACCCAGCGAGCAGTCGAGACGTTGATCGCTTCATAAATCGCTTCAACGTTGTACTCACTCTTCAGACGGGCAACCACCACGTCAAACTGCAACACACCGACTGCGCCAACGATCAGATCGTTATTGTGGATCGGACGGAACACCTGTACCGCGCCTTCTTCCGAGAGCTGAACCAACCCTTTTAACAGTTGCTTCTGCTTCAGAGGATCACGCAGTCGAATACGACGGAACAGCTCCGGCGCGAAGTTCGGGATACCGGTGAACTTCATGTTCTCACCCTGGGTGAAGGTATCGCCAATCTGGATAGTGCCGTGATTATGCAGGCCGATAATATCGCCCGGCCAGGCTTCTTCTACGTGTGAACGGTCACCCGCCATAAAGGTCAACGCATCGGCAATCACCACATCCTTGCCCAGACGAACCTGACGTAACTTCATGCCTTTTTCGTATTTGCCCGAGACTACGCGCAAAAACGCCACCCGGTCACGATGTTTCGGGTCCATGTTCGCCTGAATCTTGAAGACGAAACCGGTGAATTTATCCTCTGCCGCCGTTACGGTACGTAAATCGGTCTGACGCGGCATTGGCGGGGGCGCCCACTCCACCAGGCCATCCAGCATATGGTCAACGCCGAAGTTACCTAACGCGGTGCCGAAGAACACCGGCGTCAGCTGACCGGCCAGGAACGCCTCCTGCTCAAACTCATGCGAAGCGCCCTGTACCAGTTCCAGTTCTTCCCGCAACTGAAGTGCCAAATCTTCGCCAATCGCCTGGTCCAGGTCCGGGTTATTCAACCCTTTAACCACCCGCACCTCCTGAATGGTGTGCCCCAGGCCCGACTGATACAGATAGATTTCGTCTTTATAAAGGTGGTAAACCCCCTTGAACTGCTTGCCGCAACCGATTGGCCAGGTAATGGGAGCACAGGCGATTTTCAGCTCGTTTTCCACTTCATCCAGCACTTCCATCGGGTCGCGGATCTCACGGTCCAGCTTATTCATAAAGGTCAGGATTGGCGTGTCACGCAAACGAGTCACTTCCATCAGCTTACGGGTCCGATCTTCAACACCTTTAGCCGCGTCAATAACCATTAAACAACAGTCGACCGCCGTCAAGGTACGGTAGGTATCTTCGGAGAAATCTTCGTGCCCTGGGGTATCCAACAGGTTGATCAGACACTCGCGGTATGGAAACTGCATCACCGAGGTCGTGATAGAGATACCACGTTGTTTTTCCATCTCCATCCAGTCGGATTTAGCGTGATGGCTGGAACCGCGACCTTTTACCGTACCGGCGGTCTGGATCGCCTGTCCGAACAGCAATACTTTTTCGGTAATCGTGGTTTTACCGGCATCCGGGTGAGAAATAATGGCAAAAGTGCGGCGACGGGCAACCTCTGCGGTATAAGAGGGTGTGGTCATATTAATTCCTGTAATTATGTACTCACTGATGTACACAGATTCAATTTATGCCGTGTAGTGTACATGATATGGTCGAAGGTCTGCCAGAGGCGGAAAGTTAGGTTCTGTCGCATTAACAGTGTGATGTCAGTGAAAGTTGCACTGCCGTTTTTTTAGGCGGCCAACAGATAAAATTGTTCCGCTGCGGACAATCCATCACCGAGTTATCCCACCGGCCGAAGCGGAAAAAGCCTGTTATGCTTCCATCGGGAGCAGTGTTCTGGCAGCCTGAGTTCACAGACAAAACACTCTCCCGGAAAACCGGGGCGGTTCAATCGCCATCCAGGAACCATTCACCGCGAAATAGTGACAGGCGAAATTCAATCTGCTGCCTGACGCGCTCGGCACCGTCCACATACTGCACGAGGCCATCTGCAAACGAGATTTTCCCGTCAGTTAATCTGAAGTCGATCATAGATTCCTCATAAGTAAAAGACCACCTGAGTGGGCTTGGTTACGGTGACAAACTTCGAAGCTTTTCCGATACTACTTGCAGGTCATGAAGCCCTTGCGCAGCCTCAACGACATAATCAGCAAAGCCATCAACCGGTGTTATCGGCACCCCATTCATGTCCAGAAAAACCATTGCCGATGCTACAGCGGTGCGCTTGTTAGCGTCGTTGAAGCCATGCCCGCGAGCGATGGATAGCAACAGCGCTGCAGCCAGAACAAACAGGTCAGTTTCACTCTCATAAACATGAAGATTTTCGACCCGTGCGACCATCCCTTCCACCAGTCCAATATCTCTGAACCCCGGTAGCCCACCGTATGTGTCTAACTGGCTGTCGTGTATTGCAATAACCTGCCCGACGGTTAAAAAGAAAATCATTTATCAGCCAGTTCCTTAAACAGTGCCTGGTTCTTCGGCTTGCTCGTCACCTTCGCAAGGGAGGCCTCAAACTTAGCCTGCTGCAACGCTGCAAACTGTTCGGCGCTTATCACGACGACATCAGGGGCCATGCGTCTGGTAATGGTAACGGGTTGATCTACAGCTTTGTCGAGAACATCCGCTAGCTGGGCGCGGGCATCTGAGTAGGTTAACGTGATCATCTGAAACACTCCGGGGATAATGGGAATACAACTGAATTGTACAACTCAGTTGATACCCCGTCAATGTTGATGATAGCCACCATCTGGGTGGGCTGAGTGCTGTTTATAAATGCCAGGACGTAGAGTTACCCGCATTTACTGGCGATATCCTTCATATGAGACTGCCATCTCTGGCGATACGCATTTCTCTGGTGGTATAAATCACACCAAGCAGAGGGAAAATCCATCGCGTTTTGGTGAAAACATGAATGTAAAAAGGCTGGAATCCCACATATGCGCCATAGGAATTTTTGGCATTCAACTCCCCGCACACATACCCTGATTTATAGCTAGGTTTGGTGCCAATGTCTTCGATAAACCGCACACCTCGGAACTTGACACTATCTGGATCTTTAAGGGTTGACGCTAAGTCCCTGCTACCAAAAGTGATGGCTTGATCATTAGATGGCTTACACCCAAGTAATAATATAGACAGCAGAATGATTGCTGCCACTTCTGCGCCATTTTTCACATCCCTTCCCCATATACAGTAACAAGTTGCAACATAGTATCAGAGGGCGCAGGGAAGACAATGCGAGAGTCGGTGATGTAGGTATCAAAAACCCGCCAGGTGACGGGTTATATATAGATTGATGAATCTATTACCGGTAGTGATATCGGGGTGATGGTTTTGATGATTCCAGCACTCTGCGGATAAGTTATCCCGGACGCATGCGCTTTCAGCCCACAAACAGTATTTCCCGACATGCGAATACCAGCATTGTAGAGAATTTTATATCCATCGTTTAGTGTGCTGTCCCCTGTATCAGCGCCGACGCAACACAATGGTATCGCCAGTTTGCTGACAGACTGATTCGGCCCGGTGTATTGGCCGGGCGTACCATTAAATGTTACATAATTCTCCGACCACACCATGGGTGCCGTTCGGCTGGAAAATGTACATTGCCCCTGCGAGTTCCATATAGCTATTCCATACTCTGGCGGGGAGGGAGTTGTGCCGTTTGTGAATATAATGACATCCATCGTGCAATCGGCAGCGGAGGGTTCACCCGCATCTGAATATGCCTCAATATTCATGTTTGCCCGATCAAAAAAATAGTCCTGTCGCTTCTGTCTCAGTGCGCAAAAACAATGCAGTTATCCCTGTCGGGGATATCAGTTGGGATCGTCCATGTGCCACTAAATGATATTGATCCCCTCCATACGCACTGACTAACAGTTGATGTGTCAGTTATAACTGAGAAATCAGTGCTTGACTGCATCAAAATCCCGTAACCGGTGGCGCTTGACGTTCCCATAACTTGGAAAACATTAATGGTCGGCATTTTCGCCGATCCGCACGCTATAAACAATCCGCAACACGGCGTAATACACAGAAAGCGAAGATAGGCCGCAAAGCTGGTTGCTTTCGCCGGACAGGTTTGCAGTCATCGTGTGGCAGGGTAGCGATTTCGCTTAGCGCCTTCCCGCCCCGGATACTGGGTACTGGCGCTTCTTAACGTTTAATCAAACCGGACGGGCGTATCAGTTTTGCCCGCGCCGCTTCGACCTGAACGCGACACTGGCAACCAGCAAGGTGATCGTTAATCATCCCCAGCGCCTGCATCAGCGAATAAGTGGTGACCGGTCCCACCCACGTCCAGCCGCGCTTCTTCAACGCCTTCGACATGTTTATCGCTGCTGGTGACGTTTTAGTATTCTGCCAGTATGGCAGATCAACGGTGGCCGGACGATCCTGCCCGGCAGGCTCAAATTGCCAGAACCAGGCGGCCAGTGATCCCGCCTCTTCGACCAGCGCTATCGCACGCCGGGCGTTATTAATGGTGGAGAGGATTTTGGCGCGATTACGCACAATACTGTTATCTTCCATCAGACGGTTCACATCATCGTCGGTAAACTGTGCCACTGCGTGGAAGTCAAAATCCTTAAAGGCCCGGCGGAAATTCTCGCGCTTGTGATAAATCATCTGCCAGGACATTCCAGCGTGAAACCCTTCAAGGCACACTTTTTCAAACAACCGACGATCATCCACCACCGGCCAGCCCCATTCATGGTCATGATAATCCGGCATGGCGGACTGCCAGTAACAACAGACACGACCATCGTCGGTCAGGATAAGTCCGGCGGCCATCAGATCTGCCAGATAATGCTCGTCCATTCGATGACTCCTTGATGTGGGCGGGATTGCTCTTTGTAGATAAACGCAGAGTCACCAGCAATGCTATACCTGACATCTGATGTCACAACTACTTTTGGTTAATTGCGAGAATCAACGCTATTTTTAATCCATCATAGTGCAGCATCAAATGCGACGCTGCGCCGTACCATGAACAGGGGATACTGCGGTTATGAGCCACAATGATTATCAACCGACCAAAGTCTGGCAAGAGAAGCAAAACACGGGCGGTACCTGGGGCAGCCTCAATCGCCCAACTGCCGGCGCCCGCTATGAACAAGCGCTCCCCGTCGGCAAGCATCCTTTACAACTGTATTCGCTGGGCACCCCGAACGGCCAGAAAGTCACCATCTTACTGGAAGAGCTGCTGGCATTGAACATTAATGATGCAGAGTATGACGCCCATCTGATCCGTATCGGCGAAGGCGAGCAATTCTCTTCCGGCTTCGTCGCCGTGAACCCAAATTCCAAGATCCCGGCGCTGCTGGATACGTCAACCACCCCGCCCACCCGCGTGTTTGAGTCCGGCGCCATTCTGCTGTATCTGGCGGAAAAGTACGGTTACTTTCTGCCGAAAGATCCGGTCAGTCGCAGCGAAACACTGAACTGGCTGTTCTGGTTGCAAGGGGCCGCGCCCTACCTGGGCGGCGGATTCGGCCACTTCTACAGTTATGCGCCAGTGAAAATCGAATACGCGATTGACCGCTTCACCATGGAAGCCAAGCGTCAGCTCGACGTACTGGATCGCCAACTGGCAGAGAATAGCTACATCGCAGGTGAAGATTACACCATTGCCGACATCGCCATCTGGCCATGGTATGGCGCTCTGGTGAAAGGCGAACTGTATAATGCCGCCGAGTTTCTGGACGCCGCTTCCTATAAAAACCTGCTGCGCTGGGCGGATGAAATTGCCCAACGTCCCGCCGTCCAGCGTGGCCGTATTGTCAACCGCACCTGGGGCAAACCGTCAGAGCAGTTGCGTGAACGCCACGCAGCATCCGACGTTGATCTACGCACCGAAGATAAGCGGGCGAAGTAACCCTTAATCCGTTGACGACCAGCCAACAAGAGCACCAATCAGGGTGCTCTTTTTTTGCTCTGTTATGGTGCAATTTATCACCGTTTTGCCATTCCCCCTCCCAACCTGCACGCCCCACCCTCACTAAATCCCCCACAGGCGAACCATAAAAAATAATACTTATTATCATGGTGATACAGTCACATTCAGCTCCCGCACTCACCTGAAAACACGCTATGGCATATTCTTTGCTCTTAATAATTATGCATTATGCATAATCCAGAATTGATGTTCCTTAATGACCCTAACCTATCTGCGGCAGAAGGATAATTTGATGGAAAATCGGCTTGACGTCAGGAATCTCAATCACTCCTTCATCAAAAACAATGATGAAGAGATCCGCATCTTTCAGAATCTCAAATTTAGTGTCGGTAAAGCAGAAATTGTCGCGATTGTCGGCAGGAGTGGTGCAGGAAAAAGTACGCTTTTCAATCTGATTTCAGGGCTGCTTAAACCCAGTGCGGGAAAAATTGAACTCGCGCTACGTGACGATGGCAGCGAGGGCCGTATCGCTTACATGCTGCAAAAAGATTTACTCCTTCCCTGGCGCACCATTTTGGAAAATGCCGTACTGGGGATTGAACTCCAGCGCACGGTAACGCAGGCCGATCGTACACGGGCAATGGCCATGTTAGCCCGATACGGCCTAGAATCCGTCGCCAATACATATCCCCATGCCTTATCAGGAGGGATGAAACAACGCGTCGCTCTTTGCCGCACATTACTGGCCGACCCAACGATAGTACTGCTGGATGAACCTTTTTCGGCGCTGGATTACGAAACACGCCTGATGCTGGAAAATGATGTGCTGCACCTGACCCAGACGGAAGGAACCAGCGTCATTTTAGTGACCCATGACATCGATGAAGCCATCGCCATGAGCGATCGTATTGTGGTTCTGGGAGGGCGACCGGCCAATATTATTCTCGAAGAACATATCGTCCTCAATGTGCCGGGAGACGAAGGTAAGCGGGATGCCATAACCGCACGAGGCGCAGCGGAGTTTCCATTTTATCACCAGCGAATCTGGCGTGCGCTTCGTGACAATGACGTGGCGCATACGACTAACAGCACAGGTAATCCCCTCCCATGAAAAGAAAGAATAATGGCGCCACTGCTATTGTCACCCTCATTCTCCTGGTACTGATTGCGTTGTGGGAACTGGCCACGCAGGTCGGGTTAATTAACGGGCAGCTATTAGGCTCACCGGTTGGAATCTTTCACTCGGCAGTTATCGGGGTGACCCAGGGGCAGCTACTTGATGACACCTGGGTCACGTTTATTGAAACCGTCCTCGGGCTGGTCGCCGGTAGCGTGCTGGGGATCGTACTGGGGCTGGTGTTGTGGTTCTATCCACGACTTTCTGACATCGTTAAACAATTCTCCATTCTGCTTAACAGCATCCCCAAAATTGCGCTTGGGCCACTGATTATTATCTGGTTTGGTTCCGGAATGATTTCTAAGGTCTGGCTGGCCGGTATTTCAACATTCGCGGTCGCCATTATTTCGTCCTGTGCCGCAGCGGAGGAAGTGGATAAAGATTTACTTAATCTTTTTCGCTCTTTTAAAGCGAAAAAATCGATGATCTTTAGCAAGCTCATCCTCCCCGCCGCCGTCCCCTGGATCTTCTCTATTTTTCGCATCAATATCGGCTTTGCGCTGATTGGTGCCGTGGTGGGGGAGTTTATCGCTTCAGAAAACGGACTGGGACACGCGGTGTTTGTCGCCGGGTCACTGTTCGACCTCAATACCGTGTGGCTTGGCGTCATTATTTTGACGCTGATGGCCGCGGCTCTTACCTGGGTTGTCCAACTAATTGAAGAGAGGATCGTGACATGGAAAAGCGCACCATGAAGTATCTCCGTAATGCATTTGCCTCACTGTTTGTTACTGCCAGTCTGAGTGGTATCGCCCAGTCTGCTGAAGCAAAAGAACAGGTCGTCATCTTCCAGGCATTTCAGTCTATTCAGTATCTGCCTCTATATATCGCAATGGATGAAGGTCTTTTCGCCAAACGCGGACTGGAGGTCAAAAAAGTCACCGCAGGGGGCGGCGCCCAGGGGGTTGCCGCCGTCATTGGCGGTCATGCAGATTTCTCTTTACAGGATCCGATGACCGCGGTACTGGCAAATATCAAAGGGGCTTCTCTGGTTAATGTGGCGATGGTGGTATCCGGCGTACCGGTGTGGATGGTCGCGCCAAAAGATTCCCCCATAAACACCCTTAACGATGCAAAAGATAAGACCATCTCGACAGCCATTCCCCCTTCTACCAGTACTTATCTGATGCAAAATCTGGTGAAGGAAAAAGGGATTACTGGCGTTAAAGTCGATACGGTAGCCATCGGTACCGAGATATCCCCCGTCGCCGCACATCGCGCCGATATTGCCACACTCTATCAGCCACAGGCTGAACAGGCCTTATCCAATGGTTATAAAATCGTTTACGACTTCGCCAAACAATATAATGGCGTTTTTGCTTTCTCGACGATTGATACGCTGAAATCTACGGCGGAAAAACGCCCAGAAATGGTGCAAAAGTTCGTCAGCGCGATTGCCGAAGCCGAATCGCTCATGCAGAAGTCGCCCGATATTGCCTATCGCGTGGCCGAGACCGAATTCACCTCTCTGGATAAGAACGTCGTGCATTCCGCCATTAAACGTATGCTTGACCAAAAAATCTATCCAGCCGCCCCGGTCATCTCCAGACAAGCCTTCCAGCAAGGGCTGGATGTGCAAATATCCGTTGGCAATATTAAACCCGGAGAAGTGACGTGGGAAAACTCAGTGGATAACGACTTTGCGGAAAAGGCCGGACATTTCTGATTATTGGCATTGATAACAAAGAAGATGCCCGTAAACCAAACTGACCATAACACTCATACCCGATTGTTCTGCGGATAACGGATGATATGATGCACAACTCAAACATTGAAACAAACACCAGATTACATACGGCTATCGCCGCCGCGGACCGGCTCGATAATACCTTGCATTGCTTTACTTTTCGGCCTGCAGACTATGCGTCGCAAATCACCGCCGCTGTCTGCGGGCCGCTGACGGGCATCCCCATCGCCGTCAAGGATTTAATTGATACCGCAGATATGCCGACCACTTATGGCTCAGCGGTTTTTCAGGATAATCAGCCCGAGAAAGACGCCTGGATTGTCACAAAACTGAAAGAAGCCGGCGCCATTATTTTTGGTAAGACCGTGACCACAGAATTTGCCTGGCGTGATGCAGGGCCGACGGTCAATCCCTGGAATACAGCTCACACTCCCGGGGGTTCGTCCAGCGGTTCCGCCGCCGCGGTGAGTGCGGGTATCGTTGATATTGCGCTGGGAACGCAGACCGTCGGATCGGTGATCCGCCCCGCCTCTTATTGCGGCGTTTACGGTTACAAACCGACTTTTGGCCTTATCCCAACCGAAGGCGTGCACGAGTTAGCCGGGTCGCTGGATCACCTGGGATTTATTGTCTCTGACCTGTATTGGGCGGCAGTTTGCTTCGCCCATATCGTCTCTGACGGAGCCATTAGTGCGCCGTCGTCCCCCGGGCAATTCGCACCAGGAATCAAACCTCGCCGACTGGGCATTTATCGCTCGTCTCAGTGGCCCTACGTACAATCTGACGTACAACAAAATTTTGATGGTGTAATACGCCGACTTGCAGCCCAGGGGGTTGAATGTGTGCCGGTGGACCTCGGTCACGATATCCTGACGTTCAGTGCCTTGATCAGCAAAATTTTGGCCCGGGAAGCATACATGGCGATCAGTGAGGGGATCGCTGGACGTGAAAACCTCGTGGGGCCTTATCTTCGCGAACTCATTGCGTTCGGTAAAACCATCAGCGCTCAGCAGCATGAGGCTGCTCTTAATCAGCTAACTGACCTACGCGCTGAACGGGATATTGCCTTGCAGGGCGTGGATGCCATCGCCACTATCACCTCCCCCACCACCGCTCTGAAAGGGCTGGAAAAAACGGGCGATGCCTCATTCTGTATGCCGGCAACCTTGCTGGGTTTACCCGCGGTCAGTGTTCCCTCCGGTTTTTCAGATGATTTCCTTCCTTATGGCCTGCAGTTAATCGGTCGCAGTCATGATGATTTAGCACTTCTCAATACAGCACAATGGGTTAGCACAATATTGCCCACCCTGGCTGCCCCTGCGCTTCCGTCAGACAAAATGTAATCTGGCACCCCGTCGTGGGCATTCATCGCCGCTCAGCGACGGGGAATTAGGTCGGATATCACCTATATAATGCCTGAAACAGCCGATATAATAGCCATTCGTTATGGCTGCCTGCGCTGCTCAGCGCTGGAAATGCGGTTGTGCGTTGATGACAGCCATCCAACTGACACAATGTGAGCTATCCGCATATGCAAAATGTCTTTAAGACGTTAGAACAGCGTGTTCTCACGCTTTTGCGCAATGATATTCTCTCTGGCAAATACCGCCCTGGCGACCGGCTTCGCCAGGATGAAGTGGCGAAGCGTTTTGATATCAGCACGACCCCAGTGCGTGAGGCTTTTCGTGGGTTGCGTTCAGAAGGTTTGATCTCCATCGATGCAAACAAAGGCGTGGTGGTCAGGGGGCTGACCATTGATGATGTCACGGAGATCTACGAACTGCGTATCATTCTGGAACCGCTGCTGGCGAAAAAAGCCGTGGGGTCGATGAAAACCGAATCACTGGTGCTGGCAGGTAAAATCCATGACGAGATGTGTGCCGCGACGGCCCCTCACCAGTGGTCATCGCTGAATCGCGATTTCCACCTGCAACTGATGGTGAGCGAATCACACACCCGGCTCTTTGAGATGGTCAAGAATTTACTGGTGGTGGCGGAACCCTATGTGTCGCTCTCCATTTTTGTCCACCCAAAGATCCTGCTGACCGACAATAATGACCACTTCAATATACTGGAAGGCTACCGGCAAAAAGACGCGAACCGCGTCGAAAAAATCGTCAGGAAGCACTTGCAGCATACTCTGGAAACTATTCAGGCTTCGGTCAACAAAGGGTAATATCCGCCCCCCGCCTCCGGGGTCAGCGGCAACCATCACGCCAGCAGAGCACCTCTGAACGAGAGGATATGCGCGCGAACCGCGGTTTCAGCCGCCCCGACATCGCGAGCCACCAGACCGTCGATAATGGCATTATGTTCAGCAATGACCTCATGGATATGGCTCTCACGCGAGAGCGTGGTAGCCCAAAAACGCTGCGCCTGGGCGTTAATCACGCTCAGAATATCTTCCAACCGGCTATTTCCCGCGATGGTCGCCAGCCGCTGATGAAACTGTTGATCCAGCAACAGCAGCCCATAGCGATCATGATCCTCACTGGCGATGGCAATGCGCTCATTCAGCGCCCGCAACTCAGCAATATCGGCATCGGTGATGCGGTGACAGGCCAGCCGGACACAGAGCGATTCATTCGCCAGCCGGACTTCAACAAGCTCCAGCGCATCATCGATTGACAGCGGAGACACCATCACGCCCTTACGCGGAATGACCTGAAGTAATCCCTCGCCAGCCAGACGGTGAATGGCTTGATTAATCGGAGTACGGCCCAATGCCAAATCCGCCATAATCTGAGCGGTATTCAGATAATCACCAGGACGATAAGCCAGAGTGATTAGCGCCTGTTTAAAGCGCTGGTATGCCAGTTCATTCAGGGACAGAACGCGATCTTTTTGCCCTTCCTCGCTCGATTGCAGCTGTTCAGCAGACACGCAATTCTCCAACAACAATAACCTGCCCAACATTCTACACAAAAACATGGCACAGAAATCGCTTTATTGAAATCAGTGTGAAATTTCACTCTAATTTCAACTCTGGGAGAGTAACGCATGAATCTGTCATTTAGCGTGTCGGATAACCATAAAAAAGAAATTAATGTCGATATTAATCATCTTGTTATAGCTGGATGGACCGGCAGGGACGAACAGGCGATCCTGCACCATATCAGGGAGCTTGAAGCGCTTGGCGTGCCTCCTCCTGGTGCATTTCCGCTGTTTTACCGGGTGGCAGCGAACCAGTTGAGCCAACAAAAAACGCTGGAAGTGCTGGGAGAAAATACCTCAGGTGAAGCCGAACCCTTCATCTTTAGCTATGAAGACGAACTGTATGTTTCGCTGGCCTCGGACCATACCGACCGCCAGTTAGAAACAGTGAGTGTGGCGATGTCAAAGCAGGTTTGTATCAAACCCGTCGCCAGTGAAGCCTGGTCACTCAGCAGTATTCGCGCGCACTGGGATCAACTGCGGTTGCGTGCCTGGATCCATGAAGCAGGAGAATGGCGCCTGTATCAGGACGGACTGCTGGCCAGCCTGAGAACGCCGGATGACCTGCTGGCACGCTATCGTGATACGGCTGGCCCATTAGCCACCACCAACAACGGGATGGCCATGACCTGCGGCACCCTGGCGGCGATTGGCGGCATCCGTCCAGCGGTGGACTTTCGCATGGAATTAATCGACGAGGTGCTGGGTCGCACCATCCGCCATCAGTATCACACCCCCCTTTTGCCGGTTGTTGCCTGAGGAGCGGCAGATGAAAACATTAACGTTAGCGAATGCCCGCTCTCTACTGGCGGAAGGAACGCTCACCGCCCGGCAACTGACAGAGCAGGCACTGGAAAATAGTTTGCGCACGGAGGGCGAAGGCAAACGGGTCTTTCGCCAGATAGCCCCACACTCTCTGCGCGAACAGGCGGTTGCAGCAGACCTTCGCCGTGCGAATGGCGCGCCCTTATCCGCACTGGACGGCATCCCCGTCTCGATTAAAGACCTCTTTGACGTCGCCGGCGAAACCACGCTGGCAGGTTCCCTGGCGCGGCAGGATGCGCCCCCCGCCCAGGAGGATGCGGCCGTCGTCAAGCGTCTGCGCGCGGCGGGGGCCATTATTATGGGGAAAACAGCCATGACCGAATTTGCCTTTTCTGGTCTTGGCATTAATCCCCATTACGGTACCCCCGCTAATCCCTGGGATCGCGTTTCACGCCGGATCCCTGGGGGCTCCTCTTGCGGAGCCGCTGTTTCCGTCAGTGATGGCATGGCGCTGGCAGCGGTAGGCAGCGATACCGGCGGTTCCATCAGGATCCCTGCCGCGCTGTGCGGTCTGACTGGATACAAGCCAACGGCCAGCCGTATTTCCCTGGCTGGCGTGTTGCCGTTGTCTCCTTCGCTGGACTCAGTCGGCGTCATCGCGCATGACCTGGCAAGCTGTCTGGCGCTGGATACAGTCATTGCCGACGCCCCTTTGCACCCCACAGAAAAAAGACTCTCCCGCGCTCGATTTATCGTACCGCAAACCGTGGTGTTGGATAGTTTGGATCCCGCCGTCGCCACCGCATTTGCGCAAACACTGGAACGCCTGAGATCGGCCGGTGCGATGATCAGCGAACGGCCCATCAGTGAGTTTCGCGAACTGGCGGAGATCAATGTTTCCGGCGGTTTTACCGCGCTGGAATCATGGCAATGGCACCGGAACTTAATCGCCCATCATGCGGAAAAATATGACCCCCGAGTACTCTCACGCATACAACGCGGTGAAGCACTGACCGACGCCGACGCCATTCGTCTGCGCGAACAGCGGCAAGACTGGCAACAGCGGGTCGTACAGTGGATGAACGGCTATGACGCCATGCTGATGCCGACCGTTCCGCTGATTGCACCGACTATCGCCGAACTGGAAGCGGATACTGAGCGCTATTTTGCCGTCAATAGCGCGATGTTACGCAACACGTCAATCATCAATTTCCTTGACGGCTGCGCCGTCTCTTTACCCTGCCAGCCACCGGCTCAGGCACCGGTAGGGCTGATGTTGGCCGCACCGGCCTTACACGACAACGCGCTGATCAGTTGGGCACTGGCTGTTGAGCATTGCCTGCTAACCCCCCGTTCACCTGATTCTGGAGAAGCATAATGACGCAGTTAACCCATGGCATATTGTTTGTCGCGACAGATATTGCTGCCGAACATGAGGTTGATTTTAACCGCTGGTACGACCGCGAACATGTGGAAGAACGCGTGGCAATTGACGGCTTCCTCACCGGAACACGCTACCAGGCGCTGGGAGAAGGGAAAAAATACCTCGGATTGTATAAAACACGCTCACTGGAAAGTTTCACCTCAGCGGCTTATCACGCGGCGTTTACCCGCCAAACCGCCTGGTCGGTACAAAATCTTAACCGCATGATTGATCCCATGCGACGTGTCTGCGCCATCCAGGCGCGGGTGGGTAAAGGCAGTGGCAGCTATCTGGCGGTATGCCAGCCGGAAACCGCCCCTTCGGTCAAACAGGCCCAACAGGCTGGCAAGGTGTTGGCGCAGCGGGACGGATTTGTCAGTTCCAGCCTGCTGACGCCAGATATTGCGCTCAGTACACCGTTACCGAAAGAACATCGTCAAAATGCACCCATACAGTCGATCTGGCTGTTGGAGGCCAGTAGTGAAGCGTACTGCCGACAGTTGATTACCGATGCCGGTCAGTTATTATCCCTGGGGCAGGTCCATTTCTATCAACTCAGTTGGCAGTTAACTGCCCAGGAGCTCGGCGTATGAGCCTGTCGAATACTGAAGCAACCGCGCTGCACGAACGTTCGCAAAAGCCGCATACCGTTCGTCTGGCTGCCGCCAGCTCAATCGGTACCGCGCTGGAATGGTATGACTTCACCGTCTATAACATTATGGCCGCGCTGATTTTTAACCATGTGTTCTTCCCTTCGTTTGATCCGCTGGTGGGCACTATCCTGGCGTTCTCAACCTATGCGGTAGGTTATGTCTCAAGGCCGATTGGCGGGATGTTTTTTGGTCATTTAGGCGATGTGCTGGGACGACGCTTTGTGCTGGTGGCCACGCTGGTAATTATGGGCCTGACCACGGCGCTGATGGGCATCCTGCCAGGTTACGCCAGTTGGGGGATTTGGAGCCCGATACTGCTGGTCGCGCTACGCTTCATTCAGGGCATCGCGCTCGGCGGCGAATGGGCTGGCGCAGTCCTGCTGTCAATGGAACACGGCAAAGATAATCAACGTGGGAGAAACGCGTCTTTCGCCCAGGTCGGTCCTTCCTGTGGCACCATTATCGGCACCGGCGTTATCACGCTGATAACCGTGCTGCTCTCCGCAGACAGTTTTCAACTGTGGGGATGGCGCATTCCATTTCTGATCAGTCTGTTACTGGTCTTTTTTGGATTGTGGGTACGGCGTGGCGTGGGAGAAACGCCGGCTTTTCTTCAGTTAGAACAGAACCAAAACACTACCCACACGCCGCTTAAAGAGGTGTTCACGCAGCACCCGCGAGCACTGCTGATTGCCGGTGGTTCGCGTATTGGCTCCGATGTGCTGTATGCGCTGGTCGTGGTATTTACGCTAACCTATGTCACCACCGTACTGCACCTGCCGCGCCCACTGGCGTTAGCCGCCACCATGCTGGGCGCGGTGGGGAATGCGCTGACCGTACCGATGTTCGGCGCGTTATCTGACCGCTTGGGTCGGCGTCCGGTTTACCTGACCGGCGCGGTGCTGGCTATGATCTGGGCGTTCGTCTTTTTTAGCCTGCTGAACAGCAGCCAGCCACTGCTTATTTGCCTGGCGGTGATTGGCGGACTATTGATTCATGCCATGATGTATGGCCCACAGGCGGCGTTTGTCACCGAGCAGTTCCCGGTACGCGTACGCTATGCCGGCTCAGCGCTGGCTTATACCCTGGCGGGCATCATCGGTGGCGGCTTCGCCCCTTTGATTATTACCTCGCTGTATAAAGCATACGGCAACACGCTGGCCGTTTCGCTGTACATCTGCCTGGCGTTGCTGCTGACGTTCTTCTCAGTATGGCAAGCCAAAGAAACCGCGCACCAACCACTGTAACGCCCCATCATCCAGAGCCCCGTGCTGCGGGGTTCGACCGCCTGTGGAAACAATAGCGCTCCTCGTGGATACCCTGCGCGATAAACATGGGGTCGGACCGGTATGCCATGAGCTGGATATCGCCCCGTCAACTTAGTACCGGCAACAGCAACTGCGCCGGCATCCGGAAAAATGTTGTCAGCGGGAACGGCGTGACGACCTTCTGAAGGTGGAGATACAGCGCGTGTACGATGAAAACCCCAGTGTGTATGGCGTCCGTAAGGTCTGGCGTCAGTTGCTCCGGGAGAATATCAACGTGGCCCGATACACGGTAGCCCAGCTGATGAAAGCCGCGAGACTTTACGGCATTCGCCGTGGTAAAAAAGTGCACACCACGCTCAGCCGTAAGGCTGAAGCCGCCATGACCGGGTAAACAGGCAGTTCGTGGCTGAACCTCCCGGTGGCAGACTTCACTGATGTCAGCACCTGGCAGGGCTTTGCTTACGTGGCATTCATTCTCGACGACAACCGCCGGCTGCTGGAAAGGCTGGGTCACATCCCACCTGCTGAAGCGGAACAGGCATATTATGCTTCCATCGGTCAATTTTGCCACTCTGTTACCTGTTCTTTAACCGCATCGGTGACTTTAGATATCAGCGTGGGAGACACGTCCGCATCGTACATTTCCCTGAACGCGGCGACGATTTCGCGGGTCGTCATGCCTTTGGCGTACAGGGACAAAATCTGACTATCTATCTGCGTGATACGCGTCTGATTTTTTTTCACCAGTTGCGGTTCGAAAGCACCATCACGATCGCGTGGAGTACGCAGTTCCAGAGGCCCATCACCAGTCATTACCATTTTTGTGGAATAACCGTTACGGGCATTGGCCCCAACGGCAGGCTTATATTTTCTCATACCCAAGATGGTGAGTCATTTCAGCGTTAAGGGCGGCCTCAACGCTGATTTTCTTCAGCAGGCGGTCGAACTGGTTAAGAGCCTCAGGGGTTTTAAGATTTTTGGCCAGCTCGTTAGCCAGCGCTTGCAATTGTTTTTCGTCCATAAATTAACCTTCATTTGATGAAAATCAGGCAATTACACAATCTCGTGTACAGGCTCTTGCTGACCTGAAGAGTACGCCGCCACTGAGGGCTGGCCGGGTGGCCGTTTACCCCCGCACACGCCGCGCTCTGACCGCACAGCCTCTCCCTGCGCTTTACAGGGCTGAGCTGACTTTGCTGTTCAACATGAAGCTCAGTCCGTTTCATCCGGCATCAGGCTACTCTCATAGTCCCGCCCACCGTACCAGACCCCCACCACCCTGACCTGGCCGTCTTCCACCATGAACGCGATGGTTGTCCGTTTACGATAGTTCGTCACTCTCAGCCCCGTTAGCAGGTCATCTCTGGCGTTTCCCCTGTGCGGGAACAGGCTCAGGCTTTCACAGTAGCTGACGATGCCATCGGTATAGGACGCTGCCGTTGCGACACCTGCGGCCTCAGCGATGTAACGCCACAACGCCATGACCTGTACTTCAGCTTCCGGTGCGAAGACGACCTGATAATGCTCCATGCTGATCTATTTTTCCTTATGCATTGCCGCCAGGGTTGCACGCAACTCCGTACTGCTGATGCCGCTGGCCGGACTGGCCCTCAGTTTTTCCGCCGCAGGGACAACTTCTTCCCGCAGCCAGTTTTCCACGGCCCGATCGCGGGCGGTCAGCGCCCGGATACCTTCACGGATCACTTCGCTTTCTGAGGCATATTCTCCGCTGGCCACGCGGGCTTTTATCTGCGCGGCCATTTCATTGGGTAAGGTGATACTCATCTGTTGTGTGGTACGCATCGGCTGTTCTCCCCGCTAAGTATGATTTAATCATACTCATTTTTTTCGCTGCTGTCAGGTGCTGCTCTGACTGGCTGTGGCTGTGGCTGTGGCTGTGGCTGTGGCTGTGGCTGTGGCTGTGGCTGTGGCTGTGGCTGTGGCTGTGGCTGTGGCTGTGTGATTCATAGACATCGTTTCACTTTGTCAATACCGATCGAATAGTGCCCCACCCTGCCAAAGTAAAACTGCCCCCCCTGTCAGTGGTCAGCCAGAAACGTCGGCGGTTGCCGACTTCTTCAATTGCCCACTTTTTAACTTGTCCTTCAGCCGGTAACTTTGCCCGCTAATCTGAACAATGTGGGCGTGATGCAGCAGACGATCCAGCATTGCTGCTGTCAGCATCTCATCATCCCCAAATGTTCCCGATCACTGTGTGAAGGGCAGATTACTGGTCAGTATCAGACTGCCAGACTCGTAGCGTCTGGCGACAACCAGGAAGAATAAGTTGGCCTCCTCTTTGCCAAATGGCAGGTAGCCTATCTCGTCAATCACCAACAACCGTGGCTTGTGAATGATACGGTTCAGATAACCTTTAAGTTCTTATAGATCAGATTCAACTAATTAGAATCATCACCCTTTTATCTATGAAGCCCGTAAGCCCGGCGTACAGGACAAAATCGTCGATATGGCCTTTAATGGTGCA
The DNA here is from genome assembly GCF_009295515.1 of Erwinia endophytica. Lineage (GTDB taxonomy): Bacteria > Pseudomonadota > Gammaproteobacteria > Enterobacterales > Enterobacteriaceae > Erwinia > Erwinia endophytica. The sequence goes on along the minus strand of NZ_RQVV01000057.1, from coordinate 1,090 downwards.
GGTGTCCGTGAGACCGCCAGAACGCTGAAAATTGGTATCAATACTGTCATTCGGGCTTTAAAAAACTCTCGCCGCGTCGGGTAACCACCTCTCCGGTTGCTCATGCCGATATAGCGCTCATCTGCGAACTGGATGAACAATGGAGCTTTGTCGGCAATAAAGCCCGGCAACACTGGTTATGGTATGGCTATAACACAAAAAATGGCGGCGTTCTGGCTTATACATTTGGCCCGCGAACCGATGAAACCTGCCGGGAGCTACTGGCGTTACTGGCTCCCTTTACTGTCGGTATGTTTACCAGTGATGACTGGGGCAGTTACGGCAGAGAAATTCCGAAGGATAAACATCTGACAGGAAAGGTTTTTACTCAGCGTATTGAGCGCAATAACCTGACATTGCGTACCCGTATCAAACGGCTGGCTCGCAAGACAATTTGTTTTTCGCGCTCTGTCGAACTCCACGAAAAGGTCATCGGCGCTTTTATTGAAAAATACATGTTCAACTAATTGGAGGCATCACCAATAAAGCCGGAAGGATTGGGGGATCGCTTCCGGCTTTTTATTAGCTTAAACAGTCAATGACCAACGCATCTAATTCAATCCAAGCATCTTCTAATCTGAATGCGATTTCAGGCTTATTTTCTTTTCCATCAAAACTAACATATGCATTTCGTATCATTTGTGGAATAGTATATAAATAAAGCGCCAACTTTTTATCAATGAAATCACTGCCTTTCAATATATTAGATAACTCATCCAAAGACGATATTAATGCCATATAAGCATCTTCATTGAACGCCATATTGGTTCTAATTTCATCAACAAAGCTGTTTTTTATGATCTTTTCTTTTATTTCTTCCAACATATTGTTCACCTATAAAAACCCAATGATTGCTTCCGACGGTATTTCTCCAAAGACCAATACTTCTTGGTGAGCTGCTGCTACATTTCGTGTGAATGGAGTTTGCAAATGTTCAGCAGCCTTTTGAGCATTTGATACATCTAAAATATTATCACTCGAAATTTTAGACAGATCGTAAGCGTCCGGCGAACTCATATTGTTAACAAAACTCTGCTGCCACATGCTGCCC
>NZ_RQVV01000056.1 GCF_009295515.1 Erwinia endophytica | reverse complement strand
CTGGCGTCGGAGGAAGAGCAGCAGATACTGGCGGTGTGCCATCAGCCGGCATATGCCAGCCTGCCACCGTCGCAAATCGTGCCGCGACTGGCGGATGAGGGGAGATATCTGGCGAGCGAGTCCTCGTTTTACCGGGTGCTGCGGCGGCATGGCGAAGCGCATCGACGGGGGCGGCAGCGGACGGGAGAGAAAGCCCGGCCGGCCACCACCTGGAAAGCGACGGAGCCGAATCAGGTGTGGATGTGGGATATCACCTGGCTCGCCTCAGTGGTGAAAGGGCGCTGGTTTTATCTGTATCTTATCGAAGACCTGTACAGCCGAAAAATCACGGGTTATGAAGTGCATGAGAGCGAAAGCGGAGAACAGGCGGCCGCACTAATCCAACGCAGTGTGTTGCGGGAACGGTGTTATCGGCAGCCGCTGGTGCTGCATGCGGATAATGGCGCGGCGATGAAGTCACAGACATTGCAGGTGAAGCTTCAGGAACTGGCGATAACCCCGTCTCACAGCCGTCCGCGGGTAAGTAACGATAACGCACATGTGGAGTCGCTGTTCAGGACGCTGAAATATGTACCGGAGTGGCCGTCATCTGGGTTCGTAAGGCTGGAAGAAGCGCGGGAGTGGGTGGAGAGATTTACCCGGTGGTATAACGGGGAACACCGGCACAGCGGTATCCGTTATGTAACGCCGGTTCAGCGACACCGTGGTGAAGACAGGGAAATACTGAGGAGGCGCGATGAAGTATACCGGTCGGCCCGTTCGGTCCATCCGGAACGCTGGTCAGGAAGGACAAGAAACTGGCAGCCGGCAGGCTCTGTGACATTAAATCCGGAGCGGGAAAAACAGGCGGCCTGAATCAGCAAGGGGTGACAACAACCTTGACACTTACCGGTTCGGTCAACAGGACACTTAGAGCAACGCTGTCTTTTGGTTGCGCCATACGGATGTTCATATTGTTCCTCCGGTTTGATCCTGATTCACAGCCTGGCATGCGTATGTTTACCGATCACGGAGATGGATCGCCCCTACGGGCAGAGGATGATGACAGAAACGGGTTTATTGTTCTGCCAGTCAGTGTCTGAGAGACATCGTGTCGTGGCAAAACCCAATGATTAATGTTTCCTTAATAATATTTCGCCATACTCTTTAGCTGAACAATCCCTGGAAATGGCCAATATGACCTCAATACCAAAATCCCTGAATGAAGTGATTGCTACGGCGGTCAGCGTGCTCGCCATAGTGGTATGGCTTGAGCAATTCTTCTCCCGTTGATCCTTTATCCTCGTCACTGACTCAGTCGCTGGCGCGTTGATCGTGTTCAGTCAACCACATCACTGACCAGATTATGGACAAAAAAAACCCGCCATTTGGCGGATTTTTAGAATTCTGTCTGATAACTTAAATAGCGGCAACGTTAGCAGCAGATGGGCCTTTGGCACCGTTGGTGATTTCAAACTCTACACGCTGACCTTCAGCCAGAGTTTTGAAACCATTGCTCTGGATGGCAGAGAAGTGTACAAACACATCTTTGCTACCATCTTCAGGAGTAATGAAACCGAATCCTTTGGACTCATTAAACCACTTAACGCTACCTTTAATCTTAGACATCTATATTACCTTTACATGAAAAATGGACACTAAAACTGTGTCGTCAATTAGTACAGCAATTGCCGAGGCTTTTGTCCAGTGCCCAGCAACGAAAAAGTGATAAATATCGTCTTTTTGGCAGATATGTCACAATTTGGGATGATTTCCGCCGTTAAAACTGCCCACGAAACCAGACGAGGTTATCGCTCACAATGAGGTCAGTGACTGAAATATAAGTTATCTGGAACAGCTCCCTGCGCTAACTTATTGATAAAAAATAAAAAAAAATGGGAAGTACATGTCATTGCCATGATCACGCGCTGTGATCCCAGCAATAAAATCCAGATCAGGCTGAAATACCAGACATTCAACAACAGGCTGACAGGCTTCTCATCCATAGATGCATGTATCGTATTAAAGGTTGATCAAACAGTCATCAGCACCCTTAATATGAAAAAGTATCACGCAGGAAGTGAAAATGGCATTAACGCCCTAATTAAGGGCGATATTTAAAATTTCACAGTCCTTTACTGAAATGCATAAAAATGATCTAAGTCATAAAATTTACTCTTTTAGTCAATTTTTAGTCTAAAATTAAAATAAAACGACTAAAACAAACAGTATTTATCGTAAATAAGCCGAAACATACAGAGTTAATTTGGCTTAATCCTTTTGATTCATGTTGTTATGTGTGAATATCATGATATGAAAATGATAAATATTATTTATCGAACTACCGTTAAATTTTGCTAAGATTAATCTCAATTTAAGCCGATCAGAAAGAGGTGCCAGCATGTGGATACGTTGCTGGAGATGCGGACATACAAGGATCATTTTTACATCCCGGGGTGATCGTTTCGGTAACCACCATGGAGCTGTTTGCGCCTGCTGCAATAACCCAATCACATTGAAAGACTGTTTTTTTAGCACACGGGTATCGTCCGTCACAGGAGAGGATCGAACACAGCCAACCTCTAAGGCACCTGACGACCCGACCCAAAACGCTTTATGACGGCAGCCAATTGATACCACGAGAGATGCCAGTCAGGCCTTCAACACCACAATCTTATCCGCCCCAAAATTTAAACACGACAGTGTTCCGCTCAACATGTTATATCACCTTAAAAAGGTGACTGCGTCAGCAATATCTCGTTATGCCATCGCCCATTAACATAAGAGGGTGAACGCTGGCTTTAAAGTCTCGATTCACCATTCACTTGACTGTGCCGCCTCAGTGGCCCTCCTCCTGGGCTCGCCAACATCTGCCGCCAGGCGGCGGTACCCGCCGGGAAATCTTTCCGCTTTACGGCGAATTTTTCACCTCACTACAACGACAGTGAGAAATTTTTCGTTTAAAAGTAGTCCTTAAATATGAACCGGAGAAAAAATATGCAGCAGGGAGAAATAAGAATCGACAGCGATAAGCTTCACCCGTTGGTGCAAACACTGTGGCGGTCGGCAGGCAGTAGCGAAACGGAAGCCCGCCTGGTAGCTGACCATCTGGTACAGGCTAATCTGGCCGGACATGATTCGCACGGCGTCGGCATGATCCCCAGCTATATGAGCTCGCTGAAGCAGGGGTATCTGCGGCAGAACCAGCATGTACAAGTGGCGAAAGATGCCGGTGCGGTACTGACCGTGGAGGGTAATAAAGGCTTTGGTCAGGTTGCGGCTTTTGAAGCGATGTCACTGGGCATTGAACGGGCGCAACAGCTGGGTATGTGCGCGATTGCCTTGCGTAATACGCATCATATTGGCCGCATTGGTCACTGGGCCGAACAGTGCGCCCGCGCCGGGTTGATCTCCTTCCACTTTGTTAACGTGGTTGGCGACCCGATGGTGGCCCCTTTCCATGGCAGCGATCGTCGCTTCGGGACTAATCCTTTCTGCGCCATCTTCCCACGCAAAGATCAGCCTCCCCTGCTACTGGATTTCGCCACCAGCGGTATCGCTTTTGGTAAAACACGCGTCGCCTGGAATAAAGGTGTGGAAGTCGCGCCAGGCTATCTGATCGACAGTCAGGGAAAACCAACCTGCGCGCCTGCCGTAATGCATGAAACACCTTACGGCTCACTACTGGCGTTTGGACTGCATAAAGGTTATAGCCTGGCAGTGATGTGCGAGATCCTCGGCGGGGCACTGTCTGGTGGACAAACGACGCATCAGAGTTCATTGCAAAGCAGCGTAGACGCAATCTTCAACAGTATGACCACCATCATTCTTGATCCACAGGCCTTCGATGCCCCGCAAATGCAGCAAGAGGCAGAAGCCTTTATCGACTGGGTGAAATCCTCGCCGCAGGTTGATGAACAACCGATTCAGGTTCCCGGTGAATTCGAAGAAGCACAACGAACTGCGCGCCTGCGCGACGGCATACCGATTGATGCCAATACCTGGCAACAGATTCTGGCTGCCGCCTGTGAAGCCGGAATGTCTGAGAGTGAACTGGCGGAATTTATTTAACCGTGAAAACCCGGCATCCGGTCGGGTTTATTACTTATACTCCAATAAACGCCAGAAGAAGATTTATAAAAAATAATATTATTTATTGCACATTCTATTTTCCCTGACCAGCATATTTCGACAATCACCTCACTCTGCATAAAAATAAAAAATTAAATCCGAGACCGTTCACATAAAGAAAATTTCAACCATGCGTAGCATGGTGTCTGCATAAAATCAGCAACGGATTAAATTAAACAGAAAAAGGAAAAGACCATGTTAGTGATAACAACCTTTGACTTAAACAGACACCGCCCGTTGATCAGCCAGCATTACAGATGGCAATGAGGGATCCTGGGATTTCATTTACGGGTCATTTGATGACAGCCAGACGGTTGTGGGAAGAGCCTGCAGACAGCGGGAAGTTTCCCCATTCCGTCTCACAGGCCTGGTTTTAATTCAGAGTCAGAGCATCGCCTGTAGCGCCAGGCATCCGACCAGGCCGCACACGGCGATAATCGTTTCCAGCACCGACCAGGAGCGCAGGGTTTCACCGATGCTCAAGTTGAAATACTCCTTAAACAACCAGAAACCGGGATCGTTAACGTGAGAAAAAATCACACTTCCTGCCCCAACTGCAATCACCATCAGTTCAGGACTGACGCCAGTAGTGGCGATAATTGGCGCGACAATCCCACCGGCGGTAATCGCCGCGACAGTGGCCGATCCCAATGCGATGCGTAGCGCGGCAGCAATAGACCAGGCCATCAGGATCGGTGATACCGTGCTCCCTTCCATCATGCTGGCGATGTATTTTTCCACCCCACTGTCCACCAGTACTTGCTTAAATGCACCGCCACCGCCAATAATCAACAGCATCATCGCGATAATTTTAATCGACTCGGTCAGCGTGTTCATGACCTCATCCATGGTACGGCCACGGTTCAAACCAAAAGTGAACAGCGCGATCAACACAGCAATCAGTGTCGCTATAATTGGGTCACCGAAGAATTCGGCATACGGCAACAAGAGATGGCCTTTCGGCAAGACCATTTCCGCTATCGCCCGCAGCGCCATCAGAATAACCGGTACCAGTGAGGTCCAGACGCTGACGGCAAACCCCGGCATCTCCGCGTCGCTGAAGGTTTTCGGGTTATACAATCCTTCCGGGATTGGCTTATCAATGCTTTTCAAAAAGCGGGCATAAACCGGCCCGGCAAGGATGACTGTTGGGATTGCCAATACGGTACCAAACAGCAGTGTTTTACCCATGTCCGCATGGAACAAGGTCGCAATCGCCGTCGGGCCGGGATGGGGAGGCAGGAAACCGTGGGTAACCGACAATGCCGCCGCCATCGGCACACCGACAAACAGCAGCGGCACACGGGCTGCCGCCGCGATAGTCAGCACCAGCGGCAACATCAGCACAAAACCAACTTCATAGAACAGTGCAAAACCAACCGTAAATCCGGTCAGCACGACTGCCCACTGAATATATTTTTCGCCAAATTTACTGATGAGCGTCGTGGCAATACGCTGCGCGCCGCCACAGTCGGCCAGCAGTTTACCGAGCATCGCGCCAAACCCCATGATCAACGCCAGACTGCCAAGCGTCCCCCCCACGCCAGACTTAATAGAGTCAATAACTTTATTAACCGGCATCCCCTGCATCACACCAACCGTCAGTGCGACAAGGATCAGGGCAATAAAACCGTTCAGTTTAAAGCGGATCATCAGCAATAGTAACAATACGACGCCAATCGCGACGATAACTAATGGCATACATTTATCTCCGGTGAATGTGTCCTTCCGTCGTGAAGAGGACATTATTAGTATCTTCCACCTTGCTCAAAGCCTGGCGGATATCAGTATCAGGGTACGGATGATTGATTATTCATTGCATACCGGAAAGATGTTAACGGTAACATGAGAGGGCTGAAATGCCCTGGCGAGAAGGAATTTACATTTTGAGATTAAGATCAAACTTTTGACATAAAAGAGACACACTGATGTTTATCGACTATCAGAGATAACTCACTTTCCACTTATCACTCGTTTTTGACACCACGGCACGACAGCACACAACCAGTAAATCCACGCCCACTGCAAATCCAGTGCTTATTTATCGCATCATTGTTACAGCACCTTCTGTGATCTGCCTGATACGGATAGTGCTGTGATGCTATTTTGCACAGGCATAATTCAAGGTCACATACCTTGACTTCAAACAAAAAAACCAGCTTAAAACACTGACAAATGTAATAATATTATTCTAAATGAATCATAATATATTTTTCCTGTTTAACATTTACAGTAATTTGCACTGGTAATGATGATCATTCATCGCGCCACTCGCGACAGATAACAATCAATATTGCAATATTTAAAACCACATTCTCCATATGGTAACAACAAAATAACATTCCCTAAAAAAAGAGAATCTATCTGTCAATTAATTTCCAATTTGTGCGCTTATTGGCGCGATTAATACGTCAATAAGTTATAATCAGCATGAAATATATAAGTAATTGGGCTGTAAAATCCTCTCTGAATTACAACTAATCAACAGCAATAAATCCCTTACCTGCCGTAAAAAACGACAAACAAAAACACATAGTTCACATAACAACACCAAAGAAAACCAATAAATTAACATAATATACATATATTTTAACCAGCATATGAAACAATTAATCGCAAAGATTTGTGCTGTTATAGGCCAAAACACGATTACTGTTACTACTCCTTCACCTGAATTGGTCTCAGGATCAATCCTTCGATGAAATACCCGTATAACACGGACTGCATTGGCTGAAATGTAGCCCAATTGTTAATTGTCGGTAAATAAAAAGAAAGGCAGTTTATGTTAGATCGAGGTAAGCAATGTTTGGATTAGATGCGTTCCACCTGGCAAGGATACAGTTCGCGTTTACCGTCTCCTTCCATATTATCTTCCCGGCTATCACCATCGGGCTCGCCAGTTTCCTGGCGGTGCTGGAAGGTCTGTGGCTGAAGACCAGAAACGAGGATTATCGCGACCTCTACCATTTCTGGTCGAAAATATTTGCGGTTAACTTTGGCATGGGCGTGGTCTCCGGTCTGGTGATGGCCTATCAGTTCGGCACCAACTGGAGTGGTTTCTCTCAGTTCGCCGGAAGCGTAACCGGTCCAATGCTGACGTATGAAGTACTGACAGCATTCTTCCTTGAGGCTGGCTTCCTGGGCGTAATGCTGTTTGGCTGGAACCGCGTGGGCCCAGGCCTGCACTTCTTCGCCACCTGCATGGTCGCCCTGGGAACCATTATTTCCACATTCTGGATCCTCGCCTCTAACAGTTGGATGCAAACCCCGCAGGGCTACGCTATTCAGAACGGGATCGTGGTGCCGGTTGACTGGTTCAAGATTGTCTTTAACCCATCCTTCCCATTCCGATTGCTCCACATGTCGACCGCCGCCTTCCTGGCCAGCGCCTTCTTCGTAGGGGCTTCCGCTGCCTGGCATCTGCTGCGTAAAAACGACACGCCGGCCATCCGTAAAATGATGTCCATGGCGCTGTGGATGGCGTTAATCGTTTCCCCTATCCAGGCTTTCCTGGGCGATGCCCATGGTCTGAATACGCTGAAACACCAGCCAGCTAAAATCGCCGCGATTGAAGGCCACTGGGAGAACCCTCCGGGAGAGCCCACCCCACTTATCCTGTTCGGTATTCCAGATATGGAGCAGGAAAAAACCAAATACGCACTGGAAATCCCCTATCTGGGCAGTCTGATCCTGACACACAGCCTGCACGACCAGGTTCCAGCGCTCAAGTCATTCCCGAAAGAAGATCGTCCTGATTCAACAGTGATTTTCTGGTCATTCCGCGTGATGGCGGGTCTGGGCATGCTGATGGTTTTGTTGGGTGTGGTCAGCCTGTGGCTGCGTTGCCGTGACCGTATGTACACCTCACGTCCGTTCCTGTGGTTTACTCTGCTGATGGGCCCATCTGGCCTGATCGCTATCCTGGCCGGCTGGTTTACCACCGAAATTGGTCGTCAACCCTGGGTCGTTTATGGCCTGCTGCGAACCAAAGATGCGGTCTCCGCACATGGTGATTTGCATATGAGCCTGAGTCTGATTGCCTTTGTTCTGGTTTATATGTCTGTATTCGGCGTGGGTTATACCTACCTGTTCAACCTGATCAAAAAAGGCCCAGTATCAGGCGAGGGTAGCCATACCCCTGAAGGGGGGCCGGGTACGTCGCACACCCCTTCACGTCCCCTGTCTGCAGTGCAGGAAAAGTTAAACTCGCAGGAAGAGGGTAAATAACGTGGGTATTGATCTCTCAATTATCTGGTTCGCCATCATCGTCTTCTCGACCCTGATGTATATCGTAATGGACGGATTCGATCTGGGTATCGGCATCCTGTTCCCCTTTAACAAAGATGCCACCGAACGCGACATGATGGTCAATACTGTCGCGCCCGTGTGGGACGGTAACGAAACCTGGCTGGTGTTGGGCGGTGCTGCACTGTATGGTGCTTTTCCTCTGGCCTACGCTGTGATTATCGATGCGCTGTCCGCACCACTGACTATCATGTTGATTGGTCTGATTTTCCGTGGTGTGGCATTTGAGTTCCGCTTCAAAGCGACTGAAAAGCACCGTCCATTCTGGGACAAGGCGTTTATTGTCGGCTCATATATGGCGACCTTCAGTCAGGGGGTAGCGCTGGGGGCAATCATCAACGGTTTTGCCGTCACTCACCGTGCTTACAGTGGTCCGGAATTGGGCTGGCTGACCCCCTTCTCTTTGTTCTGTGGTCTGGGGCTGGTCGCGGCATACGCACTGCTGGGTAGCACCTGGCTTATCATGAAGACCGAGAATGAACTGCATCGCAAAATGACCGCGCTGACTAAACCGATGCTGCTGGTGCTACTGGTTATCATTGCAGTCGTCAGTATCTGGACTCCGCTGGAACATGCCAACATCATGCAGCGCTGGTTCTCTCTGCCTAACCTGTTCTGGTTCCTGCCCGTTCCGGTATTGGTACTGTTAGTTTCATGGAAATTACTGAGTTCGCTGAAGCGTCATGCACACTACTCACCCTTCCTGCTAACACTGGCGCTGGTGTTCCTTGGCTTCACCGGTCTGGGTATCAGCATCTGGCCTAACATTATCCCACCAGGCATTACCATCTGGCAGGCGGCATCTCCACCACAGAGCCAGGGCTTTATGCTGGTCGGTGGCCTGCTGATCATCCCGGTTATCCTGGTTTACACTTCATGGAGCTACTATGTGTTCCGCGGGAAAATCAAGCCGGACGAAGGCTATCACTGATTATTCACACTGATACCACACTGGCACCGTGCTGCTGACACGGCGGCAAGGTGCCTGAGACGGTATTCTGGAGAACATGATGATGGTTCAAAATCTCCCTCAGCAAGGAGCAAAATCGCCAACATGGAAACGTATTTTGTGGATGGTGGCTATTTATGCTGGCAGTGTAATGGCGCTGGGCGTCGTTGCGATGCTATTTCGCTTTATGATGACCGCCGCAGGCATGAAGTCACACTGATATCTTGCCGATTGCTGAGTAACACGCCTGGAGCCGATCATTATCGGCTCCTTTTCTTATTCAGGATTATCCCTTTATTTCGTTGAAAATTGTCGCTGGCGCTGTTTTCCTGGTGATGAAGATTTTAGGCCGTCGGATACCCTGAGCAGATTGCCCGCTTTTCCTGATGATTGTCCCGTCTGGCTTCATCCCCCTCCTCCGACCTTGTATCAAAATGTGATCCTGCCTGGATATTTAACTTTTTCTGGTAAAAACAGAAAGAATTCGCACTATTTACAATGTTCATATTTCTAAATGATGCTTTCATTTATCTTGTTCATGCTGTCAATTCTATACAATGTCAGTTGTTTTCTCCTTTTCGTACCTTGTGTGCGGGGGAATATGTTGACCGATTGACTGCTGTGATCTGGCCTGCCCGTTATCCAGTAGGACAGCGTTATTCCAATAACAAGAAGGTTTTCCATTATGAAAAGCAAGCTCCCAAAAACCACATTAAAAAGATCGGTGGCGTTCTGTGGTTTAGGTTTACTGCTGTTATCCGGCCAGGCGTTGGCAGATTTTGCCCCGCTGAGCCTGGACTCTCCCTACGCTTTTGGCGACTGGGGTGGCGTTCGTAGCCAACTGAAACAGGATGGGGTCGATTTCCAGGTGAACTACACCATGGAATCCGCCAGCAATTTCTCCGGTGGCTACAATCAGTCAACCTCGGCGCGTTATAGCGATCAATGGGCGTTCGGTACCACGCTGGATCTGGAAAAACTGTTGAACTGGAACGACACTCAGTTCCAGGCAACCATCACTGGCCGTAACGGTCAGGATTTAACTCAGTACATTAATGATCCGCGTTCAGGTGGTCTCTCTTCCGTACAGGAAGTCTGGGGCCGCGGACAAACCTGGCGTCTGACCCAATTCTGGCTGAACAAAGGCTTCTTTGACCATCTGCTGGAAGTCAAAGCGGGTCGGGTAACGGTCGGAGAAGATTTCGACTCCTTTCAGAGTAATTTCCAAAACCTGGCGTTTGGCAGCGGCCAACCCGGTAACTGGCGTGGTGACCGTTGGTTCAACTGGCCGGTTTCACAGTGGGGCGGTCGGATTAAATTAAACATCACCCCGGAAGTCTTCTTCCAGGTCGGATTCTATAATCAAACACCGTCTAACTATGACACGGGGAATGGTTTCCGTCTGGATGGCAGCCCGACACTGGGGAATATGGTTCCCGTGGAACTGGGTTGGCAGCCAGCCTTTGGCCCAGACAAGCTGCCGGGTAACTACCGTATCGGGATGTACTACTCCTCAGTTAACGGCGACAATTACAGCTCTTACAGCGACGGCCAATACAGTAAGAAGAACCACGCCTACGGCGGTTACTTGCTGTTACAACAACAGTTGACCGCAATGGGTGGCGACAATCAGCGTGGGCTGGGGGTCACGGTTCAGGCAGTAATGAACGATCAGAAAACCTCGAAAACCGACAATTACCAATCGGTCGCGCTGGTATGGAAAGGTCCGTTTGATGCTCGTCCGAAAGACGAAATCGGCCTTGGCGCAGCCCGTATTCATGTCAACAGTGATTACACCAAAATGCTGCGCCAGACTAACCGGGAAAACGGCGTCAATGATTATAACGACCCAACCTATCTGCCCATCCAGAGCGGTTCAGAGTATAACTACGAGCTTTACTACAATGCGCACCTCACCAACTGGCTGAATTTGCGTCCAAACTTGCAATATGTCGCGTCTCCTGGCGCGGTCAGCGAAGTTAAAAATGCGTTTATCGGCGGTATCAGCGCCAACATCAACTTCTGATAATGACCTTACACTGGCGGATCTGCGGATCCGCTTTTTTCTCACCGAAATGCCTCATTTAATCTCTTTTAACTGCGCCCGGGCATTATAAAAACGTCGGTAGGCCAGATAACCCGCGATAATAGTCGATAAACTGGCCGTGCCCAGCAACATAAACGTGACCATAATCTGATATTTGATCGCTTTGACCGGATCGATACCGGCAAAAATCAGGCCAGACATCATCCCCGGCAAACTGACCAACCCGACGGTTTTAGCCGCATCAACAGTGGGGATCATCGCAGAACGGATGCTGTCGCGGATGATCACAGCAGAGGCGACTTTAACCGAGGCCCCGAGGCTCAGCATCTCCAGGATCTTCTGGCGGTTATCACCGAAACGCTGATTGAGGTTGCTATAACACAATCCAACAGCCACCATGGCATTCCCCGCGATCATGCCCGAAATCGGAATGACTTGCATGGGTATAAACGCGATGGAGCCACTCAACACCAGGATAACCAGCGTCAACGTGGTACTCAGAGTGATGGCAACAAACGACAGAATAAATGCGTGGTCGATATTACGGCTGCGTTTACGGGCATTCAGCGCCGCATTGACACAGATAAACAGCACCATCAACACGGTCAAAGCGGCATTATTTAGCTCGAACACCGACTTCAGCACATAACCCACGATGATCAACTGAACGATAGCGCGCGACACGCTCCAGACGATGTCTTTTTCCAGCCCCAGCTTCTCTTTGCGACTGACTATCAGTGCAATCAGCACCAGCCCCAATGCCAGTCCCAGAGACTCGTTGGTAATATTATGCTGATTCATTCTTCGCCCTCCCGTCAGGCAATGGCAAGGTTATCACCCGCGGTGCCTGACTCATTTCCGCGCTATCGTGGCTTATCCACAGCACCGCCACGCCCTGCTCTTTTACCAGCCCGGCGATCAGTTGATGAATCAACTGCTTGTTTTCTGCATCCAGTGCGCTGGTGATTTCATCCAGCAGCAACACGTCCGGCAAAAATTGCAGGTTACGCAACAAGGCAACGCGCTGCTTTTCACCGCCGGAAAGCTGTTCTATTTTCTTGTCCAGCATCGTTTCCGGCAGATTGACCTGCTTCAGCCAGTGCTTCAGCACGGCGACATCAACCTTTTTCTGGCGAATTTTCCACGGTAGCGCCAGGTTGTCATAAACCGTGTCACCAAATAATGCGGGAGTCTGAACACACCAGGAAACCTGCTGCCGGTAGCTTTCAGGTTTAATGCTGCTCACCGGCTGACCTTTAAAAATAACCTCTCCGCCCGAGGGCTCCAGCAGCGAGGCGATAATTTTCAGTAACGTGCTCTTACCGCTGCCGGAGGGCCCGGTAAGTAAAATAAACTCACCGATATTCAGTGTCAGTGAAACCGGCGCCAACAGCAGTGTACCGTCCTGCGCAAAACAAATATCCTGCACGTCCAGCAGGCGCGAAGTGTGCGACATAAGATATTAACCAACCTGAAGAAATATATCAGACCGATCATAACGCGATAAGGCGACAAATTGTCGCCTTTTCACCAGGAAAAACGTAACGTTTATTTTTGCTGCGGGGTATAACTCAGGGTTATCGGTTGATCAGGAAGTTTGGTGAACTTAGTAATAATCTGGTGGAAATCTGCCGTCGGATCAAGAGAACTGAACTGTGCCGGATAGAGGTCTTTAGCCAGAATTTCCATGCCGATGATATTATAGGGGTGGTTGTAGAAATGGTGATAAACCCCATACACCTTGCCTTCTTTCACCGGTGCAATCTGTTGCAGACCGCTACGACGGGTAAGCTTATTAAAGGTCGCCGTCACCTCTTCGCGTGAAATATTGTAGCCGAATGGCAGCACGTTCTTATTTGGACGTTTGGAGCCGGACATAATATAAACATCCGGCTTCATGGCGATTATTTTTTCCAGCGACACAAATCCTGATGAACCCGGTAGCAGGCTTGAACCGATGTTTTTCCCGCCGACCGCTTCCACTAACCCACCCCAGCCATTGCGGCCATGAGTGAAGCAGCAGTTATCGGCGTTTCCCGCGAGGGGTTCGATAAAGACCGTGGGTTTCTGCCTGACCTGCTCAATTTTCTGCTGCAACGCATCCCAATGCTGATGATAGAAATCAGTATACTCTTTCGCTCTGGCTTCCTGATTCAGCACCGTGCCCAACAGAGTGATGCTGTTTGCGGTGTTCTGCGCCGGGTGCAGCTCATAGTCGACAAAGACCACCGGTATATTAAGCTTATGCAACGTATCCAGCACGCCGGTTTGTTGCAAAGCCGGTTTGGCGCGCAACTGGGCGATCATCAGGTCTGGCTTTTCAGCTATCACGCTTTCAAGGTTCACTTGCCCATGATCGTTAAAGCCCATATCGATAATTTTAGTGGCTTCCGGCCAGGTCTTTTTCAGCAGATCCCAGGTCTGCGTATCCTGTTTTTTCGGCAAATTATTCCAGGCCACGACGCGTTTGAAAGGATCTTCACGATCCAGCAGCGCCAGTGCCAGGATATCGCGGCCATCTTGCAAAATAACATGCTGCGGCTCTTTCTCCAGGGTGATTTTTTGGTTATCCATATCGGTAACCTGCACCGGATACGTGGTCGCGGCACAGCCAGCCGATGCCGCGAGAGTCCCTAACAACAGCCAGAAACGCATAGTCACACAATGCCTCCGTGAGAATAAAAATAATAGCGATAATCATTTGCGAATATACCGATACCCCTGGGGTATTCCATTATTTTTTTGTCAGGAATCAATACACTTTACACAATTCGTAATAGCATGCAGACAGTAAGGCCTGGGATCCCGCCGTGTAGATAACTCAGTGGTCAAACGTGCGCGCTGACCGGGATGAAGCATGACCCATGCAAGCGCAACACCGGGGTGTTGACCCGTGGAATGACTGATATTTTAGTCAGTGCTTACCTTTGGCTGAGGGCCAGCATATCAGCAGCAGGCCGCCAAAAATCAGCGCCACAGCAACCAGTTTGCCCCACTGAAACGGTTCATTGAGGGAGGGAAGATATAATGCCGCGCCCCACACCAGCACATAACTGAGGCTAAGCAACGGATAAGCTTTGCTCAGAGGCACCCGCCGTAATGCCAGAAACCAGCACCCCATCGACACCGCATAAGCCGCCAGCCCGCCAAACAGCCCCAGCGCGGCAGGAGACAGCGCCAACAGGGCCGCAAAGAGTGCCGGAGGATCGCTGGTTGCCGGCAAATTCATCATCGACCAGCGCATCAACAACTGCGCGCCGCTGACCAGCAGCACGCTGCATAATGCCAGAATAATGCCCATCAGGCGTACACTCCCATCATCGCCACACCCGCCATAATCAACGCAATGCCGAGCCAGTGCCGTGGCGAAACCGGTTCCTTCCATAGCCAGCGGGCAGCCAGCACGATAAAGATAAAGTTCAGGCTCAGCATCGGGTAGGCGACCCCGACAGGCACATGTTGTAGCACCATCAACCAGACCAGCATCGCACAACCCAGCAGTACCACGCTCAGCCCCAACCAAAACACCAGATGCCATTTTCCTTTCAGCAAGCCATAATGCGCGGCCTGCTTCTGACACAACTGTCCCACACAGCTCAGCACGCTGGCAAAAGCAATCAATAGCATATTCATGGGGTTTGCTGATACTGGTACATCACCAAACGCCCCTGGCGATAACTGAAGTCGGCTTTAGGCACCTCAGCATCAGAGTTTTCATTCCCCCGCGACAACAACATCACTAACGTGACGCTGCCCTCACGACGATGCTGTTCCAGCCACTGCGCAAAATCAGCTCCAGAGACAAACCGGCCCTTAGCATCCGGATAACGCAGGCCATATTGTACCTCACCGGGTTGATCATAGAGGATAATGTCACTGCGTTGCAGTTCCCATGCCAACCCGGAAGCAACCCCAGGCGTATTGGCCAGTACAAAATGACCTGACGCAATCTCGGGTTTCATGCGCTGAATAAACTGCTGCGGTTGTTTGGAATCCGTCACCCGTTCCGGTATGGCCTGCCCCACCACCAGCGCCAACGCCAGCGGGCACAGTGCCGCCCAACACCAACGCTGGGTCGGCGCTTTCAGGGTGATATAACCGACCCATCCCCACCACAGGAAAGCACCGGCCGCCAGGGCGACTTTCATGCCTTCATGGTGGCGGTAAACTGGATGTTTTGCCCATCCCCAGGGTGCCAGAAAGCCCAGCACCACGATGGCGCAAACCAGCCCGAAGCCCAGGTTAATCCAGCCGTTGGCCTTTAACGCCTGGCCGTTCACTCCCATCAACTGCATCGCCTGTCTGGCAAGCAGTACGGCAAGTGGTGCGAAGCATGGCAGAATGTAGGTCGGCAACTTACCTTTGGCAATGCTGAAAAACAGTAGCGGCATCACTACCCAACTCAGCAAATACCGGCTCCCGCTGTTATTCTGTCGGTCACGCCAGCCGTTGCACAGCGCCCCCGGCAACAGCGCCAGCCAGGGCAGGCATCCCAATAGCAACACCGGCAGGTAATACCAGAACGGCGCCTTGTGCTGTGCATTGGCTTCAGCAAAACGCTGAATATGCTCCACCCAGAAGAAATAGTGCCAGAAATCCGGCTCGCGATGAGCAATGGCGATAACCCAGGGCGCACTGATCACCGCCGCGCCCAATACCGCCAACGGGCCGTAAACTAACAGCGCTTTAAAACGCTTCTGCTGAACAGCCCAGGGAAGAATCGCGATGACTGGCACGGCCAGGGCCAGAAACCCCTTAGTCATAAAGCCCATGCCGCAGGCAAAGCCCATCAGTAACCAGGCCCGCACTTTCTTACCCGTTGTCGGCGCTTCCACGACCAGCCAGTAACCGCACATCGCCGCGGTCAGCCACAGGGTTATCATCGGATCGAGCACCGCATAGGTACCGATAGCATAGACCAGCAGACTGGTCAGGAAGATAATTCCCGCCATCAGCGCGGTCGTCCGATCTCGCCAAATGCGCAGCGTCAGCCAGTAGACCAACAACGCGGTGATGCTGATGGAGAACACCGAACCAAAGCGTACGCCAAAGTTGTTATGACCGAAAATCAGTTGACTGAGATTATTAATCCAGTAGCCCGCGATCGGCTTTTCAAAATAACGCAGACCAAAGAAATGAGGAACCACCCAATTACCGTTAACCAGCATTTCCCGACTGATTTCCGCATAACGTGTTTCATCCGGCTGCCACAGCGAGCGAAACGCCAAAGGTATCAGGTAATACAGGGAAAATAGCGCCAACAGGAGAAGGCCATTTCTCATCATTTTCATACATCGTCACTCAGCTAATTGCTGGCATCCAAGCCATCCCTCACGGCCGGCGAGACTACCCCGGACAATTTTTCCTGTTGGCAGACGGCTCAAATCCTCAGGAAGAAGCTCGCTCAACGGACAGAACTGGATGCCGTCCCGCTCTGCCAACTTCAGCAATTCGCTGAACATATCGCTCATCACCATCCCCTCCACTTCCGCATGAATGGTGTACACCGGCGTACCACGGTCCTGTTTGATGCGTTCAATAATAAAGGCATTGAAATCCTCTTTACTGACCGAGGCGCCGACCACTTCATCCCAGGTTGGCAACGTTACCGGGATTTGCACAGTGCCGGTGCTGCCATCGTTCAACAGTGGCAGGAACGGCCCGGTGCCGCGACAGTCACTGTTATAATGAAAGTGAAAGGTTTCCTTCACTTCGACTGTACGCTGATCCGCCCGCCAGCCCGCCACCGCAGAACAGGTGACCGGCTGAGCCAGAATTTGACTCAATGCGTCCCGCCCCAGGCGAATCTGCCGGGCCAGCTGTTCCGACGACCAGACACCAGCCCAGGTTTGCCAGGCAAAATGATCCCAGGCATGCAGCCCCACCTCATGGTGCTCCATCGTGGCGCGAATCATCTCCGCCAGTCCCTTGCCAATATTGCGCCCCGGCCAGGCCGTTCCAGCCAACAGAATATCCCAGCCATACAACGCAGCTGCATTGGAACGTAACATTTTCCACAGGAACTTCGGTTTTAGCAGGCGCCACAAATGGCGGCCCATGTTATCCGGCCCGACACTGAAGAAAAAAGTGGCCTGTGTGCGATGCAAGCTGAGGATTTCCAGCAGGCGAGGCACCCCATCGCGAGTGCCTCGCCACGTATCGACATCAATACGGAGGCCCACTTTTCTCATTTCTTCGCTTCCACTCCGTCAACGGAGCGCAGAAAGAAGTCCAGTGTGGCATCAATGGTTTTGTCCATGCTGACTTCAGGTGTCCAGTTCAGCAAACGACGGGCATTGCGGATAGCCGGCTTACGGTGCTCCACGTCCTGATAGCCTTTGCCGTAATAACTGCTGCTCTCGACATCGCGGAAACCAGCAAATGGCGGAAACTGATCACGCAGCGGATGACGGTCAAAACTGGCCAGCAGTTGTTCTGCCAGTTCTTTGATGCTCGCCTCATTATCCGGGTTACCGATATTGATTATCTGACCGTCGCAGTTATTATTTTTGTTTTCAATAATGCGGAATAATGCCTCAACACCGTCACGAATATCGGTGAAGCAACGCTTCTGCCTGCCGCCGTCGATCAGTTTAATCGGCGACCCCTCAACCAGATTGAGGATCAGTTGAGTGATCGCGCGTGAACTGCCGATACGCGCCGCGTTCAAATTATCCAGACGCGGCCCCATCCAGTTAAACGGACGGAATAGCGTGAAACGCAGGCATTCTTTATCGCCATAAGCCCAGATAACCCGATCCAGTAGTTGTTTGGAGACAGAGTAAATCCAGCGCTGTTTGTTAATCGGCCCAACCACCAGGTTGGAGTGATCCTCGTCGAAGTTCGGATCAGTACACATTCCGTACACTTCTGAAGTGGAAGGGAAAATGATCCGTTTTTTGTACTTCACACAGTCACGGATAATTTTCAGATTCTCTTCAAAGTCCAGTTCAAAGACCCGTAGCGGGTTACGCGTGTACTCAATCGGCGTGGCTATCGCGACCAGCGGCAGGATCACATCACATTTTTTAATGTGGTATTCGATCCACTCGGAATGAATACTGATGTCTCCTTCCACAAACTGAAAACGCGGATGCCCCACAAAACGGCTGATAGCATCAGAACCAATGTCCAGACCGTAAATATCGAAATTATCGTCTTGCAGCAAACGTTCGGTCAGGTGGTTACCGATAAAACCGTTCACACCGAGGATCAACACGCGAGTACGACGTTTGGCTACGGTCAGCGGCTGGTTGTTCAGCAACGCACCGCTCACCAACCCCAGAGTCTGGGCCAATTGTGAGCCCTGCATGTAGACGCCATTTTCACTCTGCCCCGTGACCACTTCCAGGGCTCCCTGTCCACATGCAACGATCAACGGACGGACCGACAACACAGTACCGGCTTTCGCGGCGGGCAGATCCTGACGAACCGTCCCCTTCCAGACAAAGAATTTCGCTGAACCCACGTAGCCAAACGCTCCCGGCCACGGATCGGTCACCGCCCGCACCAGATTGTTCACCGTATCGGCAGGTTGTGACCAGTCAATACGACCATCTTCTGGCTTGCGGCGGCCAACATACGTTGCCTGGCTGTCGTCCTGGGCGCGCTCGGTCACTTTCCCAGCCTTCAAAAGCGGCAGGCAGCCGCCCAGCAGGTGTTCGGCGGTGGCATTCAGTTTATGGTGCAATGTCAGGGCATTATCTTCAGCCGTGATCGTGACCTTCTCCTGCGCCACAATCGGCCCGGCATCTGCACGGGTCGTCATGCGGTGTAGCGTTACGCCAGTCTCGGTTTCGCCATTCACCAGTACCCAGTTCAGCGGTGCTCGTCCACGGTATTTCGGCAGCAGCGAGCCATGCAGGTTAAAAGCCCCCACGCGGGCACAACTGAGGATCTCCTCACACAGCAAGTTACGGTAGTAAAAAGAGAAAATCACCTCTGGCGCCATCGCCTGAATGCGATCAACCCACAGTGGATGGTTAACATCCTCCGGGGCAAAAACGGGAATATTATGCTCCGCAGCCGTACGGGCTACCGAGCCAAAGAAGTGGTTTTCAGTCCCTGAATCCGTATGGGTAAAGATAGCGTCAATCTTATAACCCGCCTTAATTAGCGCATTGATGCCAATGCACCCCATATCGTGGTAGGCAAATACAACAGCATTCATTTATTTATTATCCTTTTCAGGGACAGGAAGGGAGGAACTCACCACTCGTTGGATAAAGTAGCGGGGACGAGCACGAACATCGTTATAGATGCGACCTATGTATTCACCCAACAGCCCCATCCCAACAAACTGCGCGCCAATAAAAATAAACAGCACGGCAAATAACATAAACACCCCGTCAGCTGCCCAGTGCGGACCGAAGACTAAACGCAATAAAATCAATAACAGTGAGAAAGCAAATCCGGCGAGCGCAATCAGACTGCCAATAACGCTAAGCATGCGTAACGGTGTGGTGGTCAGACAGGTTACCAGGTCATACATCAGGTTGATCAGACGCATCAGGCTGTATTTGGAATCACCAAATTCACGCTCCGCGTGATGTACCGGGATCTCAATCGCCCGACGGGCAAAGATATTCGCCAGGATCGGAATAAAGGTGCTGCGCTCATGGCAGTGCAACATGGCATCGATAATGTGACGACGATAGGCACGCAGCATGCAGCCATAGTCCCCCATCGCTTTACCGGTAGTCCGCTGGATTAACTGGTTAATCAGGCGCGAAGCCATCTTGCGAAACCAACTGTCCTGACGCTTCTGGCGTACCGTGCCAACCACGTCATAACCTTCCTGAGCGGTGGCAACCAGACGGGGGATTTCTTCCGGGGGATTCTGTAAATCAGCATCCAGGGTGATGATCAAATCGCCGCTGACGTGGCTGAATCCAGCCATAATCGCCGAGTGCTGGCCATAGTTACGGTTCAACAGCACGGCAATAATATGGCTGCCTTCAGCTTCAGCCGCCGCCGTCAGCATTTCAGCAGAATCGTCACTGCTGCCATCATCAACCAGTAAAATTTCATAATCTATCAGCAGCGAAGCACAGGCATCAGTGGTTCGGCGAATCAGTTCAGGCAGGCTTTCCTGCTCGTTATAAACAGGAATAACTACGGAGACTTTATTAATTGGCAGGTCAGCAGTCATATTATTTCTCGGCGATCTCATGCAACGCGGTAATTACACGGCTAACATCGTCATCGGTCATCGTTGGAAACAACGGAATAGAGCAAATACGCTCCGCATTCCATTCGGTGGCGGGTAGGGATAGTTCAGGAAAACGCTCACGATAATATTTTTGAGTATGAGCAGCGCGGAAATGCAGACCGGAACCAATGTTACGTTCTTTCAGCGCCTGCATCAGTTCATCACGCGTTAAACCACAGCGCTGACGGTCAACCCGGATAATAAACAAATGCCAGGCATGCTGATGCGGCCATGCAGGCGACGCCAGCGGCAGGAATGGCGTGTCCGCCAGTTGGCGCAGGTAGCGTTGCGCGATGTCTTCACGACGGGCATTCAACTGTGGCAATTTGCCAAGCTGAACCAGAGCAATAGCCGCATTAATATCCGCCAGATTATATTTATAGCCGGGGGTCAGTACTTCAGCCTGTGGCGCACGACCATGCGTCTGGCGATCAAAGGCATCCACCCCCAACCCGTGAAACTTCAGGCTGCGGATCCGGTTGGCCAGCGACTCATCATCGGTCACCACCAGCCCGCCTTCCGCACACGTCATGTTTTTAATGGCATGGAAAGAGAAAATGGCTATGCCGCTCGCCCCAACGTGGCGCGATTTGTAATACGTACCCGCCGCATGGGCTGCATCATCAATCACCGCGATACCGTGACGCTGGCCTATCGCGTGAATGGCATCAATATCGGCAGGGGCACCCGCATAATGAACCGGAATAATCGCTTTAGTACGCGGGGTAATAGCGGCTTCGATCAGTTCAGGGGTTATCATCAGCGTGTCACGATCGACATCAATCATCACCGGTTCCGCACCGAGCAATGCGATCATATTCAGTGTGGACACCCAGGTCAGCGAAGGCGTGATCACTTCATCGCCGGGACCAATCCCCAACGCCATTAAAGTGATGTGCATTCCCGCAGTAGCCGAACTCACGGCAATGGCGTGCTGGTTGCCCGTCAGATCACAAAATGCTTTTTCCAGTTGCTGATTTTTAGGACCAGTGGTAATCCAGCCAGAACTGAACACCTCGCTGACAGCCGCCAGCTCAGCTTCACCCATTGCCGGACGCGAGAAAGGGAGAAAATCGGACATCATTACACCACTCTTTAATAATAATCGGTATTTACATCATCAGAATGCGCGACTGGAACCGCTATAAAAAATAACTCGTTGAATATCTATATCATTTATAGCATAGCGTCGCTGCCATCTCTCAGGACATGGAATGTCCATATTTTCGCTATCCCCCCTTCAGGACAAACAGAATCATTATGACATACTGCAACTGCCTCTAATTAAATGCTTCCTGAACGATAAAGAAGAATCCTTAGCTGAAAATTAAGAGAATGAAGAGAAAGGGACTCCGACGAACATAAAAAGAGATGTGGTTGAGGAAGGGTTTACTTTACAAGCCAACGTTGGCATGAATTAAAAAAATAATGGGGAAACTCACAAAATATTACGCTAACGATCCCCTCTGCCCCTGTAAATGTTGATAACCGCACAACATCATCAGATCTGTTTATCTCCACACACAAAAAAGGCCGCCCGCAGGCAGCCTCTTCTGGCACTTCCGTTATGCAACCATCCGTTATTTGTAGATTTCAGCCGTCATATAGACACCGTTATCCGCACGAGCACTGGTGATTTTATAAGACGTCGCGCCAGCAGCTTTTGCTTTCGCAGCGATTTGTGACTGGGCGCTATCCAGGGTGCTACCGTGAGCGGAAATACTTTCAGCCGCGACGCTACCGAAAGAGATCAAAGAAAGCGTGGCAACCGCAGCGATAGTCAGAGTTTTAATGGTTTTCATGGTCAAATTCCTTCTTTAGGTTTGGGTCAAGGCAATGTGCCTTCGATGGGTGTAATAATAATCCTGCTAACTATTAGCAAATTAACTATTAGTGCGATCCTTATCACCTTTTCCACAAAAAAAGGGCAACCGGATTGGTTGCCCCTTTGGTCTTGCTGCTACGGCTCAATGCCGCGAATAAAACTTACTTCTTAGCATTATCCGGCAAAGCCCAGGCCATGACATAATCGCCCAGCTTGGTACCGAAAGAACCATGACCGCCAGCAACGATCAGCACATATTGCTTGCCGTTCACTTCATAGGTCATTGGCGTTGCCTGACCGCCAGCGGGCAGACGCGCCTCCCACAGGGTTTTACCGTTAGTCACATTAAACGCGCGCAGATAATTATCTGCGGTCGCACCAATGAACATCACGTTACCAGCAGTAGAAATGGGTCCGCCCAGCATCGGCATCCCCATCTTGAACGGCAGTGGGATTGGTGAGCTGTCACGTACAGTACCGATGCGTTTTTTCCACACGATATTGTTCGTTTTCAGGTCAATAGCCGATACATATCCCCATGATGGCTGTTTACAAGGAAAGCCCAGTGGTGACAGGAACGGATTCAGCGTCACGCCGTATGGCACGCCATACTGTGGCTGAACGCCAGTTTCAGTACCACTGCCGCCTTTGTCGTTCTCGTTAGGCCACAACGGGTTATTTGGACCACGCGGGATCAGACGGGAAACGAAAGGTAGCGCCATTGGGTTAGTCACCGCTATCTGACGGTCGGTGTCAACAGAGATCCCCCCCCACTCAAACATGCCCAGGTTCCCCGGGAATACCAAAGTTCCCTGCTCTGAAGGCGGCGTAAATGGACCGTCATAGCGCAGTCTGTGGAACATCACACGGCAGATCAGCTGATCGTAAATCGTGGCACCCCACATATCCGCGCCGGTCAGGTTCTTTTTCGGACGGTAGGTCAGTGCCGAATAAGGCTGAGTCGGTGACAGGTGGTCGCCTTTTGCAGGCCCCTGCGGAACCGGAGTTTCTGGAGCAGGAACAACCGTTTTACCCGTACGACGATCAAGGACAAAGATGTTACCGGTTTTCGCCGGAACATAGATTACCGGCACGGTCTCACCGTTTTTATCGGTAATATCCGCTAACGTCGGTTGTGCCGGAACGTCCATATCCCACAAATCGTGGTGCACTGTCTGGTAGAACCAGGCCAGCTTACCGGTGCTCGCATGCAGTGCCAGCAGGCCGCTCGCAAAACGCTCGCTTTCCGGCGTACGGTTGCCGCCCCAGATATCTGGTGTTTGCACGCCGATAGGCAAGTAAACTAAATCCAGTTTTGCGTCATAAGCCGCAGGCGCCCAGGAGTTCGGTGAATTAGGCGTATACTCCTGTTTGCCGCCTGGCAGAACATTGGGATCTTTAGCGCCGGTATCGAATGCCCATAACAGCTTACCCGTGTTGACATCGAAACCACGGATAACACCTGACGGTTCTTTCGTCGAGTAATTATCAGTCACGGCACCAGCAATCACGATAACCTTATCCGTGACGATAGGGGGAGATGTCGGCTCATAAGCACCGGCACGGACGTTAGGCATATTCTGCTGCAGGTCCAGCTTACCGTGGTCGCCAAAGTCCGGGCACAGGGCACCGGTTTCCGCATCCAACGCATACAGATGACCATCATTAACCGGCAGGAGGATACGGCGCGAACACAAGGCAGGTTTGCCACCAGCAGGCATCGTCGCGGCATCCGACTCAGCATGATAAGAAACACCACGGCAGGTGACGTGCTGGAAAGAAGGATCGGTTTTCAGTTGCGGATCAAATTTCCACTTCTCTTTACCGGTCGCCGCGTCCAAAGCAAACAGGATCTGATGTGGCGTACACAGATACAGCGAGTCACCAATTTTGATTGGCGTCACTTCATCGGTCAACTCACCGGGATCCGTTGGACGCTTCATATCACCCGTGCGGAACGTCCACGCTTGTTGCAACTGACCCACATTTTTGTCGTTAATCTGCGTCAGCGGCGAATAACGTGTTCCTCCCTGGGTACGGCCATACGCCGGCCAGTCGCCTGCCGCGATACCATCAGCAGATTTGTTGATGTTCGCAGCCTGTTCCGGACTCAGGGATCCGTTGATTTCCTGCGGGTCGTTGAACACGGAATAAGCCAGGGCAATCACCGTCACCACCAGTACCAGGCTCAGCGCGCCACGGGCAAATTTCCCCTGGGACAAACCACGGTAAACAAATGGCAGAACCAGCCACAAGCCGAGGAAGAAGGTGACGTCTAAACGCGGCGTCAGCGCCCAGAAATCAGACCCGACCTCCCACAGCGCCCAAATCAGGGTCGCCAGCAAGAATACGGCGTACAGCAACAACGCCGAAGAACGGCGGCGAAACAGTAACCAGGCAACGAGCAGTTCAATCACACCAGCGATAATGTAATAAAACGAGCCGCCCAGCTTAGCCAGCCAGATACCGCCGATCAACAGATATAATCCACTGAGCGCGGCAAACACAGCCGTGAGAATCACGAGAATACGTGATACAGGTGCTTTACTTTGCATAGTATAAACCTTACCAAAATTTAACATCTTCGATTCAGTCGCAAGCTGAATCTCAAAAAACACCCGGTTTCCTACTGATTATCCATCCCGGTGTTTTGGGCCTGCCTTCAGGCTTACGTCTTCAGGCAGGCAGTTCTGGATCTCTGTTTTACTGGAAGGTGTAAGTCAACGTGGCGCCGACGCCATAATTACGGCCCGGCGCCGGCTCGTAGTACCGTCCGTTCCCCTCATTGACAATCACCGAGCCGACGTATTCTTTGTCGAACAAATTATCAACGCGAGCGAAGGTATCGAGCGACCACTGATTCCAGTTAAAACGATAGCCGCCATTCAGGTTAGTCACGGTATAAGCCGGTGCTTTTGCATCGTTCTCGTCATCAGCCTCAATGCTGCTCATATAGCGAATTTCCATCCCCGCATGCCACCCCGCTTCCGGAGCCCATGCCAGTGAGGCGTACCCCATATTACGTGCCACGCCAGGCAGACGATTGCCCGCTGGAATACAACGCCCTTCGTCGTCACAGGCTGCATCACGGTAAGTTGCATCCAGCAGTGTCCAGGCCATTTTCATCTGCCAGTTTTCAGCAAACTGCTGATCAAAAGAAAGCTCAAGACCACGACGCCGCGTTTTACCGGCATTTTTATACACCGCGCGACCATTGCTGCTTTCAGCCACGACCAGTTCATTGTCTGTATTCGTCTGGAACAACGCGGCGGTGAACAGACCGTAGCCGACACGGGTTTTACTGCCGAGCTCAACGGTGTCGCTGGTTGACGGCTTCAACCCAAGATTCAGTCCCGTTTCATCGCCGCTGATCGAACGGTAAGAGAGCTCATTGATCGTTGGCGTTTCAAAACCGCGTCCGGCCGAGAGGTAGACATTCCAGGCATCGGTCACCGCATAGTTCAGGGAGCCCATTGGCAACATTTTGTGATAGCGTTTACTGCCGCTGTCATCGCCGTTGCCTGGAGTGATGTAGTCATCGGTGGAGTCGAAACTGACGGTGCTGTAACGCATACCGGCGTCCAGCGTCCATTTCGACGTCAGATTCCAACGGCTCTGCAGGTAAGGATCGAGATTCCACATCACGTTCTTCTCATTCCGGCGTAAATCGCCTTTTTCACCAAGCTCAATAGCGCCGTTGTTTATTACATAGTTCTGGAACCCCTGACGGCGTTCGGTCATCGTTTCATAATCCAGCCCACCGATGATGCTCAATGGCACCGCGCCGAATTGATCATCATGCCGCCAGTGGGTATCCACACCGGAATATTTGCGCTCCAGCACAATCACCCCGCCAGGATAGGCCGGATTTTGCTGCACGCTGACCGGGATCGACTGATACTGCGTGGTGTGACGTTCCCCATGCCAGGTGGTCAACGTGAGCTGATCTTTATCACTCATTTCGCGCTGGTAGCGCAGACCAACCTGGGTTTGATCCAGACTCTTACGGGTGTTGAACTTATCACCACGCGGGGACTGCCGCGGATTGGCTTCCCATTCTGATTTGGTCAGACCGCCGGGATCATTAGCATCAACAGAAACGCTGTTAAGCATCAGTGTCAGCGTACTAACGTCATCAATACGCACGCCCAACTTACCGTTACCGAGGTTTTTTTGCGTGCCGCTGTGATCACGATAGCCATGGGTTGTAAAGCGCGAGCCGGAAACAGTGTAATTTACATCACCAGCATGGGTGCCATCGCCTGTGGCACCGGAGGCCTTGACACTGTTGCGCCAGCTACCGAAGCTGCCGTAATACGTACCGGCAGTCAGCGTGGTAGGCTGGCTGCCCGTTTCGGTATCAATATTGACCACACCGCCTGAGGCATTGCCATAAAGGGCGGAGTATGGCCCGCGCAACACTTCTACTTTATCAATCGAATTGATATCGATATTGGAGGTCTGCCCCTGCCCGTCAGGCATGGTGGCAGGAATACCATCAACATAAACGCGAACGCCGCGAACCCCATACATTGCCCGACTACCAAAACCCCGAACCGAGAGTTGCAGATCCTGCGCATAATTTTGGCGGTTCTGAATCTGCAAACCCGGCACGCTGCCCAGCGATTCCGACAGGTTAACCTGCGGCGTACTGTTGCGCAGGCCCTGCCCACCAACCACACTGACGGCAGCGGGAGTATCCAGCTCAGACAAGCCTCTGCGCTGCTTAATTACGATTAACGATCCATCCTGCGCCGAAGAAGGAACCTCGCTGGCCGGGGGGGGCGCTGACTGTGCGTAACTGAGTTCAGGCTGCAAGAAAAACAGCGGTGTCAAAACAAAAGCTGAGGTTTTATTGTTCACAGGATCAGTTCGATTAATAAAGTTAACCGCCAGTTACTTCCCCGCCTGACGCCCGGTAAATCATGCCTCATTTCGTCTGGACGTTGCGTTGAGAAGCACAAATACATCATCGCAGAAAAAGTATACAAACCGTCTCGATATTAGCGACTTCATTTCCACGATAAAAACAAGGTTATTTCATTTTCAGTCGAAGAAAATAGCGATTTCCTGCTGGATACTCAGGAGAAAGTAGCAAAAGTGGCAGGGATTGTAACATCCAATAATTCATTTGCGAACTGCTGTTATCAATTCAGCTGAATTGATTCAGTCGAAAGACACAAAATGATAATGTTTTAGCTACATTGCCTGCAAAACATAACGACACACCGCTATTCTCAGGGGCTTTTGTCAAAGATTTGTTATCAGATAAACTTGCTGCATTCCCGTCTATACTTAGATCCACCCTAAACAATAAGGACATCCTATGCTCTGGCAGGACAGCAAAAAATCGGCACAATCCTCCCCTTCTCTTGCATCGAAATTGACATTACTCGTGATGATGACCTTATTGCTAAGCGCCTGCTCGACCAGGGAGAAAGGGATGCTCTGTGCAGGATACGTGCAAACGCTCTCAGGTCAGCCACAAGGTAAGATTGAAGGCAGAATAGTTGACCGTTTTAGCTCTTTTAGCGTGATACTGGCCGATCAACGGCTGGAAAGTGGTCCTCTTCAGTCTGCTGACCGGCAACAGTATATCCCTTCCGCAGTGACCCGCGAGGGATGGCTGGCTCAGCGCCTTTCCGACCACCGCTTCTGTGTTATTAATGCGCCACAGGATAAAATGATCACCTTCAACTGCCCATCACGGACGCTCTGAGCGGCTAACCGTGAATGCTGTATTGCCTGGTCCAACGCTTTCAGATGATTTTGCCCACTTCTTTCAGGAAGAGCTGGCGCAGGGGGCAAACCTGGAAGAACTCAGCGTGAATTTTGTGAAGGCAAACCGGCCGACGTCCATTATTCAACGGGCCGCCAGCGTAGAAGAAGTCAGTAACATGGTGGTCTATATCTGTTCCCCACTCTACTTCAGCAACCACCGGTGCCGCACTGCGGGTTGATGGAGGCGTAGTGGAAACGCCCTTCTAACGGTGAGAGGAAGTCGCAGTATTTTGCAAGGAAAGCGTAAATTTATCATTAATAAAGCGCTTCTTCAGATTATTGAACTTGTCCTGCTCCTCACGGCCCCCCAAATTAGACTTGTCAACAAAATGACAGATCCACACCATAGGGAAGAAAAATGAAAAAATCAGGAATTATTGCGTTTTCCACGCTGCTGTTTGCCACCACCGGTCTCAGCGCTTTTGCCGAAGGCCCACAGCAAAGTTCTGACGATCAACAACAACAATCGATCAAACGTCCATCACAGAATGAACAGCATGCTGCTGGTCAACAGCAAAACGGACAACACAACAACCCGTCGCAGGGGCGCAACCAGCAACAAGGTGACCAACGCGGCAACCAGTCGCAGGGGCGCAACCAGCAACAAGGTGGCCAACGCGACAATCGATCACAAGGCCACAACCGACCACAAGATGGCCAACGCGACAATCGATCACAGGGCCACAACCGACCACAAGATGGCCAACGCGACAATCGATCACAAGGCCACAACCGACCACAAGATGGCCAACGCGACAATCAATCACAGGGCCACAACCGGCCACAAGATGGTCTGAGCAGTAATCGGTCGCAGCATCAACAGCAGAACCCGGATTTCCGTAAAGGTCGCCCATTGCCGGAAAAATACCGTAGCACAGGCTACCAGGTCAATGACTGGCAACAGCGTGGTCTGCAGCAACCACCTGCCGATCATCGTTGGCAGAACGTTGACGGCAACTACGTGTTGATCTCCGTCGCCACAGGGGTGATTACGTCCGTTATCGCGCATCATTAATAATTATCGGAAAAATGAAGGGCTGGCCCGTACAGGATCAGCCCTTTTTTACTGTTCATTATCTGGTTCAGGTAAGTTATCCAATCTTATCTTTTGTTTACCGCGTTTTTCGCATTCTGCAATTCACCGTCAAAACGCAGCTGTTTGTCAGCCATTCTCGGCCCTGGGCTGGGAACAGGCTGGCACGTTAGCGCCAGCCTTAAAGGGATTAATGATGGAAAGCATTATTGAGCAGAATGGAGGTGATCACGCCTGTCGCCGCCGCAATCAGGACATAGTTGCCGTCAATATACGCCCAGTGTTCTCCGTGAGGAGGTTCAGCCAGACCGCGATTCCGCCAGTCATCGACACGGTAATTATCGTCGCGGAAATTAGGTGGCAGCGGTTCACCACGACGGAAATCATGTCCCTGCCAGGCAAAATGATCTCGCTCGTCAAAATGGCGATTCGCCCCCTGGTTATCATGCCCATGGTCGCCATGACCACCATGTCCGTCTGGGCCGCCATGTCCACCTGGACCACCCTGCCCACCGTGTCCATCCGGGCCACCGTGTCCATTTGAACCACCCTGCCCACCGTGTCCGTCTGGGCCACCGTGTCCATTTGAACCACCCTGCCCACCCTGCTGGTGCCATGTCTGTCCCGGAGGGCCATCAGCCTGAGTCACTGTAGAGAACAAAGAGCTTGCTGTGAAAACAGTCATTAGAAGTGTCAGAGTTGTTTTTTTCATGGTGATATCCTCAATTTGCTAACGGCTTATGTTGCGCCGTTAGCAAATACTATTGGTCAACAGGAATCACAAAAATATCGCCAAATATCTTAAAACCGCCAATATTACCGTACTTTACCTCAACTTATCGCATTCTTAACACTATGAGTAAATTAAGGATCTTTTCGACAGGAAAGTTTTATGTTAAGTCATGGCACATGGTCTCAAGCGCCCTTCCACCGTCCCCAATGAACACACCAGCCAATACCACACCATCCTCCCTTGAAGCATCCTCAAGGGAGTGATAACAATCCTGATACTTACCGCCGTCAGTGAACAAAAAAAAGAGAGAGGTAAGAACCTCTCTCTTCAGAAAAACGATAACATGACAACGGACTATTTCAGGGTTTTTCGGACCTTCGCAACCTGATCCGCCGTCACCGCTGAAGCCTTGTTGCTCCAGCCCTGGCGGATAAAGGTCGCCAATTGTGCCACCTCATCATCGCTCAGACGCGATTTGAAACCCGGCATGACCAGTGTCGAAGGGGATTTGGCGGTAGAAGGCTGTTGTGCCCCGGCCAGAATGGTATGAATCAACCCGGTCGGGTCACCCGCATTCACAATGGTGGCCTGATCCAGTTGTGGGAATACGCCAGGCGCGCCTTTACCGGTCACAAAGTGACAGGCTCCACAATTATCCAGATACAGACGTTCGCCAGTGGTGAGATCCTTCGCACTGGTCAGTTTAGCCTCGGTGGCACTGACCGCGTTATCCTCTGCCACAGGCACAGGTTGATTACCGCCCAGGAACTTCAAATAAGCAGCGATTGCTTTCAGATCAGCCTCAGTCATGTAAGAGGTGCTGTGCTCGATGACTGACGTCATCTCACCGCCTACCGCTGCCTTGTCATTACGGCCTGTCGCCAGATAGTCGACAATTTCCGGTTCCGTCCAGTGAGGCAGACCACGCAGGGAAGGCACTTCCCAACCATTCAGACTCCCCCCCGAGAGGAATTTATTATCGCTGCTATCGAGCGCTTTTTCGTTCATCGCCAGGCCACGAGACGTATGACAACTGCCGCAGTGTCCCAGGCTTTCAACCAGATAAGCCCCGCGATTCACTTCTGCGGACGCACCGCCGATGGGTTGGAATGGCCGGTCAGAAGTGAACGCCAGGTTCCAGAAACGCATGCCCCAGCGCTGGTTAAATGGGAAACTGAGATCGGTTTTTGTCGGCGTTTCCGCACTCGGCTGTACGCCCTTCATGAACCAGGTATAGAGCGCATGCATATCCTGATCACTGATTTTGGCATAATCAGGATACGGCATCGCCGGGTACAAACGTGTACCGTCCGGCAGCACCCCTTTGCGTACTGCATCAGAGAATTGCTGCTCACTGTAGTTGCCAATACCGTGATCTTTATCTGGAGTAATATTGGTCGAATAGATCGTGCCCAGGCTCGACTCAATCGCCAGACCGCCAGAAAACGCCGGTTTCCCTGGGATCGAGTGACAGGCACCACAGTCGCCCAACCGGGAGATGTACTCCCCCTGCTTCAGTAAGGCCGCATCATTGCTATCATCGGCCTGCGCCGACAACATATAACCCGCGCTCAGCAGCATTGTGTTGGCGATTAAAAAACTCTTCAGTTTCATCATCTTCATATCGCTTATGCCTGTACCAGTGGGCCGGGATTTTTAAGATAAATATCTTTGATGGCCTTCGCTGCCATCAGCGACAATGCGCCGATAGTATCCGTCGGGTTCGCCTGGAAGTTCTGCGGGAATGCATTTCCTCCTGGCACAAAGACGTTATGCACATCCCAGCTCTGCAAGTACTTGTTCAATGCTGATGTTTTTGGATCATCGCCCATTATCGCGCCACCAACATTGTGGGTTGATACGTATTTAGTCAGGTCAAAATGCGCATCCATCGGCAGGAAACTTTCAGTGACGCTATCCGGATTGAGCTCCTGGGTAATATTTCTCACGATACCCTTTAGATACTGCTGGAGCTTGAGTTCGTTCTGTTTCCAGTCAAAGGTCATGCGCAGCAGCGGATAGCCATGCTCATCTTTGTAGTTCGGATCCAGGTCAAGATAGATATCACGATAAGATTGACAGGAGGTGGTGATACTGATCTTCATCGAATGGCCGTACCACTCTTCCAGGCCTTCTTTCCAGCCGGTTCCCCAGGCTGGTGTGCTTTTCGGTAACGAAGCAGCAATTGGCGTGCCGGTCGCCTGGGAACTGTGAATTTTTGCGCCACCGATAAAACCCAGTGACGGAC
Source organism: Erwinia endophytica (assembly GCF_009295515.1). Classification (GTDB taxonomy): domain Bacteria; phylum Pseudomonadota; class Gammaproteobacteria; order Enterobacterales; family Enterobacteriaceae; genus Erwinia; species Erwinia endophytica. Next base: position 9,962 of record NZ_RQVV01000056.1, on the reverse strand, counting down.
CATCAAAGTTGCCTGGCGAGATGTCGTTAAACATCTGTCCGGTCGCCCCCGCCGTCGCAAAAGGATTGAAGTTTTTATCTTTGAAAAACAGCGTCGCGCTACCATTACTCAGGAAAGCATAGTTACGTCCCACCACCCCTTCTTCCGTTATCGGATTATAAGGCTTGCCAATACCGGACAGCAGCATCAGACGGACGTTACAGAACTGGAAGCTGCTCAGAATCACGATTTTCGCTGGCTGAAAACATTCGTTACCCTGTGCATCGATATAGATTACGCCTTTGGCGGTTTTCTTGTCGTCATGCAGCACCACTTTCATCACATTGGCATGCACTTCGTAAGAGAAGTTATCCATGCGTTTCAAGGCATCCATCACCGCGGTTTGTGGTGAAGCTTTTGAATAGTTCAGACACGGGTATTTACTGCAAAAACCGCAGTAGTTACACGGTGCAATCTGGTTGCCGTAAGGATTGGTCCAGGCTCGGGAAACGCAGGCTGACGGGTTCGGGAACGGGTGATACCCCAGCTTCTTCGCCACCGCAGAAAACATGGTGGTATTCAACGTATCTTCCAGTGCTGGCAAGGGAAACGGCTCAGAACGCGGTCCTTCAAATGGGTCGCCGCCTTCCATAATCTGACCACGCAAATTACCGGTATTACCGGACTGTCCGCAAATGTGCTCAAACTTGGTGTAATACGGCTCAATTTCATCCCAGGTGAGCGGGAAGTCTTTGATGCGCATATCGTCCTGCAGAATACCCGGCTTATAGGCCTGATCTGCGTAGGTTTTCAGTTTCAGATCCGTCGGTGTCGGACGTATCAATACCGCTGTCCAGTGCAAACCTGAACCACCAACGCCCGTTCCCGGTGCGAAAGCCCCCCATTTACGCGTTGGGAGCGCTGTCTCACTCATGTTATAGCGAACGGTGACTGCCGCCTCCGCCGGTGTCGCCATCACTTTGTTACGCACACCGTAGGCATATTCATCCGCCGGTTTTGGGTAGAGAAAATCGTCATAAGAGCGGTCACCGCCACGCTCAAGCGCTCGCACTTTCAGGCCAGCCATAGCCAGCTCAATACTCATTATCGACCCGGCCCAACCCAGGCCAACGACCACAACGTCGACTTCTTCTTTATTTACAGTTGCCATCTTAAATCCTGCAATCTTCAGAAAATGTATAGGAGCGCACTCAGGCGCGTTCGCCCTTGATGCTTACCGGACCAAGCGGATACGGAATGTTGTGCTGCTTAACCCATTCGGTGTAGCTGGCGCGCGCACCTGGGAAACCAATCGCAATCCACGCTTTCATCCCTTTGTTGCCGCCATACATCGGATCAGCAAGGTAGCCATGTTTGGTATCCGAGAGAAGTTCGCTGAAAAACTGCGATCCTTTCAGAGAGCTTTCACCTAATTCACTGAAGTTGATGGTGTTCTTCTGAACCTGAGTCAGTACGGCATCTTTATCCGCATCTGAAAGTTCATGAAACGATTTCTGATGATGAGTCTGGCACCAGCCTTCGATCAGCTTGATACCTGTTTTATAGATCTGTTGGGGGCGGAATGGGATCTGATACCCCATAGTGGCTGGAGCATTAACATTGAACGGTCCCTGCAAGAAGATTTCTTCACCGAAATCGCCATGCATCTGCTGATCAATGAAAATCGGCACATTAGTCTCTAACGCGCCTGGCGCCTTACCTTTGCCGCCAGCCGGGATCAAACGATCACAGGCAGCCATGATAAATTGCCATTCATTGGCGGAAAAAAAGATGGGTTTGTAATCAGCCAGGTCAGGCGCAGCCATTTCAGCAGCCTGCGCTGCCGTTAGTCCCCTGAGTACCATATCGCTGAGTGGTAATGCCAACAGCGATCCTAATAAAAACTTACGGCGAGTAGTTGCTTTTTGAAGGAGCATAACATTACGACTCTCACATGATAATAAAATGTAATTTGAGTTAATAGATATAGTTATTGGTGAATCTTTGGGTAATTCTATGGATGGTGACAATTCAAAATGTAAATATTTAAATAAAAATATTTATAGTTAAGCATTTATCATGTTAGATACACTTAAAAAAACAAATGATAAAATACCATTTATGATTAACAATAGTATATACCCCCTGTTTTTGTGCTGGTTTAGAGCCGTTCTTCCCTGCAATCATCCGGAAATAATTTCACTAAGTAATAGTAAAATCAGGAAACAAATTTGAAAAAATCGCCTAATTCCGGATTTTTAATTTAAAAAAAACTCGCACTAATATCAATTAGTTATAAGAAGGTTACTTTTCAATCAAATCATGCTAAAAATACGGCAGATTGCAGGAAAGCAGCAGAGACAGAAAAGGGAGCCTGATGAGCAACATGTTCAACTAAGTGACTCTGCTGATCGAATGTAGCCAATGATGGGTATAGTCGGAAAAATGCAAAACGGCCAGAAATTCTGGTAATAGCGCCCCGCAGAAGAGAAAAAGAGTGAACGATTTAGTGACGATTCACACACGAGTGAATGGAATAGACATTGCTGACTTCAGCGCAATGAAGATCTTCAGAAGCAGAGAAACGAACATTATAGCGTAAGCGAAAAGCATGCATTTCCTGCGCATCGGGTTCCAGTTCTCTCAAAAAAACCAAAGCAAGGCGGACATGCTCACTGGAGATCTCCGTCGGGAAATAAGCTTTGCGCAACACATCACGCCAAAAAGCCATGTTTTCTTCTGATTCATCAACGATGAATACCTGATAAATCAATAATACACTGGCTGCATTGCTCAAATGCGCTTCGGTATCCCGCGCCAGATAAGCGACAAACTCTTCTCCTGCCGTGCGCCCCATCAGGTTAATCAACGATTCTACCCAAACCGGTTCAAGGTTCAGCCGCTTCGTTAAAGCACGTGAAGCCCGGCGTGTCTGCGAATTAATCACGCGAAAACCAATAAAAAAAACCACCGCCAGGGTCAGGAACATCAGCCAGATCATTAATCGTCCAGTAGAGCACCGCGTAGTAATACGGATAAAACAAGAAAGGCCGACAGAATAACAGCAGCCCGATAGCCAGGCAAATCCCGGCAGGCTGAACAGGGCCGAGGTATCGGTATCCAGGGGATGAAGCGATGGACAACAACGAAAACGATATCGAGCTGACTTGTTTAAGCATTTTCGATATCTTGTAATAAGATAAGTGGCACAATCACGAATTGGGGGGATAAAGTGAAATACCTGATTATACCAGCAATGTTGATTATTCTGGCTTTAATCGCGGTTTTCTTTATGATGACGGATAGCCGCTACCCTTGGTAAGCTGCAGATTAACCTCATTGCAGGAGCAAAAGATGAAAATTGGCTATTTGTTCCCGGCTGCGGTCGGTATTGCGGGTGTTGTACTACTGGTCTGGTTTATCGCCAGCGGTGCCTGGATGCCAGGTACCTGAGCCATATCCGTCAGCGAGAACGAGCCACCATAATCTGAAGCGTGGCCGTTCTCAATTGAAAACGCCCTGCTCCTTTAATATTCCCACGCCTTATTGGATACAGAACACCGCAGCATCAACTCAGGCACCGACAAGCGTAACCAAACTACAGGCAAAGTGGACTGAAGTAATATCCGAATAAGCTGAAGTATGGCGGATGAATGGGTACAAAAAGGCAAAACTCAGAAATATCTCAGAAACATTGGAGTTTAATAGCACCAATGATTATTGTAGTCTGGTTCTGCATACAATTTGTTCGATAGCCCTTCAGCACTGCCCGCTTTGCGGGCTTTTACCCATAAATATCCTGTCCTCTTCAGATTCGCGATCAGATTATTCCTACCATGCTGAGAAAAAAACCGCATTCTTTGAACAACGCCAACGCGCCACCGATTGGTGACATTAAATAACCCCGATGAAAATCGGGGCTATTTAATGTTGTCAGGATATGGACGATTGGATTAATTCAACTCATCAGCGTGATGCTCAATCACCTCCCTTTCAGTCGCTACTGCATCCTTACGAATATCAATACTGATTTTCTTCGGTTTCTCACTCTCAGGTATTTCATGATAAAGATGGATCGTCAATAAGCCACGTTCAAGCCGGGCTCCCGTAACCTTTACATTCTCTGGAAGAGAATAAGTTAACTGGAAATCAGAGCGATTAATTCCCCGGTGTATCCATTTATCCTCATCATCCTTCTCTTCAGTCCCTTTTTTACCATTAATGGTCAGCTGTCCACCCACCGTTTCGATTTCCAAATCATCTTCTGACCAGCCCGGTACACTAATCGTTAAATGGTAATGCGTGTCATCACACTGACGAATATCATAAGAAGGGGGAGAGACCCGCTTTTCATCGTCAGAGATCTGACTAAGGAGGCGATCAAATCGATTGAAACGGTCTGCAACACCAGAGTCAACAAAACTGGGGAAAAATGACAATTTTCTAAGCGCCATGATTTATCTCCTGAATTATCCCATATATTCAAAAGTTCACGTGGGAGCGTTGTCAGCTTGACCTGCTCATCCAGATAAGAACGGTTTGATACATTTCAAGTCTGAATGACGAAATTTTTTTCGCCTGCAATTTAAACAGTGCATCTGTCTGTTTTAACCGGTTCACTCCAGCGGCTCACGCTCGGTCAAGAAAGCGATATTGAACCGCCCTTGCAGATAAAATAAACGCCACAGCGCGACAGCCTTGCTGAGCAGATACAACGTTCTCAACAGAGACCTTACCCAACACACCCTCCCTATTGACTGCCCAAAATCGGGGTATTTATGAAGCCATCCAATAAATTTCTTATTAACTGTGCGACATTATTATCACCATTATTTACCGGTAACCCACCGCAGAAAGTAATAGATCCCACGGAGAAAACACAACCATGGCCGGGTTCGCCAATCATCACCATATCGGACCGGACCCCCGGATTATATGTCGCATTCAGACGGTTAGAAACTTTCATAATGTCTTCTGGTATGGTTACAAACCACTCACTATGTCCAATAGCAGAGGCCAGAATAACCGTGGACTTGGGTGTACCCAGTCTGTAGTCTACGCGGTCGATTTCATCACCACTCGTACCATTCATAATTAAACCGAAGTCACCAATAACGGACTGCCTGATATCCTTAAAGATCCAGGCATATTTATCCTGGTATGACACCGCGCTGCGAGTGAATCCAGGCGTAGTCTCATCCCAGCCGGCACCGCCAATACCTACGCCAAAAAGTTTATGGGCGCTACGGCCACGGGTGCGCCATAATCCGCCTAATTCACCGGTTGATGCATGATATCGTTCACCCGGCTCACATTCCCAATGTCTGAATCCTTCCGATTTGCGTACTTCAAGTAAATAGGGCGCATCACTGAAACCGGTGGTAACCCAATAAAAACCATCACCTCCCAGATACATCAGATTACCGCCTGAATGGTAATAATCCTGCCAGGCATCAAGCATCTTTTCACTGCAATATTCCGGCTGGCATCCACTTAGCACGGCTTTATATCCATCAAAGGCCTTACTTCCAACGGCATCTAAATAGTGCTCAGAGATAACATCAAATTCATAACCAAACGTGGTTAAAAACCAGACAATATATAAATCAATTGGAAAACGACGAGGGCCACTAAACCCCCAGAATTGATAATCAGGACGATAGTTGGGGATCGGACGGCGAGAAGAGGTATAAGCAACTCCAGAGCCATCATTATGGCGATCATAAACGCTTTTTCCCCACTCAGGATTTTTGGTCAACAGATCTTCACATACCCCACGATTAAGCGGTAATTTACTGGTTTTATTGTAATCCCCTTCAGTCAGTCGCTCATTGGCATAAGCCATATAGGTATAGGTTGGCAACACAAGCAAAACTGGCTTTTGATCAACCACCTTGCCAGGCGTAATAATGATCGGGATTAAATCATCACGTAAATCTTCCGCATGAAGCCGAACCGCATAAATACCACTTGCAAGATCTTCAGGAATAACCAGGGTCGCTGCGACGGGCCAACATGCATCTGACAGATCATCATCATGAAAATGAATCGCGTTATATTGCTCTGGAACCTGCGTCCAGTCATAACATTTCGCTTTCCATTGCGGGCCTGTGACTGCCCGCTGCGGGGCATTGATTAAATCCAGTCGATTCTGGCATTGGCTTGCCGTCATCGCCGGAACAAACTGGCCTTTGATGTTTGTTGAGAAATCCCATCCGGCGATCAGTACATTACCACTCGAAAATTGTGGATTAGAGATTTTCCCGTTAAAGATCCCCGAAGGAATAAAACGTCCATCATCTGGCGCACCGCCTGCCGCAGCAATGATAATATGACTGTAACCCTTTAATACCACCCCATTACCGGTAAAAATTTTCTCCGTTACCGTATTACCGTCTAAAATAAGAGTGATTTTTTCCTCACTGAGAGTAACGTTGATATTTATCCACTGATGAAAATCCAACGTATCACTTTCGAGCAAAACATTATCTCTTAATACTAACATTAAGCGAGAATGATTATTGATCGATAAGCGAACATCCAGACCAGGCAGCCAAAATATTCCTTGTTCCACATCATTTTTTGACAACGTGGGATATAATTCACAAACAAAATTTAAGGCCCCCTTAAACGCGACATCAACTGCACAATGTCCATAAGAGCCGATAGCCGTTTTATGCAACTGAGGTTTTATAATTTGCTGAGGAACATTCTCAATGATTTGATACCGCAGCCCTGGCGCTTCAGGGCGATCATCGCCATTAATTAACCTGACAAGATCAATGCTGACCTCAGCGGCATCACTGCTCACCATCACATCCAGTTTATCACCAGGTCGACAGTCAAGTTCTGACAAATAACCAATCATTCCGCCCCCTCAAAGAGATTTTTATGCGTTTCCAGGTACAGTACCGATAAGAATGAACAGAGCGAGATGACTGAGAAAAATATGGCCAACGGCATCCAGCTACCCGGTATGTTATGGGAAAGAAGCGCGCCTACCATTGGAGTAAACCCACCAAAAACTGCGCCAGCGAATTGGTAAGAGATAGAAATCCCCGTGTAGCGATAGCGCGTGGGGAATATTCCTGATAAATATCCTGCAATGACCGCATAGAAACTACACATTGCGATCATCCCCAGGCTCATACCCAGCGTTATATAATGGTAGTCTCGTGTATCAACTAAACTGAACATGGCATAAGGTACCACGACTCCGGCGAATGAACTGATCAGCAACATTCTACCCGCACCAATGAACTTAGATGCCCATGCGCTGACCGGTTGCATTAAAAATTGAACGATAGCGGCAATAAACAGACAACTTAGAATCGTTTCTTTTTCAAGTTTCAACGTTTGTACACAATACGATAGCATGAAGGTATTAATAAAGTATGAACCGGCGATACCCAATGCATTACTGAAAATTGTCACAATTAAAATTTTAGGTTGGCGGAGCCAGACTTCTTTCGCCGGTTTATCTGACAATTCATTTTTCTCTTTTACTTCAGTAAAATCAGGTGATTCATTAATGCCCAAACGTATAAACAAACCAATAGCAAGCATAACAATACTTAACAGGAATGGAATACGCCAACCAATCGTCATGATAAATTCATTATCAAAACCGGTAATGACTTTGAATATGAGTATTGAAATAATCAGACCCGCGGGACTACCCAACTGAGCAAACGATGCCATAAAGGTTCGATTTCCTTTTTCAGCATGTTCACCAGCAATCAGTACAGCACCGCCCCATTCTCCCCCCACGGCAAGCCCCTGGATTAATCGGAGCAGGATTAATAAAATGGGTGCCCAAATACCAATGGATGCATAACCTGGTAGTAACCCAATTAGAAATGTCGATATCCCCATCATAGAAATAGTAATCAGCAAAGATTTTTTACGGCCGACTTTATCCCCCAAACCGCCAAAAAGCACAGCGCCTAACGGACGCGCAAGGAAACCGACGGCAAAAGTCGCAAACGATGAAATAGTACTGATAAACTCATTATCAGAGGGGAAAAATATTGCTCCAAATATTAATGCCGACGCGGTACCATAAATATAATAGTCATACCATTCAACCATTGTTCCGATAAATGAAGCCATTGAGGCTTTGACAGGTTGCCTTTTCATTCCACCCTCTTAAATTCATTTAGAGCATAATGCTCATGAAATATAATCCACCATCCCAAACGATAATGAATAAAAAATTAGAAAAATAAAAATACGATCTTGAGTTTATAGTAATCAATTATCCATAAGTGCTATTATTTTAAACAATACTAATTTCTTATAAATCAAAGTTCATTCAATAAAATTTAACTTTCCCTGACAGTTACCATGTCAAAAAACACATGTAAGAAAAAATAACAACACCCACTGACCAATCCATTCTCGTCCTGATGCTCAGCCATTATCGTGTTGCCGATCTCTTTATCTGTTTCGGCCAATCATTTGCGCTATTTTTTTGAAAATTTCGCATATCACTGATGACTGAATTACCGTCCCCATAATTCTACCGAAGATAAATCATCGAATATCCGCAGCCCATGGTCTCGCACACTAAAGACATAGCTGACGAGTCATCCGCCATTTAATGGATTGGCGGAAACGACGAGGGTTACTGACATTAAGGTTCTCAACCTTCAAAGTGACACCATCCTTCATCCCGGTGCTTTCCTGCGTTTGCATGTTGAAAAATCCACCGTTTTAATCTAAGAATGTGGGAACATTTTGAATAGTGAATAATTGAGAAGGTAACATTCTCTCCAGGAGATGGTTTGGACATCAGTCAATTAAAAGTTTTTTGCAGCGTTGCGCGTGAAGGATCAATTAGCCAGGCGGCAAAGGTTCTGCACCGGGTACCATCCAATATATCCACCCGACTCAAACAGCTTGAGAATGAACTGGGGACTGATCTGTTCATTCGTGAAAAACTACGGTTGCATCTCTCAGAGCAAGGCAAAATTTTTCTGGAGTATGCTGAAAAAGTTCTTATGACTCTGGATGAAGCCCGCGAAGCCGTGGTCAGTTCGGAACCCAAAGGAAGCTTCAGCCTGGGGGCCATACTGAGCACCGCAGCGGTCAGGGCTCCCGATATCCTGGCGGCTTATCATCAACGTTACCCACATGTCGAATTGGATTTCTCTACCGGCGCCTCAGACGATATGGTCAATGGTTTACTGGAAGGACGCCTGACTGCCGCGTTTATTGATGGACCGATACCGCATCCTTTACTGGAGGGGATGCCATTGTGGACGGAACAGATGATGGTGGTTGCAGCGAAAAACCATCCGCCAATCACCTGCGCGAAAGATGTCGCTGGCGCACAACTCTATGCATTTCGCAGAGTCTGCTCCTATCGCCGCTATTTTGAATCGTGGTTCGAAGCTGAAAATGTCCGTCCTGGCAAAATATCCGAAATGGAGTCCTATCATGGTATGTTGGGATGTGTCAGTGCTGGAGCCGGATTGGCATTAGCGCCGCAAAGCATTCTGGCTACCATTCCTGGTGCCCAACACAACCTCAGTATCTGGCCGCTTAAGGGAAACTTTCAATCAACGCAAATCTGGCTATGGTGGAAGAAAAACACCCGCTCCGCTAACTTGCAGGCACTGCGATCTTTACTGCAAGAACGGGTTCATAATTAGCAGAACCGAGCCTGGCAGCTAATGAAGTTGTACAGGGATACAAACGTTGCCTTGCACAAGGCAACTGGTTGGCGAGGTTTCGATGATTGAGAGGGGATAACAGAACCATGATTGTCAGGCGACAACACTTTTTACGTAACGCAGTAGAATTATTGACTATCAATAAATAATTGTTCTTACTGGATAAATTATGAATAACGGCCTCCAGATTGCAATATCTCCAGTACAGCTTGCCGCCGTGACCTGCCCCCAATAATTAAGCCGACACTTAACTAGTAACATCGTTTTGAGCCGTATCATTTTTGCCACTGCGATAGTTTGCAGCGA
>NZ_RQVV01000055.1 GCF_009295515.1 Erwinia endophytica | reverse complement strand
GAGGCCGATGACTGCATAAAGGTCAGACAGAATAAGTGCCTGAATAATCTGGTTGAGCAGGATCACCGTAATATCAAACGCCGGATACGACAGATGCTGGGATTCAAATCATTCCGCCGGGTGCAGGCTGTCCTTGCGGGTATTGAGCTGGTTCATATGATACGCAAGGGTCAGTATGCTCATCCTGACGGGGACGGATTGTCGCCGGCAGAACAGTTTTACCTTCTGGCTGCCTGAAAACCAGGCAGCGCATTTTCTGCCGGTCTGCTGTCGTTAATGCGACAGAACCCCGCTGCAGCTATGGCTTTCTGAAATAGAATCATGTAGCCGCAGCCCCCGGTTATGACTGTTGCTCCCTGATCTACTAACCTTTTAGCTGCACCAACGAATAAGTCTTCTAGCGATGCATCTGCCTGACCAACAAGGCGTTCTGTTGTTGCTCCCTTTACAGCTTCAACAGTAATTGGGAATCTAAACGTAGATGGATTACGAACATGTCCAGGATATTTAGGAAAACCAGTATCAAGACCAATAACACCAAGCATATGACCTCCATTTTTCAGATACGCAAGCTGCGCACGAGCCCATACTCGCTATCGAGAATTAATATAGGAACCACCGCCCAGCAATTAATAAATCCGCTTGCAGATATAGAACATCTTTTATGAATAAAGATGAGCCAACAGAAAAAATAATTTTTCTACACCTAATCAATTATTATTCAGAGTGATCGTGTTTGGTTTTTATCAAGCTTCCAAATTTTCTGTAGGTATTGTTGATTTACGTAATTGTTTAAGCACGAAAAATAGGGAACATCTTGTTGTTTTTGGTGAGGCCGATCCTAGCTGAATTAGATCAAGTCTTATCATCGACACCCATTATGCGGTGAACGTTTGTGATCCTTAACAACTTCGGATATCCTATATTGTATAGAATCTATATTCATATAAATCGATATAGAAAACCTATACTCTACTCAGGGATCTGTCAAGGAGAAATTTAAATTTTATGATGAATTCTACAAATACTGATGAGAAGCGGTTACAGGAAGCTCTTCACGCTCTTTCAAACCAATATCGCTTCAGGATCCTGATATGGCTAACCGATCCGAAAGCTAATTTTCCTCCTCAACGGGATGGAGATCTTGTGGACGACGGTGTCTGCGTCGGGTTCATCACCAAGAAAATTGGCTTGAGTCAGCCTACAGTGACATTTCATATGCAAACATTGGCGAAGGCGGGATTGGTCGTCCCCAAGAGGATTAAGAATTGGGTTTACTACAAGCTTGACACCCCCTCAATTGATCGCTGCTTAAATGAACTTGGCGATGTTCTGCGGCCACAGTACTAAGAAAAATGTCAAAATTGTAATTCATCTCTCCCCAGGACTTGCAATCAGCAGAACTGTCGCGGTCTAGGCAGTTGCAATAACTCTAAGTCGCACGCCAGAACACTCGTGCTTCCCATCTGAGACCTCAAGTAATTGAGGCAGGCTGACGGTCATTGGGCCAGTCGCGAGACTTTCAATTGAAGCAAACTGTACAGTTTTTCATAGATAAAATGAAAGTCCTAACGCCGATAACTTCTTCAGATACAGGACAAATGGCTGTCTCAAATCTTGAGCAACCACCTCTAACCTTGACACAACTCGCCTTTCTATATAGAAATAACTCTATATAGATTTTTTTTTAATATGAGGCAGTTGTGCGGACAAGACGTGTTATTCCATCCAGAAAACAAGAACTCGCGCGTACTGCGTGCGTAGCAATCGTGTTCACACTTTTTTGCTCAATCGTGTTCGGTTTCGGTTTCTACCTGTTTTCCCTTCTCTCCACAGTAATGCGTAAGTCACTTGGTTTCGAATATGCAACCATGGGTATCATCACCGGCGCTGCTCAAATCTCTTTTCTAATCGCCTCCCTTCTTTGTCCATCCATAACTCATCGGTTTGGTACCGGTCGAGTCATCATCAGCGGGACTGCAGCAGCAGCACTGCTGCTAATGAGCCTCGCCGCAGTTCAGAATACCTTTCAGGCTGGGATCGTTCTTATGGGACTTGGCATGACAGCGGCTTTCATGATGATCCCTACCGTCGATGCAGTAACGCAGAGCGTGCCTTTCGCTTTTCAATCTCGCGTACATGGTTTGATATCGAGCGGCACCGCATATGGACAACTTGCTAATGGAATGATAGTGCCATGGCTTCTACCCGATCATAGCTGGCGATTAATCTGGTTTACTGCAGGCTCGGCATCGCTCCTAATCACTGCAATGGGGTTAGTGGCTCTTAAATTCATGGTGCCGGAAATTTTCGTCCGCAATGTACCGCTCAATAAGACAAGCAATGTCCAGCCAATGGGAGCAAGTAAAATTGCCACAGTCCGAAATCTAATGGTTTGGACTCTGCTTGCTTTGTGTGGAATGGCTTGTGGTCCATGGCAAAACTACCTTTCGAGCTTTCTAACTACAGAGCATGGCCAATCATTGGCTGTTGTAGGGCATCTCTGGTCAATAATTGGCGCTCTGGGGTTATTCAGCGGATTCCTTGCCGGAGTAATCGCCGATAAGGTCGGCATTAAGTTCGCGCTGATTCTGTCTTATATTGCACTTGCGTGCTCCGCATTTTTGGTCGCGGTTAATTCTGAAACTTGGCATCTGCGTGCATCAGCCATTTGCTTCGGCCTTTCATTTTATGCTGTTTATGGACTTATCCCTGCTTATATCAGCAAGACCGTGGATTCTCGTTCTGGCACTAAGGTATTTGCAATTGCAAATGTTTTTCTCGGCTTGGGCACGACATTTGGTAATGTCGTTGGAGGACAAATTCCGAGTTGGTTTGGTTCACTTCAGGGAGTCTTCATTCTTGCGGGGTCGCTTTCTTTAATTGGCGCACTTATCACATTAATTCTAAAGGATGAGCGACGAGTGGCGCATGAAGCACGCTCGCAGTGAATCAATAAGCATCTCGGTAAGCCGGTTGAGTTTTAATAGATGGACCAGCGGGAGCATTTGAACAGAAACTTACGGTTTTGCCCTTTCGGAAGGCTCAGTACCGTAAGGTTCTCCATCAACAAAATAAGTGCCATTGGGTAATACGTGTTTATAGGGTAGTAAAGAGATATGGGCTAATACGTCATCATCTATAATTTCACCATTTTCACGTAACCCTCTAACAATATTGCTTATTCTTGATGTATTCCAGTACAGGATTGCATTGGATACCAAGCTCAGGGCGCTGGCCTTATTCATGATCTCTTCGTAATCACCGGTCGTGAATTCACCCTGATTTGCAAAAAAGATCCATCTGGGTAACTTATGCCGGTATTGGGGTCTGATGCTCAGTCGAACGAATACTCACGCTAGGCGAGAAAGGTCGTCTGAAAAATCGATTAATGGACACTGGTGTCGGTTAAATGCCATTTTCCGATTAAAAAGACACCGTTTTTGGCTGTCCATAATGTTTTGATTTATCGGAAAAAATAGGCTTAACGTGTGAAACCGTTCCGTTGAGCGTCAAACCCCGAGAAACCTGTCGAAACAGGGCGACTGCGCTGCGTCACCGGCGACACTGTCCACTGCCATCCTCTGACGGCACATCTGTCGCCTTCATGCGTAAACGCATAGAAAATAATCTTTCAAAACATTCAGTTAAAATACATCATTCGCTATTATTCTCTCTGTAAAGAGCTTACAGGGAAAGGACTACTTTTGAGTACTGAATCACTGACAGAGAAAACCGCCCATATGGCCTGGTGCGCCATAATCGCCCTTCATCTGGCCAGACAGGATGGCCGGGTGCATTCAGAATCACAGGAAAACGTGTTTATTATCCGCTGGCTGGCTACAGCACTGAAACAGCACCGTTTTCCCCGAGAGGTGGCGCCGGATATTACCTGGCTGCTGAAACAGGGGCGCACATCCGGTGTGGGTGCAAAAATGCGGCATAAACTGGAATATCTCTGGCGCTCCTGTGCCGGTGAGCTGTCCGAACAGAATGATCTGTTCAGGCTGACTTTTGCTCTGGAGACCGCGAAGGACATGCACTGGAACTACCGGCTGCTCAGCGAACGGGAGTGGTCAGGGCGGCATGCAGTGACATTAAATACGACACTGAATGGTATATTTTTGTCCCGTTCGTCTCTCGATATAGCTTTCAATGATGACGGTGGCCAGATAAATCCACTCAAGTGCAGGCTGACAGGCAATATTGCCGGATTGCAGCAGTTGTTTGCACGCTGTGGCTGGCGGGCTGAGGCCTGTCCGGATGACCCCGATCTTCCGTACCTCTATACGCTGCTTTCCGGGAATGGTAGCGACCTGAAAAAATAACCAGTCTGGCCACGCATTAACTGATGTCTGCATGGCTTTTGGTTATTCTGATGACAGTCCGGGGAGACACGCCACACAGTCTGGCCGTTTCCCGGATACTGAGGCCTTTCTGGATGCGCAGTTTAATAACATCGGCATGCATTGCTGTATCAGCCTGGCGGCCCCGAAATTTACCCTCCATTTTCGCTTTCTGTATACCTTCGTCCTGACGGCGTCGCCGATCCTGATAATCTTTTCGTGCAATGGCCGCCAGCATGTCCAGCATCATTCCATTGATAGCGCGAAGCATGGCGGCGGTAAAATCATCACCAGTCTGTTTGTCCAGTGCAACATGACTGGTTGGTAAATCGAGGCTGATCACTGACAGATGTTTTTCACTGATCATTGTTTTTAATTTTGCCCATCCAGCGTCATCCAGGCGGGACAGCCGGTCGACCTGTTCAATTAAAATGGCATCACCCGGTGCCGCGTTTTCCAGCAGTCGCATGAGTTCGGGTCGCTGAAGTGACGCGCCTGATACATTTTCCACATACCAACTGGCAATCCTGTGCCCTCGATCCTGGACAAACTGCTCCAGGCGTTTTTTTGCGCGACCGGCATCCTGTTCAAGAGTGGAAGCCCGAAGATAGGCAAATATGTACATTTTTTAACCTTCTGTGACATATAGGTGATGAAAAATAACTATATGACATATAAGTAATGACTTAAAGCTTTTTGCACAGGGAACTGGATGATGACATTAGGCTATACCCTAATGTCATCACTTGAATGCTGCTTCACTAAACACGCTGGAATTATTTTCTCCTAAAATATTAGGAAGCTAATATTTGCATTGCCACCTTTTGCTGATGGAGCAGCACAGTGAACCCATTCAAAGGCCGGCATTTTCAACGTGACAGGGGTCTGATGCTCAGTCGAACGAATACTCACGCTAGGCGAGAAAGGTCGTCTGAAAAATCGATTAATGGACACTGGTGTCGGTTAAATGCCATTTTCCGATTAAAAAGACACCGTTTTTGGCTGTCCATAATGTTTTGATTTATCGGAAAAAATAGGCTTAACGTGTGAAACCGTTCCGTTGAGCGTCAAACCCCGGATAGGCGATCCCTATTAATCCGCACCGGCTAAGCCGGGCATCGGCGGATTCACAGTGGTGAAATATTTTAGTTTTATATGCCGCCTATCATGCGCAAGCGCATAACACCAAAACGCGCTGTAAACGATTCTAAGAAGACTTTTACGGAAGATATTAGACTACAGGGCCAAGCATTTGAAATCGTCTGAGGGCCGCTCATAGGGGTCTGATTCTCAGTCGAACGAAAACTCACGCCAGGCGAGGAAGGTTGTCTGAAAATTTAGCGAGTAAAAAATGAGGTTTTTGTTTACTCTTTTCATTGATGCCAGTATCCATGCAGTTTCGAGCACTTCCCGCGTTAAGTTAAGAAACCCGGTAATCAAATCAACGTAAACCTGTTCGGCAGCATCATGAATTTATAGACATAAAATCATATTGTTACGTTATTAACGTACGTTTCCGCTCCATTGGCCCAGTGGGCCTAGTGGGAGTGAAGCTGAAAAATGCGACATTTATAACAACTCATTGTTATAAATCAGTTTTGGTCATGTTTCGTTTGAGACACTAAATTGTCCGAAAATGGTGTACGAATGGGATGGTGCGTCCGAAAGTCATTTTGCTTAGTTTCGGATGGCATCATTATGCCTGTCCGATACCGACCGGTTGCGGACATAGCCCAGATGTCGCAAATCGCAGCTTCGCTCCCATTGGGCCCAGTGGGAGCGAACAAACCCCTAGGCCTAGCTGGGGGTTTTCTAGACACAAAAAAGCCGCGTCAGCGGCTTCTTTGGAGAGAGAAATAAAACTTCCCCCTAATAAATATACTTCTCAGATCCCCACTTCATTTTTCTTTCCTTTTCTTCATATTTTATTTCCTCTACATATGAGTTCATAATATCAAGGCAGTGTTTACCTTTTACACCTGTCCTTTTCAGACTTGATTCAGCCAAGTGATAATATTTAAAAAAAGATTCCCTGTCGTATCTGTTAATATCAATCATGGTCAGACACACTGAATCAGAACCAAATTTATCTCTTGGCATTGAGTGTCCTTTATCTGAAATAACTTTATCAATTTCATTTAAAACATTAATTGTTTCTGATGGGGATTTTATTATAGATAAACTCAATGCATCTCTTAATTCATTACTCTTATTCGATGGTATATATTCAGATACGCGGGGTACTGTTCTTAACCATTTTCTGTCACCATCACGCACCCCTATTAGAAATGTGTTAAAATCATCATCATTTAATATCACATTCCTTTTTCCATTTATTATGTCATCAGGCATTATTGCATAAGTTACACCTGATGACATAACAGTGAGAAACAATAAAATTAAATATTTCATCTGATAACCTCTAAAGTGTTATCGTTTGAATCAAGAATACGTCGTCTGGTTTTTGGTCCCATAATAATACAACCCTCCGACGCCCATCCAGGTACGCCGCTTACTTTCTCTCCATGTATACGGAAAGCACTTCTGCCAAAACTTTCTCCCGACGTTTGAACAAGAATAATAGTCATTGGCCCCTTTGAATTAGATTGGCCGCTAATTCGATATATTCCCCTGGGTAACGGCCCTAATCCTCTTACCTGTTGGCGATCAGGGTTGTTTTTGTTAGTCATTCTGCCAGAATAACCCTTCTCAATAAATTGACCGTTATGAAAAAGCTCCCCGCTGCTTTGCTTATAAGTCCATGTCATATATTATATCCTCATATTACGCTACAGAACGATAATTCCAACTATCAGAATGAATTATATTCCCATCAACATAATGCCATGTGATTTTTTCATATCCTAGATCTATACATTCAAGATGATTTTTATTTTCTCCATATGAATCTTTTATATCGTACATAAGTGAAATATTGGATTCAATTTTTATATTTTCCAATGTCACTGTAAAATAGTTTTCTTCCTGACCTGCGTTATTTATACGATAATATTTAAATTCTGCATTTTTTAAGTTTTCACCTGTTGTTAATGCTTTATAGATATAGGGTGATGATGAATCTATCTCTTTGTCGAGACTGAAAGATTGGTGTATGCGTGAGCCTGTTATTTTACCCGTATTGTCATCTGTTGGTATTTCTACAGAATGGCGTAATGCGATAACTTCAATGCTGTGTTCACGCCCAATAATATCAACTGATCCTTTGATTAAATTGCCTGCACCATCATAAAGCCAGAGATAAACTGGAATAGCCATAGAATAAAACTCCATTTCATTAAATTACATCAATTATTATAAAGATGTTTTGATGATTACTCAATTAGAGAAAACTGTGTGTTGGGGTCTGAAGGCCAATGGAACGAAAACGTACGGTTGGACCTCAAACCCCGCTACCTGTTTTGAGCGCCTGCTCTTTGCGCTTATTTAGTGCTGCTTTTTTCTTTAGTGTACAGTGAGCCTTCCTTTGCGGAAATTCGTAAATCTTAGCCATTACGCCCTTTTTACGCATTTACTCAAACTCTCAAATGAGTTTATGAGTTATTGTCCTTTAACCAGTTATCGACCAGATCTTTAATCACGTCACTGATAGATGTCCCCTGCTTTGCACATGCCGCTTTAAAGCGCACATGTACGGATTCATCGAGGTTCACGTTAACCCGTTTCTGTTTTTCCATTGGTGCATTATTTACCACCTTTTCAAGGTCTCGGTGCTCACCAAACGTCATGGTTTTAGGTGTATTCTGTTGCTTTAGTGCCATGATTTACCTCTTAAGTGTATTTGTGTATTTGTGTATTTGTGTATTTATGCAAATATGTCGGTGATTTCCCGTGTCAAAACATCAATTTCTCCTTTTGCCGCACCATCATTTGTATTAAAAACGCTTTCACCATCCAGGACAGATTTCACATAACTCTGACGCTGCGTAATTGCTGTTTTAAATGCCTTGATGCCGGTTTGTGCAATGCTTTCTTTTAATACATTCAGCATTGTCGCTTGCTCAATTTTTCGCGTTATAAGAAAACGGGCTTCAACAGGCCGGTTGTATGCTTGCGCCTCAAGTACAGTTACAACAGAACCGGCGGCTGAAAAGTCGAGCGGACTTGGCGTTACAGGTATGATAATAAGGTCACTGACCATAACGGCTGCTGACGTAATAACGGATAACGATCCGGCACCGTCGATAATGACGTAATCGTATTCAGCTAGATCCTTTCTGACTTGGTAAACGTCTTTTTCAGATGATGCGGTGTAAACATCAAAATTGGCTTTTTCTGCTTTATTCCAGTTCGTCAGGCTCATTTGCGGATCGGTATCGACTACCGCAATTTTTTTTCCCGCTTTAGCCAGGCAACTACTGATATTTATTGCCGCCGTTGTTTTACCTGATCCCCCTTTGGGGTTCAGAAAGGCAATAATCTTCATATCCACCTCTTTTGTTTTTTTACTCAAATGTGTTTTTGAGTTTATGTGTCAATTATACACAAAAACACAAATGTGTAAATATGCTTTTGTGTAATGATCTGAAATTAGGTGTTTAGGGTGGTTTTGAGGTAAAAAAAATAATTGTTATACATTTGTTAATTTTGTACTAATTTGGTGCGTTGTGAGCGAAATTTAAGGAAGGTGATTTATCAGGAAGATGTGAGGGTAAAGATGATCTTTTTATCACTACGTGACGCGGTAACGGCCAACGCCTCAAAAGTACCGCTTAATTTTGCCATTTAACATAATGGCTCTTATCTGCACCAAAAAAAGCGGGTAAAAAACTGCGCTGGCGGAAAATCGTGGACGGGTAAATCAATCCGTTATGGAATTTAACCGAATGGCCGGAACGGGGCGGGGTAGAACGCATCCCACGGTTATCGGAACCCGCCCTGTCCGACACAGCATGTAGTATGTCTGTTAGATACGACCGATACAACATATTGATTAAGCGGCTATACCGCTTTTTTTTCCTTTAACTGCATTTCACCAGTGCGGATTAAGGGGCGCTAAGTTCGTGTATGCACATAGTCATTTTCTCCTGTGTTGCCTTTCACCTTCGCATCAGGCTTCCGGTAATCGTTCCCCGTCACAACCTGGCCCTCAAGGGTAAATAGCACGCTCCGCGCCCTTGATGGCCAGAACGACTCCTGGAGACCGAACCGTCAGGCGATACGAAGACGAAATTCACACTGACGGAGAAACAGCCATGACTATGAACCTGCATACACAAACAACCGCCCCTAAAACCTCACCGGCGACCAGCGTATCCCCGCTGGAGCAGTCAGGCTCCTCAAAAACGAAATTTGCTAAAGCCAAACCCAAACCCAAACCCAAACCCAAACCCAAAACCGATATTTATCAGATCGTAACTGACAACCTCATTGAGGCGCTGGAAAGCGGTGTTAAGCCGTGGGTATGCCCCTGGAAACGTAACGGTATGATGTCGGGTATCCCGTCAAACTACAGTACCGGCACCGCATATAGCGGAATCAATATCATGTTGCTGTGGTGCAGCGCGGCAAAGCAGGGTTTTCAGGACTCACGCTGGCTCACCTATAAGCAGGCCCAGGAGCTGGGTGCTCAGGTTCGCAAGGGGGAAACCGGTACAACTGCGATTTTTTACAAGACGCTTGAGAAAGAAGCGGAAGACGGCCAGATCGAAAAAATCCCGATGGTGAAATCCTTCACCGTCTTCAACATCGAGCAAATCGACGGCCTGAAAATGGGCGCCGAGAATAGCGCCGAAATCGACCCGCAGCCGGTAACGGAATTTGACCCGCTGCCGCAGGTAGAAAACCTTTTCCAGCGTACCGGCGCAAACATTACCGAGCGCGGCCAGCAGGCATTTTATCGCCCGGCCACAGATGAAATCTGGCTACCGGAGCGTCATCTTTTCGCTGATGCCGCAAATTTCTATGCTACCGGCTTGCATGAGTTGGTTCACTGGACAGGTGCCAAGAGTCGTTTAAATCGTGAGAAAGGGGGGAAATTTGGCTCAGAGGGGTATGCTTTTGAAGAACTGATCGCCGAACTTGGAAGCGCATTCCTGATGGCCGATCTTGGTGTGATAGGGGAGGTTCAGCACGAAAGCTATATTGCTTCCTGGCTGAAAGCACTGAGAGGCGATAAGCGTTATATTTTTAAAGCGGCCAGTGCCGCCACTAAAGCGCATCAATTCCTGATTGACTGCTGAAAGGTCAAGCCCTGCACCGCAGGGCTTCAAAATTTCTGAAGGATGGCAAAACATCACTTTATAACAATAAGTTGATGTTTTTTATCATTTCACGCTGTCGCCGGTCGCAGCAGACCAGCGTCCTAAATCTGCGACCGGTGCAAGGTAAAAACCCCGAAATAATCAAAATAACTGATGCACGTCTAATACCGGCTTGCCAGTGGCGCTGACTCGCTCCACAAGCGGTTAAATTCGGCCTGGTAAGTGTTTGCCAGCTCCGGAGCACCCTGCACCAGGAGTGCGTTTTCGGCATTGCGCCTTGCGGCGCTGGCGGTGTAATTGAATGACCCTGTTTGCACTGTGTCGCCATCCACGACCATAAACTTATTGTGCATTATCGCGTACTGCGCATCGAGGCGTACCGGTACGCCCATATTTGCCAGGAACGTAACGGCGGTGTACCTGTCGTTATTGGCCTTTTCATCGGCCACGACCCGGACAGACACACCGCGATTTTTGGCGGCAACCAGTGCGGCTGCAACAGGCTTACTGGTGAAGCTGTACGCCGCCACATCAACGCTTTTTTTTGCACCACTGATAGCGCCGAGGACAACGTGCTGGGCGCTCTGGCTCCCGGAGGGTGTAAAACCGACTGAGACAACAGGCGCGGCGCGGGAAAACGAAGGAAATGCCAGCGTGACGGCCAGCATAATAAAAATCGATTTACGCATAGTGATTCAGCTCCATTTTTTGCAGATCTTCCGCTGTGTAGATACGAAAAACATTGCGATGTTTTTCTTCAAGAGTGACGTGCTGATTTTTAACTATCACATGCGTGATACTGTCAAAAATTACCTGCAATGCGCGTTTTTTCTGTTCGTCCGGGACAACATAAAAAACGAAGATCCAGTGTTTTTCCGCACGGGCCATAAGATGGCTGGCCATAATCGACTGATAACGCGCTTTGGTTTTCAGTCTGCGTTCCGTTTCAACGGCAATGACAGTGCCGTTCGGCAGCGTCATCAATCCATCGGGACGGTGTTTAACGTTAAACTGATTCAGGAACGTGGAGCGATCACCATTAATCCAGTTTGCCGCGCCTTTCTGCTCAAGTGTAAGGCGTACTAACTGGTTATCGAGATGATGATCCAGCGACCAGCCTGTTATCTTTGATGGCTCAAATCTGGCTGGCATGACTTTATCGTCAGGCATAAGAACAACGGCGAGTCCGTCGTTTGTTATTCCCCACAATGCTATTTTGCTGGCGCGTGATTCAAGCGTATGTTTTTGAATTAACCCCATGCGCGTAACTTTATCGAGTAAGTCATAAAGTGATTTGTGGTGCTTGAATCCAAATAATAATTTCAGCGTCTGATAATCGCTGTAGGTTTCCTCTTTGAGGAAATTTAACAGAATTCGGATTTTTTCATTGTTTCGCTCACGGCGTTCGCTGTGGCTTGCTATCAGCATGATTCCTCCTTAAAAATCCAGCAGGGAAAAGGTTTCCTGATCATCATCAGAGTCTTTCTTATCGGGGCCAGCGTGTGTCGGTTCTTGCTTATGACTTTCATGAATTAAAATATCTTTCTGCGGCAGTTCCTGGGATTTAACGGGCGCATCATCAAAATCCAGTACCTGTTTCACTTCCGGCACGGAACCGATAAGGGCAGGGGGAATAGTGAAAATCTCAAGCGGTTGTTTCTTCACTTTCAGAGGTGAAATTAACGAAGGAAAAGCAAGCGCATTAGCGCTGAAAATGTAGCTGACAAACTTAGGCAGATTCTGGAGCATATTACTGTCAATGTAATAGCTCTCAGCCTGTCGAATCGTTCGCTCATTATCAATTTTTTCAGTCAGCACTGAGGTTGTTGTTACCTTGCGGCTTTCATCATCAACTAAAATAGTGCCGGACATCCTTGCAACCCATTCCGCCGTGTCGGGGTCTTGCAGTTTATAAACCAGTTTGAATTTACAGTTTTCAACAACGGCACCGACAACAGCATCACCATTTAAATCGGCGGGGCAGTCTCTTAAATCGGCTATAGACTGGTGCGCCATAATAATATGCACACCTTTATCACGTGCCGCGCCTAATCCTTCGAGAGCCGGTTTTGAAAGATGATATTTAACCTCATCTTTAAATATGGCAATCGGGCGAACATCACCGGCGACACGGTCACGTAATTCAGCAAGCTGGAAAAGACGAACTAAAATCATACGCTGTGCTGTAATGATTTTAGAGTTGCGCATAGAGCCGATAATGTAGCAGCAACCGCCTTTCTCAAAAATTTCTTTCAGGGAAAAACCACCCGGCGCGTTAATGCTGTTCAGCATTGCCAGTTCTTCCGTTTTTCCATGAAACGCTTTTATCGTTTCGCCAATACCCTGAACATAATCACCATTATAAATATCACGAATGGTTGCGCCGGAGTTTGTATTCACAAACTGCGCTGCCGTTCTTGCGGCCTTTCTGTCATCAATTCGATAAAAATCTGCTGCCTCACCTTTTTCAGCCAGACTGAAACCGGCGACAAACAATTCTTCAAGATGTTCTGATGAAATGCCATCAATCAGGTTTAACTGATACTCAGTTTTATTCAGATCAATCAGGACGAATGGCTTACCCGCATCAGCACATGCTTTTTTATAAAGATGAGGTGCCCATTCATCATTTTTAGGATCAAGAACAAAAACACCTTCATCTGCCAGAATGCTTTGATAAAGCAAAATACCGGAGGCAACACCTTTACCCGCGCCGGTAGTACCAATAATGTCTGCGTGCTGAGTCTGCCATTCTTTTAAAGGGATGTACTGGGGAACCTGCTCTTTACTTAGCCCGATAAAAATACCTTTATCTAAGTCAATATAATCCATCGGATCATATTCAGCCGTTTCGGGCAACAGGGCTTTTACCTTCCTTACATCCGTTCTGGCATCTCTTTCCATGCTGGTTTTTTTAACAAGGCTGCGTTTCGCTTTATCCAGTTCCGGCGAGATTAATCGTCTCAGAAGGATATGCACGATAAAACCGGCGACAGTAAATGCAAGAGATATTGACCATGTAAAAACAGGTGGATCGACAACATGGTGACCTGAGTACATCTGCGCCAGCAGCCAGATTGGTACTGGTGCTATAGTGCCGAAAGCAAAACAAATCATCGAAAAAAGGATTAGCCATTTTTTCCAGAATGGCGCTTTTTCATGCTCACCATGTTTAATCGAAAACATGAATGGCAGCATAATCCCCGACAGCAAAGCTAAAATCATTTGATGGCTTTGCAAAAAGCTAAAAAACCACAACACACCATTTGCTATCGGTGACAGCAAATGATTAAGTCTGTCGAATATCACGATATTCTCCTTAAAGGATTCTCGCCGCATACAATCGCCGCATTATCCCGCCGCACTATGTGCGGTGAATAAAGGCGGCGAAGGCATGAGGCTAAAGGCCGTGGCCGCGATGCGGCCATGAGCCGGGAGGTATACTTCCCGGCTCTGAAGGAATGTGCCATTTCATGCGGGCTGGACGCCCTTATTACATGTCACAAGGGGGTAATGTTTCCGCTGGACGCTGCAACAAAACCCCCGAAGGTCAAGGGCGGCACACCGTCGCGCGCTACGCGCGACCACCCCCTTTAAGACGCCTGTTTTAACCCTTTTCTTCTCTTTGGTCGTTCCTCCCAAAGCGAATTAAAGGGAAACTAGGCTTTAAAGGGGGTGGTCGCGCCACGCTACCGGCTTTTGGCCGGAGACTTAGGCCCGACGGTGTGCGGGGCAAGCCCCCCACAAAAATCGGCATCTGGGGATGCCTATTTGCTCGCTGGGGCGGCAAATTTTTTGCGGCTCCCCCCGGCTTTTTTCGACCCGCTTTGGGCGGACGCTCAAAAAGTGGGTTCGGTGACGCAAATTAACAATTTCTTTGAAATTGAATTTACTCACCTCTCACCACTGCGCTTTTACGGTCTGTCGATTAGCAATTTTTTCAAAATTGAATCGCCATCCTCGTAACAGTGCAGCCTAAAAGACAGGTCAACGGCCACATCAAAAACGCCATGCCCTGCGTCGGACTCGCCCAAATGTGCCATTTGCCCACCCCGTTTGGGTTTCATCCTTTGAAAAAATAAAGGAATAAAACCGTCGAAATTGCCATAGCCGCTATAACGAGGATTTTTAAGAAAGGGTTATTCATATGAGTCACCTGTAATTAGAAAGCTCTCCAGCGTTTTCCCGGCGTCAATCTCTCTCTTAATAAAGACGGGCATATGCCCGACGCCTGACCAGTATTTTATTTTATCGTTTTCAGAATACTTATATTTAGGTTTGCGTTTGGTGGTTTTTTTGACTGGCTTATCATCTGCGAAATCAGATAATGAAAAACCTTCTGACTCAATAAGCGCTAACAGCTCTTTACGTTTTTCTTCACGCTGATGCCGTTGATTTTCCTGTTCAATATGTTCCGCTCTTTTTTCATCAAGGATTGATGAAATACGCTCACGTAGTTTCTCAAGAAAAGTGAAGTCACTTTCACGGAGAAACTTTTTTAAAATGCGTTCTGATGTGAGTTCTTCCTGGATATGGTTCATGATTTTAACTCTCTCGACATATTTTTAGTAGATGGTTTTTTTGATGATTGGCTATCATCGCGGGGGGGATATTCAAAACCCAATTCACCTGTTTCTTTGTTTGCCAGCGTGACAAACATCGAATAGGTGGAATCATTTTTCTTACTTTTAAATCCTTTTATCTCACTGCTTTTCCCTTTGCTGATAATGGTTTCAATCTGCTTGCTTGTGAGCTTTTTACCGCGAAGCTCAAGCCGAATTCTGAATTTACAGCCAATGCAATTACAGGCTTTTGCAGTCATAACTAAATCAGAGTTACATGATGGACATTTAACAGTGAGGCGATCAAGTGAGGTTTTAGGTGTCTGGTTTTCTGTCGCGCTGATATTAATATCAGCGCTTTCAACTAGGCGGGAAACTTCACCATAGAGGCCATCAATAAACTTTTCAATAGTCATTTGACCGGTTTCAATCGCCGCCTGTTTTTCTGACCAGACGGCAGTCATATCAGGTTGTGTAACGGAATCGGGAAGGGCATCTATTAATGCTAATCCGGCATCCGTTGGTACAAATTTCCCTTTTTCTACGCTGATATAGTTCCGCTTTTTCAGCGTCTCGATAATAGCGGCACGTGTTGCCGGTGTGCCTATGCCGCCGTGTTCATCATTCTTGTCTTTGTCTTTTTCCTTGAGCAGTTGCTTAATACGTGGATTAGCGACAAAGTCAGCGACACGAACCAGTGTCGCGAGTAACGTTGCCTCAGTAAAAAGGGTTCTGTCGCATTAAGGTACAGTCAGGTAATATGCTGTTTTTTTTTGTAATGTTTCCTGACTATGTCTTTGATCCGAAAATCTTTCCGACGCCTGCATTATCCCGTCGATATCATTGCTCAGTGTGTACGCTGGTATCTCGCTTATGCCCTGAGCCTGCGTAATATCGAGGAAATGATGGCTGAGCGCGGAGTTGTCGTTGACCACGCCACGCTTCATCGCTGGGTCATCCGTCTGGTGCCGTTACTGGATAAAGCATTTCGTCGGCATAAGCGCCCCGTGGGGCGCCGCTGGAGAATGGATGAAACCTACATCAAAGTCAGAGGACAGTGGAAATACCTGTACCGGGCCGTCGATACCGCAGGGAAAACCATCG
>NZ_RQVV01000054.1 GCF_009295515.1 Erwinia endophytica | reverse complement strand
GACGCACGCCTGCAAGCCCCACAGCTTTCATCAGCCGCGCCACCGTATATCTGGCTACACGGAAGTCCTCACGCAGCAACTGGCGCCATACCTTGCGCACACCCTACACACTGTGGTTTTCATCGTATACGCGCTGTATCTCCGTTTTCAGAAGGTCGTCACGTCGCTCCCGCTCCAGCTCTTTCAGGCGCTGACGTTAGGTGTTAAGTCCACCGTCGCCATCACCGGCATCCCGCTGATACTGACGAAGCCAGATACGCAGCGTCTCCGGAGTACAACCGATCTTCGGTGCAATGGAACTGAGGGCCGCCCACAGTGAGCCGTATTTGTCCTGACTTTCCAGTACCATTCGTACGGCCCGTTGACGGATTTCGGGGGAAAAGCGTGTGTTTTTAGTCATCCTGTTTATCTCTCTCTCAAAGAGTTTAATCTCCAGGATTACCGGGACGGTTCACATCGTCAGGAAACCCGCATGGCGGACCCGCCGTTCGTCATGACCCTTTCACCAGCACAACACAGAAGGTCCCGGCACTGTCCGGGTTTTTTTGTGTCAGATAAAATCAGTGCAGATGTAATAATTGAGAAGGGAATTATTTTGCGGGTCCTTCCAGCCAGATTGCCACACCGGGGGGCGAAGGACGCGCGAAAAGTCGCCATATATGAGCATTTCCTGAGGCTGGTTGTTGTTTAGTAATTGAATCTATCAGCCTGAAATTAATAAATTAAGTGCAGCTGATACTACAACTGATACAGCAACTTTCATGTGATGGATGTCTGGCGACGAATTCACCCGCAACAGCAATCTTCGAAAGCGGGAAACAGGATTCGTTAAAGGGATTGTAGAAGGAGTAGGGCTTAAGAAAGGAGCAACAAACACCGGAATACGTTAAAGGGTGGGTGGGGCAAAAGTTTTTCTGAATCTTCAATCTGACCGCCTGTCTTCCATTTCTATACTCATCCGCGAAATGAAAAGTTTTTGTCCCTCATTCTGAGGGTGATTTGTTCGCTGATGTTCAGCGGGATGTGTAGTCATTCGTGTAGTCATTTAAAAGAAGATGGCGCTTCATTGTGAAGTAAAAGCGCCATTATTCAGTGGGTTGTCTGAGTGGCTTAGTTCATGCCGTATTTTTTCAGCTTTTTACGCAACGTGCCGCGGTTGATACCCAACATAAGGGCTGCACGGGTCTGATTGCCACGGGTGTATTGCATCACCATGTCCAACAGAGGCTGTTCCACTTCAGCCAAAACCAGCTCATACAGGTCATTCACATCCTGACCATTCAGTTGAGCAAAATAGTTCTTCAGTGCCTGTTTGACCGAATCCCGCAGAGGTTTTTGGGTAACCTGATCCTGTGAGTTAATGGTTGAAACGGTCAGTACGTCAGAATTTACGCGTTGTTCGAACATAGTTCTGTCAGCTCTTTATTTCTATTACGCAAGTTTTTCGAAGTATGCCTCCAACGCCTCCAGCTGTTCGCTGGCATCCTCAATGGCGTTGAATGTGCGCCGAAACTGGTCGTTTGGGGCATGCTCCTGGAGATACCAGGATACGTGCTTCCGGGCAATACGATATCCCTTGCTGTGACCGTAAAAGTCGTGCAATTCCCGTAAATGCCCGATGAGCAAGCGCTTGACTTCAGCCAGCGGCATCGGTGTCAGCAACTCCCCAGTGTCCAGATAGTGCTGGATTTCCCGGAAGATCCACGGTCTTCCCTGAGCCGCCCGTCCTATCATCAGGGCATCTGCCCCCGTATAGTCGAGTACGGCTCTGGCTTTATGCGGGTCAGTGATGTCTCCATTCGCGATAACGGGAATGGAAACGTTCTGCTTAACTGTCCGAATGCTGTCATATTCAGCTTCGCCATTGAACAAACACGCGCGTGTACGCCCGTGAATGGTCAGGGCCTGAATGCCACAACGTTCAGCCAATTGGGCAATTTCTACACAATTGCGGTTTTCCGCGTCCCAGCCAGTACGAATTTTTAGTGTGACAGGTACGTCTACTGCGTTGACCACCGCCGAGAGGATAGACTTTACCAGCTCAGGGTGCTGCAGCAGGGCCGATCCTGCCATCTTACGATTCACTTTTTTAGCTGGGCATCCCATATTGATGTCGATCACCTGCGCGCCAGCCTGGACATTGATGCGCGCGGCTCCAGCCATCTCTTCGGGGTCGCAACCTGCAATTTGCACGGTACGAATACCGGGCTCGTCACTGTGTACCATGCGCAATCGCGATTTGTCACTAGCCCAGACATCCGGGTTTGATGACAACATCTCAGATACGGTCATACCAGCGCCCATTTTATAGCAAAGAGTCCGGAAAGGTCTGTCGCTTATCCCGGCCATCGGCGCTGCAATCAGGCGATTACGAAGCTGGTTGTTTCCTATGCGCATGAAAAAAGTGGCCATAGTGTGTCCGCAAGGCGGCGTATATTACGCATTTTTTAGCGAAGATGAAAGGACAAACTTTGAACAATTCACCAGGAAAGATCAATGAAGGCAGCCATTCACCTTCAGAGAAAAGAAAAATTCTTTATTAAACAATAAATTGAATGAAAATGATTTAATTACGTGCAAATATTTTTCTTTTTTTGTGAGCTAATTAACAATATTAATAGCGTCACTTTTCATCCAAAGCGCTACAGCGGCCGTTGAAACGTCGTGGAATAGGGCTTCAGCGTGCTACTACTCATTAGCTGAAGCCCGTGAAATTATTCGACGATCACCCGGCCATTCAGAGGTTGCAGTGGACGATTATTGGCGTGTTTCAGTGCTATCTGGAATTTCTTCAGCTGTTGCGCTGACAAAGTCACTGGATTCCTCATAATCAGCCAACGTACCCCTTCAGTACACGGTGGCGTGGTCAGCGAACCGCTGAAGCGATAATAGTGTTCATCCTGCGGAAACAGTTTTTCCAGATTGATGCTGCTCTGCATTTTCTCAGGAGTGTCCAGCTTAGTCGGGATTGAGGCGAGCAGGGGATTGAGCGCTTCATTTTCCGCCCCTACCTCGAACATAACCGCTACCACGGCAAGATCGCCCGCTTTATTCGCATGGACGAAGTGCGCTTCAAGTGGAAAAGATTTACCGGTAATGTGATTCTCACTGGGGGTATGAAAGTGGAATTGCTTCAGCTCGAATCGCTCGTTATCCAGCATAAAATCATCGCTGTCTGTCACGGTCACCATAATGGTGTGTCCATTGTTTACAATGGATTTGGTATCGGTATGAAAATTTGGCTCCAGCGGAGGTAATTTCCCGTCGATGACATGTTGAATATCAATGGGGGATTGGTACATTCCGGTTTTACAGGTCAGGAACTCATTTCCGAGTTCTCCCCAATGTTCTGGTGAAGCTTCTCCCTCATATGACCAGCGTGGATGGGTGGAAGCCGTAGCGGGTAAAACCATTGCCAGTGAAAGCACTACGGCTAATGTCTTGAGTTTCATATCCTTACTATATCCTTATTAGTCGAAACCCTGATTGGTTTCGTCGTGAGCGAATAAAACGCCTATAAAGTATAAGGATATTGATCAGGAAAAGCACCAATCCCTTTTAGCAAAAAAAGGGAATTTATCAGCGGCGAATACCTGTGATCCGGCACCACTCTTCTTTTTCGGCGACTGGATCGAGGATAAACGTCTCCTGGTAGGCTTCACTCACACTGCCAGCCTGGCTGGCCAGTATGCCCGATAAGCCCAGATGGCCACCAGTTACCGGCAGTATACTGATCAACGGCGCCAGTTCGCGCAAGGGGCCAGCCAGAATGTTGGCAACGACTACGTCGGCGCTCAGATTGTCTGGTTGCTGATGGGGTAGATACAGCGATAAACGGTCTGAAACGCCATTGCGCTGGGCATTGTCGCGGCTGGCCTGAATCGCCTGTGGATCGATATCAATGCCGATTGCCTTAGCAGCACCCAATTTTAGCGCCGCAATAGCGAGAATGCCTGAGCCGCAACCGAAGTCGATAACCGTTTTCCCGGTCAGATCCAGACCATCCAGCCACGTCAGGCACAGTGCCGTTGTTGGATGAGTCCCTGTGCCGAAGGCCAGACCGGGATCGAGCATGACGTTTACCGCATTTGAGTCTGGAACGTCGCGCCAGCTTGGGCAGATCCACAGGCGTTGACCAAAACGCATCGGATGAAAGTTGTCCATCCACTCACGTTCCCAGTCTTTGTCTTCTATTTGTTCAATTTTATAGTGGAAGCCCTGGTTCAGCAGAGGGTGACGTTCCAGGCTTTTAATCACCTCGGGCATATGGGTTTCTGCGTCGAACAGGCCAATCACATCGGTATCGCCCCACAGGCGTGTTTCACCCGGCAGCGGCTCAAACACAGGGTTATCATGCGAGTCCTGAAAGGTGACCGAGACAGCGCCATTCTCGGTAAGCGCATCACCCAGTTCTTCCGCCTGAGCGCCAGTAGTGTTAATTTTCATTTGTATCCAGGGCATTGCGATTCTCTTTAGTCAGCCAGAGGGGAAGCCGGGGCTGATTTTTCAGCCGGGCCAAAATAGTTGCCAGTCACGAAAGCAATCAGGCTTAGCAGCAACGACGGAACGATAGGATGGAAGCCCCAGAGTTGCAGCGACAGACTGGCAAGCAGGGTATAGCAGCCAGCGCCAGCGATCATGCTACTGAGCGCACCGGTTGCGTTAGCTTTTTCCCAGTATAGCCCCAGTACCAGTGGCCACAGGAAGACGGCTTCCAGTCCGCCAAAAGCCAACAGGTTCAGCCAGATGATCATTTCAGGTGGATGCCAGGCCGCGGCCAGCAGTAACAGACCCAATATCAGAGTAATCACGCTGGAGATGTTTTTTAGCAAGGGATCATTGTTGATATGCTGGGGACGAACGCGCAGAAAAAGATCCTTGACGACAGTGGCGGATGACTGTAGCAGCTGGGCATTAATTGTCGACATGATGGCTGACATCGGCGCAGCAAGAAAGATCCCCGCAGCCAGAGGCGGCAGCACATGGATAATCAATGTTGGAATCACCAGGTCAGGGATCGACAGGTCGGGTATAATGGTTCGTCCCAGAGCGCCCGCCAGGTGCATGCCAAACATTAGTACGGCAACCACGATGGTGCCCAAAACTATCCCACGATGTACCGCTTTGCTGTCTTTGTAGGAAATGCAGCGCACGGCTGTATGGGGAAGGCCAATGACGCCAAAGCAAACCAACACCGAGAATGAAGCCAGGAAAGTAGGGCTGAGGATATTACCCACGCCACCAGGTGAAATCAGCTGCGGATCGATTTTCTGTAGTTTATCCACGGCGGTATGCATTCCTCCGGCGGCGTGGATCACGGCGAACAGCAGTAAGAAGGTGCCGATGAGCATGACCAACCCCTGCATTGCGTCATTCAGGACGCTGGCGCGGAAACCGCCAAATGCGGTGTAAAGAGCGATGGTGACGCTAAAAATGAGTAATCCGCTATGGTAAGGGATGCCAGCGGCTGTTTCCAGCAGACGTGCGCCACCGATAAATTGCACGGTCATTGCCCCAATAAAGGCAGTCAGCAGGCTGAGACTGGCAAACCATACTAATAGCGGGCTGCGATAGCGGGCGTATAACATATCGTTCAGCGTCACGGCGTTATAACGACGGGCGAGAATGGCAAACTTTTTGCCAAGGATGCCCAGTGACAGCCAGACGGCGGGGAGCTGAACCAGTGATAACAGAACCCAGCCCAGACCATATTTGTAGGCGGCTCCAGGCCCGCCAATAAACGAGCTGGCACTGATATACGTCGTGGTGAGCGTCATGGCCAGCACAAATCCCCCCATTGAACGGCTGCCGAGGAAATATTCCGTCAGGAAGTTTCCTTCGTGGCGTTTACGCATGCTGTATACAGACAGTCCCGCGACCAATAGCAGGTAGGCAATCAGGGGGAGAATGATGCCTAATTTCACTTGTCATCCTCCAGAGGTATATCGCGGAAGATCAGTCTGACAATCAACCAGCAAAGAAATATAAACAGGATGGGGACCAGCAGGCAGGACAATTCAAACCAGTGTGGCAGGCCAGTCATTCCAATGCCATTATCTGGCAGCCAGGCCATCAGTGACCAGGCGGCAAGGTAAGCGACTGCCAGCCAGAATGACCAACGGGCTTCGCGATGAGCTTGTATGAAACGTTTGTCCATCTCTTAATACTCTCATCAGACTAAAGAAAAAGGCCGGTCAGACCGGCCTTTTTTCCTCACTCAGACAGATCAGGTTTCCTGAAGGCCAAGTTTCTTTTCCAGATAGTGGATGTTGGTTCCGCCGTGCTGGAAGTTTTCATCGGTCATGATCTTCATTTGCAGCTCAACGTTTACCTTGATGCCGTCGATAATCAGTTCAGCCAGTGCATTCTTCATGCGGGCTATCGCCACTTCACGCGTTTCACCATAGGTTATCAGCTTACCGATCATGGAATCATAATATGGCGGTACGGTATAGCCCGCATAAATATGAGACTCCCAACGCACGCCAAAACCGCCAGGTGCATGGAAACGGGTGATTTTTCCCGGACTTGGCAGGAACGTATTGGGATCTTCAGCGTTGATACGGCATTCTACCGCATGGCCGCGAACCACCACGTCTTCTTGCTTGATCGACAGTGGCTGACCAGCAGCAATACGCAGTTGTTCTTTGATCAGATCCACACCCGTTATCATCTCGGTAACCGGATGCTCA
This sequence comes from Erwinia endophytica, assembly GCF_009295515.1. Classification (GTDB taxonomy): domain Bacteria; phylum Pseudomonadota; class Gammaproteobacteria; order Enterobacterales; family Enterobacteriaceae; genus Erwinia; species Erwinia endophytica. The sequence goes on along the minus strand of NZ_RQVV01000054.1, from coordinate 131,758 downwards.
ACCTGGATACGGGTGTTCATTTCAATGAAGTAGAATTCACCGTTTTCGTACAGGAATTCGAAGGTACCCGCACCGCGGTAACCGATTTCGATACAGGCTTTTGCACAGCGTTCACCGATGAAACGACGTAACGCTTCAGTGATACCTGGCGCTGGTGCTTCTTCAACCACTTTCTGATGGCGTCGCTGCATTGAGCAATCACGCTCGGCCAGATAAATGGCATGACCCTGGCCGTCAGCCAGTACCTGAATTTCGATATGGCGTGGATTTTCCAGGTACTTTTCCATATAGACCATATCGTTGTTGAACGCGGCTTTCGCTTCCGCACGGGTCATATTTATGGACTGTTCCAGCTCTTTGTCGCTGCGCACAACGCGCATACCGCGGCCACCGCCACCGCCAGATGCCTTGATGATGACCGGATAACCGATACGTTGCGCGAAGGCACGGTTTTTGTCCATGTCGTCATTCAATGGGCCGTCAGAACCAGGAACGCAAGGCACGCCTGCTTTTTTCATCGCGTTGATAGCGGAAACTTTGTCGCCCATCAGACGAATAGTTTCCGCTTTTGGGCCGATAAAAATGAAGCCGGAACGCTCAACCTGCTCGGCAAAGTCCGCATTCTCAGACAGAAAGCCGTAACCCGGGTGAATCGCCGCCGCGCCGGTGATTTCGGCGGCGGAAATCAGCGCTGGGATGTTCAGATAGCTTTTCACTGACTGGGCGGGGCCAATACAAACGGTTTCATCCGCCAGTAATACGTGTTTCAAATCGCGATCCGCGCTTGAGTGAACCGCTACCGTCTTAATGCCCAGCTCTTTACAGGCACGCAGGATGCGCAGCGCAATCTCACCTCGGTTCGCTATTACAATTTTATCCAGCATGGTGCGCCTCGTTATTCGATGACTACCAACGGCTCGTCAAATTCAACTGGCTGACCGCTTTCGACCAGGATTGCTTTCACAACACCGGATTTATCGGCTTCGATCTGGTTCATCATTTTCATCGCTTCAACGATGCACAGGGTGTCGCCGGCGTTAACTTTTTGGCCGACTTCAACAAAGGCTTTCGCATCAGGGCTTGGTGTGCGGTAGAACGTACCGACCATTGGCGAACGTACGATGTGACCACTGATCTCAGCAGACGCAGGGGCTTCCATGGCTGGCGCGGTTGCTGGCGCAACGGCGGCGGCCTGGGCAGGCTGCTGCATCATTGGTGCGGCATAAGCTTGCTGCATCATCGGATAGCCGGTGTTAACTGGTGCGCGACTGATGCGAACGGACTCTTCACCTTCAGAAATTTCCAGTTCAGCAATACCTGATTCTTCAACCAGTTCGATCAGTTTTTTAATCTTACGAATATCCATGAGTGTGGTTCCGTACTCTGTTTAATGAGATTGTGACAGGCGTTTCACCGCCGTCTGTAAAGCCCAGGAGTAACCATCGGCACCAAGGCCACAGATTACACCGGCAGCAATATCAGAAAGATAAGAATGATGGCGGAAAGGTTCACGAGCATGCACGTTCGACAGGTGTACTTCAATAAATGGGATGCTGACTGCAAGCAGAGCATCACGAAGCGCTACGCTGGTGTGTGTGAATGCCGCCGGGTTAATGACGATATAATCGACATGACCTTTTGCCTCATGAATGCGGTCAATTAACGCGTGTTCCGCATTGGACTGGAGATGACTCAGCTTTACGTTGAGTGCGTCAGCTTGCGATGTCATGTCGCTAACAATCTCTGCCAGGGTCGTTTTCCCATATTTCTCTGGCTCACGAGTACCGAGAAGATTCAGGTTGGGACCGTTTAAAAGCAGTATGTGAAACTTATCAGCCATCTTGCGGCTATCTCCTGCGATAATTGAGGCATCGCACAAAATACAACGCGAAAAGTCATTTGTCATCTTTAACAATGAAATTTGACCCGTGCGCTGGGGCGAAGCGGGGCATTATAACGATTTCGTAGCAATTCGCAGCTAATTACTGGTCGTATCAGCGAAGATTATCAACGGGAATCCGTAAATAGTGACAGCCGTGACAGAACAGACGGGGTGGTACACCGTCAGAGAATGGGGTTACCGCCGCCATTGGCGGAGCTTTTTATAGCGACAACTTAGCAGAATAAGAGCAATAACGGCGTAAATCCATGGCTGGGGGGAGAATGTTTTTACTGACCACAGGTAATGAATTGGCGCAAGGATCAGTACAAGGTAAATGGCATTGTGTAACATTTGCCAGCGTTTCCCTAATTTTCGCTGTGCCTGTTGACTGGATGTCAGAGTCAGTAGCAGCAGGATAAACCAACTGATAATACCCAGGGTAAGGTAAGGGCGGGAGATTAATTCAGCGGCCAACAGTCCCAGATTGTTGATTCCCAGTTCCAGCACGGCATAGCTGGCCAGATGTAGTGTCGCCCAGGCAAAACACCACAAGCCCAGTAATCGACGAACCCGGATTAACAGCGGGTATTTGCTATAACGCGCCAGTGGCGTTACCAGCAGCGTTGCCAGCAGTAACTTCAGCGCCATCCTGCCGGTAAAATGTTGGATATCTTTCGCCGGGTCAGCACTGAACCAGCCTTGATTGATGGACAACATCAGCCAGAACAGTGGCAGGAAACCGGCAAGATGCAGCAAAACCTTCAGACCGGTAAGGTGTTTTGCAGACAGACGAGCCACTAGAAGTTCTCCCGTAGATCCAGTCCCCGGTACAGTGAAGCGACCTGACCGGCATAACCGTTAAAGAGCCGCGTCGGTTGACGTTTAACGTCGAGGATACCGCCGGAACCGATAAAGCGCTCAGTGGCCTGTGACCAGCGGGGATGGTCCACATGGGGATTCACGTTGGCATAGAAGCCATATTCGTTGGGAGCCAACTGGTTCCAGGTGGTTGGCGGCATATCTTTCATCAGGGTGATTTTGACTATCGACTTAATCCCTTTAAAACCGTATTTCCATGGTACGGTCAGGCGGATGGGGGCGCCGTTTTGCGGTGGCAGCGCTTTACCATAAACGCCGGTGGTCAGAATAGTGAGGGGATGCATGGCTTCGTCCAGTCGCAGTCCTTCGACATAGGGGTAATTGATGCCTCCGCCGATGAAGCGATCCTTCTGCCCTGGCATTTCATCGGGTGCATAAAGGGTTTGAAAGGCGACATAGCGTGCATTGCTGGTAGGTGATGCTACCTTAAGCAACTTCCCCAGTTCAAAGCCGATCCATGGCACGACCATCGACCAGGCTTCCACACAGCGCATCCGGTAAATGCGTTGCTCAAGCGGAAAGCGCTGATAAATATCATCCATATTCAGTGTTAGCGGCTTTTCTACTTCGCCATCAATGTCAATCTTCCAGTCGGTGGTTTTCAGGGTTCCGGCATTGGCCGCTGGATCAGCTTTATCCAGCCCGAACTCGTAGAAGTTGTTATAACCCGTGACCTTGTCTTCCGGCGTCAGGGGTAAATCCGCCTGATACTGTTTTGGTTTAGTGAAGTTGAGTGGGGCGCCTGCGGGGGTTTTGGGACGGTCATTGCCTTTAAACCAGGACAGTACGTCAGCATGGGCGGTGGGGAGTGACAACGCGGCGGCGCTAATCCCCAGTGTTTTCAGTACCTGTCGGCGCTGCGCGTTGAAAACGTCTTCAGGCGTGACGTCGTTTTCAGTCAGTTTATTCACGGGTTTCATCTGATTGTTTCTCCGGTGGCATCAATAAATAATGCTGTCGCAATAACCATAGTGCGGGTAGACCGTGAGTTTGTGGTAAATAAAAAATGTGACAATTTTTGGGCGTTTTCCCCCAACCAGGTGTTGGGGGGAGGGGATTAACGAATTTTAACCAGCGTGCGACCGGTTATATCATTATTCAGCAGTTTCATGGCGCTTTCTGCTACTTCTGACAGCGGTACTTCATGGGGGACTTGCTGATAGAACGTTTCTGGCAAAACCTTAATGAGCCTTTTCCAGGCCTCAATTCTGCATGGGGTAGGGGTACTGACAGAGTCCACGCCTTGCAGACGAACGTTGCGCAGGATAAAAGGCATCACCGTGGTGGGAAGAGTCAAACCGCCAGCAAGGCCACAGGCGGCCACAACGCCTGAATAGTTCATCTGCGCCAGTACGCTTGCCAGTACGCCAGCGCCTACGGTATCAATCGCACCTGCCCAGCGCTGTTTTTCCAGTGGACGAACATCGCTATTAAATGCGCTGCGCGGCAAGATTTCTGTTGCGCCCAACTGACGCAGATAACCATGTGTGGATTCCCGTCCGCTCACGGCCACGACCTGGTAACCCAGGGTGCTAAGCAGTGCCACTGCGGTGCTTCCCACACCGCCGCTGGCGCCGGTGACCACTATTTCGCCGCAGTCTGGCGTTATTCCACCCTCCTCCAGCGCCATGACACAAAGCATGGCGGTGAGCCCGGCGGTTCCGATGATCATCGCTTTACGCCCATCCAGTCCAACGGGCATGGGGACCAGCCAGTCGGCTTTTACTCTGGCCCGTTCGGCCAGTCCGCCCCAGTGATTTTCACCGACTCCCCAGCCGGTTAGCAGCACTTCCTGACCGGAATGGAAACGAGGATCTTCGCTGTAATAGACTTTTCCGGCGAAATCAATACCTGGAACCATCGGGAAGTTGCGGATAATTTTGCTCTTGCCAGTAATGGCCAGCGCATCCTTATAGTTGAGACTTGACCAGTCGATATCCACCACCACTTCGCCAGCGGGAAGTTGGTCATCGGTGAGGGGCTTCACTGTGGCAACGATTTTCCCTTCTGACTGTTCAAGAACGAGTGCTTGCATGAGAATCTCCTGAAAATAGGACATAAGCGTATAATTCAACCCTGATGCCACTATACTCCCGATATTCTTCCCTATTCTGATATCAGGCAATTAATAGCGTGTTGGGATGTGTTATTTTTCTTCGCAGGTATCATCGGTCCTGACCTTCGGGTATAGAAGGTTAATGACTTTTTTTCAACGGCAGGCAAAGAGCACAGGGATGCGATTAACAACCAAATTTTCTGCAATGATCACGCTGCTGAGTGCACTGGCGATGTTAATGATGCTGGTGGGATGTGTAATAAGTTTTTTTTACCTTAGTGACCTGCGGGCGGAGCATCGGTTACAGATTATGGCGGAGGAAATTGATGCAGCGATGGAGACCGAAACCCCGGAACAGATGGCGTCCTGGTTGCCACAGGTGATGGGACCGCTGCAAATTGTCCGCACTAAATTCATTGAAAACGATCAGTTGCGTTTGGACCTGTCCCACCATCAGGATGCGGTAATGGAGGATGAACCTAACAAGTATCGCCACACGGATATCACGCTGGAAACACACCCCAACATGATACTGAGCATCACCTGGGTTGATACCACCAAAACCTGGATAAGTTCCTTTGTTGGTACCTCAATCTTCACCATTATTGTCTCGATAGTCAGCTGTTTGCTGCTGATCCTGCTCTTTACTCACCGCTGGCTTTACCGCCAGTTGCAGGGAATGGAGCGTTTGGAATCACGAGCCGGAATGGTGCTTAAAGGCGAAAGAGACGCAGTGCGGCAAGGTAGCGTACATGAATGGCCGCCCCGGGCCAGCAACGCTATCGATATGCTGTTGGCCGATCTGCATGAAGCGGGGGAACAGCGTAGTCGTATTGACACGTTGATTCGTGCGTTTGCTGCCAGGGACGCAAAGACCGGGTTGAATAATCGCATGTTTTTCGATAACCAGTTAGCCACCATGCTGGAAGGCGCTGAATCAGCCGGTGTGCACGGTATGGTGATGATGATCCGTCTGCCGGATTTTGACATTCTGTCGGATGACTGGAGCTACAGTCAGACGCATGATTATTTGTTTGACCTGGTTAACTTGCTTTCCACCTTTGTGATGCGCTATCCCGGCGCACTGCTGGCTCGCTATTTCCACAGTGATTTTGCCGTCCTGCTTCCTCACCGTAGCCTGAAAGATGCCGACAGTATTGCCTCTCAACTGATCAACGCCGTTGATGCGTTGCCGCCAATGCGTATGTTGGATCGTGAAAATATGATCCATATCGGCATTAGCGCCTGGCAAAGTGGTCAGAGTACCCAACAGGTTATGGAAAATGTCGAATTGGCTACGCGCCATGCAGCACTGCTGGGGGGCAATAACTGGTCGGTTACTGAGATCCCCCAGCAGGAGCTCAGTCGTGGTAGCGTCAAATGGCGCACGTTATTGGAAAATACGTTGCGTCAGGGGAGACTCAGACTGTATCAGAAACCCGCGGTTACCCGTGAAGGTCTCGTGCACCATCGCGAGATGATGCCAAGGATTTTTGATGGCGACAAAGAGCTGCTGTCAGCAGAATATTTGCCTTTGGTGCAGCAACTGGGGATGTCGGAGGGTTATGATCGCCAACTGGTGACTCAGATTTTGGCGCTATTGTCCACCTGGTCAGAGGAGACGCTGGCTATCCCGCTGATGGTCGAGACCTTGTTGCAGCGATCATTTCTGTCCTGGTTGCGCGATATGCTGTTGCAATGCACTAAATCGCAAAGAAAACGAATTTTATTTGAACTTGCGGAAGCGGATGTATGTCAACACATCAATCGTTTGACGTCAGCGTTTCGTTTGTTAAAAGGTTTTGGCTGTCGGATTGCGATAAATCAGGCGGGGTTAACCGTAGTCAGCACTGGCTACATCACACAGTGTGACGTGGAACTGATCAAGTTGCATCCGGGGTTGGTCCGTAATATTGACCGGCGTACTGAGAACCAACTGTTTGTGCAGAGCTTGCTTGAAAGTTGCAAACGTACGCCAACACGGGTTTTTGCTGCGGAAGTCAAAACGTTTAACGAATGGCAAACCCTTGCCGGACTCGGTATTCAGGGTGGTCAGGGCGATTTTTTCGCTTTGTCGCAACCGCTCAATGGCGACATGAAAAAATATTCGCAAAGATAGCGAGTTTAGTCTGCCGTTGCGCGGGAATTCACGTAGAATAGCCGCGCGGCTGTGGTGCCGGCAACGGTGGCTGGGTTATCCAGAGAGACCGGAAAATGTTAGATTTTATGGACGTTATTTCCTGGTGTCGCTCTTATTAAAATAGGGGCTCGGGGCCTGAATACAGGCATTCTGTTCGCTGCTGGCTTTTAGGGTTGTGACTCAGACGAGAGATAGCGTGATTTTTCACCGAAGTAGAACGTTTTTGCGCCTTGTCGCTGCTTCGTGTGGTTGGTAAAGTAAGCGGATTTTATTTTCCGCCCCCAGCTAGCAGGATTATCCTTTAGTATGTTTAAAAAATTCCGAGGCATGTTTTCTAACGACTTGTCCATCGACTTGGGTACCGCCAATACCCTGATTTACGTGAAAGGACAGGGCATAGTTTTGAATGAGCCCTCTGTCGTTGCTATCCGTCAGGATCGTGCCGGTTCCCCTAAAAGTGTAGCGGCCGTCGGTCATGACGCAAAACAGATGCTGGGGCGTACCCCGGGTAATATTGCAGCAATTCGTCCAATGAAAGACGGCGTTATCGCCGATTTCTTTGTTACCGAAAAGATGCTGCAGCACTTTATCAAACAGGTTCACAGTAACAGCTTTATGCGTCCAAGTCCGCGTGTGCTGGTTTGTGTTCCGGTTGGTGCCACTCAGGTTGAGCGTCGTGCAATTCGCGAATCGGCTCAGGGGGCAGGTGCTCGTGAAGTGTTTCTGATTGAAGAACCGATGGCCGCCGCGATCGGTGCTGGTCTGCCGGTTTCCGAAGCTACAGGTTCCATGGTTGTCGATATTGGTGGTGGTACCACCGAAGTCGCGGTTATCTCCCTGAATGGCGTGGTTTACTCATCTTCCGTGCGTATTGGCGGTGATCGTTTCGATGAAGCGATTATTAATTATGTGCGTCGTAATTACGGCTCGCTGATTGGTGAAGCTACCGCTGAACGTATCAAGCATGAAATTGGTTCCGCTTATCCTGGCGATGAAGTGCGTGAAATCGAAGTTCGCGGTCGTAACCTGGCGGAAGGTGTACCGCGTGGTTTTACGCTGAATTCCAACGAAATTCTTGAGGCTCTGCAGGAGCCGTTGACCGGTATCGTGAGTGCGGTTATGGTGGCGTTGGAACAATGCCCGCCAGAGCTGGCTTCTGACATCTCCGAGCGCGGAATGGTGCTGACCGGTGGCGGGGCGCTGTTGCGTAACCTTGACCGTCTGCTGATGGAAGAAACGGGCATTCCGGTGGTGGTGGCTGAAGATCCATTGACCTGCGTTGCGCGTGGTGGCGGTAAAGCGTTGGAAATGATCGACATGCACGGCGGCGATTTGTTCAGCGAGGAATAATTTGCCTTAGGGAGTGTGAGACGCGCCACACTCCTTTTTCAAGATGTCGAGGAATACGCCGAGTTTATGAAGCCGATCTTCAGTAGGGGTCCTTCCCTGCAGTTACGCTTGTTTTTAGCGGTTGTGGTGGCGATAGGCGTGATTATCGCCGACAGTCGTCTGGGCGCTTTCAGTCAGATTCGCACCTATATGGATACGGCGGTCAGCCCTTTCTATTTCCTGGCTAATGGGCCACGGCAGATTTTGGACAGTGTTTCTGAAACACTGGCTTCCCGCCAGCAACTTGAGTTGGAAAATAAGGCCTTACAGCGAGAGCTGATGCTGAAAAACAGTGAATTGCTGATGCTGGGGCAGTTGAAACAGGAAAATGCGCGTCTGCGTGAATTACTGGGTTCTCCGTTACGTCAGGACGAGCATAAGATGGTGACTCAGGTCATTTCAACAGGAAGCGATCCCTACACTGATCAGGTCGTCATCGACAAGGGCAGTGCTAACGGCGTTTATGAAGGCCAGCCAGTGATCAGTGATAAAGGCGTGGTGGGACAGGTGGTTGCAGTAGGTAAAGTGACCAGTCGCGTGATGTTAATTTGTGACTCCTCCCATGCTCTGCCAATCCAGGTGCTGCGTAATGACATTCGGGTTATTGCCGCTGGCAACGGTTGCACGGAAGATCTGCAACTGGAACATCTGCCAGGCAATACCGATATTCGTGTGGGTGATGTGTTGGTCACCTCCGGACTGGGGGGGCGTTTTCCTGAAGGTTATCCGGTGGCGGTGGTATCAAGCGTTAAGCGTGATACACAACGGGCTTATACGGTTATACAGGCACGTCCGACCGCCGGCCTGCAGCGTCTACGTTACTTGTTATTGCTGTGGGGGGCTGATCGTAATGGCACCATGCCGATGTCGCCGAACGAGGTACACCGCGTCGCCAATGAGCGTCTGATGCAGATGATGCCCCAGGTATTGCCAGCCACTGGTGAGCTGATAGGCCCTCCGGCTCCGGCTAGCCAGCAACCGCCTTCAGGCGGACTGCATGGATCCGCTGTAGAGACGCCTCCTCCTGCGCCCCGTCAGGCGATCTCCGCCTCCCGGGGAGGTCAACCTTGAGTGGTTATCGCAGCTATGGCCGATGGGTTATCTGGCTGTCGTTTCTGGTAGCACTGGTTCTGCAAATTATGCCCTGGCCTGAACAGATTTACATGTTCAGGCCGTCGTGGGTGCTTTTGATCCTGATTTACTGGGTACTGGCTTTACCCCATCGCGTGAATGTTGGTACTGGCTTTGTGATGGGTTCTATAATGGATCTGATCTCAGGTTCGACGCTGGGCGTGCGTGCACTGGCTTTCAGCATCGTGGCGTACCTGGTGGCGTTCAAATTCCAGCTGTTCCGTAACCTTGCGCTCTGGCAGCAGGCGTTGATGGTTATGGTGTTATCGTTGGCGATGGATGTCATTGTCTTCTGGGCTGAATTTTTAGTGATTAACGTTTCGTTCCGACCAGAAATTTTCTGGAGTAGCGTAATAAACGGTATTCTGTGGCCCTGGCTGTTCTTGTTGATGAGAAAAATACGCCGCCAGTTTGCCGTACAATAAGGAAGATTATGATATCCCTTTATCTGGCTTCTGGTTCTCCTCGTCGTCGTGAGCTGCTAACGCAGCTCGGTCTGTGTTTTGAACGTTTGTTGACGCAAGTCGAAGAAGAAAAATCTCCCGATGAACAGGCAGAAGCATATGTACGTCGCCTTGCGCGAGAGAAAGCCCTGGCTGGTGTGGCGGTGGCGGAACAGGATTTGCCGGTTTTAGGCGCGGACACCATTGTAGTGTTGAACGATGAGGTGCTGGAAAAACCTGCCGATGGGCAGGCCGCCGCAGCTATGTTGACTAAGCTGTCAGGCAAGACGCATCAGGTAATGACAGCAGTGGCGTTGGCTGACCGTCAGCAACACCTGGAGTGTCTGGTGGTCACTGAGGTCACTTTTCGGGCCCTGTCTGCTGACGATATCGCCAGCTATATCGCCAGCGGGGAGCCGATGGATAAAGCAGGAGCCTATGGTATTCAGGGATTGGGGGGGAACTTTGTCAGGAAAATTAACGGAAGCTATCATGCGGTAGTCGGGTTGCCTCTGGTTGAAACGGCTGAGCTGTTTAGCCATTTTCAGTCATTGCGTGAGGCGAGGGAAGAACATGAGTGCTGAGTTGCTGATAAATATCACACCATCGGAAACACGCGTAGCCTGGATCGATGGGGGTGTTTTACAAGAGATCCATATCGAGCGTGAAGCACGTCGGGGAATTGTCGGCAATATCTATAAAGGTAGAGTCAGTCGTGTGCTTCCGGGGATGCAGGCAGCCTTTGTTGATATTGGGCTGGAGAAGGCGGCTTTCCTGCATGCCTCAGACATTATGCCGCATACCGAGTGTGTGGCCGGTGATGAGCGAAAGAATTTCTCTGTCCGTGACATTTCTGAACTGGTCCGCCAGGGACAGGACCTGATGGTTCAGGTAGTCAAAGATCCGTTGGGTACCAAGGGGGCCCGACTGACCACGGATATTACCCTGCCATCACGTTACCTGGTATTTATGCCTGGCGCTTCTCATGTTGGTGTTTCCCAGCGGATTGAAAGCGAAGCCGAGCGTGAGCGCCTGAAGGCTGTGGTGGCCTCGTACTGTGATGAACTGGGCGGATTTATCATTCGCACTGCGGCGGAAGGCGTGGGTGAGGTTGAACTGGCATCCGATGCGGCTTTCCTGAAACGTCTGTGGACCAAAGTCATTGAACGTAAAAAGCGTAATCAGACCCGTTGCCGTTTGTACGGTGAGGTGGCGTTATCGCAGCGTATTCTGCGTGACTTTGCTGGCGCTGCATTGGATCGCATTCGGATTGATTCTCGTTTGACTTACGATCAACTGGTTGATTTCACTCAAGAATATATTCCGGAGATGACGGCTAAGCTGGAGCTGTATACGGGGGAGCAACCGCTCTTTGATCTGTTTGATGTCGAAAATGAAATTCAGCGTTCACTGGATCGCAAGGTAGAGCTGAAGTCCGGCGGTTATCTGATTATCGATCAGACCGAGGCAATGACCACGGTCGATATCAATACTGGCGCTTTCGTCGGCCACCGTAATCTTGATGAGACAATCTTCAATACCAATATTGAGGCGACTCAGGCCATCGCTCGTCAACTGCGTCTGCGCAACCTGGGGGGGATTATCATCATCGATTTTATTGATATGAATAATGAAGATCATCGGCGGCGGGTGTTGTACTCGCTGGAGCAGGCGCTGAGTAAGGACCGGGTGAAAACCAGTATCAATGGTTTCTCGCCACTAGGGCTGGTAGAAATGACGCGTAAGCGCACGCGTGAAAGCATCGAGCATGTTTTATGTCAGGATTGCCCGGTTTGTAAAGGGCGGGGTACCCTGAAAACGGTGGAAACTGTCTGTTACGAAATCATGCGTGAAATAGTTAGAGTGCATCATGCCTATGATTCCGACCGTTTTCTGGTTTATGCGTCTCCCGCCGTTGGCGAAGCATTGAAGAGCGATGAGTCCCATGCGTTGGCGGAAGTGGAAATATTCGTTGGCAAGCAGGTGAAAGTTCAGATCGAACCGCTCTATACTCAGGAGCAATTTGACGTGGTCATGATGTGATTTTCGCGTGGTGGAAGGCAAGGAGAGGTGAGTGAGGCGATTGCCGAGGATTTTGCTATTAACCGGCGCCGCAATCGTGGTCATTATCGCGCTGATGGTCAGTGGATTGCGTTTGGTGATGCCATATATGAACAGTTGGCGCGCCCCCATCCTGCAGCAGGTTTCCTCCGCTATTGGTGTGTCGGTTCAGGCCAGCGAACTTAATGGTCAGTGGGAAAATTTTGGTCCGGTTTTGGAGATCAAATCCCTCAATGTCGGCCTGAAGGACAACGGCAAGCTGCAAGTCGATCGGGTAACGTTGGCATTGGATGTCTGGCACTCCTTACTGCATTTACGCTGGCAGTTCCGCAATCTTACTTTTTACGATCTTAATCTGGTCACGAATACTCCTTTGATCTCCGGTGACGGCAAAAAAATGCGTTTCAAGCCCGGGGAGCTCAGCGACCTCTTTTTACGGCAGTTTGACCATTTTGATCTGCGCCAGAGCCAGATCAGTTTTGTTACGCCTTCCGGTCAGCATGCTAAGTTGGATATTCCTCAATTGACATGGCTGAATGAAAAAAACCGTCATCGGGCAGAAGGATTGGTCAGCCTTTCCAGTTTGACCGGGCAGCATGGTGTAGTCCAGGTGCGGTTTGACCTTAGTGATACTAATGGTTACCTGGATACTGGTCGGGCATGGATGCAGGCTGACGACGTGGATGTGAAACCGTGGTTAAACCAGTGGATGCGGGATAACACGACGTTGCAAAGTGCGCGATTCAGTCTGGCTGGCTGGATGAGCCTGAAAGATGGTGAGATTTTCGACGGTGATATTCAACTGAAAAAAGGTGGCGCGCAATGGCGGGGTGATAAGCAAAGCCATCAGCTTGCTGTCGATAATGTCACGGCTCATGTGGCCCCTTTTAAAAGGGGATGGCGTATTGATGTGCCGCAAACCAATTTGGTTACCGACGGTCAGCCGTGGTCGAAAGGGATGTTATCGCTGTTGTGGTTGCCCGCAGACGACCGGTCATCTGGTCCACATCACCTGCAGGAAGTTCGTGTCCGGGCGACGAATCTGCAGTTGGAGCGCCTTGATGCGCTGATGCCGCTATTCTCCAGACTGTCACCCACACTACTGGAAAACTGGCGCGTTCTGCGGCCGCGTGGGACGTTGCAAGCACTGGCAGTCGATATTCCGCTGCAACAGCCAGAGAAAAGCCGTTTTCAGGCCAGATGGCAAAATCTGAGCTGGCAGCGCTGGGAACGGTTGCCCGGAATGGAACATCTCAGTGGCTCCGCCAGCGGCAGCGTGGCCGACGGGCAGTTGAACTTTAGTCTCAGTGACGCCAGCCTGCCTTATGGTGCGATGTTCCGGGCACCGTTGGATATCCGGCAGGCCAGCGGGTCTTTCAACTGGCAGTATGCCCCGGATAAACTGCTGCTGACAGGCCGTAATGTGGATGTTAAAGCTCGTTCATTATGGGCGAAAGGCGATTTCACATATTCACAGGCAAAGGGGATACCGCCGCAGTTGGATATTCTCGCGGGAATCAATGTGACCAATGCGGGTGATGCATGGCGCTATTTTCCGGAGACGTTAATGGGGACCCCGTTGGTGAATTACCTCAGTGGGGCGATTAAAGGTGGACAGGTACAGGATGCCTCGCTGATTTTTTCCGGTAATCCGCATCTGTTCCCCTTCAAACACCATGACGGCATGTTTGAAGTCTGGGTGCCGTTGAAGCAGGCAACCTATCGATTCCAACCCGGGTGGCCGGATTTGCAGGACCTCGATATCAATCTGGACTTCGTTAATGACGGACTGTTTATGCAGGCAGAGCAGGCGAAGTTGGGGGATGTGCTGGGCAAAAACATTTCTGCGGTTATCCCGGATTACCTCAAAGAAAAATTGATCGTTGATGGCGCTATCAGTGGGGCTGGTAGGGACGTGGGCAACTATTTTAACCAGACGCCGCTGAAACCAACACTGGGGGCAGCCCTTGATGAACTACAAATTGGCGGAGATGTAAGTGGTCACTTACATCTTGATATTCCGTTGGATGGTCAACAAGTCAAAGCAACGGGCGATGTGAATCTTAATAATAACTCGTTATTGATCAAACCGCTGAATAGCACCATCAAACAGCTCAGCGGACGCTTTACCTATAATAATGGTTTTCTACAAAGTGGGCCGCTAACTGGCAGCTGGTTTGGGCAGCCTGTTAACCTCAGTTTTAACACGAAGGAAGGCGAAAAGGATTACCAGATTGGGGTTGATCTTAAAGGTGACTGGCAGCCTGGTCATATGGATGAGGTGCCCGTTTCGCTGCGGCAGAAACTGTCTGGTAGCGCCAGTTGGCAAAGTAACATATTGATTAATCTTCCGTCCCATGGCGGTGCTGATTATCAGGTCACCATAGATGGCGATCTGAAGAATGTGAGTAGTCACTTACCCTCTCCGCTTGATAAGTTAGCGGGGCAGCCGATGCCGGTTAAGGTTAATGTCACGGGAAATCTGAACGGTTTTAACCTGAGTGGCGCGGTTGGCAATAAGCACCGTTTCAACAGTCAATGGCTGTTGGACAAACAACTGCGGGTCGATCGTGGTATCTGGGAAAATAATGCCAGTCAGACTCCGCCACTCCCCGATGTTCATGGGATGGTGTTGGACCTGCCGCCGTTAGACGGAGAAGCCTGGTTGAATCTGATGGGAGCCAGCCAGAGCACGACGGAGCGGGCATATGTGCCGGGTGATATCATCTTACGGATCCCGGCGTTGATGTTGGCAGGGCAACAGTGGCATGACCTGGAGGCCACGCTGAGTCAGACGGTCTCTGGAGATACGCACATTCGGGCTAAGGGTAAAGAGATCGACGGTCAGTTGTCGATGAACTCGCATTCGCCATGGGTGGCGCATCTTAATTACCTGTATTACAACCCACAGTGGTCTGGTGATGCAGGCGTCGGGGCTCTTGCGGGCGATGCCACCTCAATCAATTTCAGCCGCTGGCCGTCGTTGAATCTATCCTGTGATGAATGCTGGTTGCGCGGTCAGAAGTTTGGCCGAATGCAGGCTAATCTGAGTCATGATGGTGATACGCTCACCTTGCAAAATGGCTTGATCGATACTGGCAATACTCGCCTGACAGTGGCGGGTGAGTGGGTTAACCGTCCAGGCTCACAGCGTACCGCGCTGAAAGGCGTTCTGAGCGGGAAGAAGATCAATGATTCTACCAACTGGTTTGGTATGAGTTCTCCACTGCGAGATTCACCTTTCAATGTCGAGTATGATCTGCACTGGCAGTCTGTCCCATGGCAACCTTCGGTCGCTACATTGAGCGGTGTACTGAAGACTCATTTGGGAGCAGGACAGGTTGTGGATGTTAATTCAGGGCGTACCGGGCAACTATTGCGCCTGGTCAGTTTCGATGCGTTGTTGAGAAAAATGCGCCTCGATTTTAGTGATACGTTCAGTCAGGGGTTCTACTACGATTCGATCAACGGTACCGCCTGGATTGATCAAGGCGTGATCCACACCGATAATCTGTTGGTGGACGGGCTGGAAGCTGATATTGCTATGCAGGGGAAAATCAATCTGGTGAAGAGCCAGATTGATATGGAAGCGGTGGTCGCGCCGGAGATCTCGGCAACCGTTGGGGTAGCGACGGCCTTTGCTATCAATCCGGTGGTGGGGGCGGCAGTATTTGCCGCCAGTAAAGCACTGGGGCCGTTGTGGCATAAAATTTCCGTGCTGCGTTATCATATTTCCGGTCCGGTCGATAAGCCGAAGATTGATGAAGTGCTGCGTAAGCCGCGCGAAAAGAGCGTGAAGTGAATTTGACGTGACCTGGGAATTGCCGCAGGCTATAGCGATGCATCGCCAGTTGTGACTGGCTCTCCCCTACATAGTGAGAATACATGAGTCTGAATCTGGTAAGTGAGCAGTTACTGACTGCTAATAACATTCATCAAGCCGATCTTTTTTCTCTTCTCGGCCAGTTATCTGAACGTAAACTGGATTATGCCGATCTCTATTTTCAGTCCAGCTACCATGAATCCTGGGTGTTGGAAGATCGCATCATTAAAGACGGTTCCTGGAATATTGACCAGGGCGTTGGTGTGCGGGCCGTCAGCGGTGAGAAAACCGGTTTCGCTTATGCTGATCAAATTACCCTGAATGCATTACAGCAAAGTGCTATCGCGGCTCGCAGCATTGTTCGCGAACAGGGTAACGGAAAATCGCACACGCTTGGCGCGGTGATGCATCCTCAGTTGTATCCGGCCATCGATCCCTTACAGAGTCTGTCGCGTGAAGAGAAAATTGCTCTGTTGCATCGTGTCGATAGTGCGGCTCGTGCTGCGGATAAGCGTGTACAGGAAGTCAGCGCCAGCCTCAGTGGGGTGTATGAAATGGTGTTGGTGGCCGCGACGGATGGTACGCTGGCTGCAGATATCCGTCCGCTGGTTCGACTTTCTATCAGTGTGCAGGTTGAGGAAAATGGTAAGCGTGAGCGTAGTTCCAGCGGCGGCGGTGGGCGTTTTGGTTACGAATTTTTCCTTGCAGATGAATCCGGTGAAGTCCGTGCTGAAGCCTGGGCGCGTGAAGCTGTCCGTATGGCGCTGGTTAATCTGAATGCTATCGCGGCGCCAGCGGGATCGATCCCAGTGGTTCTGGGCGCTGGCTGGCCTGGCGTTCTGTTACATGAAGCGGTAGGGCATGGTCTGGAAGGTGATTTTAACCGTCGCGGAACCTCCGTGTTCAGCGGTCAGATAGGCCAACTGGTGGCTTCTGAGCTGTGTACTGTGGTTGATGATGGTACCATCGACGGGCGTCGCGGTTCTCTGGCTATTGATGATGAAGGCGTGCCGGGACAATACAACGTGCTTATCGAGAACGGTATTCTGAAAGGTTATATGCAGGATAAGCTCAACGCCCGTCTTATGGGCGTCAAACCGACGGGTAATGGTCGCCGTGAATCTTATGCACACCTGCCAATGCCACGGATGACCAATACCTACATGCTGGCGGGTAAATCCACCCCGCAAGATATTATCGCCAGCGTTGAGTATGGCCTTTATGCCCCCAATTTCGGCGGCGGTCAGGTGGATATCACCTCTGGTAAATTTGTCTTCTCCACTTCTGAGGCTTATCTGATTGAGAAGGGGAAAGTCACTAAGGCGGTGAAAGGAGCGACGCTGATCGGTTCTGGTATTGAAGCGATGCAGCAGATCTCCATGGTCGGTAATGACCTGGCGTTAGATAAAGGCGTGGGCGTCTGCGGTAAAGAAGGTCAGAGCCTGCCGGTTGGCGTGGGGCAGCCGACGCTGAAGCTGGATAAACTGACGGTCGGCGGCACGGCCTGATGAATGCCTGTTCGGGACGAGCGATTCGTCCCGTTCGTTATTAAAGCCAGGGAAAATGCGTGTTTATCGCTACCAACCGTTACTCTTTCCGGTACTCCTGATAAATATCCGCCACTTTATCGAAATATTCCGTCAGATAGTTAATGCATACCTGCACCTTCAGCGGCAGCTTGTCTTTCTGCGTATAAACCGCATACACCGGGCGGGGATCTGACTGATAGTGAGCAAACAGGATCTCGACTTTTCCAGTATTGATCTCATCAATGACCCACATCAGTGGTACATACGCAATACCGGTCCCGGCAACCAGCCAGCGGATCAGCGTTTGAGAATCGTTGGTGGCGAACCTTCCCTGTGGCGAAAGACGAGTGGAAATTCCTTCCGGCGCGGTCAGTTCAAAGTCGTTATCTGGCCGAACGCTGTATCCCAGCCAGGAAAAATTACTGATATCAGACGGTTTTTCCGGTGTGCCATGCTGCGCCAGGTAGCTTTTCGCTGCACAGACAACCATTGGCATTGATCCCAGCCGCCGTGAAAACAGGCTCGAATCCTGTAATGCGCCAACCCGGATAACCAGGTCCAGCCCGTCGGCAATCAGGTCTGGCGCAGGAATACCGGTAACCAGATTCACTGTGAGTCCCGGATACTCTTTCAGCATTTCTGAGGTGATGTTTGCTAACACATTTTGTGCCATTGTCGAAGAACTGCCGATGCGCAGTGTGCCTACAGGGGTATTATTAAAGGCGTAAAGTTGCTCATGGACCTGCTGCGCTTCCGACATCATCCGGCGGCAACCTTGAAAGTAGATTTTTCCAGCCTCGGTCAGCCCGATACTGCGCGTGCTGCGGTTTAATAATTTTACCTGTAGCTCATCTTCCAGTTTGGCAACTGTCTGGCTGACGGCGGAAACGCTCATCTGCATTTGGTTGGCTGCTGCGGTGAAGGAGCCCATTTCAACCACTCGGGCAAACACGGACATGCCTTTCAGTCTTTCCATTATTAACCCTGGCTTAAAAGTGATTTAGATCACATTAGGTAGAAAACACATAGTCAGCCGCGTTACTATAGCACCACCGGGTTACAATTCAGTAACTCAACTCGCCAAATTGTTGGCGCTTGAATAAGCTATTATTCATTGAGCGCTGGTTATGATTATCTGACAGTGGATCGATTATTCCATCATCTCAATCGGTAAAGCAGCCCCTCGGGAGGTGAGTTGTGTGTGGTGAAAAATGTGTCCGGTAAAGTATTGACAAGGATAAGAGATGAGTGTGCTTCCGGTTATTGTGATATTTGGGCTCTCTTTTCCGCCCATATTCTTTGAAATTATAGTGTCATTGCTGCTGTTTTGGCTGGTACGCAGGCTGGTCACGCCCACAGGGATCTATGATCTGGTCTGGCATCCGGCATTATTTAATACAGCACTTTATTGCTGTCTGTTCTACCTGGTTTCCCGATTGTTTGTCTGAGGTCATAGTGAAAGCGCTAACAAGAAAAATTATTCGATTTGCCATAACCATCATCCTGGTTGTCATTGCTGTCATTGCCATTTTTCGCGCTTGGGTATTCTATACCGAATCACCCTGGACCCGTGACGCTAAATTTACCGCTGACGTGGTGGCTATCGCGCCTGACGTGAGTGGGCTGATTTCCGAAGTGCGTGTGCATGACAACCAATTGGTTAAAAAAGATCAGGTGCTGTTTGTTATCGATCAACCTCGTTATCAGGAAGCGCTGGATGAGGCGGAAGCAGACGTTGCTTACTACCAGGCTCAGGTGGATGAGAAACGCCGGGAAGCGATACGTCGTAATCAGCTGGGCGTTTCCGCTATGTCTCGTGAGGCTATCGATCAGGCTAACAATGATTACCAGACTACCGAGCACCAGTTGGCGAAGGCGATTGCCAGCCGCGATACGGCCAAACTTGACCTGGAGCGTACCGTAGTGAAAGCGCCTGCCGATGGTTGGGTGACTAACCTCAACGTTTATCGCGGCGAATTTATTACCCGTGGCTCTACCTCAGTGGCGCTGGTACAGCAGAATACGTTCTACGTGCTTGCCTATATGGAAGAAACCAAACTGGAAGGGGTGCGTCCTGGCTATCGGGTGGAAATCACCCCGCTGGGCAGCAACCGTGTGTTGCGTGGTACGGTCGACAGTATTGCCGCAGGGGTGACTAACAGCAGCAGTACCGTTGACAGCAAAGGTATGGCCACGATTGACTCTAATCTGGAGTGGGTGCGTCTGGCTCAGCGGGTGCCGGTACGTATCCGGCTGGATGAACAACCGGGCAATCTTTATCCTTCAGGTACCACGGCTACCGTAGTGGTGACAGGGGCGCAAGATCGTCAACCAGAGCAAATGTCACCAATGATGAAGCTGATGCATCGACTGCGTGAGTTCGGCTAAGCGTATGCAGTGGTATCGTTTCCGATTTCCGATTAAGCTCACTTTTGCCATTTTACTGGCGTTGCTGATCGGTTTTCATTTCAATCTTGAAACCCCCCGATGGGCGGTGATGACGGCCTGTATTGTGGCTGGTGGTTCGGCATTCGCGGCAGGTGGCGACCCCTTCTCTGGGGCGCTCCGCCATCGCGGTATGTTGCGTATTATCGGTACTTTCCTGGGCTGTATTGCCGCATTGGCGATTATGATTGCCACTATCCGCGCGCCAGCACTGATGTTGTTCTTATGTTGCATCTGGGCTGGATTTTGTGTCTGGTTGTCTTCGTTGATCAAGGTTGAAAACGCCTATGCCTGGGGACTGGCAGGCTATACCGCACTGATTATTGTGGTGAGTTTGAATGCCAACGGCTCGTTTTTGCTGGCGCCACAGTTTGCGGTCGAACGTTGTAGTGAAATCATTATTGGCATTGTTTGTGCGATCCTGGCCGATATGTTGTTTTCACCGCGCTCGATCAAACAGGATATCGATCGTGAAATCGACAGTTTGCTGGTAGAACAGTACAAACTAATGCAGCTGTGTGTCGCCCATGGTGATAAAGGCGAACTCGATAAAATCTGGACTTCCCTGCTACGTCGTACGAAAGCACTTGAAGGCATGCGGCGCCATTTGATGCTGGAATCCAGTCGCTGGCAGCGCGTTGAGCGGCGTATGTGGGCGCTCAATACTCAGTCTCTGATGCTGATCACGCAGGCTTGTGAAACTTTCCTGATCCAGAATACTCGCAAGGATTATGTGCCGCCGCAGTTCCAGCAGTTATTCGGCCAGCCGGTGGAAAATGTTGGCGATATTCACAAGCATATGAAAATCATACGCCGGCTGATAGCAACCTGTGGTGGCAAGGACGCTCCGCCGACTATCAGTAATTGGGTGGGGGCTGCCACGCGTTATCTGCTGCTGCTGAAAGGGATCCAGACTAATAGCCGTATCAGCCGGATAGAAGAAGGCGTGCTGGTTGGGGAGCCGGTGGTGAAAATGCGTTCCGCGGAATCCCGCCATGCGCTGATCAACGGGATCCGTACCTTTGTGGCGACGGCGATTGGTTCACTGTTCTGGTTATGGAGCGGTTGGTCTTCCGGTAGTGCCGCAATGGTGATGCTCGCGGTCATCACGGCGTTGGCGATGCGCACACCAAACCCGTTGATGATGGCGAAAGACTTTCTGTATGGCATGATCGTCGCCATCCCATTGGGCTCGCTCTACTACATGCTGATCATGCCAGCTACCCAGCAGAGTATGCTATTGCTGTGTATTGCGCTGGGGGGAATGGCGTTTATCTGCGGGGTCTTAATCCAGCGTCGACAGACAGGGACGCTGGGCGCTCTGGTGGGTACGGTCAATATTATTACGCTGGGTAATCCAATGAGTTTTGGGGTGAGTTCTTTTCTTGATAATGCACTGGGCCAGGCCATCGGTTGTTTCCTGGCGCTACTGGTTATCCTGCTGATCCGTGATACCCCCAAAGCCCGTACTGGACGGACGTTGCTCAATCGTTTTATGTATGCCGCGGTGGCAGCGATGACCACCAACAAGGCCAGACGCCGGGAGAACCATTTACCGGCGCTTTATCACCAGCTGTTTATGCTGTTGAATATGTTCCCGGGAGATAGCGATAAGTTTCGGATTGCCCTGTTGTTGATTATCAGTCATCAACGCCTGCGTAATGCAGATATTCCGATTAACGACGATCTCTCCGCCTGGCATAAGCAACTGCGTCACACTGCGGATCGGGTGATTGCGGCAGGAAGTGAGGAAAAACGTCGGCAGTACTTTGAATGTCTGTTAGCGGAGTTGGATATCTATCAGGAAAAACTCAGGCATTACGAGGCTCCATTGAGTGTGACAGAACCCGTACAAGGACTGTCTGTGATGCTGAAGAAGTACCAGAACGCCCTCATCCAAATCTAACTGGTGGCTGATTCCCGCGGATATCAGCGCTTTCTCATTCATCGATCACATGGTCTGGTTTATACCGTCATACAGGTCGCCATCTATACTTATCCCATAAGGATGGCAACCCCCTCCAGGAGAAGACAATGAACCTCTCTTTTTTTTGCGGTATTGGGGGACTGTAACTCATCGGGCGGTTTTAGCCGCCCTGACTGTTTGCCTTGTGGAGCGGCCAGCATGAGAACAGAGATTTTTGATTTTGATGAGATTGTCGATCAGGCGCATTTCTATCGCCAGTTCAGCGAGCGCTTCGCGCTGAACTGTCAACGGATCAGTGATTTGGACAGTTTATGGGATGTGGTTAATGCTGATATATTGCCGTTACCGTTGGAAATTGTATTTATCAATATGGGTAACGGGCAGAAAAGACGATATGGCGCACTGATTTTGTTGTTCGATGAAGCTGAAGAGGAACTGGAAGGGCAGCTTCGCTTCAACATTCGGTAATAAAGGTTGTGGCAAAAAAAGGCCCCGCGAGCGGGGCCAAAGGGATCGTCGAGGGCAGCTTTCGACACCGCCCGGATGACGAGGAATTATTTATAAAGCTCAGCGGTGACATGCCAGGAATTGTCATTACGTGCTTCGATTACCCGATAAGCACGGGCTCCCTGTGCATCTGCTTTTTGTGACAGTTGCTGGCGGATATCCATCGGCACACCCGCTACACCACTTAATGTTACCGTCCCCACAGATTGCAGATTTTCTGACTGTTGCGCATTGACCAGTTGGGCGGCAGATGCGCCAAAAGAGACAGCGGACAGCAGACTCAATGCAGCGATGGTTGTTTTGATTTTCATTATCTTCTCCTCATTGCACTTAACAACCTGCGGGTTTAAACATCACGATCAGCTCGTCGATGTCATGGCTGAACGTGGGGAGATGTCCGTAGGTCGTCGGGCTTATTTATACAGTTCCGCGGTAGCGTGATAGTTACCGTTATTGTAGGCCTCGATCACCCGGTAGGATTTAGCCCCCTCTTTATCGGCTTTCTGAGAAAGCTGCTGACGGATATCCGTTGGGGTGCCATCGATACCACTCACACTGATGGTACCGATAGATTGCAGGTTTTCGCTCTCAACCTGCTGATTGGTCACCAGGTTTGCAGCGCTGGCACCGAAAGAGAAGATGGAAGCCAGGCCAAACACAGCAATTGCGATTTTGTTTTTCATGATCAATGCTCCAGATAGTGTTGTACGGTAACCGGGTGAGTTAAAAAACGATTATTATTCCAATGGTTACCGTTATTTCTTGGTTAAACTCAGCAAAAATGTTGTCTAACTTCTGTTATTTGTACAGCTCTGCGGTGGCGTGGTAGTGGCCATTGTTATAAGCCTCTACAACACGGTAGGCAGAGGCGCCTTGAGCATCAGCCTTCTGGTTCAACTGAGCGTTGATATCCATTGGGGCGGCACTCACGCCGCTGACGCTGATGGAGCCCATTGGTTGCAGATTTTTCGCCTGTTCTGCGTTGATAGAATCAGCTGCAAATGCACCAAAAGACAGGGCAGAAAGAACACTCAACGTAGCAATAGTAGTTTTAACGTTCATCATATTTCCCTCGTCATCTGTTTTTATCTTGTTGTTTACTGTGATTCACATCACGAAAAGAAGTATAGATCTAATAACGGAAAATATTAATAGCCTGCTAATAATATTTTATTGATACGCTTAACCCATTAGTCAGCTTTTAATAACATTGTGTTATAAAAATCGCTTATAGTTTGCGCTGCCAGTGTTGAATTCATGTAAAAACATGGAGATGCATGACTTTAACTATTTGTGCGCTTATTTGTGGTCTGATCCCGACAAGAGGGGGGATTTAGTCGAGTTAATACCTGACTTATTCCTTGTAAGGCAGTTTATCATGCTGATGGTGAAGCCAGATAATGGGTGAAAAAGTAGAGCCGACTGACGTCGGCCCTGAGTAGAGATAATGATGTGCGATAGTGAGTATCAGGTTAATGCTGAGCGCCGCTTATACATGTCATGCATCATCATGGAGCGGCTTTGACTATAGCTCTTGTTCAAATAATACCATCACCGAGGCAAGTAGCTGTTTGACAGTCACATGGCGTGCTGGCGTGATGAAAATAGTATCATCCCCGGCAATGGTTCCGAGGATCCCTTCTGGCTTACCGAGCGAATCCAACATTCTGGCAATCAGTTGGGCCGCACCGGGACTGGTGTGGATAACAATCAACGCATCATTATGGTCGATATCCAGCACCAGGTTCTTCAGTGGGCTGGTGGTGGTTGGCACCCCCAGCTCGGCGGGTAAGCAGTACACCATTTCCATTTTGGCATTGCGGGTGCGCACTGCGCCAAACTTGGTTAGCATGCGCGAGACTTTTGACTGATTGATATTTTCGAAGCCCTGTTCTTGCAGAGCGGTGACAATCTCTCCCTGAGAACTGAACTTTTCTTCTTTTAACAAGGCTTTGAAGGCCCTGATCAGATCTTCTTGTTTTGATGGATTACGCATGTGGTGTCCGTTAAAAGTCAGTAAAGAAATTAATTTTCTGGGCAGAATATGACATTAATTATGCAATTAAGTGAATTTTTATGCAAATGAGAAGTGAGAGGATTTCCATCCGTAGTGGATGGTGCAGTAGTCTGACAAATTTTTAAGCAAAAAGCAGGTGTCCACCATCTTTACTGGCTGACTGAAAAGTGAACAATTTGTTATTGTTTTGATGTTGCCCTGCTAAACTAAATAATAAAAATGTAATAATACACTTTTTGTACCACCTGGCGATGAACAGGGCTTTACCTACAGACATAATATCGACAATATCCACACTTTCATTGAGTTGCCTGCGCCAGTGCGCAAAGTAGAATGAAAGTTTTCGCAAAGGCGCATGGCTCTTTGTATGTTGATGACCAAATGGATTCCCGGCAATTATGTTTACTATAATAAGGAGTTTAGGATGAAAGTCGCAGTTCTCGGTGCAGCTGGCGGTATTGGCCAGGCTCTCGCTCTTCTGCTTAAAATCCAGCTTCCGGCAGGATCAGAACTCACTTTATATGATATCGCTCCTGTCACACCCGGCGTTGCCGTTGATTTGAGTCACATTCCTACGGCGGTCAAAATTAAAGGTTTCAGTGGGGAAGATGCGACTCCAGCGCTGCAGGATGCGGATGTCGTGCTGATTTCAGCAGGTGTGGCGCGTAAGCCAGGCATGGACCGCTCAGACCTGTTTAAGGTGAATGCGGGGATTGTGCGTAATCTGGTTGAACAGGTTGCCAGAACATGCCCTAAAGCCCTGACTGGGATAATCACCAATCCGGTTAATACTATGGTGGTGATCGCCGCTGAAGTGCTGAAGAAAGCCGGCGTTTATGACAAGAACAGGCTGTTTGGTGTAACGACGTTGGATATCATCCGTGCCAATACCTTTGTTGCCGAACTGAAAGGCAAAAATCCGGCCGAGCTGGATGTGTCGGTGATTGGTGGTCACTCTGGCGTAACCATTCTGCCTCTACTGTCGCAGATCCCAGGTGTGAGCTTTACCGATCAGGAAATTACTGACCTGACCCAACGTATTCAGGACGCAGGTACCGAAGTGGTAGACGCGAAGGCGGGAGGCGGATCGGCTACGTTGTCGATGGGACAAGCCGCGGCTAAATTTGGCCTTGCCCTGGTACGAGCACTGAATGGTGAAAGCAACGTAGTTGAGTGTGCTTATGTGGAGGGGGATGGCACTCATGCCCGTTTCTTCTCACAGCCGCTGTTGCTGGGTAAAAACGGTATTGTCGAGCGCAAGCCAATTGGCCCACTGAGCGTCTATGAACAGCAGGCGCTGGAAGGTATGCTGGACACGCTGAAGCAAGATATCATTCTGGGCGAAGCGTTTGTGGAGTAACCCTTTATCCTCACCTCAGGCCAGGGGCTCCTGGCCAACGATGTGATTCTGCCTGAAGCGCTAATTTTCTGGATATTCCTGTACGGTAACTGGCAGCGTCAATTTGTGTTCGCTGCGAATGATTTCGACCTCAATCACTGTGCCCGGACGGATTTCGGCGACTTGATCCATTGTTTCCAGTGCTGAAACGGCGGGTTTCTGATTCACGTTAGTGATCACATCATTAACCTGCAGGCCCGCTTTTGCTGCGGGTCCCCCTGGTGCGACGTTAGTCACCACGATGCCCTGGATGTGATCGAGGCTGGAGTTATGACCGTGCATTTGAGGGATCTCTCTGCCGCTAATGCCAATAAAGCCACGGATCACCCGACCGTCGCGGATCAGTTTATCCATGATTTTTGTTGCCAGCGCCGTAGGGATCGCAAAACCAATGCCTTCCGGCGTCTCACCGTCGTTACTCTTGTCAAACGACAGTGTGTTAATGCCCATCAGTTCTCCCAGAGAGTTTATTAATGCTCCCCCCGAGTTACCTTTATTGATTGATGCATCGGTCTGCAGGAAATTCTGGTAACGAGAAGGGCTCAGGCCTACGCGTCCGGTGGCGCTGATAATCCCTTGTGTCACGGTTTGACCAATATTGTAAGGATTGCCGATCGCCATCACCAGGTCACCGATGTGGGCAACACGTTTCGGGTTTATCGGGATAACCGGCAGGCTGGATGCCGTGATTTTCAGTACGGCAAGGTCGGTCAGGCTGTCAGATCCGACCAGCATGGCTTCAAAAATACGCCCATCCTGTAAGGCGACAATGATTTGGTCAGCATCATTAATCACGTGTTTGTTCGTCAGAATGTAGCCACGGGCATCCATGATCACCCCCGATCCGAGCGTACGGATCTCCAGATTATCTGCGGGTGAGTTAGCGCTGCGGTTATAAACATTCACCACGGCGGGGGCGGCTCGGCGAACCGCGCCATTATAGCTGACAGGCATCTGATCGTCGCTGCTATCTCTATAGGCAAGAAAGTCCCCGCCGATTCGCAGTGTTGGCACAGTAGCCAGCAGAATACCCGCTACCACAAGGCCAAAAAGCACTGAACGCAATAGTTTAGGAAACATGGCTTTAAATGATGAGTGAATGAACGAGGGCAGGATAACATGAGTTAAGCGGACACGCAGGTGTCCGCTTCATGATTTAGCGTAAAAGCAGGTAGATGTTCTGATCGCCGCGGATAATGTTCAACGCCATCAGGGGCGGTTTTGCTTCCAGTAGTTTGCGCAGTTCCGCCAGGTTATGAACGGGGGTACGGTTCAGACCAACAATCACATCACCTTTATGCAGGCCGAACTGTTCGGCAGGTGTGGACTTATCAACCGAATCGACCATGACCCCTTTGCTGCCGTCTTTCGCCGTTCCGTCGCTCAGGGAGGCGCCCTGCAGTGCCGGGGTCATCTGCTCGGCGCTGGTGGTGCTTTGGCTACTGGTATCCAGCTTAACGGCGACGGTCATTGGCTTGCCGCCACGTAGCAGGCCTACTTTGACCTCGGTGCCTGGGGCGGTGGTGCCGATTTTCACCCGTAAGGCGGCAAAGCTCTCGATCGGTTTGCCATCAAGGCTGGTAATGATGTCTCCGGCTTTGATCCCGGCTTTGGCAGCCGCAGACTCCGGTAGCACTTCATTGACAAAGGCGCCGCGCTGTACGTCGACATTGAATGCCTTCGCCATATCTGCGGTCATTTCTGTTCCTTTGATCCCCAACTGGCCGCGTTTCACTTCTCCATAGTCAATCAGCTGTTGCGCGAGGTTTATCGCCATATTACTTGGGATGGCAAAGCCAATACCAATGTTGCCCCCGGAAGAAGCCAGAATCGCGGTATTGATGCCGATCAGCTCTCCGTTGAGATTAACCAGCGCTCCGCCAGAGTTGCCCCGGTTAATGGCGGCATCGGTTTGAATAAAGTTTTCCAGCCCTTCAATATTGAGACCACTGCGGCCCAGCGCGGAAACAATGCCAGAGGTGGCCGTCTCTCCCAGCCCGTACGGGTTACCAATTGCCACCGCAAAATCACCGACTTTTAGCTGGTCTGAATCGGCAATTTTCACCTGGGTCAGACCTTTCGCGCCGCTAATCTGGATCAAGGCAATATCAGTTTGTTCGTCATGCCCGATCAGTTTAGCGTCAAATTCCCGGCCATCATTCAGTTGTACGCTGATTTTATCGGCACCATTGACCACATGGTTGTTGGTTAATATGTAACCTTTATCGGCGTTAATCACTACACCGGAAGCCAGACCTTCAAAAGGTTGGGGCTGAGAGTCGCCTCCGCTCAGGCCTTGTTGGTCAAAGAAGCGTTTCAATGGTTCAGGAATGTTCTGTGTCTGGGGCTGGGTGCCTTCGACATGCACGCTGACCACGGCCGGTAAAACTTTTTCCAGCATCGGCGCCAGGCTGGGAATCTGCTGTCCCTGAATTTGTGCGGGAAGCGTAGCGTGCGCCGCTGGGGCTACAGCCAGATTCATGCCAGTGCTTAGTGCTAATGCGCTTAAAAGTAATGATTTTTTCTTCATCGTTACGACGCTCTCGCTACATAAAAGTGGGGGAGTCAATTATCCAGACAGACTGTAACCTGACGTTTTTGCATCGGCGACAATGTCAACAGACAAAAAAGGGCGCCGATGCGCCCTGGTTTTACTTCTCGCGGGCGACACGATCACTCCGCAACAGCCCTGAGGCGCTGTCAGGATAGTCTCGTGGCATTTGCACCGGCACCTGATCGTTATCTGCTTCAGATTCAGTGAGTTGGTAAGCAAAAGGATTTTTTTCACCCGGTAGATTCGGCAACAGGCTGTTAGATCCTTTCGCCATATGTTGATACAACTGGCGATAATCACGCGCCATGTTATCCAGCAGCTCGGCACTTTGCGCAAAGTGGTTGGTCAATTCTTCACGATAGTCTGCCAGTTCAGCTTTGGTTTTTTCCAACTCATATTGTTGGCTCCGCTGTTCACGCAGTTTCTTGTTACCAAAACGCATTGCTAGCGCGCCGATAATTAATCCAACTACTAACCCTATAAGCGCGTATTCCCAGGTCATAATAACTCCCGTGTTGTCTTCGTTGTTCCGTAGGGACGCCTGGCAACGGCCAGTTCACTACCTGTCACTATAACCGTTAATCCCATGGAAGTGGAATCCTGAGACCGCATCGCTTAGTGTAGAACGGCCTTTTTTGCGATGTTTAACCACCTGACGTTCCAAATTTTTCAGGGAATGTGAAGAAATTATGCAAACTATGTCTCCTTTGGCTCTTTACCAGCAGGCGCTGGGAAACGGTGAATATCAACCTGATGATGTTCAACATGAAGCGATCACCCGATTGGACGGGATTTATCAGGCTTTGACCCGAAGCAGACCTTCCACACCTCCGCCGCTGAAAGGGGTGTTTGGTAAGCTGAATAAGTTATTGGGGATGGGAAAAAATGAGCCGCCAGCACCCGTTCGTGGCCTGTATATGTGGGGGGGCGTGGGGCGGGGAAAAACCTGGCTGATGGATTTGTTTTTTCAGGCAATTCCTGGAGAGCGTAAACAACGTCTGCACTTTCACCGTTTCATGTTGCGTGTTCATGAGGAACTGACACAGTTGCAGGGACAGAGTGATCCGCTGCAAATTGTGGCAGATCGTTTCAAAAGTGAAACTGATCTGCTGTGCTTTGATGAGTTTTTTGTTTCAGATATTACGGATGCCATGCTGTTGGGGACGCTGATGGAGGCGCTGTTTGCCAGAGGAATAACCCTGGTCGCGACATCCAACATCCCACCGGATGACCTGTATCGCAATGGTCTGCAACGTGCGCGTTTCCTGCCTGCGATAGCGCTGATTAAACAGCATTGTGATGTGATGAACGTGGATGCCGGGGTTGATTATCGCCTGCGGACTCTGACTTCCGCCCATCTGTGGATGATGCCGCTGAACGAGGCCACGTCGAAAGAAATGGACCGCATGTTTGTCATGTTGAGTGGTGAAGATCGTTCCAATCAGCCGGTGTTGGAAATTAATCATCGTTCCCTGCCCACGCAGGGGGTTGCCAACGGGGTGGTGGCGATGGATTTCCTCGCGTTGTGCGGTGAAGGGCGTAGCCAGCATGACTATATTGAGCTTTCCAAACGTTTCCATAGCGTATTGCTGTTTAACGTGCCGGTGATGATTTATAAAACGGAAGACCAGGCGCGACGTTTCCTGGCACTGGTGGATGAATTTTATGAGCGGCATGTGAAGCTGGTTGTCTCTGCCGAAGCCTCGTTGTATGAGATCTACCAGGGAGAGCGGTTGAAATTTGAATATCAGCGTTGTGTCTCACGTCTGCAGGAGATGCAAAGCGCGGAGTATCTGAAGTTACCGCATTTACCCTGAGGCATCAGCCATCAAGGCCACGGGATGCATTTTTTTAATTGAAAAAAGAGTCGCGCTTTCCAGGCGACTTCTCTATAATCTTGCGACCCCACGTTACAACAAAGGTTTTTTCCCAAAACTCTTTGTGTTCCAGTAACTCTATCCGAAGGGGTGGGCTTGCTGGTCAAGATGGTCGTGTGAGCCTCAACCGTTTATTCAAGCGTTTGGGATTTCACCAACGTGTA
Source organism: Erwinia endophytica (assembly GCF_009295515.1). Classification (GTDB taxonomy): domain Bacteria; phylum Pseudomonadota; class Gammaproteobacteria; order Enterobacterales; family Enterobacteriaceae; genus Erwinia; species Erwinia endophytica. Next base: position 101,535 of record NZ_RQVV01000054.1, on the reverse strand, counting down.
ACTTAATTTGGGTAAGCTTTTAGATGAAAACTTTTACAGCTAAGCCAGAAACCGTCCAGCGTGACTGGTATGTTGTTGACGCGACAGGCAAAACTTTAGGTCGTTTAGCGACTGAACTGGCTCGTCGTCTGCGTGGTAAGCACAAAGCGGAATACACTCCGCACGTTGATACCGGTGATTACATCATCGTTTTAAACGCTGAGAAAGTTGCCGTAACAGGTAACAAGCGTAACGACAAGATTTATTACCATCATACCGGTCACATCGGTGGTATCAAGCAAGCGACCTTCGAAGAGATGATTGCTCGCCGTCCTGAGCGTGTGATTGAAATCGCGGTTAAAGGCATGCTGCCAAAGGGGCCGTTGGGTCGTGCGATGTACCGTAAACTGAAAGTTTACGCGGGCAATGAGCACAACCATGCGGCACAGCAACCGCAAGTTCTTGACATTTAATCGGGATTACAGGCAATGGCTGAGAATCAAAACTACGGCACTGGTCGCCGCAAAAGCTCTACCGCTCGTGTATTTATCAAACCGGGCAGTGGTAATATCGTTATCAACCAGCGTTCTTTGGAACAGTACTTTGGCCGTGAAACTGCCCGCATGGTAGTTCGCCAGCCACTGGAACTGTTGGACATGGTCGGTAAATTCGATCTGTACATCACCGTTAAAGGCGGTGGTATCTCTGGTCAGGCTGGTGCTATCCGTCATGGTATCACCCGTGCACTGATGGAGTATGATGAGTCTCTGCGTGCGGACCTGCGTAAAGCTGGCTTCGTGACGCGTGATGCTCGTCAGGTTGAACGTAAGAAAGTCGGTCTGCGTAAAGCACGTCGTCGTCCACAGTTCTCCAAACGTTAATTTATTTCGCTCCGGCGGAATCGATTATCGAAAAGCCCGGTGTTTTGCACCGGGCTTTTTCTTTTCTGTTTCCTCAACGCTCATCTTATTTGGCAGAACTATCAATGGATGAGACGATAAATACAATTCGGTAATATGTGGTACTCGTCACACATCAAGCTGCAGGGGGATGGGTTGCTATTGATTAATACGATATACCCCGTTTCCTCACTACCGGATTAATTAACTTTTAGTGCTCAAAACTCCCACGCAAGAAGGCACCGCATTTTAGGATATTGATCGATAAAAAATCCGTTAATAAAATAAAACGGTTATTCACTGTGGAAACAAGTGTCTAATTTTTATAGCGAGATTATATAAAATCGTTATCTGCTCTCCTTTTAGCTATTGCAGGCTCAAGGTATCAAGCGTGAAGTTATCGAACAGGGAGTGAATCCTTACCATGCAAGAAATACAAGAAAACCAGTCAAAATCTCGAGTTTTTTGGTGGCGCTTACCTAAAAAAATAGCGAAACACTTTTTACGCTGGAACGGGCGTTTTCAGGCACGGCATTCGCTTATTCCCGCCACGCCTAAAATCAACAATGAAGTATTTGATTGGGTCACTCGTCTGGAGGATGCCTGGCCTGAAATACGGGCTGAGCTCGATCATTTGCTTGAGCATCCGGAAGATATTCCATCCTTCCACCAAATATCCCCTGATCAGAAGCGAATTTCCAAGGGTGATAATTGGAAAACTTTTGGTATGTATGTCTACGGACAGCGAATCGATCAAAATTGTGAGATTTGCCCGCGAACTGCGGAAGCCATCAGTGCCATCCCGGGTATGTATACCGCGATGTTCTCTATTCTGAAGCCGCATTATCACATTGTTCCTCACAAAGGTCCGACGCGTGCTGTCGTTCGTGCTCATTTGGGCCTGAAGGTGCCGAAGGAGCGGGAAAAAGTGTGGATTAGAGTTGATGACCAAATTCTGCATTGGGAAGAAGGTAAAGTGCTGCTCTTTGATGATTCTTATGAGCATGAAGTACTTAATGATACGGATGAACTGCGCGCAGTATTGTTTTTAGATATTGTTCGGCCAATGGATAAGATTGGAACGTTTTTTAACCGTATACTTTTTGCCCTGATAAAGGCGAGCCCTTATGTGAAAAAACCGCTCAAGAATTTGGCAGCCTGGAGACAGAGCAATCATTGAGGTCAATATTTCGGATGAGCATCAATGGAATTTGCCAGCCTCGAAGGGGTTGGCATGCCTGAGTAAAGGTCAGTAGGGCTAAATCGTCTTAAAAGAGTGAAAACACGACCGGTTCCGGCATTTTCCCCGCAAATCCTTATTCCTGCCCCCACAAGCTGTCTAAAATCTGGTAGACTGTGCGTCACTTTGTGTCCGTTAGCAAGGCTTTGATGTGTGAGTGCCTGAGGGGATTGACGCAGGCCACAGATTTGTTAATGGCTAATGGCAATTTATTAAGCAGGTTAGTCGCCACATGGCGGACTTGCGCAGTAATTTTCTGGATAAACTTGGAGGTTTACATGGCTGTCGCTGCCAACAAACGTTCGGTAATGACGCTGTTTTCTGGTCCGACTGACATTTTTAGCCATCAGGTGCGTATCGTCCTGGCGGAAAAAGGTGTCAGCGTAGAGATCGAGCAGGTAGAAATGGACAGCCTGCCCCAGGATCTGATTGACCTCAATCCGTACCGTACAGTCCCGACACTGGTTGATCGTGAACTGACGTTGTACGAATCCCGCATCATCATGGAATACCTTGATGAGCGTTTTCCTCATCCACCGCTGATGCCTGTTTATCCGGTAGCGCGCGGCGAAAGTCGTCTGATGATGCACCGTGTTGAGCAGGACTGGTATAGTTTGATGCGTAAGGTGGAGAGCGGTACGGTACAGGAAGCGGAAGCTGCGCGTAAACAGCTGCGTGAAGAACTGTTGGCGATAGCTCCACTGTTCTCCCGTACTCCGTTTTTTATGAGCGAAGAGTTCAGCCTGGTGGATTGTTATTTGGCACCGCTGTTGTGGCGGCTACCACAGTTGGGTATTGAACTGATCGGCAGTGGTTCGAAAGAGCTGAAAGGTTACATGACACGTGTCTTTGAGCGTGATTCCTTCCTCGCTTCCCTGACGGAAGCGGAACGTGAAATGCGCCTGCAAACGCGGGGCTAATTACTATGGAAATGTCGCAACTCACTGCTCGCCGCCCGTATCTGCTACGGGCATTCTATGACTGGCTGCTGGACAACCAACTGACGCCGCACCTGGTGGTGGATATTAATCTGCCTGGCGTGATGGTGCCCCTGGAGTATGCGCGTGATGGTCAGATAGTACTGAACATTGCCCCGCGTGCGGTAGGCAACCTGGAATTGGGTAATGACGAAGTGACATTCAACGCCCGTTTTGGTGGTGTACCGCGTCAGGTGAGGGTACCGTTGGCTGCGGTTATGGCTATCTATGCACGTGAAAATGGCGCGGGGACGATGTTTGAACCTGAGTCGTTTTATGAGCAGGCCGGGGAATATCAGCCGTCTTCGCGGCAGGATGAGTCGCCAGAAACGGTAATGTCCGTCATTGATGGTGATCGCCCCGATGACAGTGTACCGAATGATGACAATAACCCTGAAGATGATCCGCCACCGCGCGGTGGGCGTCCGGCTTTACGCGTGGTGAAATAACGCACAAGGCCCGTATTCGACAAAAGACCAGCCTGGTTATACGAGCTGGTCTTTTCGCTTTATTATGGCCTGGGGCATTTCCTCCCCTGGCCATTTTTTACACCTCAAGCCAGTCCATGATACCTTCAGCCGCTTTACGGCCTTCAGCAATCGCCGTGACCACCAGATCGGAACCGCGGACTGCATCGCCCCCAGCGAAAATCTTGGGATTGCTGGTTTGGAACGCGTTTTCACTGCCTTCAGGGGCAATAATACGGCCCTGAGCATCCAGCTCGACACTGTACTGTTCCAGCCAGGACATTGGGTGTGGACGAAAACCAAACGCCATGACTATCGCATCAGCGGGGACAACGTGCTCAGAGCCAGCGATGATCTCCGCACGGCGACGGCCATTGGCATCGGGCTGTCCCATCTCAGTACGGGCCATTTTTACCCCAGAAACCCGGCCGTTACTGTTGATTTCAATTCCCAGCGGCTGCACGTTGAACTGGAACTCCACCCCTTCTTCACGCGCGTTTTTAACTTCACGGCGTGAGCCAGGCATATTCTCTTCGTCACGACGATAGGCGCAGGTGACGTGTGAGGCCCCCTGGCGGATAGCGGTACGCACGCAGTCCATCGCCGTATCCCCCCCACCCAGAACCACCACACGTTTGGCGTTCATCGAAATGTAAGGTTCTTCTGCGGTATGGGCGAAGCCCATGGTGTTTTTGGTATTGGCAATCAGGAATGGCAGGGCATCATAAACCCCTTCCGCGTCTTCATTTTCCAGGCCGCCTTTCATCGACTGATACGTACCGACACCCAGGAACACGGCGTCAAAATCAGCCAACAGGTCGCCCATCTGGATATCGCGACCCACTTCAGTATTCAGTTTGAACTCAATACCCATGCCGGAAAAAATTTCGCGACGTTTGACCATCACGTCTTTTTCCAGCTTAAAGGCCGGAATACCAAAGGTTAGCAGGCCGCCGATTTCAGGATGGCGGTCATACACCACCGCTTTCACGCCGTTACGGGTCAGTACGTCAGCACAGGCAAGTCCGGCGGGCCCCGCACCGATAATGGCCACACGTTTGCCGGTTGACTTAATGCCGTCCATGTTTGGTTTCCAGCCCATTTCCAGCGCCTTATCATTGATATAGCGCTCAATATTACCGATAGTCACCGCACCAAACTCACTGTTTAGCGTACAGGATCCTTCACACAGACGATCCTGCGGGCAAACGCGCCCGCAGACTTCCGGTAAACTGTTGGTCTGATGTGACAGCTCGGCGGCTTCAATGATACGACCTTCATTCGCCAGCTTCAGCCAGTCAGGAATGTAGTTGTGTACCGGGCACTTCCACTCACAGTATGGGTTTCCGCAAGAAAGACAGCGATCAGCCTGCGCCTGCGCCTGGCTTTCCGAGAACGGTTCGTAAATCTCCACAAACTCGATTTTGCGGATTTTTAGCGATTTTTTCGGCGGATCGACACGCTGCAAGTCGATAAATTGATAAACGTTTTGACTCATCGTGACCTCTTACTGCGCCTGCACCCGCAGCTCCGCTGCGGAACGACTACGGTGACCCAACAATGCCTTCACATCACTGGACTTTGGTTTAACCAGCGCGAATTTAGACGACCAGGCTGGCCAGTTCGCCAGGATTTCCTCACCACGGGATGAGCCGGTGTATTGAACGTGTTCGGTTATCAGACCGCGTAGGTGCTCTTCATGAATCGCCAGATCGTCGACACTCAGTACTTCTACCAGCTCTGGGTTCACGCGTTTACGGAATTCACCATCTTCATCCAGCACGTAGGCGAAACCACCGGTCATACCTGCGCCAAAGTTTACGCCGGTACGCCCCAGTACGCAGACAATGCCGCCTGTCATATATTCACAGCCGTTGTCGCCAATCCCTTCCACCACGGTGATTGCGCCAGAATTACGTACTGCAAAACGTTCACCTGCACGACCCGCGGCAAACAGCTTACCGCCAGTAGCGCCGTACAGGCAGGTGTTACCGATAATCGTCGCTTCATGGCTACGGAAAGCCGAGCCAACCGGAGGACGTACCGCCAGCATACCGCCCGCCATACCTTTACCGACATAATCGTTAGCGTCGCCGGTCAGGGTTAGCTCAACACCACCGGCGTTCCACACGCCAAAACTCTGGCCAGCGGTGCCGCTGAAGTGAGCTTTGATCGGGTCGGCAGCCAGGCCCTGATCACCATGCACCTGTGCAATCGCGCCTGACAGGGTGGCGCCGACTGAGCGATCTGTGTTGCGAATATCAAAGTAGAAGGTCTTACTCTGTTTCGCTTCCACAAACGGCATTGCCTGATCCAACAAGGATTTGTTAAGTACGCCATGATCAAACGGCGGATTGCTTTCGGTACAGTACACGGCTTTGCCAGCCATCGGCTCAGCGGTTTTCAGCAGGGCTGAGAGATCCAGACTTTGCTGTTTAGCGGTAAAGCCTTCCAGCTCAGTCAGCAGATCGGTACGACCAATCAGATCAACCAGGCGTTTCACGCCCAGTTCAGCCATGAGCTCACGCGTTTCACGGGCAATGAACTCAAAGTAGTTCGTTACGCGGTACGGCAGGCCATGGTAGTGGTTCTTACGCAGTTTCTCGTCCTGGGTTGCCACGCCGGTTGCGCAGTTGTTCAGATGGCAAATTCGCAGATATTTACAGCCCAGTGCGACCATTGGGCCGGTACCAAAGCCGAAGCTTTCAGCGCCCAGGATAGCGGCTTTAATGATATCGCGGCCCGTTTTCAGGCCACCATCCACCTGCAGGCGGATTTTGTGGCGCAGTCCGTTAGCAACCAGCGCTTGTTGTGTTTCCACCAAACCCAGTTCCCACGGGCAGCCCGCGTATTTTACTGAACTGAGCGGGCTGGCTCCGGTACCGCCGTCATAACCCGCGATAGTTATCAGGTCCGCATAGGCTTTGGCTACCCCGGTAGCGATAGTCCCTACGCCTGGCTCTGAAACCAGTTTCACCGAGATCATCGCTTTCGGGTTGACCTGTTTCAGATCGAAGATCAACTGCGCCAGATCCTCGATAGAATAAATATCATGGTGTGGCGGTGGCGAAATAAGCGTGACGCCAGGCACGGAATAACGCAGCCGGGCGATATAAGGGGTGACTTTATCGCCCGGTAGTTGACCGCCTTCGCCCGGCTTAGCGCCCTGAGCCACTTTGATCTGGATAACGTCAGCGTTGACCAGATAGGCGGGTGTGACACCGAAGCGCCCCGACGCGACCTGCTTGATACGGGACACTTTTTGGGTGCCATAACGCGCCGGATCTTCACCGCCTTCACCGGAGTTAGAAAATCCGCCCAGGCTGTTCATCGCCTCGGCCAGAGACTCATGTGCTTCCGGGCTCAACGCCCCGATAGACATCGCCGCCGTATCGAAACGCTTATAGAGCTCACTGGCGGGCTCAACGTCGTCGACGCTAATAGCGTTGCCGGATGGCGTTATCGCCAGCAGATCGCGTAATGTCGCAACCGGACGCTCATTCACCAGCCTGGCGTATTGCTGATAATCGCTGTAATCGCCACTTTGCACCGCTTTTTGCAACGTACCGACGACATCCGGGTTGTAGGCGTGATATTCGCCGCCATGGATGTATTTCAGCAGGCCACCCTGATCCAGTGGTTTACGTTGCAGCCAGGCGCGTTTGGACAGGTTCATCAGGTCTTGCTGGAAGTCAGCAAAGGTGGCACCGCCAATTCGACTCACCACGCCCTGGAAGCAAAGGTCTGACACGTCACGGTGCAGTCCAACGGCTTCGAAGAGTTTTGAACAGCGATATGACGCGATGGTGGAGATACCCATCTTCGACATGATTTTGTACAGGCCTTTATTGATGCCGTTACGGTAGTTCAGCATCAGGCTGCGGTAATCTTTCGCTATCACGCCAGTGTCGGCCATTTTCGCCAATGATTCATAGGCGAGGTACGGATAAATGGCCGTCGCGCCAAAGCCCAGCAATACGGCGAAGTGGTGTGGGTCGCGAGCGCTGGCGGTTTCAACAATGATGTTGGCGTCACAGCGCAGGCTCTTATCGACCAGACGGGTCTGGATAGCACCGACCATCATTGGCGCCGGGATCGGCAGACGTTTCGCACTGATCGCCCGATCAGACAGCACCAGCAGTACGGTACCGTCTTTCACCAATGCTTCCGCTTTGTCACATAGCGCAAGGATCGCGTCTTTCAATGAAGATTCCGCCGGATCGAAAGTGCAGTCCAGCGTATCCGCACGATAAAACTCTTCTTCCTGAGAGGTCAGCTGTTTAAAATCTGAATACAACAGGATAGGTGATTTAAAGCTCAGTCGATGCGCCTGGCCTTCCGCTTCACAAAACACGTTCATTTCACGACCGATGCTGGTCGCCAGTGACATAACGTGCGCTTCACGCAGCGGATCGATTGGCGGATTGGTGACCTGAGCGAACTGCTGGCGGAAATAGTCATAAATCACACGAGGACGGCTGGACAGGACGGCGAACGGGGTATCATCGCCCATTGAACCTACCGCTTCCTGGCCATTCTCTCCGAGAACGCGGATGATTGAGTCGAGCTCTTCGCCACTGTAACCGAACTGCTTCTGGAAGGTCGCCAGCAGATCGTTATCCATTTCGCGGCGACCAACCTGATCGTCGGACAGATTTTCAAATGGCACCAGACGGCGGACGTTTTTCTCCATCCACTCTTTGTAAGGATGACGGCTTTTCAGATCGTTATCGGTTTCAGCGGAGTGCAAAATGCGTCCCGCACGGGTATCGATAACCATCAGTTCACCGGGGCCGACACGACCTTTTTCCACGACTTCATCTGGCTGATAATCCCAGATGCCGACCTCAGAGGCACAGGTGATGAGTTTATCTTTAGTGATGACATAGCGGGCAGGCCGCAGACCGTTACGGTCAAGGTTACAGGCGGCATAGCGACCGTCAGACATCACGATACCCGCAGGACCGTCCCAGGGTTCCATATGCATGGAGTTAAAGTCGAAGAAGTCACGCAACTCTGGATCCATGTCCGGGTTGTTTTGCCAGGCTGGCGGTACCAGCAGACGCATGGCGCGAATCAGATCCATACCGCCGTTGAGGAACAATTCCAGCATGTTATCCATTGAACTGGAGTCTGACCCCGTTTCGTTGACGAATGGCGAAGCATCCTGCAGATCGGGGATCAATGGTGTACGGAATTTATAGGCGCGGGCTTTCGCCCATTGACGGTTACCGGCGATGGTATTGATTTCACCATTGTGCGCCATATAGCGGAATGGCTGAGCTAACGGCCAGCGTGGAACGGTATTGGTAGAGAAGCGCTGGTGGAACAGGCAAATAGCGGACTCCAGACGCAGGTCAGCCAGATCCAGGTAGAAGCGCGGCAAATCTGCCGGCATACACAGACCTTTATAAATGTTGACCTGATTTGAGAAACTACACACGTAGAATTCTTTATCTTCGATGCGCTTTTCGATACGGCGTCGCGCCATGTACAGGCGACGCTCCATATCACGTGGACGCCAGCCAGCCGGGGCATTGATAAACAGTTGCTCAATGCGCGGCATGGAGGAAAGGGCTATTTCACCCAATACATCCTGGTTGAGCGGCACGTCGCGCCAGCCAACCACAGACAGCGTTTCACGCAGTACTTCTTCTTCTACAATACGGCGACTTTCGCGAGCCAGTTCGTCATCCTGGTTCAGGAACAACATGCCTACCGCGTAGTTTTTGGCCAAACGCCAGCCGCGTTCCTGGGCGACAATGCGAAAGAAACGATCGGGTTTTTGCAATAAAAGGCCACAACCGTCGCCGGTCTTGCCGTCAGCAAGGATCGCGCCACGGTGTTGCATACGGGCCAGTGCGTGAATTGCGGTACGCACTACCTTATGGCTTGGTTCGCCTTCTATGTGGGCGATCAGGCCAAAACCACAGTTGTCCTTTTCAAGGGATTTATCGTACAACATATTAGTGAACCTCCCCAGGCTCTGAGGGATTCCCCGCGTCGATGAAGGGCAGACGTAGAAAGGGCATGGCGACAGGTTTTGAGCTTAATGCTCGCCTATTATGTCGCCCCTCCTGTCTGGCCGTTAGCATCGGTGTCACAAGTGTCGAGGACTTGCTACAGAGGGAATCTCAATAACTGCATAAATATGACGGGTGGAACACCCATCCAGAAAGCTTCCAGCGGATCCCCAACTTATCGGGAAAGCGCACTCAGGTCAAATAGCATTCTCACTGCGTTTTTTTTGCTCTTTTTATGTGTTATTTATTTGATTTTTAAATATTTTTTCGCGTTTTTTCTGTCATTCGTTTCAATGTTGCTACTTAATGAAATGTGAGCTGTCTCACTGTAGTGCAGGCAGCAAATATCTGCACCATGCTGGTGCTGGGGTTATTGCCAGCATAATATGCTGGTTGAGCTATCTTAACCGCATAAACACACTGTTTTTAAGCTTAAGTCTTATTTGAATTAAACAGGTCGACATCATTAGTAAAATTAATCGTCGAGTAGGTGAGTAAATTCTCGCGTAATGTGAATGATTATTCGTTACATAATTGTGAATGTTACCGGGCTGTACGCTCATCATGATGAAAAGCATGCACCATAAGAGCCTCCCTTTCGCCAGTTGGGCTGATAGATTATTCAATGAATAAAAAGAGTGAGCAGTTTAGCGTTTATCAGCTACAACCATGAAAATCCGCAGAGACGTTAAAAATATCGGCGGTATTCTCCTGACAAATTTCGCTTTTAAGCGCAGCGAATAAAGCGGATCGTGCCAGTGACAGTTTGGTGGTTTTTTCTTCGTCAATACGCTTTAAAAGAAGGGGCAACGTCAGATGTAATGCTTAATCAGTCACTGTTGGTCTGAACTGCACAATTTCAGTGCAGGGTAATCATGGAGTGGGTTGCGTTGGTCTTTTGCGCTTTTACGGTATGATTGGGAGACCGGTCTGGAAGGAATGCTTTATGAAACAAATTCGTCTGTTGGCCCAGTATTACGTCGATCTGATGGTAAAACTGGGGCTGGTGCGTTTTTCTCTGCTGCTGGCTTCTGCGCTGGTGGTACTGGCCATGATCGTGCAAATGGCGGTCACCATGGTGCTGCATGGGCATGTCGAAACCATCGATATGATTCGTTCGGTATTTTTCGGGCTATTGATCACCCCGTGGGCCGTCTATTTCCTCTCGGTAGTGGTGGAGCAGCTTGAGGAGTCCCGTCAGCGACTGTCGCGGTTGGTCGATAAGCTGGAAGAGATGCGTCACCGGGATTTGGAGCTGAACCAACAGATGAAGGAAAATATTACTCAGCTCAATCAGGAGATTGCTGATCGTATCAAAGCCGAAAAGGCCCGCTTACAGGTATTGGATAAACTGACTGAAGAGATGGCGCGGCGTGAGCAGGCGCAGATTGAACTTGAGCAGCAAACCTCCTTCCTGCGTTCTTTCCTTGATGCTTCACCAGACCTGGTTTTTTACCGTAATAGCGATCAGCAGTTCTCTGGCTGTAATCGTGCAATGGAACTGCTGATCGGCAAAAGTGAGAAACAGCTGATCGGTTTGACACCCTATGATGTTTACGATGACGATACCGCCATTAAAGTGTTGGAAACCGACGAGAAAGTGTTCCGCCACAATGTCTCCCTCACTTACGAACAGTGGTTGCAGTATCCTGACGGCAAGAAGGCCTGTTTCGAGATCCGTAAAGTGCCTTATTACGATCGGGTAGGGAAGCGTAGTGGGCTGATGGGATTCGGACGCGATATCACCGAGCGTAAACGCTATCAGGATGCTCTGGAGAGTGCCAGCAGGGAAAAGACCACTTTTATTTCTACCATCAGCCACGAGCTTCGTACGCCGCTTAATGGCATTGTTGGTCTCAGCCGCATTTTGCTGGATACCGATCTCAATGCTGAGCAATTGAAATACCTTAAAACCATCCATGTCTCAGCAATCACATTGGGAAATATTTTCAATGATGTCATTGAAATGGACAAAATTGAACGACGTAAGATGCAACTGGATAACCAACCTGTGGATTTTACGGGTTTTCTGGCCGATCTTGAAAACCTCTCCGGATTGCTGGTACAGCCTAAAGGGCTGAGCTTTGTGCTGGAACCGGAACTGCCGTTGCCCCATAAAATCATTACTGATGGCACGCGTCTGCGCCAGATTCTGTGGAACCTGATTGGTAACGCGGTTAAATTCACGCAAAAGGGCAGTGTTATCGTGCGGGTCAGCTGTCAGGGCGAGGATTGTCTGCGTTTTGAGGTGGAAGATTCTGGCATGGGGATTCCGCCGGATGAACAGGACAAGATTTTTGCGATGTATTACCAGGTGAAAGATCAGCATGGTGGCAAGCCTGCAACAGGAACCGGCATCGGGCTGGCGGTCTCGCGTCGACTGGCGCAGGCGATGGGCGGTGATATTTCTGTGCGCAGCGCACCTGGCACCGGTTCTTGTTTTACCCTGACCGTCAATGCGCCTCGCATCGCTGAGTTGAGCGAGGATGAACAATCTGACGATGATATGCCACTGCCCGCGTTGCATGTGCTGTTGGTGGAAGATATCGAGCTTAATGTGGTGGTGGCTCGCTCCGTGTTGGAAAAACTGGGTAACAGTGTAGAGGTGGCGATGACCGGTAAAGAGGCGTTGGCCATGTTTGATCCGGATGAGTTCGACCTGGTTTTACTGGATATTCAACTGCCGGATATGACCGGGCTGGATGTCGCGCGTAGCATTCATCAGCGTTACGCCGGTCAGCAATTGCCGCCGTTAGTGGCGCTGACGGCAAACGTCTTGAAGGATAAGAAAGAGTATCTGGATGCGGGCATGAATGACGTACTCAGCAAGCCGCTGGCGGTACCTGCATTGACCGCAACCATCCAAAAATACTGGAATTATCAGCAGCATGAAGATAAATCTCAGGAGGGCGGAGTGGACGATAAAAAACTGGGATTACTGGATCTCACGATGCTTGAACAGTACATCGAATTGGTTGGTCCACAGCTGATTCATCAGAGTCTGGATATGTTCGAGCAGATGATGCCGGGCTATCTGGAAGTACTGGATTCAAACATGATGGCTCGAGACCAGAAGGGCATCGCGGAAGAGGGCCACAAGATTAAAGGGGCGGCAGGATCGGTTGGGTTGGTACATCTCCAGCAGTTGGCGAAACAAATTCAAAGCCCTGAATTGCCGGCATGGTGGGACAACGTGCAGGAATGGATTGACGAATTGAAACAGGACTGGCGGCACGACGTAGAGGTCTTACGTGAGTGGGTTGCGTATGCTGAAAAAAAATGACCCCGACCGAGGCCGGGGTGCGCGAATACTGCGCCAACACCAGGGAAAAAGATGACCCACGCTATTATGAGAAGAAAAGTTTAAAAGCGCAGGTTCGGTATTGGTTAAACGCCTAAGAACTACCTTAGCAAATATTACATCACATGTTACCAGATTCATTAAAATGTGTGATGTTGAACAGCGTTCCCACACAGAAAACATTAATTTGGTGACACAGTCAAGTCCGGAATGAATTTATCCGTATATTTGCCTGAAAAATAGTCTCTTGTGGTGTTTTTTAACCGACTGCGATTGACGTCTCATCGTTACCGGATCCCTTAATCACGACCGACATTGCCACAGAAATTTCGTTACGAAATGGTGATAATTAAATCACTGTAAAACATATTCTTTTTATGAGATTACGGTTTCTAATATCTGCCAGTATTTTGCGTGAGTAAGGAAACACCAATGGTAAGGTTTAGAGCATTAATTTTTCTGAATTGATAGTTATTTCTTTCTGGACGCACCGTGGTTAATATCGGTTAGGACAGGCTGGTATTCTGTTTGATAGTGGTATCAAAAAGGCTATAAGATTAATTTTGTAAATACTAACGGGTGAAATTTATAAGCAATATGAATCATTTCGTTTTTAACATTTGGCACCATTAAAGCATGCTTGTTTACTTGTACGACTAATTTGTTTAGCAAATGAAGCTGATTCCGCCTACTCGGAAGTGGTTGAAGCTGTTGAGGCATTTATGATGCGCTATGCCAGTAAGCAAGTCTGAGGTTGTTTCTCATTTCCTGTTTTGCTGCGCAGTGTCAAATCGTTACTGGCACTAACTGGCACCAATTGGTCAGGAATTGATAAAGATTGTTATGGATATAATGGTATGAGTCAGCGTAAAAGAACAGAACCGTGGATTAAAAAGTGGCTATTGAGGGGGATATTCAGCATCCTGGGGGGATGGGGGGCCGGTATTGTATTGTTTTCTTTCCTGCCTGTGCCTTTTTCGGCTGTGATGGCCGAACGTCAATTGGGCGCATGGCTGCGCGGTGATTTCGGTTATGTGGCGCATTCTGATTGGATGGCTATGGACGATATTGCCCCCTGGATGCCGCTGGCTGTTATTGCTGCAGAGGATCAAAAATTTCCATCTCACTGGGGATTTGATGTTCAGGCTATTCTGTCCGTACTGGACCGTGATGGTGGCAGGATACGTGGTGCTTCCACATTGTCACAGCAGACAGCCAAAAACATGTTCTTATGGGATGGTCGGAGTTGGTTGCGTAAAGGGCTGGAGGCGGGCCTGACGGTAGGTATTGAGACGGTATGGACCAAGCGAAGAATTCTGACTGTTTACCTGAATGTGGCTGAATTTGGTGAAGGGGTATTTGGTGTGGAAGAGGCATCCCGGCGTTATTTTCACAAGTCAGCCAGCCGTCTGACCCCGTCTGAAGCGGCACTGTTGGCTGCGGTATTGCCTAACCCCATTCGATTCAGGGCCAATGCGCCTTCTGCCTATGTTCGTCAGCGGCAGCAATGGATTTTACGGCAGATGCGCCAACTGGGCGGCACCGATTTTTTGCGGCAACATAATTTGCTGTAGTGAAAGAAATGGCTCAGAAATAAAAAATATCCCCAAGTCTTAAGTTGATTAATCTTCGTCGAAACCGGCGTTAAACAGTTCAATCACCGCCATTAAGGCTGGTTCTTCTTCCGGGCCGCTGGCTTCGATTTCAATGTGTCCGCCTTTGGCCGAATCGAGCATCAATAGAGCGATGACGCTGCTGGCTTCCGCCTCAACGCCGCTTTCATTGCGTAACAAGACTTCTGCATCGAAACTCTGAACCAGTTCGAAAAGCTTCATTGCCGGTCGGGCATGCATCCCCAGCTTATTTTTAATTTCAACGGTTTGCCTGACTGTCATGATTTGCGTTTTTCCAACGTGCGATGGCGAGACTGGACGTTTTTACCGCGTGAACGAAAATACTCAGCCAGTTGTTCGGCGATATAAACAGAACGATGCTTACCCCCGGTACAACCAATGGCGACGGTAAGATAGCTGCGGTTATTGGTTTCCAACATTGGCAACCATTGTTCCAGATAACTGCGGGTCTGGTAAATGAAATTGTGTACTTCGGTGTGGCGATCAAGAAATGCTGCAACGGGTCGATCAAGCCCCGTCATCGGACGTAGTTTAGGATCCCAGTGTGGATTCGGTAAAAAGCGCACATCGAATACATAGTCTGCATCGATAGGGATGCCGTGCTTGAAGCCAAAGGACTCAAAAACCATCGTCAATTCACGTTCACGTTTGCCCAGCAGGCGCGTACGCAGCATCTCGGCCAGCTCGTGGACTGACATCTCCGAAGTATCCACAATCAGATCGGCTCTGGAACGTAAAGGCTCCAGCAGGATGTTCTCTTCATCAATGGCGCTTTCCAGCGACAGATTTTTATTTGAGAGGGGGTGCAAACGGCGCGTATCGCTGTAGCGACGGATCAGCGTATTGCGATCGGCATCCAGGAACAATAATTGTGGAGAGAAGCAGTCGGGGAGATCGGTCAGCGCTGTTTCGAAAACTTCTGGTGATTCTGGCATATTCCTGACGTCTATACTGACTGCTGCAGACATATTACGCTCGGCCAGGGAATTTGCCAGTGCGGGCAGTAACACGACGGGCAGGTTATCCACGCAGTAAAAACCCATATCTTCCAGTGCCCGTAATGCGACGGACTTGCCAGAACCAGAACGACCGCTGACAATCATCAGCACCATGACATATTCTCCTGATTTTGTCTGTTCTTTGGGGATTCCGCCCATATCGGATGTGTGCCTCGCTGAAAGGCGACACACTTGCATCTGACCGGAATCACCCGGCAGACAGGAAAGACTAGTGGCTCTCCTCAGGGCTTTCCGCCATGATCTCGAAGAGTTCTTCATCACTTTGTGCCGCGCGCAATCGACGGCACACGGTTTTATCAGCAAGGCGTTTCGCAACCAGTGACAGCGTATGCAGATGTGTTTTGCACTGTTCGGCAGGCACCAGCAGTGCAAACAGCAAATCCACCGGCTGATTATCAATGGCATCGAAGGCGATAGGCTGCTCAAGGCGAATAAACACCCCCACCGCTCGCATGGTATCCTCGACCAGCTTGCCATGTGGGATAGCGATACCATTGCCGATACCCGTGCTGCCCATGCGCTCTCGGGTCAGAATCGCTTCAAAGATAGTCTGGTGCGGGAGATTCAGTTGTTTCGCCGCCAGCTCGCTAATAATTTCCAGCGCCCGTTTTTTGCTCTGACAGTGTACGTCGTTGCGGGTACAGGACACACTCAGTACCGAGCTCAATTCCAGTGTTAATTCATTGTTCATCATAGTTTCACTTGGGTGTTCACTTTCGCCTGGCAAATGGCTGACACGCGGGATCTGCAAGGATCCTGGTCAGTTACCGATCAACGACAACCTGCCTTATTGATTAACGGCCCGAACCCAGAATCTGGGAACGGGCCGGTCCTTCATGCATCAGTGATTATTAAATAAGGGTGACGAAAAAATAATCAATGTCTGGATGAAATTTAGTGCTGTTTCAGCTTGTCTTTATGTTTGTTGAGTTGTCGTGCGAGCTTATCTATCAGGCCATCAATCGCCGCGTACATATCTTTTTCTTCGGAGGTGGCATGCAATTCCCCCCCATTAACATGTAATGTCGCATCAGCGATTTGCATGATTTTTTCAATTTTCAGAACAATATAGACCTGATTAATTCGGTCAAAATATTGCTCTAGTTTGGTGAACTTTGCCGTTACAAATTCACGTAAAGACTCAGTAATTTCAACGTTTTGCCCAGTAATATTGAGTTGCATACGGTCTTCCTTATCTGTTCGTTCAGACCAGTTGTTTACGCTGGTTTGAGGGCGGGATGGATAAAGACTCTCGATATTTCGCTACAGTTCGGCGAGCCACCATAATGCCCTGATTGGAGAGCAAGGTGGTTAGTTTGCTGTCGCTAAGAGGTTTAGCGGGATTCTCCGCCGAGATTAATTTTTTCACCAGTGCGCGGATAGCCGTAGAGGAAGCTTCGCCGCCGCCCTCGGTATTGACGTGACTGGAAAAAAAATACTTTAATTCAAAAATACCGCGTGGGCTGTGCAGATATTTTTGCGTGGTAACCCGGGAGATGGTGGACTCATGCATATCCACTGCGCTGGCGATGTCGGCCAACACCATCGGGCGCATGAACTCTTCTCCCTGTTCGAAGAATGCTTGCTGCTGATCGACAATGCAACGTGTGACCTTCAGTAACGTGTCGTTGCGGCTTTCCAGACTTTTAATCAACCACTTCGCTTCCTGTAAATTGTTGCGGATAAACTGGCTGTCGCTGTCATTGCGGGTGGTTCCGCTCAGCGAGGCATAGTGCTGATTGATTTTGAGTCGGGGAATGCTGTCCGTATTCAGGTCTACAGTCCAGCGTGTACTGACCTTGCGTACCAGCACGTCAGGAATGACATACTCAGGCTCGCTGGTATTGATCGACTGTCCCGGACGAGGATCGAGAGACTGGATCAACTGCATCGCATTTTTCAGCACGTCTTCTTTCAGCCGGGTCATGCGCATCAGACTACGGAAATCATGGTTTGCCAGTAAATCCAGGTGTTCACTGACAATCAGGCGGGCCTCTTTAAGAAAAGGTTGTTCCGGCGCAAACTGTGAGAGCTGCACCAGCAGGCAGTCACGCAGATCGCGGGCACAGACGCCGACCGGATCAAA
The DNA here is from genome assembly GCF_009295515.1 of Erwinia endophytica. Taxonomy (GTDB): domain Bacteria; phylum Pseudomonadota; class Gammaproteobacteria; order Enterobacterales; family Enterobacteriaceae; genus Erwinia; species Erwinia endophytica. The sequence goes on along the minus strand of NZ_RQVV01000054.1, from coordinate 83,910 downwards.
GCGTTGTACGCGTTTAAGTACCGCTTCGACTTCATCAAGGGACAGTTCTTCATTACCGATACCGATGCTTTCCAGAATCTCTTCCAGCGGCACAGTCAGATAGCCGGTCTCGTCCACCGCATCAACAATAGAAGTGGCGATGGCACGGTCAGTATCGGTGAACGGAGTCAGCTCTACCTGCCACATCAGGTAATCCTGTAATGTTTGGGTCGTTTCTCCCTGATAAATGGGAAGCTCGTCGTCATGATAATCAGTTCCGGTTCCTGACGGGGTTCCAGCGGTATAGATCTCATCCCAGGTGGCATCCAGCGGCAGTTCTTCCGGTATATCCTTTTGTTCTAACGCCTCACGGGTATCAAGCGTTTCTTGTTCCTGATACTCCCGTGAGTCCACTTCCTCATGAATGTCAGTTTGTTCAAGCAATGGATTGCTTTCCAGCGCCAGTTGAATTTCCTGCTGTAGTTCAAGCGTAGAGAGTTGCAGCAGACGGATAGCCTGTTGCAGTTGTGGCGTCATGGCAAGCTGTTGGCTAAGCCTGAGTTGCAAACCTTGCTTCATATTCAGGATACCAATTCCTTAAAAATCTTACCTGGTTTTAACACCTTATCAGAGTCTGAACTCTTCGCCCAAATAGACTCGCTTAACTTGTTCATCTGCCAGGATTTGCTCTGGTGAACCATGGGCGATCAAGTGCCCCTGGCTGACAATGTATGCCCGCTCACAGACGGCCAACGTTTCACGCACGTTATGGTCAGTGATAAGCACTCCCAGTCCACTGTCGCGCAGATGCTCAATGATCTTCTTGATATCGATAACTGAAATCGGGTCAACGCCGGCAAAGGGTTCATCCAGTAGGATAAATTTCGGATTGGCTGCCAGCGCGCGGGCTATTTCCACCCGACGCCGCTCACCGCCAGACAGCGCCTGTCCCAGGCTGTTGCGAAGATGCTCAATATGGAACTCATTCATCAGTTCGTTCGCGCGATCTTCACGTTGCTCTCTGGTCAGATCGTCGCGGATCTGCAGAACGGCCATCAGGTTGTTATACACGCTCAGTCGGCGAAAAATGGAGGCTTCCTGCGGCAGATAGCCAATGCCTCGTCGGGCGCGGGCGTGCAGTGGCAGAACACTGATGTCTTCATCATCAATGACGATACGCCCCGCATCACGTGGCACAATACCCACCACCATGTAGAAGGTGGTGGTTTTGCCTGCCCCGTTGGGGCCAAGCAGGCCGACAATTTCGCCGGATTTGACCTGCAGGCTGACATCCTCGACCACACGACGACCCTTGTAGGCCTTCGCCAGGTTTTCTGCAATTAAAGTCGCCATAGTTAATTAGTTACTCTTTTTCTGTTTTTGTTTCTGCCCGGATTGGGTTCCCTTATCCTGCAGCTGCGAAGGAACCAGTACGGTGGTGACGCGTTTGCCCGTGTTGCCATAGGCTTGCATTTTTTGTTCTTTCACCAAATAAGTGATGCGATCGCCTTTCACGTTGCTGTCCAACTGTTCCAGATAGGCGTTCCCCGTCAGTTCGACGAAATCTCTCGCCAGATCATAGTGCATCTTTTGAGCGTGACCTTGTACCGGTTTACCATTGTCTTGCATCTGGTAGAAGGTCGCGGGGCTGCCGTAAGCATCAACAAGCGTCTTGTTACTGTCGCCGCCGGGACGAGTGACCACGACTTTATCGGCGGTTATCTTGATCGAACCTTGAGTGACGACGACCTTCCCGGTGAAGGTCGCCACGTTACCCTGCATGTCCAGAGACTGGTTCTCGGAATCCACATTGACCGGTTTGTCCGAATCACCTGTCAGGGCAAAGGCTGGCAGGCTGGCAGTCAGCAGCAGGCCGAGCGTCAATAACTTAAGGTTGTTTTGCATTTTGAATTTCATAGGAGGTTTTGACCTTTTCAATCAACTCGGCAGTTTTCTTCCGTAGATTCCCACGCATTTTCATACCGGTAGAGTTAAAGCTACTACCATAAAGCGTCACCTGATCGTCTGAGGCGACATCCTGCGTGACGAGATTGACCACGGCGTTATCAGTTTTAATTCTCTGAAGTTGGGCATCCTGTGTCAGGCTGTTGACCTCTACATGACCGTAAAGGTACAGCATGCGATCGTTCGTTAGCTTGGCTTTGTCCGCCCGTACAGACCAGGTCGGGATTTTGTTTGTATCGAATGTGGTCATCACTGGATTATCGAACCAGCTCACTGCATCGGTGGAAAAGTAGGTCACTTTATCAGAAATCAGCCTGTAGCTCAGGGCGCCCTGCGGGTTATAAACCACGGTATTGGAGCGCTGACTGGTATAGGTTGGTTCCTGCGCGTTTCCAGCCGCCGGGACGGTGTTGTTATCCTCGCCAGCCAGGTTCCAGCCGATAAGCACAATGGCAACCAGGGCCAGTAATAGCGTAATCCAACGCTTTGTTTTACTCATACAGACTGTCCTTTGGCCTTATCAAACTTATCCTGTGCAATCAAAATCAGATCACAAATTTCGCGTACTGCTCCGCGGCCGCCTGCCAGTCGGGTGACATAGTCAGCGCGGGGGATCAGTAGTGGGTGCGCATCCGCCACGGTGACACTTAGCCCCACTTCTGCCATGACTGGCCAGTCGATCAAGTCGTCGCCAATATAAGCCACTTGTTCTGTCTGAAGCGACAGTTTATCCAGAAGTTCGCGGAAGGCCAAAGTCTTATCGGACTGCCCCTGGTAAAGATGGGTAATTCCCAGCGTCGCACAACGGTCTTCCAGTAATTTTGCTTTGCGGCCGGTAATAATAGCGACCTCCACGTCCGAGGCCAGCAGGCAGTGAATGCCATAGCCGTCACGCACGTTAAAGGCTTTCAACTCTTCACCATTATTCCCCTGATAAATCAAACCGTCGGACATCACGCCATCCACGTCGCAAATCAGTAATTTAACCTGACGCGCACGGGTCATCACATCCAGGCTTACTTTGCCATAACAAGTTTCAATCCAGCTCGCAGCACTGCTCATTTTTCTTCGGTTCCTTGTTAAACGACACCAGCACGCAGCATGTCATGCATGTGTACCACGCCGAGTAGCAAATCGCCGTCAGCGACCATTACGGCGGTGATATTACGATTTTGCATCAGATTCAGGGCATCAACCGCCAGTGTGTTCGGGCGTACCCGAATGCCGCCTGGTGTCATCACGCTGGCGATGCTGGCATGCTGGATATCAATGCCCATATCGAATACCCGCCGCAGGTCACCATCGGTGAAAACACCTTCAATTTTCATCAAATCGTTACAAATAACCGTCATACCCATATTTTTACGGGTGATCTCCAGCAGCGCATCACGCAGCGACGCGTCACTGCTGACATGAGGGATTTCATCACCGCTGTGCATAATATCATTAACCGTCAGTAGCAACTTACGGCCCAGTGCACCGCCAGGATGGGACAGCGCGAAGTCTTCGGCGGTGAATCCCCGGGCCCTCAGCAGGGCGACCGCCAGCGCATCGCCCATTACCAGCATTGCGGTGGTGCTGGCGGTAGGAGCCAGGCCCAGTGGGCAGGCTTCCTGCGGTACTTTAACACACAGATGGATATCAGCAGCACGCCCCATTGCGCTCTCCGGGCGGCTGGTCATGCATATCAGTGACACATGCAAGCGTTTAAGCACCGGGATCAGCGCCAGAATCTCGGCGGATTCGCCGGAGTTGGAAATGGCAATGACGATATCGCCTGCGCTGACCATGCCCAGGTCGCCGTGGCTGGCTTCCGCCGGATGGACAAAAAAAGCCGGGGTACCGGTGCTGGCGAAGGTCGCCGCCATTTTTTTTCCAATATGGCCTGACTTACCCATGCCCATCACCACCACTTTTCCCATGCAGTGGTCAATGCGCTTACAGGCTTCGGTAAAGTCGTCGTTAATGTACTGATCGAGCTGCTCCAGACCCTGGCGTTCAATATCCAGGACATCTTTTCCTGCTTGCTGAAAATCGAAAGCAACAAGTGTCATAATTTCCAATCCTTATTACCAGAGGGTAGCCGAGGGCAGGCTGTAAAGTACCGCAACCCAGGCAACAAAGCCGCACAACAGCAAGGTGCCCGCTCTTCGGCCAATACAGCGGCGGCGCTGTAAGCAGATAAGCGTAAACAGGGCGCTGACGCCCAACATGACCCAATAATCACGAGTAAAAGCGTGCATATCAACACGGCCAGGATGAATCAGTGCCGGAATGCCAAGCACGATAACAATATTGTAGATGTTAGAACCAATCAGGTTACCGATGGCGATATCGTCTTCGCCTTTCATCGCCCCGGCAATCACTGTCGCCAGCTCTGGCAGACTGGTTCCCACCGAGATAATCGTCAGGCCGATAACCAGTTCGCTGATCTCAAAGTAGTTCGCGATGACCGTGGCATTGTCGATAACCATCCTGGTCGACATTGGCAGAATGAGCAGGGCGACGCCTAGCCATAAGAACGCCACGGTGTTGCCCGCATCGTCCCGTGGCAGTTCGGCCAATTGTTCGCGAGTGAGTGAATCGTTATCGTCACGTTCGGCTTTACGGGCAATTTTTATAATAAACAGCAGATAAGCCACCGCGATGGCGATCATTGCCACTCCGTCGCCGCGGCTGAGCGTGTTATCAAGCAGCATCACACCACACAGCAGAGTGACCAACAGCATCAGCGGAAGTTCACGACGAATTAAATTCGAATGGACGGTGAGGGGATGAAGCAGCGCGGCACCCCCCAGGATTAACAGAATATTGGTGATATTCGAGCCTATCGCAGTACCGACGGCGATATCCATCTGACCGTGAGTGGCAGCAGAGAAGGAGACGATGAGTTCGGGTAGCGAAGTGCCGATGCCAACGACGGTCATACCGATGATCAGAGGGGGAATGCCCATGGCGCGGCAAAGAATGGCTGCGCTGAATACCAGACGATCTGCACCATATACCAGCAGGACCAAACCGATAATCAATAGTGCTATAGCTACGAGCATGAAATGTCCTTTGAATGGGGATAATCGTCGGCTCACCTTGCACGACGTATAAAGCAACAAGAAGGTAAAAATAATGCGCTGATTTTGACGGTCTGAAAGCAAAAAGTAAAACTTATGCCAACTTTAGCCACGTCTTCGAAGTAAGTTTCTGTAAAAGTGTTCTGTCTTATCAGTTATGCGCTACCATCGAAGATAAATTAACTGCCTGAAAAAGAGGATAAGAGGTAACTATGGGCCAGACGGAGACGAATTTGGTAGAGGTCCGCGGCGTCAGCTTCGCTCGTGGGGACCGGCCGGTTTTCGATAACATCTCGCTTACAGTGCCCAGAGGGAAAGTCACCGCTATTATGGGACCTTCAGGTATTGGTAAGACGACTTTGTTACGTCTGATTGGCGGTCAGTTGCGGCCGGACAGCGGTGAAATATGGTTCAACGGTGAAAATATTCCCAGTCTGTCGCGTTCCCGATTGTATGAAGTGCGCAAGAAAATGAGCATGCTTTTTCAATCCGGCGCCTTGTTTACGGATCTTACCGTCTTTGATAACGTTGCCTGGCCGTTGCGCGAACACACGCAATTACCACCGCCATTGTTACACAGCACGGTGATGATGAAGTTGGAAGCGGTGGGGTTACGAGGCGCAGCACAGTTGAAACCCTCGGAGCTTTCAGGTGGAATGGCGCGTCGCGCGGCGCTGGCCAGGGCTATTGCATTAGAACCTGATCTGATCATGTTTGATGAGCCGTTTGTCGGCCAGGACCCGATTACGATGGGGGTACTGGTCAAACTCATTGATGAGTTGAATCATTCTCTTGGTATGACCTGTATTGTGGTTTCCCACGATGTGCCTGAAGTACTGAGTATTGCTGACTATGCGTATATCATTGCTGATCAGAGGGTGATAGCTCAGGGAACGGCGAAAGCTCTGCGTGAGGAAGCGGATCCCCGGGTGCGCCAGTTTATTGATGGTATTGCGGATGGTCCGGTACCGTTTCGTTTCCCCGCAGGCGATTATCTGCAAGATTTAACCAGTTCAGGGAGTTAAAAAACTGATGTTTCTACGTGCACTGGCGTCTTTGGGGCGCCAGGGAATCAATACCTGCGCCTCGTTTGGTCGCGCCGGACTCATGTTGTTTCATGCATTGGTGGGAGTGCCGCGTTTCCGTAAGCATGCGCCGCTGGTGGTGAAACAGCTATACAGTATCGGGGTTATGTCGCTGTTGATCATTGTAGTTTCCGGCTTGTTTATCGGCATGGTGCTCGGATTGCAGGGCTATCTGGTTTTAAACACTTATGGTGCTGATAGCAGCCTGGGAATGCTGGTGGCGCTGTCACTCTTGCGTGAACTGGGACCGGTGGTGACCGCGCTACTGTTCGCGGGGCGGGCGGGTTCAGCATTGACCGCCGAGATTGGGCTGATGAAGGCGACTGAACAACTTTCCAGCATGGAAATGATGGCGGTCGATCCATTGCGTCGGATTATTTCACCGCGCTTTTGGGCCGGGTTTATTAGTATGCCGTTGCTGACATTGATCTTTGTGTCCGTTGGGATCATCGGTGGGGCAATGGTCGGCGTGAGTTGGAAGGGGATTGATTCTGGCTTTTTCTGGTCGGCAATGCAGAATGCGGTCGATGTGCGGGCTGATATTGTCAACTGTATTATCAAAAGTGCTGTCTTCGCCTTTACGGTGACCTGGATTGCCCTCTTCAACGGCTACGATGCGATTCCAACCTCTGAAGGAATTAGCCGGGCTACGACGCGCACTGTGGTACATGCTTCTCTGGCGGTACTCGGTTTAGATTTTGTGCTAACAGCACTGATGTTTGGGAATTGATGCAATGCAAACGAAAAAAAGCGAAATTTGGGTAGGCGTTTTTTTACTTCTGGCGCTGTGTGCTGCGCTGTTCCTCTGCCTGAGGGTGGCTGATCTTAAGTCCCTGGGGAGTGAGCCTACCTGGCGACTCTACGCTATCTTCGACAATGTTGGTGGATTGAAAGTCGGTTCCCCGGTCAAAATTGGCGGTGTGGTGATTGGCCGGGTCACGGACATTGAGTTGGATAACAAAACCTATTCCCCGCGCGTCAGCATGGACATTGATAAAAAATACGACCAGTTACCGGATACCAGTTCGCTGGCTGTGAGAACCTCCGGTTTATTGGGGGAGCAATACCTGGCGTTGAACGTGGGGTTTGACGATCCTGAGATGGGTACGTCGATGCTTAAAGACGGTAGCACGATACAAGACACTAAATCCGCCATGGTGCTGGAAGATTTGATTGGTCAGTTCTTGTATAAGAGTGGCCCTGGCAACAGTAATGACAATAAAAATTCTTCGTCGGCGACATCGGAAACCAATGGGCAACCGGTGCCGGCGGCAACGACTAATCCTCAAGAGGGCAAGTAATGTTTAAACGTTTCCTGATGGTGGCAATGCTGGTTATTGCTCCGGTTGCAGCACATGCGGCAGCAGATCAAACGAATCCTTATCAATTGATGAATGAGGCGGCGGGGAAAGTTTTCACCCGTTTAAAAAATGAACAGCCAAAAATCAAGCAGGATCCAAACTACTTGCGACAGATCGTCCGTGAAGAGCTACTGCCGTATGTGCAGATCAAGTATGCTGGCGCGTTAGTGCTGGGCCGTTATTATCGTGAGGCGACGCCTGATCAGCGTGAGGCTTATTTTAAAGCATTTGGCGACTATCTTGCTCAGGCCTACGGCCAGGCGCTGGCCATGTACAACGGCCAGACCTACCAGATAGAGCCTGAAAAGCCGTATGCCAATGACAACATTATTGCCATTCGGGTGACGATAATCGATCCAAATGGTCGGCCTCCGGTTCGCCTTGACTTCCAGTGGCGCAAAAACAGCCGTACGGGAGACTGGCAGGCTTACGATATGATTGCCGAAGGCGTCAGTATGATAACCACCAAGCAAAATGAATGGAGCGATGTGCTACGTCAGAAAGGGGTGAATGGCCTGACAGAATTACTGAAATCCTATGCGAGTCATCCTATCACTTTGGAAAAACAGCAGTAATGGACGGGCAATTGAGCTGGCGTGCAGAAGCGAACCAGCTGTATCTTTCCGGCGAGTTGGAACGGGAAACATTGCTGGGGTTGTGGGCACAGCGCGAATCAGTGATGAAACAGATCGATACCATCGATGTGTCCGCTCTGGAAAGGGTAGATTCATCGGGGCTGGCCTTACTGGTTCATCTCCGACAGATTTCCCTGCAGCAGGGCAAAACACCACAGTTTTCTGGTATAACGGATAAACTCCATTCACTGATTGCGCTGTATAACCTACAGCACATTATCGTTTCTCGTGTCTGAACAGCCGTTATTGACTGAACAAAGAAAGCCCTTGCTCCCGCTGGGGCTTTTTTGCTTGTTTAAGATAGTGGCACTTTCTACTAAGATGTGTGCCTGTTAATCCTCAATTGAAAATAGATACATCATGGAAACGAGTGAAATTCAATCCGTGCTGATGGGCGCGTTGCCTTTGCAGGAAGTCCACGTAACAGGCGATGGCAGTCACTTTCAGGTTATCGCTGTTGGTGAACTGTTTGGTGAGCTGAGCCGTGTGAAGAAGCAACAGGTGGTCTATGCGCCGCTGATGGCTTATATCGCAGATAATCGCATCCACGCGGTATCAATTAAAACGTATACCCCTGAAGAGTGGGCGCGAGACCGCAAGCTAAACGGTTTTTAAGCTGTTCACTGTGTCCATCGCGCTGGCCGTGATGAGTTGTAAAAATGAATGTCTGATTAAAGAGAGCTGGTGCAATGGATAAATTTCGTGTGCAGGGTCCAACCCGTTTAAGCGGGGAAGTTACAATTTCAGGCGCGAAGAACGCCGCGCTGCCGATCCTGTTCGCCGCTCTGTTGGCGTCTGAGCCAGTAGAGATTCAGAATGTTCCAAAGCTGAAGGATATCGATACCACCATGAAGCTGCTCAGCCAGTTGGGCGTTAAGGCAGAGCGTAATGGTTCAGTGCATCTGGATGCCAGTGACGTGAGTATTTACTGTGCACCTTATGAGTTGGTGAAAACGATGCGTGCGTCCATTTGGGCGTTGGGCCCGCTGGTGGCGCGTTTTGGCCAGGGGCAGGTATCCCTTCCAGGCGGTTGCGCGATTGGTGCTCGCCCGGTTGATTTGCATATCTCCGGTCTGGAACAGTTGGGGGCTGAGATCAAACTGGAAGAGGGCTATGTTAAAGCCTCAGTTGAAGGGCGCCTGAAAGGTGCGCATATTGTGATGGATAAGGTCAGCGTGGGCGCGACGGTGACGATTATGAGCGCCGCAACCCTGGCTACCGGTACCACCATTATTGAGAATGCTGCGCGCGAACCTGAGATTGTTGATACCGCCAACTTTCTGAATACGTTGGGAGCGAAAATCAGTGGCGCCGGTAGCGATCGTATCACCATCGAAGGTGTTGAACGCCTGGGCGGCGGTGTTTACCGCGTACTGCCTGACCGTATTGAAACCGGAACCTTCCTGGTGGCTGCCGCTATCTCAGGCGGTAAAGTGGTGTGCAGGGCAACCCAGCCTGACACGCTGGATGCCGTCCTGGCTAAACTGCGTGAAGCGGGAGCGGATATTGAGCTGGGACCGGATTGGATAAGCCTGGACATGCACGGCGAGCGTCCTAAAGCGGTCAATCTCCGTACGGCGCCGCATCCTGGTTTTCCTACTGATATGCAGGCTCAGTTCAGTTTGCTAAACCTGGTCGCTGAAGGGACTGGGGTGATAACCGAGACCATCTTCGAAAACCGTTTCATGCATGTTCCTGAGTTAATCCGTATGGGGGCTCATGCTGAGATTGAGAGCAACACCGTTATTTGCCACGGTGTGGCGAAACTCTCGGGTGCCCAGGTGATGGCTACCGACCTGCGCGCTTCAGCCAGCCTGGTATTGGCAGGATGTATCGCTGAAGGCACGACTATTGTTGATCGTATTTACCATATTGACCGTGGCTACGAGCATATAGAAGACAAGCTCAGGGCTCTGGGCGCAGACATTGAACGGATCAGTGGCGAAGTGTAAATTTTCTGATTCTGAAGAAAGGCCGGTAGAGTCTCAGTTTCTCTACCGGCCTTTTTTTATGACCTCATCAGTTTCTTTCGATCTATCAGGGTGTGAGTCACGGGATCGAAATACCGGCTGGGCCAGATTTCGGAGGGATGAACTAATAACGCATTAGCGATCAACCACTCTCCCTTAGGCCAGGGCCGGAATAGCGCGTTCGCCAGGGTTGAAGAACTCAATCCCGCCTCACGAGATACGGCGGCAAGTGACGTACCCTGTTTACGTAAACCGGCAATGATGTCGGCATTATGCCAATCTTTTTTCTTGTTAAGCATGTGCTGTTCCTCCATGGTGCACGATACTTTTTATAGTTATAGAAGCTGTTACCGAAAATTTCCAGTTATTTCCTGTATTATCTAAAAGATAACGCTAATTTTGCGTGATGATACGCAAGAGTTGAGAAATGTTTGCGGTATCGCTCAGGAACTGAGCATATGGAAAGAAAAAATGCGGAGAAGAGCAAAAGCGCAGAGAACCGCGCTTTTAGTCATCAAAATTCGCGTTGAACTGACATATGGGCCAGAGCTTCAAGCGCGCTGCGCCAGGGGGATTCAGGTAACACTTTCAGTGCAGCAATCGCTTTGTCTGCTTCCTTTTCAGCGGACCGACGTGTCCATTCGAGAGAGCCGCACTGGTGCATCGTTTCCAGTACAGATTCAAGCAAATGGCGACCATTTCCCTGCTCAATCGCCCCCCGGATCAACGCTGACTGCTCGGGCGTGCCGTGACGCATAGCATGTAGCAGCGGCAGCGTCGGTTTTCCTTCGCTCAGATCATCGCCGACATTCTTACCCAACGTTTTTCCATCAGCGCTATAATCCAGTAAATCATCGATTAACTGGAAAGCGGTTCCAATAAATCGACCATAATCCTGTAATGATTTCTCTTGCTCCGGGGTGGCAGACGCGAGGATCGCGGAAGACTGTGCCGCCGCTTCAAACAATCGTGCCGTTTTGCTGTAGATCACCCGCATGTAGCTTTCTTCGGTGATATCCGGGTCGTTACAGTTCATCAACTGCATGACTTCCCCTTCAGCAATCACATTCACCGCTTCGGACATCAGTGCCAGCACGCGAAGCGATCCAAGACTCGTCATCATCTGGAAGGCGCGGGTATAAATAAAATCCCCGACCAGCACGCTGGCGGCGTTGCCGAAAGCTGCATTAGCGGTAGCCTTACCGCGACGCATGTCCGATTCATCAACGACATCGTCATGCAGCAATGTGGCGGTGTGGATGAATTCAATCAGCGCGGCTACAGTAACGTGTTGTTTTCCTGTGTAATTTAGCGCTCGAGCAGCCAGCACGGCGATCATCGGGCGGATACGTTTACCCCCACTGCTAATAATGTAGTAACCCAACTGATTGATGAGGGAAACCTCGGAATTCAGCTGTTCCAGGATCGTCGTATTGACGTCCGCCATATCCTGCGCGGTGAGTTCGTTTATCTGTTCTAAGTTCATCAGTCTGTTCAGCTATTGCTCGGTATACTGCTATGATAAGCGTCTTTGTCCGTGCCTGCGCCATATTAATGTATAACCGATTGTACTTGAAAAACGCGACGGTGAAACGTTTGCATTCGCTTTGGTTTTTTTTCTACGATACTCCGTACCAGGCACTTGTCATTGCCCACGAAGTTGCGTAGAATTCGCGCCCTATTGTGAATATTTATAGCGCAGCCTGAAACTAAAGACGGCAAGCGCGAGAGCGGAGTTTTATATGTACGCGGTTTTCCAAAGTGGTGGTAAACAACACCGAGTAAGCGAAGGTCAGACCGTTCGCCTGGAAAAGCTGGACATCGCAACCGGCGAAACTATTGAGTTCGACCAGGTTCTGATGATTGCCAACGGTGAAGAGGTGACTATTGGTGCGCCTTTGGTTTCAGGTGGCGTGATCAAGGCAGAAATCGTTGCTCATGGTCGTGGCGAGAAAATTAAAATTGTTAAATTTCGTCGTCGTAAACACTATCGCAAGCAGCAGGGTCACCGTCAGTGGTTCACTGATGTGAAGATCACTGGTATCAGCGCCTAAGAGGAGATCTGACAAATGGCACATAAAAAGGCTGGTGGTTCCACCAGAAATGGTCGCGATTCCAATGCAAAACGCCTCGGCGTTAAGCGTTTTGGCGGTGAAGCTGTTCTGGCAGGTAGCATTATCGTTCGTCAGCGTGGCACAAAATTCCACGCGGGCATCAATGTAGGCTGTGGCCGTGACCACACCCTGTTTGCAACTGCAGACGGTAAGGTCAAATTCGAAGTTAAAGGCCCGAACAACCGTAAATATATCAGTATTGTTGCTGAGTAAGGTTTTCGTGCCTGAAAGCGGTATTTGTACCGCTTTTAGCAGCGAATAAGAAGCCCCGCTATCATTGCGGGGCTTTTTACATTCTGCTTTCCAATCCACGGGGTGTGTTGATGCCCGTGAGTTCACCGCATGGTCCTTTTTTGCTGTACACTTTATATTCAGTTGTGCGATGTACTGAGGTGAATCCCCCCGGACCACGATCACTCAACGGTACGGGCGCATGATTTACGGAGAAGTAACATGAAGTTTGTTGATGAAGCGACGATCTTCGTTGCTGCGGGTGATGGCGGCAATGGCTGCGTCAGTTTCCGTCGTGAAAAATATATTCCGAAAGGCGGCCCTGATGGTGGTGATGGCGGCGATGGCGGCGATGTTTACCTGCAGGCCGACGAAAACCTGAATACCTTGATCGATTACCGTTTTGAAAAATCCTTCCGGGCGGGGCGTGGGCAGAATGGTCAGAGCCGTGACTGTACCGGCAAGCGCGGGCAGGACATCATTGTTAAAGTCCCCGTCGGCACTCGTATTATCGATCAGGGAACGGGTGAAACGCTGGGAGACATGATGACTCATGGTCAACTGCATATGGTGGCTAAAGGCGGTTGGCATGGCCTGGGGAACTCGCGTTTTAAATCTTCCGTTAACCGTACGCCGCGCCAGAAAACAATGGGTACGCCGGGTGAAAAACGTGATTTGCAGCTTGAGCTGATGTTGTTGGCTGATGTCGGGATGTTGGGGCTACCAAATGCGGGTAAATCGACTTTCATCCGCGCAGTTTCTGCGGCCAAACCGAAAGTCGCTGATTACCCGTTTACCACGCTGGTGCCAAGTTTGGGTGTCGTGCGCATGGACAGCGAGCAAAGCTTCGTGGTGGCGGACATTCCGGGTCTGATCGAAGGCGCCTCTGACGGTGCGGGTTTAGGCATTCGTTTCCTTAAGCATCTGGAACGTTGTCGGGTGCTGTTACACACCATTGATTTGGCACCGATTGATGAGTCCGATCCTGTGGAAAATGCCCGTGTCATCTTGGGCGAGCTGGAGAAGTACAGCGAAAAATTGTTCAGCAAACCACGCTGGCTGGTGTTCAATAAAGTTGACCTGTTGAACCCGGAAGAAGCGGAAGCTCGTGCTAAGGCCATTGCGCAAGCGTTGGGCTGGACTGATAAATACTATCTGATTTCTGCCGCTAACCGTACTGGCGTGACGCCGTTGTGTTGGGATGTGATGTCCTTCCTGAACGCTAATCCGAAAGAAGCGGAAGTCGAAGAGAAGCAGCCTGAAAAAGTGGCGTTCATGTGGGATGACTACCACCGGCAGCAGCTTGAAGAAGCGGAAGAGCCGTTGGAAGAAGATGATGACTGGGACGACGAAGACGACGAGGGCGTCGAAATTATCTATCAGCGTTAATCCCCTGAAGGGACGCTATCGGTGTCCCTTTTCTTCATCAGATCCTCAGTAGCATACTCAGATAAGTCGCCGGAGATCCGCGCCGGCAGTATACCGGAAGCCTGGACGATGGCCAGCATGAAAAAGGAGTGTGTTAAAGCCATTGGATACGCGAATGAATTATTCGTTTTCCCGAACGGACCTTTTCGATATAAATATCGCTTTCAAATAGTAAAGATAATCATTATCATCCTTATTTCTCCAGGACTGTTCGGTCCGGTTGTGTCGTTTTCGCGGAAAGAGCCAATCATCATGAGATTTTCTGTTTTGCGATTATTTTCGCTATTACTGTGTGCTCTTGTTTTGTTCCCTCTTTACCAGGCAAGAGCTGCCGATGGTTGGCCCCGTAACGTGCCCAATCGTAAAGGGGAACTGGTTATTCATCATCCGCCCAAACGTATTGTGTCGACCAGCATTACGCTGACCGGATCGCTATTGGCGATTGGCGCGCCGGTTATTGCCAGTGCCGCCGCCATGCCGGGGCAACGCTTTGTCGACAATCAGGGGTTCTTCCGCCAGTGGAGCGATGTCGCTGTGGCAAAAGGGGTTAAGCGATTGTATGCAGGAGAACCCAACCTGGAAATTATTGCGGCGGAAAAACCGGATCTGATCGTTGTTAGTGCCACGGGCAATGATTCTGCTATCGTGTTTTACGACCGTCTTTCTAAGTTGGCGCCGACTCTGGTTATCAACTATGACAACAAAAGCTGGCAGCAGGTCGAGCGGGAACTGGCTCAGGCCACGGGTAATGAGGCTGGTGCAGAGCGTTCTATCCAGTCTTATACACAGCGTGAAACTGAAGTGAAAGCGAAGCTGGCTTTGCCCCCGCAACCGGTCTCGGCGCTGGTTTATAATCCCCATGGCAGTAAAGCGAATCTGTGGACCAGAGAGTCAGCACAGGGCAAGATGCTGGAAGCCCTGGGCTTTACGCTCGCTACGCCACCAGAAAATATACTCCGCGGTAGTCAGCGCCTGAAGCGTAAAGATATTATCCCGCTCGTCGGTGAGAATCTGGCAACGGGTATCACTGGCAAGTCAGTATTGATGTTCGCTACCGATGAGACGGGCAAGACGGCACTATTATCAGAACCGTTAGTGGCAGGTTCAAGTGCGATTCGCGATCGGCAGGTTTGGGCGCTGGGCAATGACAGTTTTCGTCTCGACTATTACAGTGCCAATCATCTTTTGACTCGTCTTGAGCAACTTTTTGCCAAATCCTGATACCTCCTCTGATGCACCTCCGCAGTTGATGATGCTTTCGGGTAACACTTCCTTTAATCCGGGGAAATGGAATATTCAGTGACTTGTGGTCACTGCCACAAAAAACACTACAAAATAGTAATGATATTAACAATCTAATTGATAATTGTTTTTATTTGCAATAATGTGTTTCCCGCCCATTTATCCTATGACCTGCCTCAACGATGCTGACGAGGCGGATTTGCAGAGAACCAAAGTGTTGAACAAATTATCGCGTTTATCTTTCGCTATCTTTATTGTGCATGGAATAGCTACAACAGCGATGGCTGCGGGGGAAACGTCTCAGGAAACCACCGGAATTTCCCGGCAAAAAAATGTGACAGCGACAGCAACGGAACATGCTGACTCCACAGAGAGTACCCTGATAGTGACCGCTGCTCAGCAGACTCTTCAGGCACCGGGTGTGTCGACCATTACTGCCGACGAGATCAAAAAGCGGCCTCCTGCCCGTGATCTGTCTGAAATCATCCGTACTATGCCGGGGGTAAACCTGACCGGAAACTCAACCAGCGGACAGCGCGGTAATAATCGTCAAATCGATATTCGTGGCATGGGGCCGGAAAATACCCTGATCCTGATCGATGGTCTGCCAGTCTCCAGCCGTAACTCAGTTCGCCTCGGCTGGCGTGGCGAACGCGATACTCGCGGGGATACCAGTTGGGTTGCGCCAGAGATGGTTGATCATATTGAAGTCATCAGAGGCCCGGCAGCCGCTCGCTATGGCAACGGCGCTGCTGGCGGGGTGGTGAACATTATTACCAAACCGACCACGCATGAATGGCATGGCTCCTGGAACACTTATCTGAATATGCCGGAACATAAATCTGAAGGTGCCACTAAGCGTACGAATTTCTCGCTAAATGGGCCGTTGGGGGATGATTTCAGTTTCACGTTATACGGTAACCTCAGCAAGACTCAGGCTGATGCTCAATACATTAATGAAGGGCATCAGTCGCTGAGAACCGGTACTTATGCGGATACTGTTCCCGCAGGACGCGAAGGTGCGGTGAATAAGGATATTCACGCTAAGCTGCGTTGGGAGTTTGCGCCGCAGCAGGCGCTGGAATTCACCGCAGGTTATAGTCGCCAGGGAAATCTTTACGCTGGGGATACACAAAATACCAATACTAGCACATTGGTACAAAGCAAGTATGGCGATGAGACCAACCGCTTGTACCGCCAGAATTTTGCGGTTAACTGGACGGGTGTCTGGGATAATGGCGTCAGTACGAATTCTTATGCGCAATACGAAAATACGCGTAATTCGCGTATGAATGAAGGACTGGCAGGAGGTACCGAGGGGATTTTCTCCGATGGTGGTTTCTCCACTATTCAACTGAATGATGTTCTGTTGCACAGTGAAGTCAGTATTCCGTTTGAGTTTCTGGTGAATCAGACTGCGACACTGGGAACTGAGTGGAATCAGCAGCGTATGAAGGATGGTGTATCGAATACTCAGGCCCTGTCCGGCGGGGGGATCGAGGGGATCGACAGTACTAACCGCAGCCCGTACTCTTCCGCCGAAATTTTCTCGCTGTTTGTGGAAGACAACATGGAGCTGACTGACAGCACCATGCTGGTACCTGGACTGCGCTTCGATCATCACAGTATTGTGGGTAACAACTGGAGCCCGTCACTAAATCTGTCGCAAGCGCTGATTGATGACGTTACGCTGAAACTGGGGATCGCCAGAGCATACAAAGCACCGAGTCTGTACCAGACCAATCCGGACTATGTGTTGTATAGCAAAGGCCAGGGATGTGCAGCCAGTTCAGGAGGGTGTTACCTGATTGGTAATGATGATCTCAAAGCTGAAACCAGTATTAATAAGGAAGTGGGGATTGAGTATAAACATGAAGGTTACCAGGCAGGGTTGACCTGGTTCCGCAACGACTACCGTAATAAGATTGAAGCTGGCTATTTGCCAAGTGGCGTGTCTACCACCGGCAGCACTGATGTTTACAAATGGGAAAACGTCCCCAAAGCCGTGGTTGAAGGTCTGGAAGGAACAGTGAACTTCCCGGTTATCGATACCCTAACCTGGAATAATAACCTGACCTACATGCTGCAGAGTAAGAACAAAAGCACCGGCGACCGTTTATCAGTTATCCCGAAATACACCCTCAACTCGACGCTGGCATGGCAGGTGACAGAAGACCTGTCGCTACAAACCACCTTCACCTGGTATGGGCGCCAGACGCCGAAGAAGTACAACTACAAGGGAGAGGCGGTCACCGGTACGGAGAAATCCACCGTTAGCCCTTACTCGATACTGGGCCTGAGTGGCACTTATGAGGTAAATAAATATGCCAGCGTCACTTTGGGTGTCGATAACCTGTTTGACAAACGCCACTTCCGTGAAGGGAATGCGCAGACCACAGGGAATGCCACCACGGGTGCCTATATGTACGGCGCTGGCGCGAATACCTATAACGAATCAGGTCGTACCTGGTACATGAGTGTCAATACACATTTTTGATCAGAACTGGCGGCTGAGTGTCAGTTCAGTTTAGCGGGCAGCCAGCAGGTGGCATTCAGTCCGCTACGATCCTGACGATTGATCAGACGCAGTTCACCGTGGTGGAGTTGGGCTATCCGCTGAACAATATTCAAGCCCAGCCCGCTCCCGCCGTAGCGTTGATCCAGCCGTCGAAAGGCTTTGGTGAGTTCCTGCGCAGCGGAGGGAGCGATGCCAGGGCCTTCATCCTGGACCGTGAAGCTGCTGCCATGCTGTTCTTGCTGCACAATCAGGATGATATGACTGCCTTCCGGACTGTATCTGGAGGCATTCTCCAGCAGATTACGCAGCATGAGCCGGAGTAGTACCGCATCGCCCTGGACCTCCTGCGCGGTGTTTCCTGTAAGTTCAAGGGTCTGTTTGCGCAATGACAGCATTTCGAGCATTTCCAGTTGCAGCGGTTCAAACACCTCGTGCCAGCTCACTACCTGATAATGGCCACTGGCCAGTGCCTGGCCGGCACGTGACAGCATCATCAATTGTTCAATGACATGCATCAACTGGTCTATACGTTGGATAAGCATCGGCCCTTGTGTCACTCCCTGCTGTTCAAGCAGTTCAAGATGCAGACGCAATCCGGCGAGCGGCGTGCGTAATTCATGCGCGGCATCCGCGGTAAATAACCTTTCTTGCCGCAGCGTATGGTCAAGTCTGGCCAGTAGTTGGTTTATTGCACCCGTTACGGCGGCAATCTCATCCATATCCGAGAAATGTGGTAAGGGCGTGAGGTTATCGGCTGAGCGTTCTGACAGACTTTTTTGCAGCGAACGCAGTGGGCTAATAATCCAGCTGATCGCCCAGAACGACAGCAGTAGGGTGAAGCAGACCATCACGATAGAGGGCAGCAGGAGTGAGGCGATGGCTTCGTGAATCTCTCTTTCGACCCGTTCATTGCGAGCGTGGGCTGACAGCGTCTCATTGACCAGAAAACCAATCTGCTCACGGCTTTCATGCCACAGCCAGGCTGCGCTCATCAACTGACAGGTCAGAAGAATGAGCGCCAACATAATCAGCAAACGCCGACGCATACTGTTCACGATCTTTCTTCCAAACGGTAACCCACGCCACGCACGGTTTTGATCCGATCTTTCCCCAGTTTACGACGAAGGTTGTGGATGTGCACTTCCAGCGTGTTGGAACCGGTATCATCCTGCCAACTGTAGAGATCCTGTTGCAGTGTTTCCCGGTGAACAGTTTGCCCGATACGCATCAGTAAACGGGTTAGCAGGGAGAACTCTTTTGGGGTGATTTCTACCGGCTGACTATCGAGATAAACTTGCTGTGAAGAGAGGTTCAGCGAAATATCGCCATGCTGGAGTAAATTATCGCTTCGTCCCTGATAACGACGGATCAGTGCCCGTACACGAGCCTTTAGTTCAGCCAGTGCGAAAGGTTTCACCAGATAGTCATCGGCCCCGGCATCAAGCCCTTCAACCCGGTCTTCCAACGAGTCACGGGCCGTAAGGATCAGTACCGGCAGATCGACATTCTCTTTACGCCACTGACGCAACAAATCACCTCCGTCGCGATCCGGTAGCCCCAGATCCAACACGATCAAGCTATACTGCCCACTCTGCAACAGGGCACTGGCTTCTGCCCCTTTTGTTGCCGAGTCTACAGCGTAGCCTTCACTGGTTAACGCCCGAACCAGCCCCCCCAGCAAGAGAGCGTCATCTTCAATAATCAGTAGTTTCATTGTTGTTAGTTGTTTTGGTAAACATCCTTATAGAGTCGGCTTTCAAAGCGAACCAGCGGAATACGGCGCTGTTTCTGATCCTGCGGGGGAACGGCATAGCCTGAAAGATACTGGACGAAGGCCACCCGTTGCCCGCTGGAAGTGGTTATAAAACCAGCAAGGTTGTATACACCTTGTAGCGAACCGGTCTTTGCTGAGACCTTGCCATCCAGGCCGGCTTCGTGCAGACCACCGCGATAGCGTAATGTGCCGTCATAGCCGGCCAACGGTAACATTGAAATAAAGTTCAGCTGTTGATCGTTTTTTGCAATGTACTGTAACACTTGCATCATAGTAGCAGGCGCAACCAGATCATGACGAGAAAGTCCAGAACCATCAACCTGGACGCTGTTACCCAGATCGATGTTGGCTTTTTGTCGCAGAATTTGGCGTACGGCATCGGACCCGGCGCGCCAGGTGCCAGGTACACCGAAACGTGCATGACCAATGGTGCGGAATACCGTGTCGGCGATCATGTTGTCGGACTTCTTCAACATGATTTTCAGCAAGTCATGCAATGGTGCTGACTGTTTTTCTGCCAGAGTGGTGGCGGGGGAGGTAGCTTGCGTCTGGCGCAACAGGTGACCTGAATAATCAATACCGGCGTCCTGCAGTTCGGCTTTCAGCAAAGCACCGGCATAGCTGGCACCGTCCTGGATAGCAAAGGCCAGTGGCAGTGGTTCCGCGCGCTGAGTCATACAACCTGTGAGCGTAAAACGATTCAGTTCGCCAGGCACCACGTCCAGCTCGCAGTATTGCGCCTCAGACGAGCCGCGGGCGAGCGTACGCACTTGGCTAAACATATTGACCGGATAATAAGACGCTACACGAATGAAGGCGTTATCACCGGGAGTTGACGCGCTGTAAAGTGATACTGAAAAACAGTTGCGGTCAACGATAGCCGCGCCGGGCGGCGCGCTGAAGCACTGCGTCAGGTCGTTCCAGGGCCAGCCTGGCGCCTTGTCATGGCTGGCAAAAACAGAGGTATCGATAACCAGGTTCCCCTGAATATGCTGTATGCCTTGTTTTTTCAGCGTGGCGACCATGTTGTGCAGATCCTGGCGGGTCAGCGTGGGATCACCGCCAAACCGTGCCACCAGATCCCCTTTTAGCGTTCCGCCGCTAATGGTTCCTTTGCTTTCTAACTGGGTGTGAAAGCGAAAATCGGGTCCCAATTGCAGCAAAGCTGCCAGAGCGGTGATCACTTTCATGGTACTGGCAGGCAGCGACATTTGCTTGCTGTGATAGTCAATCGAGGGCGTGCTTGCACCTATTTTTTGTACAATTAGCGCCAGGTTTGCGCCATCAGGTAAATATTGTGTGTATTCTTCAACCGGGGTGGCGTTGGCATTCAGCATAAATACGCAGGCTAAACCGGCTACAATTCGTGAAAATCGCATAATCTCGCGTTTACTGACAGGTGATGCTGTCATACTACGGTGCATTAAGGTCGAAAGTAAACGATGACCCATAAGGAACTCTGCGGTAAAATACGTATCAAAATGCAAAACCTTCGGCCTCTGGAGCGTACCTCCGGGGGAGGTCTATTTTGTTTGTAATTCAGTGGCCAGCGTCGCAGAACGCTTTTTCTGCATTAAAATCTGTCAGGATGGCTAACTTTTGTACAGGACAGAGTTTACGAGGTATTGAGATGAATCAGATTCCGATGACGTTAAGGGGCGCAGAGAAACTGCGCGAAGAGCTCGAAGAGCTGAAAACCATTAAACGCCCCAGAATTATTGCCTCAATTGCTGAAGCGCGTGAGCACGGTGACTTAAAAGAAAACGCAGAGTATCATGCCGCACGTGAAGAGCAGGGCTTCTGTGAAGGACGAATCCAGGAAATTGAAGCCAAGTTGTCAAATGCGCAAGTGATCGACGTGACTAAAATGAACGCGAATGGTCGCGTTATTTTCGGTTCTACCGTTACCGTGTTGAATCTGGAGACGGACGAAGAGTCGACCTATCGCATTGTCGGTGATGACGAAGCCGATTTTAAACAGAATCTGATTTCGGTGAACTCGCCAATGGCCCGTGGCCTGATCGGTAAAGAAGTGGATGATGTCACCGTTATCAAAACGCCGGGTGGCGATGTCGAGTATGAAATCCTGAAGGTTGAATACATCTGATTGCGGAGCCGCATAAGCAAGTCAGATTGTAAAAGAAAGAAAAAGGCCGCGTTGCGGCCTTTTATCAGCATCAAGGGTGTGGCATTTTACCGTGACTAAATTGATGGGTAGCGCCTGCTCCTCAACGTGGCAGCGTGATTTTATGTTCCTGCGTTGGACGGTACAGCACCAGCGTCTTGCCGATAACCTGCACCTTTGCGGCCCTGGTTTCGCGCACGATAGCGTCAATAACCAGGTTTTTCGTCTCACGGTCTTCCGTCGCGATTTTCACCTTGATGAGCTCATGGTGCTCCAGCGCTTGTTCGATCTCGGCCAGTACGCCTTCGGTCAGGCCATTGTTGCCCAGCATCACCACGGGCTTCAGCGGATGAGCAAGGCCTTTCAGGTGCTGTTTTTGTTTGGTACTCAGATTCATCGTATTTTTTTACTTACATTGGGATTGAAAACGGGTCATTCTACCGCCATCTCTGATGTATCACCAAATCGGCTTGCTGATTTGCGCGGTTTATTTATCGCGTACGTTGAATCAACGTTGGAAATAGTATGACTGGTAAAAAGCGTTCAGCCAGCTCCAGCCGCTGGCTGCAGGAACACTTTAGCGATAAATATGTGCAACAGGCGCAGAAAAAAGGGCTTCGATCGCGTGCCTGGTTTAAACTTGATGAAATACAGCAAGGTGACAAGTTGTTTAAACCGGGGATAACGGTGGTCGACCTTGGGGCGGCGCCCGGCGGCTGGTCTCAGTATGTTGTGACTCAGATTGGTGATAAAGGTCGCATAATCGCTTGTGATATTCTGCCAATGGATCCTATCGTCGGTGTTGATTTCCTTCAGGGCGATTTCCGTGATGAACGGGTGCTGAAGGCTTTGATGGACCGTGTTGGTGACGCGAAAGTACAGGTTGTCATGTCTGATATGGCGCCCAATATGACCGGGATGCCTGCGGTAGACATCCCCAAATCAATGTATTTGGTTGAGCTTGCGCTGGAGATGTGCCGGGATGTACTGGCACCTGGCGGTAGTTTTGTAGTGAAAGTGTTTCAGGGAGATGGCTTTGAAGATTACCTCCGGGAAATTCGCTCCCTGTTTACGAAAGTGAAAATTCGTAAGCCGGACGCTTCGCGCTCTCGTTCGCGTGAAGTGTATATTGTAGCGACAGGGCGCAAAGTATAGCCCAAAATAATTGCAATCTCTGCAAGGCGACAAATGTGTGAATTCTATGAGCTTACACAGGTAAGTGATTTGGGTGAATGATCGCAGCCAATACCGCAGTGGTTCCAAGTATGAAGGATATATAGTACCCTACGCTGTCTGTTAACACAGTTGTAATAAGAGGTTAATCCCTTGAGTGACATGGCGAAAAACCTGATTCTCTGGTTAGTCATAGCCGTTGTGCTGATGTCTGTCTTCCAGAGTTTTGGGCCCAGCGAGTCGAATGGCCGTAGGGTTGACTATTCAACCTTCCTGTCGGAAGTGAACCAGGATCAGGTCCGCGAGGCACGTATTAACGGGCGTGAGATCAACGTTACCAGAAAAGACAGTAATCGATACACGACCTACATTCCCGTCAACGATCCCAAGTTACTCGATAACCTGTTGACTAAAAATGTAAAAGTGGTTGGTGAACCGCCTGAAGAGCCGAGTCTGTTGGCGTCGATCTTCATTTCATGGTTCCCAATGCTCTTGCTTATCGGTGTCTGGATATTCTTTATGCGTCAGATGCAGGGCGGCGGCGGTAAGGGCGCGATGTCCTTCGGCAAAAGCAAAGCCCGTATGTTGACGGAAGATCAGATTAAAACCACTTTTGCTGATGTGGCTGGTTGCGACGAAGCGAAAGAAGAAGTGGCCGAGCTGGTTGAATACCTGCGCGAGCCAAGCCGTTTCCAGAAACTGGGCGGTAAAATTCCCAAAGGCGTGTTGATGGTCGGCCCTCCGGGTACCGGTAAAACGCTGCTGGCGAAAGCCATCGCGGGTGAAGCAAAAGTCCCATTCTTCACCATCTCTGGCTCTGATTTCGTAGAAATGTTCGTTGGTGTAGGTGCATCACGTGTCCGTGACATGTTTGAGCAGGCTAAAAAAGCGGCACCTTGTATCATCTTTATCGATGAGATTGATGCTGTAGGGCGTCAGCGTGGCGCAGGATTAGGCGGTGGTCACGATGAACGTGAACAGACGCTGAATCAGATGTTGGTCGAGATGGATGGTTTTGAAGGCAATGAAGGTATCATTGTTATTGCTGCAACTAACCGTCCAGATGTTCTTGACCCTGCGTTGCTGCGTCCAGGACGTTTTGACCGCCAGGTCGTGGTGGGTCTGCCGGATGTGCGTGGTCGTGAGCAAATACTGAAAGTGCATATGCGCCGTGTACCACTGGCTACCGACATTGATGCGTCGGTCATCGCGCGTGGTACGCCTGGTTTCTCTGGTGCCGACCTCGCTAACCTGGTGAACGAAGCTGCGCTGTTCGCTGCTCGTGGTAATCGCCGTGTGGTTTCGATGGTTGAGTTCGAGAAAGCGAAAGACAAGATCATGATGGGGGCGGAACGTCGTTCCATGGTGATGACGGAAGCGCAGAAAGAATCGACGGCTTATCACGAAGCGGGGCATGCCATTATTGGTCGCCTGGTGCCGGAACATGATCCCGTGCACAAAGTTACCATTATTCCTCGTGGTCGTGCATTAGGGGTGACGTTCTTCTTGCCTGAAGGTGATGCGATTAGCGCCAGCCGCCAGAAACTGGAAAGTCAGATTTCTACTTTGTACGGTGGCCGTCTGGCTGAAGAGATCATTTACGGTCCAGAGCATGTTTCTACCGGTGCGTCTAACGACATTAAGGTAGCGACGTCAATAGCACGTAACATGGTGACTCAATGGGGCTTCTCAGAGAAACTGGGACCATTGTTGTATGCGGAAGAAGAAGGTGAAGTATTCCTTGGCCGTTCCGTCGCCAAAGCGAAGCACATGTCTGATGAGACTGCACGCATTATCGATCAGGAAGTGAAAGCGTTGGTGGAGAGTAATTACCAACGTGCTCGTCGTATCCTGAACGAAAACATGGACATTCTTCACGCGATGAAAGACGCGCTGATGAAGTATGAAACTATTGATGCGCCGCAGATCGATGACCTGATGGCTCGCCGTGAAGTGCGTCCACCGGCAGGATGGGAAGAACCAGACACTAACAATTCTGGCAACAACGGTACGCCAAAGGCACCTCGCCCGGCTGATGAGCCGCGTGCGCCAAGCCCTGGCAATCCTCTGTCAGAGCAACTGGGCGATAAATAAACCGCCTGGCTTGAGTTACCCCAAACCCCGGCGATGACCGGGGTTTTTTATATCCCGAAAAACCCGCTATCGGTAAGACCCGTCAGGAGAACAGCTGTTATGAAGCTTTATGCCAGAGATTCCGTGCTTGATTTATCACATGCCCACGTGATGGGGATTTTGAATGTGACGCCGGACTCCTTTTCAGATGGCGGTAAGCATAACGATTTAGTCCAGGCTCTCACTCATGCCAATGGTATGATCAATGCCGGCGCCACCATTATCGATATTGGTGGCGAATCCACTCGACCTGGTGCCGATGAGGTGAGTGTTGAGCAGGAGCTGGAGCGAGTGATACCGGTAGTGGAAGCGATTTCTCAACGTTTCGAGGCGTGGATCTCGGTGGATACTTCTAAACCTGAAGTTATCCGTGAATCGGCTAATGCTGGCGCGCATTTGATCAACGATATCCGTTCCCTGCAGGAACCTGGCGCTCTGGAAGCCGCTGCCGCTAGCGGTCTGCCCGTTTGTCTGATGCATATGCAGGGCGAGCCCCGGACAATGCAGCAGGCACCGAAGTATCAGCACCTTCTGCAAGATGTGGACGCCTTCTTTGTTAAACATATTGCCCGCTGTGAAGCGGCGGGCATTAAAAAAGAGCAGCTGTTGCTCGACCCTGGATTCGGTTTCGGTAAGAATCTCTCCCACAATTATCAGCTTCTTGCCCATCTGGGCGATTTCCACCGTTTTGGTTTGCCATTGCTGGTGGGGATGTCACGTAAAAGTATGATTGGCCAGTTGCTGAATGTCGGACCGTCGCAACGCCTGACCGGCAGCCTGGCCTGTGCGGTGATTGCCGCCATGCAGGGCGCGCATATCCTGCGCGTTCATGATGTTAAAGAAACCGTTGAGGCGATGCGCGTCGTCGAAGCAACACTGTCAGCGAAGGAAGAGTAACGCTATGAGCAACCGTAAGTATTTTGGTACCGATGGCATCCGTGGCAAAGTCGGTGAATCGCCAATTACCCCTGATTTCGTGCTGAAACTGGGCTGGGCTGCGGGTAAGGTACTGGCGAGAAACGGCTCAAAGAAAATTATTATTGGTAAGGATACGCGCATTTCCGGTTACATGTTGGAATCTGCACTGGAGGCTGGGCTGGCAGCAGCAGGCCTGTCTGCCGCTTTTACCGGTCCGATGCCGACGCCAGCCATTGCTTATCTGACCCGAACCTTCCGGGCTGAGGCTGGAATTGTCATCTCCGCCTCACATAACCCGTTCGATGACAATGGCATTAAATTCTTCTCTATTGAAGGCACCAAACTGCCGGATGAAGTAGAAGAGGCCATTGAAGCTGAGATGAATAAGCCGATTACCTGTGTGGAATCCGCCGAACTGGGCCGCGCCAGTCGCATCGTTGATGCTGCCGGTCGCTATATTGAATTCTGCAAAGGCACGTTTCCAAGTGAACTGAGTCTGAATGGTTTAAAAATCGTGGTGGACTGTGCCAACGGCGCGACTTATCACATTGCGCCGAATGTTCTGCGAGAACTGGGGGCGACAGTCATCACGCTCGGCGTGCAGCCAGATGGCATGAATATCAACAAAGAATGCGGTGCAACGGATATTCGTCAACTACAGGCGCGTGTGCTGGCAGAGAAAGCTGACATTGGTCTGGCTTACGACGGTGACGGTGACCGAATCATGATGGTGGACCATCTTGGGCGTAAAGTAGATGGTGACCAGATCCTCTATATCATCGCCCGCGAAGGTTTGCGCCAGGGGCAGTTACGCGGTGGCGTGGTGGGAACACTAATGAGCAATATGGGGCTGGAACTGGCTCTCAAAGAGCTGGGCATTCCTTTTGCTCGTGCTAAAGTGGGCGATCGCTACGTGTTGGAGAAGTTGCAGGAAAAAGGCTGGCGTCTGGGGGCGGAGAATTCAGGACATGTCATCTTGCTGGACAAGACCACCACGGGTGACGGTATCGTTGCAGGTTTGCAGGTGCTTACTGCGATGGTTCGCAATCACATGAGTCTGCATGATCTGTGCAGTGGTATGAAACTGTTGCCGCAAATCCTGGTTAATGTCCGTTTCAGAGGAGAGACGGATCCTTTGGCAGATGAGCAGGTGAAAGCGATCATGGCGGAAGTTGAAAAGGAACTGCATGACCGTGGTCGTGTGCTCTTACGTAAATCGGGTACTGAACCACTGATTCGTGTGATGGTGGAAGGTGAGAGCGAAGAGCAGGTGACGTTACTGGCACACCGGATTGCCGATGCTGTTAAAGCTGTTTAAGCATGACGGGTAGCGGAATTGAAGGGCATTTTCTTTTGCCTGTCGTGGGCCTCTGACAGTGGTGTGTGGGGTGTGTACAGAAGGAGGCCGGTAACAAGTTGTTCTGCTTGCTTTATCGGCTATTTTTCTTGCTGCATTGTCGCTTTTGCCGTTTTTTTCCGCAATCAGCGGTGGGGTGAAAAATTGCCCTTGCGTGGACAGGCTGCTTTGGTTAGTATTCACACCCGCTTCTGATGGGTAGGGTAGTGGCGACGTTATCTATCCTGATGGGTTCGAAGTTTTTGATATGCGGTTATCGCGCAAGGAACAGGTTGAATATGTACGAAGCTCTTTTAGTTGTTTTCCTTATTGTGGCGGTTGGCCTTGTCGGCCTGATCATGCTGCAGCAAGGTAAAGGCGCTGATATGGGCGCGTCATTTGGTGCTGGCTCTTCAGCCACATTGTTTGGTTCTAACGGTTCAGGTAACTTTATGACCCGTATGACTGCAGTGTTGGCGACATTGTTCTTCATCATCAGTCTGATCCTCGGCAACTTTAACAGCAACAAGACCCAGAAAGGAAGCAAGTGGGAAAATCTGACTCAGCCTGCGCAAACGCAACAGCAGAGCCAGCCAGCTAAACCCGCTGCGCCGGGCAATGATATCCCGCAGTAAGTTGTAAAAAGTCGCAATCTTTAGTGCCGTGGTGGTGGAATTGGTAGACACGCTACCTTGAGGTGGTAGTGCCCGCATGGGCTTACGGGTTCAAGTCCCGTCCTCGGTACCAAATCTTAGTTTTGCTTGCATTTTCTGCAAGATAGGCGTAGTGTTTGCCACGTTTTCGGACGCGGGGTGGAGCAGCCTGGTAGCTCGTCGGGCTCATAACCCGAAGGTCGTCGGTTCAAATCCGGCCCCCGCAACCACTTTCCCTTAGAGTTATTTTTCAAATATACTGTAGGCGTTAATGGCGCATTCTCAGCAGATTTTGAAAAGAATTCTTTTGGATTGTGCCGAACCGCCATTTATGGCGTACAGGGTCCAGTCGCATAAAGCCCCGAATTTTCGGGGTTTTTTGTTATCAGGAAACAGCATACTGGGCGATTAAGCCCTTTTTTTATGTCTTGGGGGTGGGCTTGTCCACATTAGAGCAAAAATTAACAGAGCTGATTTCAGCACCGGTAGAAGCGCTAGGCTACGAACTGGTTGGTATCGAGTTTGTACGCAGTCGCACATCTACGTTGCGCATCTATATTGATAGTGAAAATGGCATCACTGTTGACGATTGCGCTGATGTCAGCCACCAGGTAAGTGCGGTGTTGGATGTTGAAGATCCCATCGCCGTTGCTTATAACCTTGAAGTTTCCTCACCAGGCCTTGAGCGCCCGCTCTTTACCGCGGCGCATTACGCGCGATTTGTCGGTGAAGAAGTGAGTCTGGTGCTGCGTATGGCCGTACAGAACCGCCGTAAATGGCAGGGAATCATTAAGTCTTTAGATGGTGAGATGATCACCGTTGCCGTTGAGGGTAACGACGAAGTGTTCGCGCTGAGCAACATCCAGAAGGCGAACCTGGTTCCCCACTTTTAAAAGTCCGGATTGAGGCATACCAGGATGAACAAAGAAATCTTAGCTGTAGTCGAGGCCGTATCTAACGAGAAATCCCTCCCACGCGAGAAGATTTTTGAGGCGCTGGAGAGTGCGCTGGCAACGGCTACCAAGAAAAAGTATGAGCAGGAAATCGACGTACGAGTCAGCATTGACCGTAAGAGCGGTGATTTTGATACATTCCGCCGTTGGCTCATCGTTGATGAAGTGACAATGCCAACGCGTGAAATTA
Organism: Erwinia endophytica; assembly: GCF_009295515.1. Taxonomy (GTDB): domain Bacteria; phylum Pseudomonadota; class Gammaproteobacteria; order Enterobacterales; family Enterobacteriaceae; genus Erwinia; species Erwinia endophytica. The sequence continues at coordinate 55,059 of NZ_RQVV01000054.1, read as the reverse complement.
CGCTGGATGCCGCACGTTTTGAGGATGAATCGCTGAATCTGGGTGACTATGTTGAAGACCAGATTGAGTCGGTGACTTTTGACCGTATTACCACGCAGACGGCCAAGCAGGTTATCGTGCAGAAAGTGCGCGAAGCTGAACGTGCGATGGTGGTTGATCAGTTCCGTGAGCAGGAAGGTGAGATAATCACTGGCGTGGTTAAGAAAGTGAACCGCGATAACATTTCTCTGGATTTAGGTAACAACGCTGAAGCTGTCATCATTCGTGAAGACATGTTGCCGCGCGAAAACTTCCGCCCGGGTGACCGTATCCGTGGTGTTTTGTACGCCGTTCGTCCTGAAGCACGCGGTGCTCAATTGTTTGTCAGCCGTTCCCGACCGGAAATGCTGATCGAACTGTTCCGCATTGAAGTGCCGGAAATCGGCGAAGAAGTGATTGAAATTAAAGCTGCCGCGCGTGACCCTGGCTCGCGGGCCAAGATCGCGGTGAAGACTAACGACAAACGTATCGACCCGGTCGGCGCTTGTGTAGGTATGCGTGGCGCGCGTGTTCAGGCGGTATCCAGTGAGCTGGGTGGCGAACGTATTGATATCGTATTGTGGGATGATAATCCAGCGCAGTTCGTGATCAATGCAATGGCACCGGCGGATGTCGCTTCTATTGTGGTGGATGAAGATAATCACACCATGGATATCGCTGTTGAAGCTGGGAATCTGGCCCAGGCTATTGGTCGTAATGGTCAAAACGTGCGTCTGGCTTCGCAACTGAGCGGCTGGGAATTGAACGTCATGACGGTCGACGATCTGCAGGCTAAACACCAGGCTGAAGCCCATGCTGCCATCGACGTCTTTACCCGACATCTCGATATTGATGAAGACTTTGCCACCGTACTGGTCGAAGAGGGTTTCTCTTCACTGGAAGAACTGGCTTATGTTCCTATCAATGAGTTACTGGAAATTGACGGTCTTGATGAAGAGACAGTAGAAGCGCTGCGCAATCGTGCGAAAAATGCGTTAACCACCCTTGCTCTGGAAAAAGCAGAGAATCAAGGCGATAACCAGCCGGCGGAAGATTTGCTGAATCTGGAAGGTCTGGATCGTGAACTGGCATTTAAGCTGGCTGCGATTGGCGTGTGTACGCTGGAAGATCTTGCCGAGCAGGGTGTTGACGATCTGTCAGATATTGAGGGCCTGAACGATGAACAGGCTGGTGAGCTGATTATGGCCGCTCGAAATATCTGTTGGTTCGGCGATGACGCGTAATAAACTGTAGCAGGAAGGAACAGCATGACAGATGTAACCATAAAATCGCTGGCCGCAGAGATTCAGACCCCGGTAGAACGCCTGGTACAGCAATTTGCTGATGCAGGGATCCGCAAGTCTGCGACTGACTCTGTGACCCAGCAGGAAAAAGAAACGCTCCTTACCCATTTGAACCGTGATCAAAACGGCGGTTCTGGTAAACTGACTCTGCAGCGTAAAACGCGCAGTACCTTGAATATTCCTGGCACCGGGGGTAAAAGTAAATCGGTGCAAATTGAAGTCCGCAAAAAACGCACCTATGTAAAAGGCGATCCTGCAGAGGCTGAACAGGCCGAAGCAGAAGAGCAGGCACAGCGTGAAGCGGAAGAACTGGCTCGTCGCGAGGCTGAAGAAAAAGCCCAGCGCGAAGCTCAAGAGAAAGCGAAGCGTGAAGCCGGAGAGCTGGCTAAACGTGAGGCAGCTGATAAAGCCAAACGTGAAGCAGCGGAAAAAGACAAAGTGAGCAATCAACATACCGACGAAATGACCCGGGCAACTCAATCCGATAAAGCCCGCCGTGAAGCCGAAGCCGCAGAGCTGAAGCGTAAAGCTGAAGAAGAAGCGCGTCGCAAGATCGAAGAAGAAGCGAAGCGTGTAGCGGAAGAAGCACGTAAGATGGCGGAAGAGAAAGGTTCAGAGTGGGCTGAAGCGGAGAAGGAAGTGGATGACGCTTCCGACTACCATGTCACCACCTCTACTCATGCCCGTGCGGCTGAAGACGAAAACGACGCGCAGGTTGAAGGCGATCGTCGTAACCGTGCCGCTCGTCCGGCTAAAGCTGCGCAGCGTAAGAAAGGCAACAAGCATTCTGAGGCGAAAACCGATCGCGAAGAAGCGCGTGCGCAATTCCGTGGCGGAAAAGGCGGCAAGCGTAAACCAAGTACCCTACAGCAGGGCTTCAACAAGCCGGCACAGGTTGTTAACCGTGACGTGATCATCGGTGAAACTATCACTGTCGCGGAACTCGCTAACAAAATGGCGGTTAAAGGTTCCCAGGTCATCAAAGTCATGATGAAAATGGGCGCTATGGCGACCATCAATCAGGTAATCGATCAGGAAACGGCCCAACTGGTTGCGGAAGAAATGGGGCACAAAGTCATTCTGCGCCGCGAGAACGAGCTGGAAGAAGCGGTAATGAGTGATCGTGATACCGATGCGGCAATGGAATCTCGTGCGCCGGTTGTGACCATCATGGGGCACGTTGACCATGGTAAAACGTCCTTGCTGGATTACATTCGTTCCACCAAAGTCGCTTCTGGCGAGGCGGGCGGTATTACTCAGCACATTGGCGCATACCACGTTGAAACCGATAACGGTATGGTGACGTTCCTTGATACCCCGGGACACGCCGCGTTTACCGCGATGCGTGCTCGTGGTGCTCAGGCAACGGACATTGTTATTCTGGTTGTGGCCGCAGATGACGGCGTAATGCCGCAGACTATCGAGGCTATCCAGCATGCTAAAGCGGCGAAAGTGCCGGTTGTGGTTGCTGTGAACAAGATCGATAAGCCGGAAGCGGATCCGGAACGCGTTAAAAATGAACTCACTCAGTACGGAATCGTTCCGGAAGAGTGGGGTGGCGAGAACATGTTTGTTAATGTCTCGGCTAAAGCGGGCACCGGGATTGATGATCTGTTGAACGCCATTTTGCTGCAAGCTGAAGTTTTGGAGTTGACGGCTGTTCGTCAAGGGATGGCTAGCGGCGTGGTCATCGAATCATTCCTGGATAAAGGTCGTGGTCCGGTTGCGACGGTACTGGTGCGCGAAGGTACCCTGAATAAAGGCGACATCGTGCTGTGTGGCTTCGAGTACGGACGAGTCCGAGCGATGCGTGATGAACTGGGACATGAAGTGCTGCAAGCCGGCCCTTCAATTCCGGTGGAAATCCTCGGTCTGTCAGGTGTGCCAGCGGCGGGTGATGAAGCGACGGTTGTTCGTGACGAGAAGAAAGCGCGTGAAGTTGCACTGTATCGTCAGGGTAAATTCCGTGAAGTTAAGCTGGCTCGTCAGCAGAAATCTAAGCTGGAAAACATGTTCGCGAACATGACCGAAGGCGAAGTTTCCGAATTGAACATCGTGCTGAAAGCTGACGTGCAGGGTTCAGCCGAAGCGATTTCTGACTCTCTGATGAAGTTGTCCACCGATGAAGTGAAAGTCAAAATTGTCGGTTCCGGCGTGGGGGGGATCACAGAAACCGACGCAACGCTGGCTGCGGCCTCTAACGCCATTTTGGTTGGTTTCAATGTGCGTGCCGATGCTTCTGCCCGTCGAGTGATTGATTCCGAAAACCTGGATCTGCGTTATTACTCGGTCATCTATAATCTGATTGATGAAGTTAAGCAGGCCATGAGCGGCATGCTGGCGCCTGAGTATAAGCATCAGATCACTGGCCTGGCTGAAGTTCGTGATGTATTCAAATCACCGAAATTTGGTGCTATTGCAGGCTGTATGGTGACGGAAGGTAACATAAAACGTCACAACCCGATCCGCGTACTGCGTGACAATGTGGTTATCTATGAAGGCGAGCTGGAATCTCTGCGTCGCTTCAAGGATGACGTCAACGAAGTTCGTAACGGTATGGAATGTGGTATTGGCGTGAAGAACTACAACGATGTGCGTGTTGGCGATATGATCGAAGTGTTCGAGATTATTGAAATCCAACGTACTATCGCTTAATAGCCGTCTGAGAAAGTGACCTGTTATGGGAGGCCGTAGTGCCTCCCATCGGCTGTATCCTGCCATTGTGCACAAAGACCGATGGAGGTCGAATTATGGCAAGGCGCGAGCCATGAAGTTTGGTTATCCAAACGAATGGAGAGTAACGCAGTTGCAACATAATTAGGCCCCAGCCCTTCGGGTCGCGCATCAATAGTCCGCTCTCTGTGTTGTCAGGCTTGCTCATCCATAGCGATGCACTGCACCTTCTGTCTTACTAACTATTGATACTATGACGGTCTCACCATTAATGGTGGGAGACCGCCTTTATTTGGAGAATTATTATGGCGAAAGAATTTGGTCGCCCGCAGCGCGTCTCCCAGGAATTGCAGAAAGAGATCGCGATTATTTTACAGCGTGAGATAAAAGATCCCCGTTTGGGCATGATGGTTACCGTGTCCGGCGTTGAGGTCTCACGCGATCTGGCCTATGCCAAAGTATTTGTCACCTTTCTTAACGATAAAGACGAAGACGCGATTAAAGCGGGTCTGCGTGCGTTGGGGGACGCCTCTGGCTATATCCGTACGTTGCTGGGCAAAGCAATGCGCCTGCGTATCGTGCCTGAGCTGACGTTCTTCTACGATAACTCGTTGGTGGAAGGGATGCGCATGTCTAACCTTGTCACTAACGTGGTCAGAAATGACGCTGCGCGTCGTGGTCCAGTGGAAGATGATAAGGAAGACTGATGAGCCGTCCTCGCCGTCGCGGACGCGATGTCCATGGTGTGCTGCTGCTGGATAAACCACAAGGGTTGTCTTCTAACGATGCATTGCAGAAGGTAAAACGGTTGTTCACTGCGAATCGCGCAGGCCACACTGGCGCGCTCGATCCTCTGGCGACCGGTATGCTGCCGATTTGTCTCGGGGAAGCCACCAAGTTTTCCCAGTATCTGCTGGACTCCGATAAGCGTTATCGTGTGATTGCCCGCCTTGGGCAACGGACTGATACTTCTGATGCCGATGGTCAGATCATTAGCGAGCGTCCGATTAACTTCACTCAGGAGCAGCTTGACCTCGCCCTCGATAGCTTTCGTGGAGAGATCCAACAGGTGCCGTCGATGTATTCGGCGCTCAAGTACCAGGGACGTAAGCTGTATGAATATGCTCGAGAAGGGATCGAGGTGCCGCGAGAAGCGCGCAGTATCGTGGTTTATGAGCTGAAGTTTATTCGTTGGGAAGGTAACGAACTTGAGCTGGAAATCCACTGTTCAAAAGGTACCTACATTCGTACTATCACGGATGATCTGGGGGAGCGGCTTGGTTGTGGCGCCCACGTGATTTATCTGCGTCGTTTGCAGGTTGCCACCTATCCTGTCGCCAGCATGGTCACTCTTGAGCAACTTGTCGCACTAAATGAACAAGCGCTGAGCAGTAATCGCTCACCGGCGGATTTACTCGACCCGTTATTGATGCCTATAGACAGCCCGGCGGCGGCCTGGCCAGAAGTGAATCTGTCAAACGCGGTTGCAGTTTACTTCAAGCAAGGCCAGCCAGTGCAGGCCAGTTGCGTGCCTGCTGAGGGTCTGGTACGGGTCACCGAAGGCCCTGATCGCAAGTTTATCGGTATGGCTGAGATTGCTGAGGATGGCCGGGTTGCCCCTCGCCGTCTGGTTGTAGAATATTCCGCCGGGCCATTTGCGAAAGCCCCCGGCTAAGGGTAGAATGGCGCGGCTTTACCTGTTGGGTCGCTGAATTAGAGATCGGCACCCTGTCTATTTATTATCTTAAAATTTGGAGTTGTATCATGTCTCTAAGTGTTGAAACTAAAGCGCAGATCGTTGCTGATTACGGTCGTGACGCGAACGACAGTGGTTCTACCGAAGTTCAGGTTGCTCTGTTGACCGCTCAGATTAACCATCTGCAGGGGCACTTCTCTGAGCATAAAAAAGACCACCACAGCCGTCGCGGTCTGCTGCGTATGGTTTCCCAGCGTCGTAAGCTGCTGGATTACCTGAAACGTAAAGACGTTGCACGTTACACCAGCCTGATCGAACGTTTAGGTCTGCGTCGCTAAGTCTTCAGAATCTGTCCGTCTTTTCCGTGTATTTTGAGATGAAAAGCGGAGAATATGCGTAGATTCGTGCGAGTTTCGTTAAAAAGGGGCCTTTACGGCCCCTTTTTTCAGCCAGGCGGCAGCAATTCAGGTTAAATTATTGTATTGTTGCTGAGTGTGATCTTCACTTGCAGAGATTCGCGCGGCTAATGAGAGGCTTTGTCCCGGGGAGGGGATTAAGGGTTGTCATTAGTCGCGAGGATGCAGATGAGGATTTAAAATCCACGGCAGGGTCAGTGCCTTGCCATGACGTTAAGGACAAAATTTTGCTGAACCCGATCGTAAGAAAATTCCAATATGGTCAGCATACCGTTACCTTTGAGACCGGTATGATGGCTCGCCAGGCAACGGCAGCCGTAATGGTTAGCATGGACGACACAGCCGTGTTTGTTACCGTTGTTGGTCAGAAAAAATCCAAATCAGGTCAGGACTTTTTTCCGCTGACAGTTAACTATCAGGAGCGTACCTATGCTGCTGGTCGTATTCCGGGGAGTTTTTTCCGTCGCGAAGGGCGCCCAAGCGAGGGCGAAACGCTCATTTCGCGGCTGATTGACCGTCCAATTCGTCCATTGTTCCCGGAAGGTTTTGTTAACGAAGTCCAGATTATCGCTACCGTGGTTTCTGTTAACCCGCAAGTCAATCCTGATATTGTGGCAATGATCGGTGCCTCCGCGGCTCTGAGCCTGTCGGGGTTGCCGTTCAATGGTCCTATTGGCGCTGCTCGTGTAGGGTACATCAACGATCAATACGTCCTGAACCCAACGGCCGATGAACTGAAAGAGAGTAAGCTGGATCTGGTTGTTGCGGGGACTCAGGGCGCGGTGCTGATGGTGGAATCAGAAGCTGAGTTGCTGAGCGAAGATCAGATGCTGGGCGCAGTGGTCTTCGGTCACGAGCAGCAGCAGATCGTTATCGACAATATCAATGCGTTGGTGGCCGAAGCGGGTAAACCGCGCTGGGACTGGCAGCCAGAAGCTGTCAACGAAGCATTACACTCGCGTATTTCCGCGCTGGCTGAATCCCGCCTGAGCGATGCTTATCGCATCACCGAGAAGCAAGAGCGTTATGCTCAGGTTGATGTCATCAAGTCTGAGACGATAGCAGCATTGTTGGCTGAAGACGAAAGTCTGGATGAAGGTGAAATCAGCGATATCCTGCACGCGTTGGAAAAAAATGTGGTGCGTAGCCGCATTCTGCGTGGCGAGCCGCGTATCGATGGTCGTGAGAAAGACATGATCCGTGGCCTGGACGTGCGTACTGGCGTTCTCCCTCGTACCCATGGTTCCGCATTGTTTACCCGTGGTGAAACTCAGGCGTTGGTTACCGCTACGTTGGGTACGGCTCGTGATGCACAGAGTCTGGACGAGCTGATGGGCGAACGCACTGATAGCTTCCTGTTCCATTATAACTTCCCTCCATACTCAGTTGGTGAGACTGGTATGGTGGGCTCGCCTAAGCGTCGTGAGATTGGCCACGGTCGTTTGGCGAAGCGTGGTGTGCTGGCCGTAATGCCGAAAGCAGACGTCTTCCCTTATACCGTGCGCGTGGTGTCTGAAATCACCGAATCTAATGGTTCCTCTTCCATGGCTTCTGTTTGCGGCGCGTCTCTGGCGCTGATGGATGCGGGTGTACCCATTAAAGCGGCTGTCGCGGGTATTGCGATGGGCCTGGTGAAAGAGGGTGACAACTTTGTGGTGCTGTCAGACATTTTGGGTGACGAAGATCATCTGGGCGATATGGACTTTAAAGTAGCCGGCAGCCGTGAAGGTATCACCGCGCTGCAGATGGACATTAAAATTGAAGGTATCACCCGTGAAATCATGCAGGTGGCGCTGAATCAAGCTAAAGGGGCGCGTTTGCACATTCTTGGCGTGATGGAACAGGCTATCAGTACGCCGCGTGGTGATATCTCTGAATTCGCCCCGCGCATTCACACCATCAAGATCAGTCCGGATAAAATCAAAGATGTTATTGGTAAAGGTGGTTCTGTTATTCGTGCGCTAACCGAAGAAACCGGCACTACCATCGAAATCGAAGATGATGGTACGGTGAAAATTGCGGCGACTGATGGCGATAAGGCAAAATATGCTATCCGTCGTATCGAAGAGATCACCGCAGAAATCGAAGTGGGCCGTATCTACAATGGTAAAGTGACCCGCATCGTTGACTTTGGTGCCTTCGTGGCAATCGGTGGTGGTAAAGAAGGTCTGGTGCATATTTCTCAAATCGCTGACAAGCGCGTAGAGAAAGTGACCGATTATCTGCAAATGAACCAGGAAGTACCGGTCAAGGTGCTGGAAGTTGATCGTCAGGGCCGTGTGCGCCTGAGCATTAAAGAAGCGATCGAACAGGCTGCAGAGCCTGAAGTAGCAGCTGCACCTTCTGCACCTGCACCTCATTCAGAAGCAGAATAAGTCAGGCCATTAAGCCCTCAATGAGCAAGAAGCATGGAGGGCTGTTTCATCGCGAGGGCAGGACGACACCTTGTGCACGGCAGGCGGATGAACGGATTATCATCCTATTGTTTGTATTCGGGAGTGGGAAATGAAGCCTTTTTTGCGCTGGTGTTTCGTTGCGACAGCTATATCGCTGGCAGGATGCAGCAACTCTGATTGGCGTAAGAACGAGATTCTGGCTGTTCCGCTACAGCCGACGTTGCAACAGGAAGTCATCCTGGCGCGTATGGAACAAATTCTTGCCAGTCGGGCTCTGACCGATGATGAACGCGCTCAGCTGTTATATGAGCGCGGAGTGTTGTATGATAGTTTAGGTTTGAGAGCACTGGCGCGGAATGATTTTTCACAAGCGCTGTCTATCAGACCGGATATGCCTGAAGTATTCAATTACTTAGGCATATATTTAACGCAGGCAGGAAATTTTGATGCTGCCTATGAAGCGTTCGATTCTGTACTTGAGCTTGATCCAACTTACAATTATGCGCATTTAAACCGTGGTATCGCTTTGTATTACGGCGGAAGGTTTAAATTAGCGCAAGATGATCTGCTGGCGTTTTATCAAGACGATCCTAACGATCCTTTCCGTAGCTTGTGGCTGTATCTCGATGAACGAGAGATGAACGCCGATAAGGCTGAAGTAGCGCTACAACAGCGTTATAACAAAGCGGTCAGAGACCAATGGGGATGGAATATTGTCGAGTTCTACCTGGGCAACATCAGCGAAAGCACACTGATGGACCGTCTTAAGGCAGACGCAACGGATAATACCTCGCTCGCTGAACATCTCAGTGAAACCAACTTCTATTTAGGTAAGCATTACCTAAGTCTGGGGGAGAAGGGCAACGCAGAAGCGTTGTTCAAGCTGACGGTTGCTAACAATGTACACAACTTTGTTGAGCACCGATATGCATTGTTGGAGCTGGCGCGACTCGGCCAGGCACAAGACGATTTATCAGAATCTGACCAGCAATAGCTGACGAACTTTTATTGCCTGAATTCTCGGATTGTCATCATCTTAGCGGATGAGGGCTTTTTTGTTCGTCGAAACCACTAATTTGAGCCGGTTCACACTTTTTGATGAAAATAACTGAATGTTTTCACGATGAGTTATGTAGACTGGCCGCCGCAATCTAAGAGGCACGTGTACTACATGACTGATATTGAAACTACTTTTGCTGAGCTTGGTCTGAATGAAGCTATCCTCGAATCACTTAACGGCATGGGCTATGTCAAGCCTTCTCCGATCCAGGCTGAGTGTATTCCTCACCTGCTGGCAGGCCGTGACGTGCTGGGTATGGCACAGACCGGGAGCGGTAAAACCGCAGCGTTCTCGCTGCCACTGCTGAATAACATTGATAGCAACCTGAAAGCACCTCAGATTCTGGTGTTGGCACCAACCCGTGAGTTGGCGGTTCAGGTTGCTGAAGCCGTAACTGAATTCTCTAAACATATGCGCGGCCTTAACGTGGTGGCCCTCTACGGCGGCCAGCGTTATGACGTCCAACTACGTGCACTGCGTCAGGGGCCACAGGTTGTGGTGGGGACGCCGGGTCGTCTGCTTGACCACCTGAAACGCGGCACATTAGATCTGTCTAATCTGCGCGGTTTGGTGCTGGATGAAGCGGATGAAATGCTGCGTATGGGCTTCATCGAAGACGTTGAAACCATCATGGCGCAGATCCCGGAAGGCCATCAGACGGCTCTGTTCTCTGCAACAATGCCGGAAGCGATTCGTCGCATTACTAAACGTTTCATGAAAGATCCACGGGAAGTGCGTATTCAGTCAAGCCTGACCACGCGCCCTGACATCAGCCAGAGCTACTGGACGGCTTATGGCCGTAAGACCGATGCACTGGTGCGTTTCCTGGAAGTGGAAGATTTTGATGCGGCGATTATCTTCGTCCGTACCAAAAATGCGACTCTGGAAGTGGCTGAAGCGCTGGAGCGCAATGGTTACAACAGTGCTGCACTGAACGGTGATATGAACCAGGCTTTGCGTGAGCAAACACTGGAGCGTCTGAAAGATGGTCGACTGGATATCCTGATCGCTACTGACGTTGCGGCTCGTGGCCTGGATGTTGAGCGCATCAGCCTGGTAGTTAACTTCGATATTCCTATGGATGCGGAATCTTACGTTCACCGTATTGGCCGTACTGGTCGTGCTGGTCGTGCCGGTCGTGCGCTGTTGTTCGTTGAGAACCGTGAGCGCCGTCTGCTGCGTAACATTGAACGTACGATGAAGTTGACTATTCCTGAAGTTGAACTGCCCAATGCAGAACTCCTGGGGCAGCGTCGTCTGGCCAAGTTTGCAGCTAAAGTTCAACAGCAACTGGAAAGCAGCGATTTGGACCAGTATCGTGCACTGCTGAGCAAAATGCAGCCGGAAGAAGAGATGGATATGGAAACCCTGGCCGCGGCATTACTGAAAATGGCTCAGGGCGAACGTCCGCTGATTGTCCCAGCCGATCCGGCGCCACGCCCACGTCGCGAGTTCAAAGAGCGTGATGATCGTCGTGGTTCTCGTGAAAGTCGTGATGGCGATCGTCCGCGTCGTGAACGTCGTGATGTTGGCGATATGGAAGTTTACCGCATTGAAGTCGGGCGCGATGATGGCGTTGAAGTGCGCCATATCGTGGGGGCGATTGCTAACGAAGGTGATATCAGCAGCCGTTACATCGGTAACATCAAACTGTTTGGTACTCATTCCACCATTGAACTGCCCAAAGGCATGCCGGGTGATATTCTGCAGCATTTCACCCGCACGCGTATTCTGAACAAACCGATGAATATGCAACTGATAGGCGATGCCCAGCCTCAGCCGCGTGGCAACGATCGTGGCGGTGAGCGCCGCGGTGGTGGCGCTGGAGCTGGTCGTGGTGGTTTTGGTGGTGGCCGTAGTGAAGGTGCTCGTCGTTTCAGCAATGATCGTGGTGGTGAACGTCGCAGTGGTGGTTTCAGCCGTGATGGTGGTAACCGTGGTCCGCGCCGTGAAGACGCCGGCAATGCCTCACCCCGCCGTCGTGATGCCTGATAGTCAATTGTACCGCGTAGTGAATGCCCATTATTAAGGTAATGGGCATTGTCCGACACCAGACCCCGCCTTGTGACCAGCAAGGTGGGGTTTTCACTTTATAACGGCATTAACGGACGATGTTGAGCCATCATTCGGCATGGCTGAAACAGGAGCGGCATGGCTGAAACAGGAGCAGGAGAAGCATTGTTTATGCCTGAAGCGACTGGTGCGCGGCCATCGTCAGAGCAAAAGAGTGTAAGCGCGCCTGTGGGTCGAAGATCTGTCCATTCACCATAATTTCATCAGCCTGGGTTTCTCGGATCAGCGAGGCCAGACCGTGACGCACCTTATCCTGATCCCCCACCAGCGACATGCTCAGTGCTTGCTGCACGCCATACTGTTCTGAAGAGGACCACAGATCGTCCATATTTCCCACCGGGGCGGGTAATGGACCCGGCTTACCGCGTCGAAGGTTAACAAATTGTTGTTGTATCGAGGTGAACAGGAATCTGGCTTCTCGCTCGCTGTCTGCGGCCACTACATTGATGCAGACCATCGCATGCGGCCTTTCCAGCCGTGCCGATGGCTTGAAGTTTTCCCGGTACAGATGCAGAGCCTGGAAAAGCATATCCGGTGCGAAGTGCGAGGCGAAAGCAAACGGCAGGCCCAGCTGTGCGGCAAGCTGCGCACTGTAAAGACTGGATCCGAGCAGCCAGACGGGGATTTTCAGTCCCAGTCCCGGTACGGGTTGCACCGCAGGTTGTGATCCGGCTTCAGCGTCAAACCATGCGATTAACTCTTCAACATCAGACGGGAAATTGTCGATATGCCCGCTCATATGGCGGCGTAATGCGAGCATCGTGCGTTGATCTGAGCCTGGTGCGCGGCCCAATCCCAGATCAATGCGTCCCGGATAAAGCGACTCCAGTGTGCCGTATTGCTCCGCAATCACCAACGGGGAGTGGTTCGGCAACATCACGCCGCCGGAACCGAGACGCAGGGTGCTCGTATTCGCCGCCAGATAACCGATCAGTACCGAGGTCGCCGCACTGGCAATCCCGGTCATATTGTGGTGTTCCGCCAGCCAGTAGCGATTAAAACCGAGTTTTTCAGACTGCTGTGCAAGGGCCAGCGAAGCGTGGAAAGCATCACGTGCGTTCGCGCCCTGTGGAATAGGGGCCAAATCGAGGACTGACAGCGGGACATTTTTTTTATCAGACATAATCGCTCACTTGTTCGGAGGACGAAGCACCAGTACAACGTCATAGCCTAAGCGATAACGGGTTAGCAGGATTGGCAGTTTACAGCACTTTTGGGATTTCTTTTTTCTCAATGGAAACGCGCGCTGGTGTGTAGCGCGCGTGGCGTTTGCCTCAGTTAACCAGTTCCAGTCCGGCGACCTGCCGCCAATAACCGTTACATTGGTGATGCGCGAGAAGGGGAAGGGGGGCTTTGCCCATTTCGTTATTGCGGAAGGCATCAATCAGTGACAGGGTTTCTGTTCCCTGGGGCGAGAAACGAACAATATCGACCAGCCCCGTCATGGACATCAAATCATTCCCCAGATTGTAGCAATAGCCGCTCATGGTCTGGATGCCGTTGAGCACGAAAACGTGCTGGTCCTCTTGTGAGCGCAGACTTCTACCCTGTGGATAGTCAATGCAACAAGTACGGCAGTCATCCTTGCCGCGGTTTTCTGCCCTGGCGCTAAAGCAACGAGCCGAAAGGGCCAGTGGTAGATGGCCGTAGCCGAAGACCTCAACCTCAAAGTGTCCGCGAATTTTCAGTTCATCACACTGGGTCAGCAGATGAGACAGCCAGTCGCGCGACAACTCCACCGGCATACACCAACGCACCATACCCATTTTCAGCAGTATTTTCAGTGTTACAGCATTGTAGCAATTTAGTGCGTGACCGGCGATGAACGGCAATCCTGCTTCGGCCGCCATATTGACGGTACCCATGTCATTGGCTTCAATCAGAAACTCGCCGTTATCAACATAACGTTTAAGCTCAGTCAGTTCGGAGGGGGACTGTACCAGCGCCAGGGTGCTCAGCACGACCTGCTTTCCTGCGTTGGCCAGATCTTTTCCCATCACTATCCAGTCTGCGACTTTTGTGGCGCGGCGCTTGCTACAGACGGCTTCGCCGAGATAGATGATATCAGCGGGGCTGTTGGCTGCAGCCTGATAAAATTCCTGCAATGTCTCTTTTGGCCAGTACCAGAGTACCGGACCTAATGAATATTTCATTGGATCCCCTTACTGCCATTCACGGTGGTATGCGCCCAGCGTGGTTTGTGTCCCTTCGCTCAAGGCGCTCAGAGCGGTCATCCAACGCTGTTGGGCCAAAAAATCGCCAGGGTTGGCCATACAATGATCAAGGGCCTGACGCCAGATACGGGCGACCTGACCAACATAAGCCGGGCTACGCTGGCGACCTTCAATTTTTACCGAGGCAATATTTGCCGCCAGCAGTTCGGGCAGCAATTCCAGTGTGTTCAGGCTGGTGGGTTCCTCCAGCGCGTGGTAGCGTTGTTCTTCAACTTTATAACGGCCCTTGCACAGCGTGGGATAGCCAGCATTTTCATGCATGCCATAGCGGTCAATCAGCACTTCATTTAGCCGTGACTCCAGCCCATTTGGCGTTTGCTGCCAGCGTACATAACGGGCAGGTGAACAGGCACCAACCGTATTGGGTGATTCCCCCGTCAGGTAAGAAGAGAGATAGCAACGCCCTTCAGCCATAATGCACAGACTACCAAAAGCAAAGACCTCCAGTTGCACGGAGGTGGCGCGAGAAAGTTGGCGTACCTGATGGATCGATAACACGCGGGGTAATACCACACGGGCGACATCAAAGTTGCGTTGATAAAATTTTACGGCTTCAGCATTGGTTGCGGATGCTTGCACCGAGACGTGGCGCTCGATATGTGGATGGCGATTCGCCGCGTAATCCAGCATCGCAATATCGGCCAGAATTAGCGCATCCACGCCGGCTGCCGCAGCCATATCTACTGCCCGCTCCCAGCGTTGATAGCCATGTGGATGAGCAAAAGTATTGATCGCAACATGCAGTTTACGTCTATGCTGATGAACGTAACGGGCCGCTTCTTCCAGGCGTTTTTCGGTAAAATTCAGTCCGGCGAAATGACGAGCGTTAGTGTCATCTTTCAGGCCGATATAAACCGCATCTGCACCATTTTCGATTGCCGCCTTCAGCGCTGGCAGATTGCCTGCAGGACAAAGCAGTTCCATAAAATGAGATTCCGAATAAACAGAGGGACTAATAAGTGTAGTCATAGATACGATGACAATTTTTGATTTAAGGCAGTTAATGGCGTATTGATGATGGGTGAACAGGTGGGTAAACCTGGCCGGTTTTGCAGACTTTGTTGATCTAACTATCTGATACGTCTTGTCAATTATGGCAAGATAGACGAAATTTATTTAACTTACAGAGGAGTCAGAATAGTGTTGAGTCCATTACGCTCGCAATTAGTGCGAAAAGGTCCGCAAATTCTGCGTTTCCCCCTACAGTTTTCTCCTTTTATACTCAAAAAAAAGTTCCTTGAGCAATTGCTCTCCTGGCAATTTCATCATGCATTGGTTGAGGGAGAGTTAGACTTTTTGCAAGGACGTTGGTTGGGTATTGAGGTTCGTGATCTGGGTGTGTGCTGGTCCATGACGGCAGACCAGGATAAGTTACGGGTGGATTCTCGTACCGACGTGGATGTCTGGTTCCGTGGCGATGCTAACGATTTGTTGCTGATTGCTGCCCGTAGGTTGGATCCTGATACCTTGTTTTTCCAGCGACGCCTGGTGATTGAGGGTGATACGGAACTGGGACTTGAAGTGAAGAATCTGATGGATGCTATTGAGCTTGAATTTATGCCAGCGCCGTTGCGTTTCGCACTCATGCAACTGGCTGACTTTGTTGAGGCAGGACTGAGTGAGGACGCGACTCCCCATAGGATCGCGCAGGTGTATCATGTTAATTCGGACTGAAATCGGGGTGGATGCCCCCAGCATAGACAGTTTACTCCGCCGTTGTTTTGCAAGTTCAGCAGAAGCTGAGCTGGTGCAACAATTGCGTGAAGACGGTTTACTGACACTGGGTGTGGTCGCCACTGATGATGAAGGTCAGGTTTTGGGCTACGCGGCATTCAGCCCTGTAACGCTAAATGGTGAAGATAAACAGTGGGTCGGCCTGGCGCCACTGGCTGTGGATGAGAGCGTCCGTGGTCAGGGGCTGGGCAAACAGCTGATTTATGAAGGGCTGGATACGCTGAATGAATTTGGCTACGCCGCCGTAGTGGTGCTGGGCGATCCTGCATTTTTTGGCCGCTATGGCTTCGAACCGGCATCCCGTCATCAGCTTCGCTGTCACAGGCCGGAAACGGAAGCCACATTTCAGGTCTATAAATTGGCAGACGAGGCATTGGTTGGGGTGGAAGGCAACATCGAGTATTCAACACCGTTTAACCGTTCTTAATGGCGCTGAGCCACAGACTGAGCGAGACGGGCTGGTGGGCAACCAGCCTGATCTTGTCCTGACGTTTCAGTTTCTTTACCTGATATTCCAGTTTTGATGCGCTGGAACGGTCACCGGCCTCACAGTGAAATAATAACTCCAGTGGACCTTTGCCGCGCAGCGCTTTGGCGCCTTTTCCGGCTTGATGTTGGGCGAAGCGTCGTGCCACATCGTTGGTAATGCCGGTATAGAG
Organism: Erwinia endophytica; assembly: GCF_009295515.1. Taxonomy (GTDB): domain Bacteria; phylum Pseudomonadota; class Gammaproteobacteria; order Enterobacterales; family Enterobacteriaceae; genus Erwinia; species Erwinia endophytica. The sequence continues at coordinate 38,796 of NZ_RQVV01000054.1, read as the reverse complement.
CACACCACTGGCAGTGCGCAAAATGTAAAGACGCCAGGGCGTCGTTGTAGCGTTATTCATCAATTATGCCTGGTCGGGTTGGCTTTCTAAACGTTACCCTGCAATTCTACCACTCTGGCAGCCATTAACGATTCTCATTTTGTTAAACTGGCGGAAAACAGGGTAAACACGTTTTTTCCCAGGGAGTTCTCATGTCCGATTCTCAATCATTTGATGCCATCTCGCACTATCTGCAAAAGCAGCATGTCCTTTCGGTTTGTGCCGGGAAACCGGTCTGGTGCGCCAACTGTTTTTATATCTTTAATCCACAAAAGCGGGTCTTCTGGATAATGACCGAACAGGACACCCGGCATGGCGCTCTGTTCGCCAGCGATCCACAAGTCGCCGGTACTGTCAGTGGTCAGCCAAAGACGGTGTTGTTGATTAAAGGGGTACAGTATTCAGGCAGGATCAGACGACTGGAGGGAGAAGAGCAGGAGCAGGCCCGCGAGGCTTATGTGAAACGTTTCCCGGTCGCGATAAAAGTTTCGGCTCCGCTATGGGAAATTCAGTTAGAGGAGCTGAAGATGACTGACAATACGCTGGGATTCGGTAAAAAACGGCACTGGCGACGGGAAGAATAAGCGGCTGACCTCTAACGTAAATAATGGATCACCTGGTTGCTGCTGCCCCGCCAGGGGAGCATTGGGTCGCTCAACGACTGCTCAAACTTGCCGTCGACCAATACATTGATCAGGTCGACAACGCGCTGTTGCTGCGTACTCAGTTCCTCCAGCCGGTAACCGGTCCACAACCAGATATCCTTACTGATACAGTCATGGCGTACGCGCTTAACCAGTCGAAGTACATCCGCCACATTGGCCGGATGCAACGGGTCTCCCCCCGACAGCGACAGTCCCTGTCGGGGAATACGCCGATCGTTGAGATCGGCGATCAACTGCTCCTCCAGCTGTACCGTGAAAGGGTAACCGGAATTGAGTCGCCAGGTGCTTTTGTTATAACACCCGACGCACTGGTGTTCGCAGCCAGCTACAAATAATGTGCAGCGGGTTCCCGGTCCGTTAACAATGTCGACCGGGTAATACTGGTGGATATTCATCCCAATTGTCCGCTCGCCATATGTTTGACGCGGCGTTTCACCTCTTCCTGCTTCCCGGCATTAAACGGACGAGCATCCGGGCTGCCCAGGTAGCCACATACCCGACGAGTAACGGAAACCCGTGACGGATCGTGGTTACCACATTTGGGACAGGTAAACCCTTTGCTGGTACAGGTGAATTCACCGGTAAAACCGCACTCATAGCACTCATCAATCGGGGTGTTAGTACCGTAATAAGGCACGCGGCTATAGCTGTAATCCCAGACATCCTCCAGCGCTTTCAGATTGTGCTGGATATTAGGGTATTCGCCGTAACAGATGAAGCCGCCGTTCGCGAGGGGAGGGTAAGCTGCTTCGAAGTCAATTTTATCAAACGGGTTGACCTTCTTCTCGACGTCGAGGTGGAAGCTGTTGGTGTAATAGCCTTTGTCCGTGACGCCGCTGACGATGCCAAACTCTGCGGTATCCAGACGGCAAAAACGGTCACAGAGATTTTCGCTCGGCGTACTGTACAGGCTGAAGCCATAACCGGTCTCGTCCTTCCACTGGTCCACCGCCTGGCGCAGACGCCGGACAATCGCCAGCGCTTTTTCTCGGAGTTGCTCATCGTCATACAGATGTGTTTTGCCGCCGCTCAGCGCATTAATCGTTTCATGAATGCCGATATACCCCAGCGAAATTGACGCGCGACCATGTCTGAAGATTTCCGCCACGTTGTCGTCCGCGTTCAGTCGTACGCCACAGGCGCCTTCCATATAAAGAATGGGCGCCACGCGGGCTTTGATATTTTCCAGCCTGGCGATGCGGGTCATCAGCGCCTTCTTCGCCAGCAGCAGACGCTGGTCAAGCAGATCCCAGAAAGCCGCCTCATTTCCCCGGGCCTCCAGGGCGATACGCGGCAGGTTCAGACTGATAACCCCAATATTGTTACGACCTTCGTGCACCTGCTGGCCGTTCTCCTCCCACACCCCGAGGAAGCTACGGCAACCCATTGGCGTCTTGAACGAGCCGGTCACTTTGACCACCTGATCATAGTTGAGGATATCGGGGTACATCCTCTTGCTGGCGCATTCCAGCGCCAGCTGTTTAATATCATAGTTGCAATCTGCAGGAGAGCGGTTAAGCCCTTCTTTAATAGCGAAAACCAGTTTGGGGAACACGGCTGTTTTATGATTTTTTCCCAGACCGGCAATACGGTTATGCAGGATAGATTGTTGTATCAGGCGGGCTGACCAACTGGTGCCCAGGCCAAAGCCAAAGGTGACGAAGGGGGTCTGTCCGTTAGCGGTGTGCAGTGTATTGACCTCATATTCCAGCGACTGGAATGCATCAAAACACTCTTTTTCCGTACTGGTGCGCGCGTAGGCTTCCGCATCGGCAATGTGCCATTTTTGTGCAGTCTGGCGATGTTTTTCCAGACTGGCTTCGACAAACGGTGCCAGTACTTCATCTATGCGGTTGATGGTGGTGCCGCCATAAATGTGGCTGGCCACCTGGGCAATAATCTGCGCGGTGACGGCGGTGGCGGTCGAGATTGATTTTGGCGGTTCAATCTCTGCGTTACCCATCTTGAAACCGTGGGTCAACATGCCTTTCAGATCGATAAGCATGCAGTTAAACATGGGGAAGAAGGGGGAATAATCGAGATCGTGATAATGGATTTCGCCACGCTCATGCGCCATGACCACATCGCGCGGTAAAATATGCTGCGTGGCATAATGTTTGGCGACAATGCCGGCCAGTAGATCGCGCTGAGTCGGGATAACCTTGCTGTCTTTATTGGCGTTCTCATGCAACAAGGCCGGGTTGGTTTGCTCAACTAAACCACGGATCGCTTGATTCAGCTTACCGCGCAGTTCACGTGCCACATCCCGGTCATGACGATATTCGATATAGGTGCGGGCCAGCTCAGGGTAGTGTCCGGCCATCAGTGCATTTTCTACCGTGTTCTGAATATCGTGGATGTCGACACGATCCTGCATTTGTAGCTGCTGGCAAATCTGGCTGGTCACCTGCGCGCAGTAGTCATCATCTTCTATCCCCGCCGCGCGGGCCGCGCCTTTAATTGCATCCAGAATACGCGCTTCATCGAAGGCGACCCTGCAGCCGTCCCGTTTAATCACCATTGATACCATCACTGCACTCCTACTGATAAAACTATATGTAGGATATAATAGGCGTACCAGACGCTATATATGGTGTTTTTTACCTGGTATAACTGCGTTTTTCTTGATGTGGAACAAAGATTGAAAAATGATGGCGTAAAGTTAAACACTTAGATGGGAATAAAATTCCCCAGGCTCAAGCCGGGTCGTCTCCTGTGCGTCAATGTTAATGAGCGGGTAATATTTTTGCCCATCAATCCGCGTTGCATGGTTGCATTCATAGCCTGGGAATTCATATCATTACCTGTTATGCGGAGCACTTGTGCCCTTGCTCTGCTCATCCCGGGATACTGTCTGATGCCTTCTGTGACATACAATGAAAAACAGGTTAGTCGTTGGATTGGTGCGCGCACCGTCGCCAGAGCGAAAGGGTTGGTCGATAAAGCGCAAAACATTCAGTGGCAAAACAATCTGTTAACCGGTGAAGTTCCTGGAAGAAAAATGGAACCTTTCCAGGTGATGGTGCATTTCAGCCTGCCGCAGGGTCAGTTGTATGCCAGCGGGGAATGCACCTGTCCGGTAAAAAATAACTGTCGTCACGTGGCGGCGGTGATGCTGGCGAATCTGCGCCAGCAGCCTCAAATCCCTCCGCAGGCGTCAACCGCGACGAGTATCTCTGCTGAACCCGTTCCCCTGTTACGGCTGGAATCCCGGGCGAAGTTTGTCAGTGGTTTTGGTCGCTATGGGCACCGCCAGAAGCGGCTTGACTTCGCTGCCGTCCATTTCGATTATGCAGGTGTTCGGGTGGCGGCTGGCAGTAGCGATGAGTGCTTCAGCGATGAGCATGGCGCTCTTTTCCATATTGAACGGCAACGCGAGCATGAGGAGCACTGGCTGCAAGAGATTCATGCCGCCGGTTTGCAGACGATTCCCTCCGGGCATATCTACACGCCGGCATCCGCACCGTTGCCGCCAGCTATCTTTGCGCCTGAATCGCCGACTCAGTGGCGCGATTTTATTCACGTGATGTTGCCGACGTTACGCAGACGTGGCTGGAAAGTCAGCATGGACGACGACTTTACCTGGAATGTTACCGATATTGAGAATATCAATGGTCGCGCGGTACAGGGCGACGATGGCTGGTTTAACCTGGAGATGGACGTCAGCGTCGGTCGTCGCCAGGTCAGCTTGCAACCGTTGCTGGCGGGTTTGTTCCAGAAAGATCGACGCTGGTTGTCAGGTGATCTCGCGACGATTCCAGATGAGGAAGTGATTGAGCTGCGTAGTGATCGTCATGAGCGGTTGCATATCACCGCTGATCGTCTGAAGCCGATCGTCGGGAATCTGGCCGACGTATTGGCGAAAAGCGCCATCGCACCACTGCGCATTGCGCCTTATGAGGCGGGGCGGCTGACCGCATTAAGTGATACGGGGCGTTGGCAGTTTCAGGGGGAGAGTGGTGTTTACCAACTTGCCGAGCGACTGCGTACCGGAGCCGGGATCCTGCCGGTCAAGCCGCCAGTTGGCCTGCGGGCTCAACTGCGAGACTATCAGCAGCAGGGGCTGAACTGGATGCAGTTTCTGCGAGAGCAGGATCTCTCCGGTGTACTGGCTGATGATATGGGGCTGGGAAAAACTATCCAGACCCTGGCTCACCTGTTACTGGAGAAAGAAGGGGGACGGCTTAATCGTCCGGCGCTGATTGTCGTGCCGACGACGCTGGTCTACAACTGGACACAGGAAGCGAACCGGTTTGCGCCTGATCTGAGTGTGTTGGCGTTGACGGGGCCACAGCGCAAAGATTTTTACGACCACATCGGTCAGTACGATGTAGTGCTGACCACTTATTCTCTGCTGTGGCGCGACCAGCCTCACCTGCTGCGTTACCACTATCATCTGCTGATCCTTGATGAGGCGCAGTACGTCAAAAACAGCGCTTCCCGCGCCGCGGCGGTGATCCGTTCCCTGCAAGCTTGTCACCGTCTGTGTCTGACGGGAACACCGCTGGAAAACCATCTTGGCGAACTGTGGTCGCAGTTTGACTTCCTGCTACCTGGTTTCCTGGGCAGTGCGAAGCAGTTCACCCAGGACTGGCGTATTCCCATTGAACGCAATGGTGACCGTGTCCGTCGTGAGCTACTGGCCCACCGCGTACGGCCCTTTATGCTGCGACGGCGTAAGCAGGAAGTCGCAAAAGAACTGCCACCGAAAAATACCATTATTCGTTCAGTCGAGTTGGAGGGGGCCCAGCGTGATCTGTACGAGGCCGTGCGCAGCACGATGCAGGATCGTATACGGCTGGCGGTAGAGCAACAGGGCGCCGGGCGCAGTCATCTGCTGGTGCTGGATGCCTTGCTGAAATTGCGGCAGATCTGTTGCGATCCGCGACTGGTGAAAACGGACAAAGCGCTCAAGGTGAAACATTCAGCCAAGCTGGCGCTGCTGCGGGAAATGCTCAGTAATCTGCTGACCGAAGATCGCCACATCCTGATCTTTTCTCAGTTCACCAGCATGCTGACGCTGATTGCCGAAGAGTTACAGAAAGTGCGCATTCCGTTTGTCATGCTGACGGGCAGTACACGAGATCGTAACGAACCGGTGAGACGCTTTCAGAATGGCGAAGTACCGGTATTCCTGATCAGCCTGAAAGCTGGCGGCGTCGGCCTGAACCTGACGGCGGCGGACACCGTCATTCACTACGATCCCTGGTGGAACCCGGCAGTTGAGAACCAGGCGACAGATCGCGCTTATCGTCTGGGGCAGGATAAGCCCGTCTTTGTCTATAAGCTGATTGCCGCTGGCAGCATTGAAGAGAAAATCGTTGCACTGCAACAGCAAAAGGCTGAACTGGCGGACGGTATTTTGCAAAACGAGTTGAGTGAACTGGGCCAGTTCAGCCGTGATGACCTGGCCGCGTTGTTCGCACCGTTGTAGCGGTGCTCAGCATTTCTGATACCACCACACTGCTTCCCATGGCCGCAGCATCACCTCTCCCGGCTTCACGTGTGTATCCGGATAGTTACTGATCAGCACCTCCCAGTGGCCGCTGTAAGCGGGAGGATGCCACACCTGTGTTTCCGGGCTGAAGTTGCTGGCCACGACCAGTGTTTCATTTTCATGGCGGCGACAGTAACACCACAGATGGGGGTGATCCGGTAACAGATCAAGGTAATCTCCCCAGGTGAGAATCGGGTAGTTTTTCCGCAACTGAATCAGTTTCTGATAGGTGTAAAATACGGAGTTCTTGTCGGCCAGCGCCGTCTCAGCGTTAATCGTCTCCAGATTATCGCACATGCCGATCCATGGCGTGCCGGTGGTAAAACCGCCATTTTCGCCGGCATGCCATGGCATCGGCGTGCGACCATTATCGCGGGATTTGCTGGCGAGGATCGCCAGCAGATTGTGGCTATCTCGCCCTTGCGACCGCAGTTCGGCATACATGTTATGGCTTTCGATATCCCGGTAATCGATGATGCGGGTGAAGTGCGGGTTGGTCATCCCTAACTCTTCGCCCTGAAAGATATAAGGCGTTCCCTGCATACCGTGTAGCACCATCGCCAGCATTTTCGCCGACGGTACACGATACTGCCCTTCATCACCCCAGCGCGACACGACCCGCGGCTGATCGTGGTTACACCAGAACAGCGCATTCCAGGCGTTGTTATACATCCCCTGCTGCCAGTGGGTGAAGATCGCTTTTTGCGCCACCAGATCCAGCGGCGTCAGTGTCCACTTCTGACCATTGTAAAAATCCACCTCAACGTGATCGAAACTGAACACCATCGACAATTCTTCACCGTTCAGCGCACCGTAACGCTGACAATGTTCCAGTGTCGCGGAGGACATTTCACCTACTGTCATCAACCCGCGTGGGCGAAAAACATCCCGGCTCATCTCTTGCATATATTCGTGGATACGGGGGCCATCGGTGTACAGTCGCAGGCCGTCTCCCGCGGGATCGTCCGGAAAATCCTGGGGCTTGGAAACCAGATTCACCACATCCAGTCGCAGCCCATCGATGCCACGATCCGCCCAGAAATTGACGATCTGCTTCAGCTCGGCGCGCAGGTTATCGTTTTCCCAGTTCAGATCCGCCTGTTCCGGCGCCCACAGGTGCATATAGTACTGGCCGCTTTCCGGGTGCCAGCGCCAGGCGCTGCCGCCAAACTTCGACTGCCAGTTATTCGGCGGTTCGGCTGGCGTGCCATCACGCCAAATATAGTAAGAACGATAGTGACTTTCGCGGTTCAGCGCTTCATGAAACCAGTGATGCTGGGTTGAACTGTGATTGAACACCATGTCGAGGATCAGCCGCATCCCGCGGCGGTGGGTTTCTGCCACCAGATTATCGAAGTCGTTCATGGTGCCGAAGAGGGGGTCGATAGCGATGTAGTTCGCCACATCGTAACCATTATCCACTTGTGGTGAAATATAGAAAGGCGTCAACCAGATAGCATCAACTCCCAGCGTTTTAAGGTAGTCGAGATGTTGGATAACCCCGGCAAGATCGCCTGTTCCGCTGCCAGTGGTATCCTGAAAACTCTTGGGATAAATTTGATAGATAACGCCGTTTTGCCACCATGGGGGAGTTTTAGTCATTTCTCGATCCTGATTCTCAGGTAAAAAGATCTGTGTGCTGATATATAGCCAAAATAATTCAAATTGCAGGCGTAAAACGCGCAACGCATTTTTGCACCATGCCAGGGCCGACTTCAGTGGGGCCAGGGCGGATCACATGGCTGACGGCGCTGATTCAGATAAGTAGCCGGGCTGTGCTCGTACTACTGGCGTACCTGCAATGTGCAGTATGAAAGCGATAAAACGCTGACTTTTTTCTTCCATAAGGTTAGCCACTAACTGAGTCCGTCACCAAATATTACCTGGTGTCTTATCGTGATCGGATGTCACTCGATGTGTACTGCGAATGATGTTTAGGCGCGTATGACAGAGCAACGTGGCGGGAGGATAAGGGGCAATAGCAACCTCTCCCTTGTGGGAGAGGGATAAGCCTTAGCGGCGAACAGCGATGGCTTCGATTTCGATTTTCACGTCTTTCGGCAGGCGGGCTACTTCCACGCAGGAGCGGGCTGGGAAACGGGCATTATGCTCAGTAAAGAACGCTTCATAAGCAGCATTCACGGTGGTGAAATCGTTCAGATCCTTGACGAACACCGTGGTTTTGATGATATCCGCTACGTTCAGTCCGGCTGCTTCAATAATCGCTTTCACGTTGGCGAGCGACTGGCGAGTCTGGGCACTCACGTCATCGGCGACGGCACCGGTTTTGGGATCGACCGGGATCTGACCAGAAGTGATGATCATGCTGCCCAGATCGACGCCCTGAACGTAAGGTCCGATAGCGGCTGGCGCGTTTTCAGTGCTAATTTCGCGAGACATAATTTCTCCATGTTTAACGAGGCGTTGGTGGAACGCATTCATTTACCCCGCGCGCGTGCGCGGGGCTGACCCGGATTGCCGGGGCGGCATGGCGTCCGCCCGAATCGGCCCCATTATAGGCTGCTGCGTGCTGATTACCAGTTTGCCAACACCACATGATGAGCAAATTCTTTTTCACAATATTTGCACGTTAAGTGCACCGCGTTATGACGCTTTTTCACCGCGAAGCTGGAATTCACCGGTTCGTTGCGACTGATGCAGTTACTGTTCGGACAGGTCAACACGCGTTCGATGTTATCCGGCAGCGTCGGGGAAATTTTGCCAACCACCTCATAATTATCAATGCGGTTCACCGTGGCGTGGGGAGCATAGACTGCCAACTGGTTGATCTGATCGTCGGTCAGGAAGGTGTTGGCAATCTTGATCAGGTCTTTGCGCCCCAGCTCGCGAGAAGGCAGGTTCAGACCAATGGTAATGCGCTGATCCGTTTCCGTCAGGCGGAACAACGACAACAGCTTAAAGCCAATTTGTGCCGGGATATGGTCGATAACTGTACCGCGTTTAATCGCTTCGACCTGCAATTTATTGTCTTGCGTCATTGTCAGTTTCTCCGTTACCGATCCATTTTGCTGAGTACCAGTGCCAGCAGCGCCTGGCGGGCATAAATACCGTTGCCAGCCTGTTGGAAATACCAGGCATAGGGCGTTTTATCGACGTCAGGGGTGATTTCATCAATACGCGGCAGCGGGTGGAGCACTTTCATATGGTCGCGAGCGCCCGCCAGGTCGGCAGCTCGCAGAATAAATTGTGCCTTCACATTGGCATATTCAGAAGGATCCAGACGCTCTTTCTGTACGCGGGTCATGTACAGAATATCCACCTGCGGCACCACCTCCTCGATGCTGTCGTGACGGCTCCAGGCAATGCCTTTCTCATCCAGCATATCGGTAATGTAGGCGGGCATCGCCAGGGCATCCGGCGCGATAAACATAAAGTGATTACCGTCGAACTTCGCCAGCGCCTGCGTCAGGGAATGTACGGTACGGCCATACTTCAGGTCACCGACCATGGCGATATTCAGATGACTCAGTCGGCCCTGCGTTTCACGAATAGTGAACAGGTCGAGCAGGGTTTGGGTCGGATGCTGGTTCGCACCGTCACCTGCGTTAAGGATTGGGATGCCGGAAGAGAATTCTGTGGCCAGGCGCGCGGCACCTTCCTGCGGATGGCGCATGACGATGGCGTCAACATAGGTGCTGATGACGGAAATCGTATCCGCCAGCGTTTCACCTTTCTTGCCCAGCGAGGTATTACTGCCATCAGCAAAGCCGACCACGGAAGCGCCGAGTCGATGGATGGCCGTTTCGAAAGACAGACGAGTACGTGTTGAGGCTTCAAAGAAGCAACTGGCCACCACGATATGCTTTAACAACTCCGGTTGTGGATTTGCTTTCAGGCTGGCAGCGGTGTCCAGCACCCGTTCCAGTTCCGCACGGTCGAGATCGTTAATCGAGATAATGTGTTTTTTATACAGCGGGTTAGCCATATTTTCTCTCCTCAGCCCCGTTATTGGTCAACGGACAAAAAAAAGCCCCTCAAGTGAGGGGCTTTTTTTTTAAGATCGGTGATGCCTGGTAAGGAAAAACGCTGCTGCCCGCCTGCGGTGAAGCGCGTCAGTCCAGCAATATTAACAGCATTCTGTATCATGCATCCTCCCGGCAAACGGGGAGCATTATACGCTGTTGCGGGCGGGGTTCAAGCTATCCGCGCCGCTTTCTTCCTGTCAGTGACGGTACTGTGGTACTAAAGCCGCGCTTAACCAGTTATGCCGCACGACAAGCCATCACGCATCCCGGACGGGCTTTATTACTGTTTGCTCCAGGCTGGATCCGTACGGCGCTGGGAGGGGCTGATGCCGCTTTGAGTCTGGAAGAGACTATCCCTGACATTATCAGTGTTATCGAGAACAAGCGAGGTAAGCCGGGCCTGGAATATGTAGACCGTTTTGGTCAGATCGTACCATGGTAAAAATGCTGACGGCCTCCCTTTGACTGGGATAGCTCATTATGCTTCTGGTGCAAAGGTTCATGCTGATAAGCTTTGCAGCGTAGTATTCGTTGGTGGATACTCGCTGATTGATATCCCGGTTTATTTCCTCACTGACATCATTAAGGAAGATATTTTGACAACTGTTAATGAAAGACTGGCCTGGCGCTACGCAACCAAGAAATACGATGCCAGCAAAGTGGTACCGGACGATAAGCTCGAACGTATCATTGAAGCTGTCAGGCTGACACCAACGAGCAGCGGCTTGCAGCCGTTTGAGCTGATTGTTATCAGTAATGCGGAGATCCGGGCCAAAATTCGAGCCGTAGCGTGGGATCAGGCACAGATTACCGATTGTTCGCACCTGTTGGTGTTTGCCGCATGGGATGACATCACGGCGGATCGCGTGAATATGATGTTTGATCTGACCAATGAGATCCGGGGATTTCGCAATGAGGGCTGGGAGAATTACCGTCAGAAGCTGCTGGGTATCGTTGCAGGACGCGGAACCGAAGCCAATTATCAGGCAGCCGCGCGTCAGGCTTATATTGGTCTGGGCAGCGCCCTGATTGCCGCCGCTTTCGAAGAAGTGGATGCAACCCCAATAGAAGGCTTCGATCCTGAAGCGGTCGATGAGATACTCGGTCTGAACGCTAAGGGGTTACGCAGTGTGCTCCTGATGCCGCTGGGTTACCGCGCTGCGGAAGGCGACTGGCTGGTAAACCTGCAGAAAGTTCGCCGCAGCCGCGAGAACTTTGTGACGGAGATTAAGTAGTCGTTGCCGGGCTGTTTTTCAGGCGAAAACGATAAAATTGTGCCGTCGGAGACCGCTTAACCTTTGCTGTGTGGCGGGTTAAGCGGCCTTTGCATCTCCACGGTACAGTGTATGCCTCGCTATTGAGCGGGTCGATAGTGGAAAGCCTCGCCGGCTAATCAAAGATGATTTAAGTCTGTTCTTGCCTTTTGCCATAAATCCACGCAGGCCTGAGCCAGTGCCAGGGTGGGATCGAGAGCGATCGGCAGAAATGACGAATCAATGGCATTAAGTGCCGGCGGCACTTCGGTACAGGCAAGGATCAGTTGTTCTGCGCCGCGTCTCACCAGTTCGGCCGACAGACGATCCAGCAATACTCCTCCCTGCCTTTCATCGCCCGAGTCTGGAACCAGCAGTGGGTACGTCAATTGACAATATTGCTGCTGGTGATGTGGGAGTTGGCGGCGCGTTGGCAGAACAATGATCTGCTGTTGCCAGGATTCCTTCAGACGCTACGGGCATTCAGCCAGGACATGGCCAGTGGTGAATTGCCTGCCAGGGTCATTATCTCTCTTAGTTTGCTGCTCAAAGGTTATGCCATTGGCAGTGTGCTGGCGCTGGCGCTCAGTGCTCTGGCGGTTTCAACCCGTACGGGGCGTGACTTACTCAACATATTGACATCGATGTTGAATCCCCTTCCTGCGATTGCTTTACTGCCGCTGGCACTGCTGTGGTTTGGGTTGGGGGCGAAAAGTTTGGTTTTCGTGCTGATCCATTCGGTAATGTGGCCAATGGCGCTGAATACTTATGCTGGCTTTCTTGGCGTCTCGGAAACCTTACGCATGGCGGGTCGTAATTATGGCCTGCGCGGTGGACGTTACGTCGCCTGCATCCTTATCCCGGCAGCATTGCCCTCGATCCTCTCCGGTCTGAAAATCGGTTGGGCCTTTGCCTGGCGAACGCTGATTGCGGCTGAGTTGGTGTTTGGCGCATCCAGCGGCCAGGGGGGGCTCGGTTGGTACATATTTCAAAATCGCAATGAACTGTACACTGATCGGGTTTTTGCCGGTCTGGTGACGGTGATTATCATTGGTTTGCTGGTTGAAGGGATTATTTTCTCAAGTATCGAAAAATTAACCGTCAGACGCTGGGGAATGCAGCGTTAATCCGTATCAGTGGATGACCGGATAATGGTCGGGATAGGGGAAAACGGCGGAGTCGGCTATTTTACTCCGCCGTCGGGGTTAATCTGTCGGCGAGGCAAGCGTCGCCACCATGACCGCTTTGATGGTATGCATACGGTTTTCAGCTTGATCGAATACCACGCTGTGCGCGGATTCGAACACCTCGTCAGTGACTTCCATTCCACCGTGCAGATGGTATTGTTCGGCTATTTGCTGGCCCAGTGTGGTCTGCTCATCATGGAACGCGGGTAAACAGTGCAGGAACTTCACCCGTGGATTTGCGGTAAGCGCCAGCAGTGCGCTGTTCACCTGGTACGGGCGCAGCAGGGCGATACGTTCCTGCCAGACCTCCTTCGGTTCACCCATTGACACCCAGACATCGGTATAAATAAAGTCCGCGCCGTACACCCCTTCAGCGATATCTTCGGTCAGGGTAATTTTCCCTCCGGTTTTTTCCGCCGCTTTACGGCATTCGACGACCAGTTCGGCATCTGGCCAGCAGCCTTTGGGCGCGACGAGACGCAGATCAAGACCAACTAACGCAGCGGCTTCCATCATGCTGTTACCCATGTTATTGCGGGCATCGCCGGTGTAGGCCAGGGTCATCTCACTAAAGGCTTTTTCCGGCAGATGTTCCTGCATGGTCAACAGGTCGGCCAGTAACTGCGTTGGATGGAACTCGTTGGTCAGGCCATTCCACACCGGTACCCCCGCATGCTGCGCCAGCGACTCAACCCGTTCTTGCCCGTAACCGCGATACTGAATGGCGTCATACATCCGGCCCAGTACGCGGGCGGTATCTTTCATCGACTCTTTATGACCAATCTGGCTACCGCCAGGGCTGAGGTAAGTGACGTTAGCGCCCTGATCGTATGCGGCAACTTCGAAAGAGCATCGGGTACGGGTCGAGTCTTTTTCGAAGATGAGCGCGATATTTTTGCCTTTCAGGTGCTGAATTTCTTCACCATTTTTCTTCGCGGTCTTCAGGGTGGCGGCCAGCGCCAGTAAAGCCGTTATCTCGGCAGGGGTAAAATCGAGCAGCCTGAGAAAGTGACGTTGGTATAACTGACTCATAAAGCACTCCGCATAAATTTGAATTAAAATTCAATTTAACCGTATGAATATTCATTTTCAACCCCAGCACGCAGAAACTTTTCTTTAGAGGTAGAGGCGGGAAGGGCGCTGTGGGAAAATACGGTGAAAGATGCGACACACTGAGGAACGGATTATGGCAAATGAAGCATTGCTGGAAGAGCAGCGGGAAGAGACGCGGCTGATTATTGAAGAACTGTTGGATGATGGCAGCGACCCCGATGCGCTCTACACGATTGAACACCATCTCTCCTGTGACAACTTCGACGCCCTGGAAAAGGCGGCGGTGGAAGCGTTCAAAATGGGGTACGAAGTGACTGACCCGGAAGAGCTGGAATTGGAAGATGGCAGCAAAGTCATGTGCTGCGATATTCTGAGCGAAGCCGCGCTGAATGCTGAGTTAATCGATGCGCAGGTTGAGCAACTGGTCAATCTGGCCGGAAAGTTCAACGTCGACTACGACGGCTGGGGCACCTACTTTGAAGATCCGGATGCTGAAGATGAGGATGGCGAGTACTTCGATGAAGAGGATGATGGCACCCGTCATTAATCACTCCACCAGGTAAAATTGGCGGGTGGATATATTCCGCCCGTATTGAATGTTGCCCGACAGCGTGCAGTATGGTTGGGCTGTCTTACCCCCTGTGATACGAATTTGTTTTACCTTTGCTTCTTTATATGGATTGTCTGCCCCCATGAATACCGACCTTCTCCTTGCCCCCGTTCATTCGTTTCTGCACTGCCGTACGCCACAGGCGTGGATCGATGAAGCCAGCAAGCCAGAAAACCTGCCGCTGCTGCTGACTGATCATCTGGTTTGTGAACTGAAAGCGGCACAGACCGCTATGTGGCTAATCCGCAAGTATGTCGCTGATAAGGAGAGTGGCGAAACGCTGCTGACGTGGTTGAAACCGTGGGAACAGTTTGTCCACAGCGAGACGGTCTCGCTGGAATTTTTGCAGCAGCATAAAGGACTGTCGAAAGCGATTATCAGCCGGACTGACGTCGAGTATGGCGACCTGCTGGTGGATAAAATGGTGTTGTTGATTAAAGAGGAACTGCACCATTTCTGGCAGGTAATGGAGATTATGCAGGCGCGTAACATTGCCTATATGAAAATTACCGCCAGCCGTTACGCCAAAGGGTTATTGCGTGAAGTGGCCACTTACGAACCGCTAACGCTGGTGGATAAGCTCATTTGCGGTGCGTATATCGAGGCGCGATCCTGCGAACGGTTTGCCAGTCTGGCCCCTTATCTGGATGACGAGCTGGCGGCCTTTTATGTTTCATTATTGCGTTCTGAAGCACGTCATTATCAGGATTATCTGGCCTTAGCCGTGCAGATTGCGCCGTCAGATATTGCTCTGCGGGTGAGGAAGATCGGTGAAACGGAAGCGAAACTGATCACTGAGCCTGATAATGAATTACGTTTTCATAGCGGGGTGCCAGCGTGGTAAACGTGGATGCGTGTGCCACTAATAATAATGCAGCGAATTGTAGTATAGCGAGGATAAATGCGCTTACATGATTTACTCAATGTTCAGCATGATAAAAAGCCATGATGTTATTATAACCGGTAACATTCTACATTTACGTGATGTATTAATGTTATTTTTACCTGTTTTTAATTTGAGCAACAGATCACAAAAGTTATTATCAGCTTTTGTTATTTGAACTGAGGTGTGTATATTCCTGACAAGACATCAGGATTGTTACCTCGGGCAAAACCTGGTTCGTGAAACTCAGTGTGTTGACTGATTTTTGCGAATCAGGTTTTTCTTTTAAAGGAATAAAAATGAAAAACAGGGTGTTTTTTTTACTGATATTTTTTGCGTTAATGATGGGGAAATTCGTACAGGCAGAGGAACCCGACAATACTATTTCCACTGATGGCAATACATTTTTGCACAACACGCATCTTGATTTGAACTTGCGTAATTACTGGAAATATTTAAAGGAAGATGAAGCACAATCCAGACAGGTGCATAGTGCCTGGGGCCAGGCGGCTAATTTTAATCTGCAATCGGGTTATTTGTGGGATGTGATTGGTTTTGACGTCACCTGGACTCGCGCCGTTAAACTGGGCGCCTCTGATTATTTCTCTTCACGTGGTCTGTTGTATAACCGGGGTGAGGGGATGAATAAAAATAATGCCCACGGTTTTAGCAAATTTAACCAGCGTTACGTTAAGGTGAAATGGGGCGACGGCACTCAGGGCGCTCAGGGCAAAGGTGGTTGGCAGGAACTGACAAACTTCGGCGTGCTGACCACCACCAACCGTTTATCCCGCAACAGTTATTCTGGCTACAGCGGCACATTTAACTGGCAGGCTTTCAAACTGGATGTGGCTTATGTGACACGCGCCCTCCGTCACGATTCTCCGGAGAGTCTGCACCTGCTAACCAACGACAAGCGGGATATTCAGGCACTCTTTACCAGTGGGTTAACGTACCAGGCGACGGATAGCAAGTTTGTTTACGCGTATGGCGAGGCGAAAGATTATCTTCGCCGCCAACTGATTGAAGCCAGCTATCCGCTTTCTCCGCAATGGCGGCTTTCCTCGCAGCTCTATCACAGCCAGGCGCTGGATAAATACAAATCGATGGCGGCCAGTAAAAGAGAGTTTGATAACCAGGCCAGCCATTACGTCGGGGAAGTTCAGTGGCGGAATAAAGGCTGGAGGCAGCGGATGGCGCTGGCCTGGACATCGGCGAGCAAGAAGAATGCCGTCGGGTATTATGGTCGCCCGATGACCAAAAACACCCGTGGACGATTCAATTCCATGACCTCAGCCGGTAAACATTATATGCGGGATAAAGAACTGGCGCTGGTTTCATATACCGAATATGAAATTATGCGCGGGCTGGCCAGCGGCATACAGATTAATTACGGGCAGTTCAATTATAAAAATAACACCGTACGCACAGGGGAAATAACCTGGCTGAATCGCTGGCAGCCTTCTCATCCCAGCCTGAAAAACCTCTCCATCTCCACGCTCATTGGCTATGGTTGGTCCTATAAAAATAACAAAGAAACGCCGTTACTGAATGCTGACGGAAAATATATGCGCTCTCCCAGTTTATCGTCTGAGATAGCCATTAATTATAAATTTGGTCTGTTCAATTAAAAGGAGTTGAGTATGAAAAGATATATTAAAGGATGGCTATTGTTGGTGATCGCCTGTTTCAGCTTCAGTGAATGTTGGGCAGCCGAGGTGACCCTTTATGTTGCGCGCCATGGAAAAACCCTGTTCAACACTGTTCAGCGGGTACAGGGCTGGGCTGATACGCCGTTAACCCCCGCGGGAGTGGATGTCGCGTTAAAATTAGGGCGTGGGCTGCAATCAGTGAAATTTATTGGGGCCTGGTCCAGTGATGCGGGCAGGGCGAGGGAAACCGCCCAGTTGGTTATGCAAAACTGGAAGACGCCGCTGACGCTGAAAGAGGATAAGAGACTGCGCGAAGTTTGCTTTGGTCTGTATGAAGGCGATTTGGACAGAAATATGTGGGAGGCCGCGGTCAGGCAGGCGGGATATCCGTCAGAAGCGGCGCTGATGCAGGATTTTACCCAGCGGAAGATTCGCATTGATACCATGATCGATGCGATTAAAGAGGCGGAATCGCAGGGGACGGCGGCACTGAAAGGCGTGAAGTCCAGCGGGGCCGCGGAAAGTTATCAGCAGGTGGCTACCCGAATGACGGAGAGTATCACCGAGATTGCGCAGCAGGCCCAGAAGCAAGGCGGCGGCAATGTGCTGGTGGTCACTCACGGTATGGCGATTATGGTGCTGCTGAAAGAACTCGGGGAGACCACGCTGAATCATCCGCTGAATAATGCCAGCGTCACCAAGCTGCGTTATACCGACGCGGGACAGTTTGTTATCGAGTCAATTGATGACCTGAGCTACGTGCAGAACGGCTCATAGGCTACAGGCTCACAGATGGCGCAGCATCGTCACTTCGCAGTCGACGTGCCCGGTACACCCCATTGGGCCGTCGATATGCTTAAAGCCGAGACGTTCATACAGGCGGATGGCGCGAGTCAGTGAAGCAGTGGTTTCCAGATAGCAGCGCCGGAAGCCGTGCTCGTGAGCGAAGTTCATCGCCTGTGTCGCCAGTTCTTTCGCCATCCCTGTTCCACGAACCTCCGGCATAAAGTACATTTTCTGCAGTTCACAGATGTCCGCTTCGCTACATTGCAAAGGGGCAACGCCGCCGCCACCGACGATCACGCCATCCAATTCCACGACCCAATAAGCGCTGTTTGGCTTGCTGTACAGTTCGAATAAATGATCGAGATTAGGATCGGCAACGGTAAAGCCTTTATCCGCGCTCAGGCCGAACTCAGCTGAAACATCGCGGATAACTCTGGCGATATGTGGGTTATCGGCGGCTTGTATCGGACGGATCCGCAGATTGGTTCTGGTGGTATTGGTCATAACGGTGCCGTTTTATATGCTAAATATCCCGTGGCATGAAAGCGGCGAAGCCGGGAGCCCTCAGGCACACGATGGGCGCCGCCAACACCCTGTCAATTGAAGTATGACGAGTATAGCCTTATAGCCTGCAGAAAAAAGCCCGGTAAGCAGATCTCTACCGGGCTTTTGCTGCTGTGGTGACGGTTTAGCGTTAGAGCGCAGCGATAATCGCCTGCTGCTCAAGCAGTTTCACCTTCGCCTGTTCAAACTCGACCATGCGCTCACGTTCTTTTGCCACTACCGCTTCTGGCGCGCGGGAAACAAAACCATCATTAGACAGTTTGCCGGCGATCTTGCCGATTTCCACGTCCAGCTTGGCCACTTCTTTCGTCAGACGTTCCAGTTCGGCTGTTTTGTCCACCAGACCGGCCATCGGGATCAGCAGCTCGGCACCGTCGATAATCTTGGTGACGGAAACCGGTCCTTTGTCATCCGGGGCCAGACAGGTGATGCTGCCCAGGCGTGCCAGCGATTTGAGGAAACCGTGGTTGTCATGCACACGACGAACCACCTCCGCACTGGCACCACGCAATAGCACATCCAACGGTTTGGCCGGAGACAGGTTCATTTCCGCACGGATGTTACGTACGGCGACAATCGCCTGTTTCAACCATTCGGTATCATTCAGGGCGGCGTCATCCACCTTCGCGTCGTCATACGCCGGTATCGGTTGTAGCATGATCGTGTCGTCGCTGATGTTCTTCAGCACCTTCACGCGCTGCCAGATGGTTTCGGTGATAAAAGGGATTATCGGGTGCGCCAGGCGCAGCAGGGCTTCCAGTACCTCAACCAGCGTATTGCGCGTACCGCGTAGTTCAGCCGCAGAACCGCCGTGCATGACGGGCTTGGTCAGTTCCAGATACCAGTCGCAGAACTGATTCCAGGTGAACTCATACAGGACGCTGGCCGCAATATCGAAACGATAACTGTCCAGCGCGTCACGATACGCTTTTACGGTGCGATTGAATTCAGCGCGGATCCAGCGATCAGCCAGGGACAGCACCATTTCGCCGCCGTTTTGTCCACAATCCTGGTCTTCGGTATTCATCAGCACAAAGCGGCTGGCGTTCCATAACTTATTACAGAAGTTACGATAACCTTCCAGGCGCTTCATATCCCAGTTGATATCGCGACCGGTTGAGGCCAGCGCCGCCAGTGTAAAGCGCAGGGCATCGGTTCCGTGTGCTTCAATGCCGTTCGGGAATTGTTTCTCGGTCCGTTTCCGGATCTTTTCCGCCAACTGTGGCTGCATCATATTGCCGGTACGTTTGGCCAGCAGTGCCTCCAGCGAAATACCATCCACCATATCCAGTGGATCGATGACGTTACCTTTCGATTTCGACATCTTCTGCCCTTCTTCATCGCGGATCAGACCGGTCATATAGACCGTCTTGAACGGCACCTGAGGCTTGCCGTTTTCATCCTTAATGAAGTGCATGGTCAGCATGATCATGCGCGCAATCCAGAAGAAGATGATATCGAAGCCGCTGACCAGTACGCTGGTCGGATGGAAGGTACGCAGTGCGTCGGTATTTTCCGGCCAACCCAGTGTGGAGAAGGTCCACAGGCCGGAAGAGAACCAGGTATCCAGCACGTCTTCATCCTGATGCAGCACCACGTCGTCCGCCAGATTATTCTCTGTTCGCGCTTCTTCTTCATTGCGGCCAACATAGACGTTGCCTTCGGCATCGTACCAGGCTGGGATACGGTGCCCCCACCACAACTGGCGGGAGATACACCAGTCCTGAATATCACGCATCCAGGAGAAATACATGTTTTCGTACTGCTTCGGTACGAACTGGATATCGCCCTGCTCAACGGCTTCCACCGCCACTTTTGCCAGCGGGGCGGTACGCACGTACCACTGGTCAGTCAGCATGGGCTCGATAACCACGCCGCCGCGATCGCCATAGGGCACCGTCAGATCGTGCGGTTTAACCTCTTCCAGCAGACCCAACGCATCAACCGCGGCCACAATCGCTTTACGTGCGGCGAAGCGTTCCAGATTCTGGTACTCAGCCGGGATTGTCGCGTCGTAGACGTCAGACTCTTCGCCATTGTGATCATAGACCTGCGCCATCTCGCGGATATCACCGTCGAAGGTCAGGATATTGATCATCGGCAACTGATGACGACGACCCACTTCATAGTCGTTGAAATCATGCGCCGGGGTGATTTTCACGCAACCGGTGCCTTTCTCCATATCGGCATGTTCGTCGCCCACGATCGGAATACGACGGTTAACCAGCGGCAGCACCACGAACTTGCCAATCAGATCTTTGTAGCGTGGGTCTGCCGGATTGACAGCCACGCCGGTATCACCGAGAAGGGTTTCCGGACGGGTGGTCGCCACCACCAGGTAATCTTTGCCATCGGCGGTGGTGGCGCCATCGGCCAGCGGATAGCGGATATGCCACATTGAGCCTTTCGACTCGCGATTTTCCACTTCCAGATCAGAAATCGCCGTACGCAGTTTGGGGTCCCAGTTCACCAGACGTTTGCCACGGTAAATCAGGTTTTCTTTGTAGAGACGCACAAACACTTCTTTCACGGCATTGGACAGGCCCTCATCCATCGTGAAACGCTCGCGTTCCCAGTCTACGGAGTTGCCTAAACGACGCATCTGACGGGTAATGGTGCCGCCAGATTCCGCCTTCCACTGCCAGATTTTTTCGATAAACGCATCACGACCATAGTCCTTGCGTGTTTTTCCTTCTTCCGCGGCGATTTTGCGCTCCACCACCATTTGGGTGGCGATACCCGCATGGTCGGTACCCGCCTGCCACAGGGTATTTTTCCCCTGCATACGCTGGTAGCGGATCATGGTGTCCATGATGGTCTGCTGGAAGGCGTGCCCCATATGCAAGCTGCCGGTTACGTTGGGGGGCGGGATCATGATGCAGAAGCTTTCCTGGCGCGTGTCGCCATTGGGCTTAAAGTAACCCTGCTGTTCCCAGTGATCGTAAAGCGGCTGCTCGATATCTTGCGGATTATATGTCTTTTCCATTTTTGCTATGTCGTTGGGGGCGTCGGCGTTGCCGTATTCAAGTGGAATCCAACGCGGCGATACGCTTTGTAGCGGTCGCGCGCCAGCTGTTTCAAAGATTCTTCATAAGGCACGAAGTCTATCACTTCATGGAAAGCAGAGGCAAAGTCTGCAACCTGCGGCAACAGGTTGATCAGCAGATCTCGCGGAGCATTGCCTCTGCGCTGTGGCCAGGCCAGTTCCACCGGCGCGCCGTATTTCGGCCCTTCGCCCGCCAGATTGTGCGGCACAAAAGCGCTGGCGGGGCGCTGCCATAGCGCTTCATCCAGACGAATAGCCTGCGCTTCGTCCTCACAGGCGACCAGCACGCGCGCACCGTCACGCCAGCGCATCGCGGTTAACTGGCATACCAGCGCCTCAAGCGCGCTGATCCCGTCAACCGGAGTCGCGTTTTCCAGCAGATAGAAGGTGGCGTTTTTCATCGCTTAATCGTCGCCGTTCAGACCGGCACGGTTCAGCAGGAACTGTGACAGCAGGGCGACCGGACGCCCGGTCGCGCCTTTGGCTTTACCAGAGCGCCAGGCAGTACCGGCAATATCCAGATGCGCCCAGTTATATTTACGGGCGAAGCGCGCGAGGAAGCAGGCGGCGGTAATCGCCCCGCCAGGACGGCCGCCAATGTTCGCCATATCGGCAAAATTGGAGTCCAGTTGCTCCTGATATTCATCGGCCATCGGCAGACGCCAAGCACGATCGCCCGCCTGCTCAGAGGCGCCAATTAATTCGTGAGCCAGTGGATTGTGGTTCGAGGCCAGTCCGCTGATATGGTGGCCCAGCGCAATCACGCAGGCGCCGGTCAGCGTGGCGATATCGATAACCACTTCCGGCTCGAAGCGCTCCACGTAGGTCAGCGCATCGCACAAGACCAGGCGGCCTTCCGCATCAGTATTCAGCACCTCGACTGTCTGCCCGGACAGGGTGGTCAGTACGTCGCCGGGGCGATAAGCGTGCCCGCCGGGCATGTTCTCGCAGCCCGCCAGCACACCAATCACATTGAGCGGCAGGTTTAGTTCGGCAACCATGCGCATCACGCCGTAAACAGCCGCCGCGCCGCACATGTCATATTTCATTTCGTCCATGGCTTCGCCCGGCTTGAGAGAGATACCGCCGGAGTCAAACGTCACCCCTTTACCGACCAGCACAATCGGTTTGCTTTCGGCGTCCGGGTTGCCTTTGTATTCAATCACGGACATCAGCGACTCGTTCTGTGAGCCCTGACCCACCGCGAGGTAGGCATTCATCCCCAACTCTTTCATCTGCTGCTCGCCGATAACCCGGGTGGTGATATTGCTCCAGGCATCCGCTAACTGACGCGCCTGTGAAGCCAGGTAGGCGGCATTACAGATATTGGGGGGCATATTGCCCAGATCTTTCGCGGCTTTCACGCCTGCGGCCACAGCCAGACCGTGCTGGATCGCGCGTTCACCGCTGGTCAGCTCACGACGGGTCGGCACGTTAAAGACCATTTTTCGCAGCGGACGACGCGGCTCGATTTTGTTGCTTTTGAGCTGATCGAAGCTGTAAAGCGTTTCTTTGGCGGTTTCCACCGCCTGGCGTACTTTCCAGTAAGTGTTACGACTTTTGACATGCAGTTCGGTCAGAAAGCACACCGCTTCCATCGAACCGGTGTCATTCAGCGTGTTGATGGTTTTCTGGATGACCTGCTTATACTGACGTTCATCCAGCTCACGCTCTTTCCCGCAGCCAATAAGCAGAATACGTTCAGAAAGAATATTGGGAACATGATGCAGCAGCAAAGTCTGGCCGACTTTGCCTTCCAGTTCGCCGCGACGCAGCAGGGCGCTAATGTAGCCATCGCTGATTTTATCCAGCTGTTCAGCAATCGGAGACAGTCTGCGCGGTTCAAACACGCCAACCACGATACAGGCACTGCGCTGTTTTTCCGGGCTACCACTTTTTACACTGAACTCCATGCACTCTCCTGAATCTTAAAGACAACGGCGCTTGCTGCGGCTAGAATGTGGCGCTTGTTGACCGCATAATGCCGGAGCAACACGTCGTTAGCGTAACAATAACGGGCGTCAGATTTAGTTTCGGTGATGGTTTTTCGTTTGGATAAACGATTTTTGTGCATCACCAGAACGCGATAGTTGTCATACTAGTTTAGCTATGACGGGAGCCATTGATGAGAAAAAATGGCTTATAAGCGATGAAACTAGCGATTTTCCTGCAAAAAGACAAGTTTTCACAGGCGTACTCAGCGTGATCATCATTAGATATCTGGTTCGGGAAATGCTCAAAAGCCAGCTGGCTATCCTCTTCATCCTGCTGCTGATCTTTTTTTGTCAGAAGTTAGTCAGGATATTAGGTGCGGCAGCGGATGGTGAGATTCCAACAAATTTAGTTCTGACATTATTGGGGCTGGGTTTTTCGGAGATGGCGCAGCTAATCCTGCCGCTCAGTCTGTTTTTAGCGATTTTGATGACGCTTAGTCGGTTATACACCGAGAGTGAAATCACCGTAATGCATGCCTGCGGCTTAAGTAAAGCGGTGTTGGTGAAGGCGGCGATGGTGCTGATGCTGTTTACCGCTATGGCGGCGGCAGCAAATGTCGCCTGGCTGGGCCCGTGGTCGGCGCGTTATCAGAACGAGGTCACCAAAAATGCTAAAGCTAACCCTGGGGCGGCGGCGCTGGCGGCAGGACAGTTCCAGCAGTCTGGCGATGGGCAGTCGGTGATGTTTATTGAAAACGTCAAAGGCAATAATTTTGGCAATGTCTTCCTGGCGCAACTGCGGACAAAAGGCAATGCCCGTCCGTCAGTGGTGTTGGCGGACAAAGGCCATATGACTCAGCGGGCGGACGGTTCTCAGGTGGTGACCCTGGATAAAGGCACTCGCTTTGAAGGGACGGCGATGCTGCGCGATTTCCGTATCACGGACTTTGAAAATTATCAGGCGATCATTGGTCATCAGGAAGTGGTGCTGGACCCGAACGATGCTGAGCAGATGGATTTCAATACGTTGATTCATTCCAGCAAAGCGGATTTTCGCAGCGAGTTACACTGGCGTTTGACGCTCATCTTCTCGGTGCTGGTCATGGCGTTGATGGTGGTGCCGCTCAGCGTGGTGAACCCGCGTCAGGGCCGAGTGCTGTCAATGCTGCCGGCTATGTTGCTGTATCTGATCTTCTTCCTGCTGCAAAGTTCGTTTCGTTCCAGTGGCGCGAAAGGCCGTATCGACCCGGCCATCTGGATGTGGGGGATGAATATTGTTTATCTGGTGCTGGCGGTGATGCTGAACCTGTGGGATATCGTGCCGATGCGACGGATCCGCGCTCGCTTTCGCAAAGGAGGGGTCGTCTGATGTTTGGCGTACTCGACAGATACATCGGTAAAACCATTTTTAACACCATCATGGCGACGCTGTTTATGCTGGTGTCGCTGTCCGGCATCATCAAGTTTGTCGACCAGTTGCGCAGAACGGGCCAGGGGGCTTACACGGCCATGGGCGCCGGGCTGTACACTATCCTCAGTGTGCCGAAAGATATTGAAATCTTCTTCCCGATGGCCGCGCTGTTAGGGGCTTTATTAGGATTGGGGATGTTGGCTCAGCGTAGTGAGCTGGTGGTAATGCAGGCTTCCGGTTTTACGCGTATGCAGATCGCCGCCTCGGTAATGAAAACCGCGATCCCATTGGTGTTGCTGACCATGATCATCGGTGAGTTTGTTGCGCCGCAGGGTGAGCAGATGGCGCGTAATTATCGTGCGCAGCAACTGGTGGGCGAATCGTTGCTTTCCACGCAAAACGGTTTGTGGGCGAAGGACGGCGATGATTTTATCTATATCGAACGGCTGAAGGACAACACCGATTTGGGTGGTATCAGCATCTACAGTTTTAATAAGGAACGGCGCCTGCAATCGGTACGTTATGCGGCTTCGGCAACGTATAACGCGGATAAGAAGTTGTGGGAGTTGTCAGAGGTGGATGAATCCGTACTGACCGACCCTAAACAGATAACTGGCAGTCAGACGTTGACCGGCGAGTGGAAGACGTCGCTGACGCCGGACAAACTGGGGGTGGTGGCGTTGGATCCCGACGCTCTGTCGATCAGAGGCCTGAACAATTACATAAAATATCTCAAGCAGAGTGGTCAGGTTTCAGGCCGCTATCAACTCAATATGTGGAGCAAAATCTTCCAGCCGTTGTCGGTGGCGGTAATGATGTTGATGGCGCTATCGTTTATTTTTGGGCCGCTGCGTAGCGTGTCGATGGGAATGCGTGTGCTAACCGGGATCAGCTTTGGTTTCCTGTTCTATGTGCTGGATCAGATTTTTGGTCCGTTAAGTCTGGTTTATAACATTCCGCCGATATTGGGGGCGCTGTTGCCCAGTGCCGCGTTCTTTGCCATCAGCGTGTATATGTTGCTGAAGCGGCGTTAAGTGTGTGCCGGAGTGACTCCGGCATTTATCCCCAGAGCGTCATTACCTGCGGCAGCAGCGACAGTAAATACAACATCAGCCCGATAACGCCGCCCACGACGGTTCCGTTGAGGCGGATCCGTTGCAGGTCTTTGCCAATATTCAGCTCGACCTGATGCGACATATCGCCTGCATCCCAGCTTTTCACCGTATCGCTGATATGGCGGCTGAGGAAGGTGGCGAACTCTGGCGCAGTGCTGGCGGCGGCCTCTTCCAGATGCTGATTCAGCGAGGCGCGCAGTGGTGTATCCTGCATCAGTGTTTCCCCCAGCCACAGTCCGGCTGCACTCATTTTGGTATGCAGTCGCGAGTCTTCCTTAGCCAGATCCTCTTTCAGCCAGCCGCGCAGATCGCCCCACAACTGACCAATATAGCTATTCAGCGTGTCATCCTGCTTGAGATAATCTTTGATCTCCTGCGCTTTTAGCTGCATGGCGGGATCTTCACGTAACTGGTTGATCAGCCGCTGTACCGCGCGATTAAAGCCGTGTCGCAGCTCATGTGTCCCGTCTTGTTCAATATCGTTGAGGATCGACTTCACCGCGTTGGTCGCCAGCTCGGCGCTTTTTTCGCCGACCCAGTCGGTCGGCAGCATTTTTTCCTTGATGGGATGCTCGCGCTTCAGCCAGCGGATCACCTGCCGGGCGATAAATTCGTGGGTGCCGGGTTTGTTGACCAGATGCAGCAACTGAGTGATGGCATCATCCAGCAGCGCCTGATGACGGTTATTTTTGGTCAGGCTTTCCAGCACCATGGCTGCCGATTGCGATAAATCAACCTTATCGATGGCCTGGTGGATAGCGCGACGCATAAACGCCTGGATGCGCTGATCATCTGCCAGATCAAGAAAACCACGGATGATTTTCAGCAGATAACCGCTGAGCCTGGCCGCATTGGCTGGCGTGCTCAGCCAGCCAGCGATGATCTTCGCCGGATCATGGCGGCGGATCAGCGCCAGCAGCGCTTCGGTAGTGAGGAATTTATCCTGTACGAACAGAGCCAGGTTCTCAGCGATGCGATCTTTGTTGCGGGGAATAATCGCGGTATGGCGGCCAACCAGCGGGATCGGCACCCGGCGAAACAGGGCGCTGACCGCAAACCAGTCGGCTAACGCGCCAACCATTGAGGCTTCCGATACCGACTTTAACGCACTGATCAAGGTATTGGCTGGCCACCACAACGGATAAAGTATGGTGGCGATAAAGACCAGTGCCGCACCGCAGAGCAGCAGTAGCGGCAGACGTTTGGCCTGCCGAAGTTCAGTTTCTTTATCCATTGACCTGCTATCCTTCACGTGACGGACGTATTGGCTGCTATTCCTCATGATGCGCCTGTCCCTGGCGACATCACGCTGCAGAGGCGTTCATCGCGATGGTGCAAAAACACTTTTCGCGGTTTTCTGCTGCATGGGCTGGCGACGGATGACGTTTATTAATAGCAGATTAGTTTTGGCGCCCGCCCTTAATATTGCCCAGCAGGCCACGGATAATCTGGTTGGTTATCTGCCGCGCCGCGCTTTTGGCCACAGTTTGTAGCACGCCGTCATGCTTGCCGCCACGTGGACCGGTGGTACCAAACAGAATATCTCTCAGGTCGCCGAGGATGCCGTCGTCATCCCCCGCGGCATTATTATTGCCTTTGACCGGCGGTGCACTGGCTTCTTCGCTGGCTCCCTGCGCCCTTTTGCTGAGCATTTCAAAGGCGGATTCGCGATCCACCGCTTCCTCATATTTGCCAGAGAGCGGAGAGTGGTTGATCAGGCCATTCCGCTCATCATCGGTCACCGGCCCCATGCGTGAACATGGCGCAATCACCATGGCGCGTTCCACGACCGAAGGACTGCCTTTTTCATCGAGAAAGGAGATCAAGGCTTCACCCGTGCCCAGTTCCTGAATGGCGGTGACAGTATCAAACGCTGGATTGGCGCGCATGGTTTGCGCGGCGACTTTCACCGCTTTCTGATCTTTCGGCGTAAAAGCGCGTAAGGCGTGCTGCACACGGTTACCCAACTGGCCGAGCACCGAGTCAGGGATATCCGCCGGATTCTGTGAGACAAAATACACCCCGACCGCTTTGGATCGGATCAGGCGAATAACCTGCTCGATTTTATCCAGTAGCACCTGCGGTGCATCGCTGAACAGCAGATGCGCTTCGTCGAAGAAGAACACCAGCTTCGGCTTTTCCAGATCGCCGGCTTCCGGTAGCTGCTCATAGAGCTCAGAGAGCATCCACAGCAGGCTGGTGGCGTAGAGTTTGGGGGTTTGGTACAGTTTTTCCGCCGCGAGGATATTGATAACGCCTTTACCCGAGCTGTCGGTACGCATCCAGTCTTTGATGTCCAGCATCGGTTCGCCAAAAAAGTATTCGGCGCTCTGTTGCTCCAGCGACAGCAGGCCGCGCTGGATTGCGCCGACCGAGGCGCTGTTGATATTGCCATACTGGGTCTGGAAAGATTTGGCGTTGTCGCCGATATACTGCGTCATGGCGCGCAGATCTTTAAGATCCAGTAGCAGTAAGCCCTGATCGTCAGCCACGCGGAAAATTATCTGCAGTACGCCACTTTGTACTTCATTCAGATCAAGTAGACGGGCCAACAGCAGTGGTCCCAGATCCGAAACGGTGGCGCGGATGGGATGGCCTTTTTCACCGAAAATATCCCACAGCACCACCGGATTACTCTGTGGCGACCAGTCAGTGACACCCATTTTCGCCAGACGGGTCAGCAACGTGTCGGAAGCACTGCCTTCTTTGGCGATACCGGTCAGATCGCCTTTCACATCGGCCATAAACACCGGCACGCCGATATTTGAAAACCGCTCAGCCAGCTTTTGCAGTGTCACGGTTTTGCCGGTTCCGGTGGCTCCGGTAATCAAACCGTGACGGTTGGCCATTCCTGGCAGGAGGTGCAGCGCGATATCCGTCGTTTGCGCGATGAGCAGTGGCTCGGTCATGTGTCTTATCCCCGTAAGTCGGTGAAAAAGTAATGGATCTTGTAATACTAGCAGCCCCTGGCTGCGTTCCGCGAGGCGGCGGCGTCTTTTTCGGAGTGCACCAGGACACGCGATAGCCGTTATCTTTCAGGCCACAAACGCCAGTTACTGCCAGCGTCAGTTGCCGGACGCGGTTTGTTGCAGTGCGATTCGACTCGCCAATCAGGGCGGCGGACGTTAAATTGATGGTGGACGGGTAATAAAATGAATCACTATGACAGTGGTTCCTGGACAAGCCAGTGAAAGGATTTGGAGCCAATGAAACCCTGGGAGTTTACTTCTGCCGATGTCACGCGTGATTTTGGCAGTAAGACGGTGGTGAAAGCACAACCCTATATCGGTGCCTTCAGCAAGATGGTGACGGAACGTACATGGATCAGCGGTACAGTCAAAGGCACGGCCAGGCAGAATTATCAGGTGTATGTTCACGTTACGTCGATGTACGGCGGTCTCACGCTTTCCGGGCAGTGTTCCTGCCCGGTGCAGTGGCAGTGTAAACATGCGGCGGCGTTGGCGCTGACCTGGCTTGCCAGAGCTGCGGAGATGACGCAGGGCGGCATCAATTATGCCCTGGTGGAGTGGGCTGAGCGTTTTCGACAGCAGCGCGGCAGGCAGGCCAAAGCGACGAAGCGACCGACGCATGCACTGGTTTATGGTCTGGCGGAGGCCCCTTACCAAGATGGGGTGGAGGTGCGTTTTCTGAAGGCTAAACTGAATAAGCAGGGCGACATCGGTGAATTTGACAGCGAGTGGAGTAATGCCAGGGCTGCGGTGACCAGACGACCGGCGTTTATCACTGATGATGACCTGATTATCCTGCAAATGTTGTTAAGCACGGCCGGATATGTGAATTACGCCAGTTATCCGCTACAGGGAAAAAACGGCGCCCGCATCCTTGATAAAATCCTGGCGACCGACCGTTGCGTGGTGATGCCGGAGGATATTTTAACGCCAGTCACGGAAGTTATCTGGCTTAAGACAGGGGCTGTGCGTCAGGCCTTACCGGGCTGGCAGCCGTTGCAAAATGATTTATTGCAGGCTTCTCTGGCGATTGAACCGCCCGCGGATCTGCTGATCCTCGTTGATCCTCCCTGTTATCTCGATCGTTCCGCGGGCGAAATAGGCCCGCTAACCCTGGACCTTTCGTTCAGCCAGTTGCAGGACTTTCTTGCTGTCCCGACTATCCGCCAGCAAGATGCGGAGTGGGTGGCGGAGGTATTCGAAGAATGCGCGGCGGAATTACCCGCACCGCCCTGGCTGGAAAAAGCGTCCATCCGGCACATTGATGCCGAGCCTGTTCCCTGTTTGCAGCTCAGCTCACAGTATTTTGAACATTACAATATTCGCCATTACATCATTGAGAAGTTGGCCGTCGATTTTGCAAAATTTAGCTTTGATTACGAGGGGATCGCCGTCGAAGCGGGAAGCACGAAGAAGAGCTTTTCCAGCCCTTCAGGTGAGAGAGTGATGCTGAAACGCGCAGAAGCGCTGGAAAAAACCTTCCTGAGTCAGTTGCAGAAAGCCGGACTGAACATGGCCCGCCTGACGGATTATTCCCCCGCGCAGAGAAAAGTGTTGCCGGAAAAGTTTTACACCGTCAACGACCCTAACGATCCGGGCTCGTGGCTGGAGTTCATCCATAAAGCGCTGCCAAAGCTGCGTGCAAAGGGGTGGCGGATTGAGATGGACGCCGATTTCAGTTTCAATTTCACCGTTATTGACCAGATTGACGGCAGCGTCACCCTGGACAGTGAGGGATGGTTCGATGTTGAAATGGGGGTGCTGATTAACCAGCGCGTGGTCAGCCTGGTGCCAATGCTGAGCGAATTGTTTAAGCGCGATTTACGCTGGCGATTGGGTGACATCAGCGCTATCCCGGATGACGAAGCGATCATGCTGTACACCGAACGTCGGGAGAAAGTGCTGATCAAGGCGCAGCGTCTGAAAGGGCTGGTGAGTAATTTAGTCGATCTGATTGTTGGCAGCGAGTCGGATAAACTGCGGGTCTCCTCGTGGGATGCCGGCAGACTGGCCACGCTGGAAGACAGTGGAAGATGGCAGTTCAACGGTGAAAGCGCGGTCCTCTCACTGGCCCGGCGGTTGCAACAGGCGACGGGATTACAACCCGTTGAGGCGCCTGCCGGTCTTAATGCTCAACTGCGAGACTATCAGTTACAGGGGCTGAGCTGGATGCAGTATCTGCGGCAACATGACTTATCCGGGGTGCTGGCCGATGACATGGGTCTGGGAAAAACCATCCAGACGCTGGCGCATATTCAACTGGAGAAAGAGGCTGGCCGACTGGATAAACCCGCGTTGATCGTGATGCCGACCACGCTGGTGTATAACTGGCAACATGAAGCGGCGCGTTTTACGCCCGGTTTAAACGTGCTGGCGTTAAATGGTCCGCAGCGAACGGCGTTCTTTGACCGACTGGCTGATTTTGATGTGATTCTTTCGACCTATGCGCTGGTCTGGCGTGATCGCGACGCACTGGCTGCGGTGGATTATCATTTGCTGATCCTCGATGAGGCGCAGTATGTCAAAAACAGTCGTACTCAGGCGGCGCAGGCCATCCGCGCCATTCAGGCTCGCCATCGCCTGTGTTTGACGGGGACGCCATTGGAAAATCATCTGGGCGAGCTGTGGTCACAGTTCGACTTTTTGTTAC
This sequence comes from Erwinia endophytica, assembly GCF_009295515.1. Lineage (GTDB taxonomy): Bacteria > Pseudomonadota > Gammaproteobacteria > Enterobacterales > Enterobacteriaceae > Erwinia > Erwinia endophytica. The sequence continues at coordinate 7,496 of NZ_RQVV01000054.1, read as the reverse complement.
CCGGGTTTTTAGGTTCAGCGAAAGAGTTTACTCAGCGCTGGCGAACGCCTGTTGAAAAAGAAGGTAATCAGCTCAAAAGAACTGTACTGGCCCGGCGTATCCGTCCTTTTATGCTCAGACGCAGCAAAAATGAGGTCGCCGGAGAACTGCCGCCAAAGAACGTGATGGTGAGAAGTGTCGGGCTGGAAGGGGCGCAGCGTGATCTGTATGAGGCGATGCGTGTGGCCATGCAGCAGAAAATTCGCGAGGCGATTGCGGAGCAAGGCCTGGCGCGCAGCCATATTGTAGTATTGGATGCGTTGCTTAAATTGCGTCAGGTCTGCTGTGACCCACGGCTGGTAAAATTGCCCGGGGCGAAGAAAGTCAACGAGTCGGCTAAGCTGGATATGCTCAGAGAGATGGTGAAAGAACTGATCGCTGAAGGGCGTAAAATTCTGCTGTTCTCTCAGTTCTCTGAGATGTTAACGCTGATAGCTGAGGCGATGGATAAGCTGAAAATTCCTTATGTAATGTTAACGGGAGAAACGCGTGACCGCCAGGCTGCGGTGGCTCGTTTTCAAAACGGGGAGGTTCCGCTGTTTTTGATCAGTCTGAAAGCGGGAGGGGTGGGTTTAAATCTGACGGCGGCGGATGCGGTTATCCATTACGATCCCTGGTGGAATCCGGCAGCAGAGAACCAGGCGACGGATCGGGCTCACCGTATTGGGCAGGACAAAACCGTCTTCGTTTACAAACTGGTGGTAGCGGGCAGTATCGAAGAAAAAATCGTGGCGTTGCAGGAGAAAAAAGCCAGTCTGGCGCACAGTATCCTGACGGAAGACGGGGCCGTCGCCGCCAAATTCAGCGAAGAGGAAATCGGCGCACTGTTTGAACCTTTTTAAACACGTCGCGGAGATAAAAACGAGCCACTGACCCGCACTGGCTCGCGGAAAGCAGATGAGGGGACAGCCTCACCATGGATTAAGAGATAAACTGTTTACCCTGTTTCAGGACCAGATCACAGGCTTTGGTTTTAACTTTTTTACCCAGAGCGGTATCGCTCAGGCTCTTCAGGTTTATCTGCTGGTTATTGCCGGTGTTCAGCAACCCGCTCAGACCCTGTTTGTAGTCAGCGGTTTCCTGTGCCTTGCTGGTATCCGTCAGGCCCAGCTTACTTATCAGTTGATCTTTGACCGAGCTGGCGCTGCTATCGACAACGTTGTTCTGTACGCAATATTGCAGCACCCCGGCGGCGTTCGTCATGCTGCTGGAACTGAGCGACTGATTGCCGCCGTTCAGCAAACCGGTCAGCGATTCTATTGACGTGCCGCTCTGAGCCGTGGACGCCGCGCTGGAATTCTGGCTGAGTGAATTTGCCGCGCTGCTGAGTTGATCCTGCCAACTGGCCGCAGAGGCCACACCCGCGAACAGAGAAGAAGAAACCGTTAAAGCCAAAATCATCTGAGATGCTGCTTTCATTTATATACCCTTTCTGTGTTATCCGGCGCAGCACAGTGCAATGACCTTGCGCTTCGCTCTCCACCATCAGACTACATGATAACGGGGGAGTTCCCCGGATGCCTATCGACAGCGGCACCCGGAGCCTTCTTTGAGATTAGTCCTGGCGAATGCGCATTCCCGGTCGTGGGGTCATTAACCAGGGTAGGCAAACTATCCTGATGCTGCAACGGAATTTTTCCCTCTCAGACAACAGACAGATTGCCAGCGCAAGGGCGGGAACAATAGGAACGACACGGGCAACGGCAGACGAACAGACGTTTTTTTCAGCAGTCGAACGCCAGACAGCGGATAGGGGTTGCGGAAACGAAGGGTAACGGTATAATCCCCAACGTTTTCCGCAACCCCTTCAGTGCCGAAGTGGCGAAATCGGTAGACGCAGTTGATTCAAAATCAACCGTAGAAATACGTGCCGGTTCGAGTCCGGCCTTCGGCACCATAAGTATGTTTGAGAACGTCCGTAACAGTCCATAAGTTACTGAAAAAAAGGCGAAAGGCTTTTTTTTGCTCCAAATTCGTCCGGGCACATCCGTTGCAATCCGGACATTGCTGGGGGCATAATTGGGGGCATCCTCACTTCGATAGAAAATGTGCCCCCAAATGAAGCTCAACGCCCGTCAGGTCGAAACTGCAAAACCCAAAGAAAAAAACTATAAAATGGCCGACGGTGGCGGTTTGTATCTTGAGGTGTCCACCAAAGGATCTAAATACTGGCGCATGAAGTACCGGCGTCCTGCCGACAAAAAAGAGGACCGCCTTGCCTTTGGCGTCTGGCCGACAGTAACGCTTGCTGAGGCACGTGCTAAGCGTGATGAAGCTAAAAAGATATTAGGGCAGGGGATTGACCCCAAAGCTGAACAGAAAGAAGCCCAGGCTGAAAATGCGGGGGCCTACACTTTTGAAACGATCGCTCGCGAATGGCATGCCAGTAATAAGCGCTGGAGTGATGACCATCGTTCCCGGATCCTGCGCTATCTTGAATTGTATATTTTCCCTCATATCGGTTCGGCAGATGTTTGTAAACTGAAAACCAGCCAGCTCTTAGCACCTATTAAGGCCGTTGATGCCAGTGGCAGGCATGATGTCGCTCAGCGTCTTCAGCAGCGTGTTACGGCGATAATGCGCTATGCCGTGCAGAACGATTATATTGAATCTAATCCCGCTATTGATATGATCGGTGCTTTATCAACAACCAAAGCGCGACACTATCCAGCTCTACCATCCAGCCGGTTCCCTGAATTTCTTGCTCGCCTTGCGGCATACCGTGGCCGGATGATGACCCGGATTGCCGTAGAACTGTCTTTACTCACTTTTGTTCGTTCCAGTGAGTTACGTTTTGCACGCTGGGATGAGTTCGACTTTGAAAAAGCAATATGGCGCATACCAGCAAAACGGGAAGAAATTAAAGGTGTGCGTTACTCCCATCGTGGCATGAAGATGAAAGAGGAACATATAGTTCCGCTTAGTCGACAAGCTGTAGTGTTGTTAGAGCAGCTTAAGCAAATCAGTGGTGATAAAGAGCTACTTTTTCCGGGAGATCACGACGCAACGAAGGTCATGAGTGAAAACACAGTAAACGGTGCGTTGCGTACTATGGGCTATGATACGAAAACAGAGGTCTGTGGGCATGGATTCAGGACGATGGCGCGCGGCGCGCTGGGGGAATCGGGTTTATGGAGTGATGATGCTATAGAACGCCAATTGAGTCATTCAGAGCGTAATAATGTACGTGCAGCATATATTCACACTTCTGAGCATTTAGATGAGCGGAGATTGATGGTGCAGTGGTGGGCTGATTATTTAGATGAAAATCGTATCGATAATATTACACCATACGATTTTGCGAAAAGACTTGGATGACGAATTTAAAGATATTATAGATTGTAGTAGGAAAATGTAGCTAAAGTAATTATTGAAAAAATCACGCAGCGGAATGGTGAATTATGATAACAAAGGATGTAGTTATTAGTGCGTATAACTGTCTCAAGTCATATGCATACTATGAAAATTTAAATTTTTATTTAAAATCTGAGATTGCCAGATTCGAAAACACTAACTTTGATAGAAAGATAAACAAGGTCGTTAATTTTTTTAATAATAAGAATGAAAATGATTTTGAACAATGGTTGAATAAAATTGATGTGGGTATTTTGCCAAAAAAGATTGATAGCCATTTGGGTGTTCAACAAAATAGCGGCGCTCTTTTTTTAAGTAATAATAAAACTACAGCCGAGTATTCGGTCATTTCAGTCAATTATTTGATTGTGGCACCTGTTGAAATATATTTAATCGAGACGCTATGGTCAATCTTTGTCGGCTCAATGCTTGATGATATATTTTCAAGTTCGGTATATGGAAATAGAATATCAAATACAATCAAGAAATATTCAAAAAATTCTGAATCTTTCAATAGGGTGACAGAAAAAAACCTCTTTGAAAGATATGTTGAAAATTATAATCGATGGCGTGATGGTGGTATCGATAAAGCCATCGATGTTATCGAAAAGGATAAAAACGATGTTGCTATCCTCTCATTGGATCTTAAAGGGTTCTACTACAATATCGATATTAATTTTGATGATATCGAAACTATCATTGAAGAAAAGCAGTTAGATGGAACTAAAGATCTTTCATTTTTTCTTAATGAAAAATTAAGATCTATGCATGAAAAGTATAGAGATAAAATATCTCCTTATATTAGTGAGACACACCCATATTCAGTTGAAAAGGGTATCCCAATTGGTTTTACCTCTTCTGCGGTACTAGCCAATTGGTATTTGATGGATTTTGATAATGATATTAAATCACAAATAAATCCCTCTTACTATGGGAGGTATGTGGATGACATTCTTTTTGTGTTTTCATCTCCAAATATTGATGTTGATAGTCAAGGTGATGAAGTCATAAAATTTATTGATAATACTCTTGGTGATTTCATAGAACTGACAAGCCAAGAATTTAATGATTTTTCTTTAACTAAAGAATATCACGGGTTGCCTGTTCAAAAAGATAAACTTATTTTTCATTATTTTAATAAAGAACATAGTCTCGCGGGGCTGCAAATTTTCAAACAGGAAATTGAAAATAGAAGTAGCGCTTTTAGGTTTTTACCTGATGAACATATATCAAACGACCTAGATAAATTTGCATATGATATTCTATTTGATGGTTCTGCAAATAAATTCAGAAGCATAGTAGGACTTGCGGAAAATGAAGCGGAACTATCAAAATATATATCATCTCATATAATGGCGCATAGGCTTTGCAATTTACCATCGAGTGAGAACACTTTAAAGCAAATAACGATGTTTTTTAAAGGTGAGAATTGTCTCAGATTTAGTAGGTTATGGGAAAAAGTGCTTTCATATACTTTAATAACCAAAAAGTATGGGTTTTCTGTTTCGTTTTATAAACAAATAAATGAAACTATAAATAAGATGAGATTGACGGGGGCGAAAGACCTAATAACATTAAAGCTTGTAAGTTGTATGCATGAGTATATTGATATATCACTATGCCTTAATGTTGCGTTATTAGATTTGAATGTTATTTTAGGTGACGAGACTTCTGACAATAAAGCATTGGAGAGTATTAAGTCGCTTCTTAGCCAAAACCCTAAGATGTCTGATTTAGTTAGACGATTCCGAGATAGTAATATGATTCGGCATAATCTAGTATCTTGGCCATTGGCCAACTATACTAGCTATGACGGAGATCTGACTGAGGAGGAATTATATAAAAAAATAAATAATATGCAGTTGGTCGATAGAAAGCTTGATAGAACGCCTCGTTATATCCATGCCGATGAAAGACAATTGTTCGATTTAATTGATGCGCTTCATAGAAAAAAATTGAACAAATTTACTGCCTCTAATGAGCATCATTCCAAATATTGCGTCGTAAAAAAAATAAAGAACAAGAAAGCATTAGAAATTAGAGTTGATGTAAGCCGGAAGTATAGCGGGCAGGAAGTTAAAATTGCTCTTGCTAATATGAAAGTAGAAAGACATTCAATAGAAAGTGCTTGTAGGGAAGATCAATCTCCAAATTTAAGCTATGAGAGGCAGAGAAATCTTTATAAGATTTTAAATTCGGCGACGGAAGAAAATGTCCAGATTTTATTACTTCCTGAGTTATCAATACCTGTTTCGTGGTTGCCATTTATGGCTGCACATTCTAGGCGTAAACAGATGGCATTCATTTTTGGTCTTGAGCATTGGGTTATAAACAACTGCGCAAGTAACATATTAGTTGAGATGTTGCCATACACTACTCACTATAAACATAAGTCAAGCCTGCTATCGTTTAGAATAAAAAATCACTATGCTCCTTGTGAGGTTGAAATGCTAAGATCTTTAAGGCTAAAAATAGGGGAGCCCAAAGTCCATAAACAACGCTATCATTTAGTGAAATGGAAGGGTATATCTTTTTCAACGTATAATTGTTTCGAACTTGCTAATATTGAGCATAGAGCTCTTTTCCGATCTCAACTTGATGTTTTATTTGCTTGTGTTTGGAACAAAGATATAAACTATTATCAGCATATTACTGAAGCGGCGGCTAGGGATTTACATTGCTATGTAGCCCAATCAAATACATCCCATTATGGAGGTTCATGTGTTATACAACCAACAAGTAGTACTATATCAAATAAGATATATGTTAAAGGCGGTGAAAATCATTGCATATTAACGACTAGTTTAGATATCTCTGCATTGAGGGAGGCTCAATTTAGATCATTTAGATTAGTATCTGATGTGATCAAACACAATCCTCCTGGTTTTGATTTTAATGCTCTCTTAGAGCGAGGTGAGAAATGAGTGTTTTTTGGGAGGGACTTATTTCTTCAAGTGTTTCCTTGGCAATAATAGGGTTTATTTGTAAGCTTTTTTTAAATCACGTGGACAAGAGAGGGATTGAATCTTATAAAAGCAAGCTAAAGTTTGAAAGTGAATTGAGGAGAAGTCAAGAAGAGCGTGCTTATAATTTGAAACAAGCTAAGGAACTTGAAGTTGGCAGGTGGGGATTAACCCTGCTTAGTGCTGCTAATGGGGTTTTAGGGAGGCTGTTATACATTAAAGATAATCATCCATTAACATCTGATGTCTATTATTTTGATAGTACTAGATATTATATTTGCCAATATCTATGTTGGGCTGAGTTATTCAGGAGGAATAGGGATTTGTCTGTTTTTTCTCCAACCAAAGATGAAATACTAATAACTGAGTTAATAAAGAATGTATCTATTGAGCTAAGGCATAACTCATTAGGCTTCCCGGTCATTAGGTCTCTAGAGCAAAAATATATAGGTGATTCATTAGATAATGAATCAGGTTGTATTTCATACAAAAAATTCTTGGACGAAAAGATTTTGGAAAATGACGCCTCATTAAATGACTTTACGAATGCTCTTCTTCAATACCGAAATTCAGAATATTTAGAGCGGTTAATTGAAAAGTTTGAGGATTTAAAAAGGGAATTCGAGGCCGTTTTACAAAAGATATAAACCTCGCTGCGCGCGCTCGTACCCCCGCCACGCCTGTCCGCTTTATGGAGTGGTTTTCATGCGCCTGCATGAAGGGTCTCAGCGCAGGCTGCTACTGGTCTCAGGCGGGGGAAATCAGTTGCATAAATTCATGCGTTTTCATGCGGCATAGTCATGCACTGACACAGAACGACAGGCCAGCCAGAGAAAGGGCATAAAAATCCCGGCGCGGTGGCCGGGGAGTGTGAGTTTTGTATTTTCATACGGGGATCTGCTGACGCTTTGACAGATTGCTGTTTGAGCCATAGCGCCCCAGAACCTGCGGTTTTCTTTCCGGTGGTTCTGGTAGGCGTTCTGCGTCTTTTGTCCGGCTGGGTTTCATGATTATCTTCTCCACGCTTTCCAGTGCGGTGAAAGTGCAGGAACAGTCAATATTCTGGCACTGATACCAGGTCCTTTGTAAGCGTCCGGCGAACTCATATTGTTAACAAAACTCTGCTGCCACATGCTGCCC